>DATJSN010000022.1:0-26800 GCA_035504095.1 Phycisphaerae bacterium | reverse complement strand
TGGCACGTCGCTGCAGACATTGCAAATAAATCAATGCACCGATAACATTTTTTTGCTTCGCATATTTACAGACGCTGATAGGCCAGGGGCATTTGCCGGGACAGGTCATGAAGTTGAAGAAACGAGCGCTGCTCTCACTATCCATCGCATCAGTATTAATCGGCGGTTGTACTGAGTTTGCGTCCACGCCGCCCGCGCCCACCTTCGATCAGATCGGTTCAACTCACGTGGCGGTTCTTTCCGTCACGCAGTGGGACGATTACAAAAACGAATTGCAACCGAATTACGACATTAGTCCCGACGAAGCTTTCAGCCAGGCTGTTCCCAATACAGCCCAGCTTCAACAATCGCTTCAGGATTCTTTCACAGCGGCGCTGCAGGCGCAGTTCGGACCGGGTGGCGGACAAATGCACAATTCGGGTGACGGTGCAATGCAAAGTACCCGGGCCAACAGTGGATATGGGAACAATCGAACTTCCGGCGGATATTCCGGCGGTTTTTCCAATGGTGGCTACAATCGCTCACGCGGATCCGGACAGGGTGGTTACGGACAGGGAGGCTACGCTCAAGGTGGTTATGGTCAGGGTGGATATGGGCGGGCAAACAATGGTCAAAGCGGTCGCGGGCAGGGGGGCTACGGCTCGGGGCGAGGTTACGGTCGAGGAAAAAACAGCACGACACAACCTTATCTGCCGGTGTATCCATACGCATCGAATCCCGGCACATTAACCAGTTCCGGTCTTCAGACCGACCCTTACCTGCAATATCTTGCAGCCACCGCTTTGTATCAGGAAGTCAAACTGATCAATCGCTACGTTGAAGACGCCGCGATTCCCAACGGATATACCGCGTATGTGGTGCAGATGCAGGTATCGTGCATGCCGCGGCTGAGGGATGCTTCTTATGATACGTATGTAGACATTTCACTTTTTCTGGATCCATTTTCCCAGCCTATCGGGGGAGAAATTACCACCCCGGTGAATCTCCAGGAGCAATTGAAAATATCCACTCCACCCGCTTCGGTAAATCCGGTATCGCCGGAAGTCAGGTCCAGTGCGGCCGGCGGCGCCATTTCGACGAGTCAGCAGGCTTCCTCCGGCTCATCCGCCGTGCAGAACGCGGCATTGCCGGATGATCCCTTGAAAGAACAGCTCGACAAAATCGTCGAGGAATATAACACCCAAAGCCAGACCAATTTGCCGCAGGCGACGCGCGACGCCATCGCCGCTCTGACCGATCTGGACTCCAATCCGGACCGTGGGATTCAAAAAATGGTGGCCGATTCGCAGGACAACCCTTCGCTGGAGCGGAATCTCGCTGACATGGACGCGGAAATCAGGGAATTTATCACTGAACTTAAAAGCCAGGCGGAGAAACTGCCGCATTTAAAAACGCCGATCATTATTCCACTTCTGGTCACTGATGAACTGGAAGCGGATCTGGCCTCCAGCCAGGCGCAATACCTGCAGAACCTGGCGTTGGCTCTTTCGGCTTCCTTTCCCACCGCCGGCGGAGGAATTGATTTACAGAGTCAGCAGGGACGGATCAACAGCATGTTCGCCCGCGATTACAACAGTTTGTTTTCCGTGGCGCGTCTCAGCGACAATTCCCTGCGGGTGCGCATCGGAGCCCGGCTGATTGGAGAAACCAACGGCTCGGGCAACATCCAATCCGCCGCCGAGCAGGGCGCCGATTATGCCCTGGTGGCCCAGACGCATAACATTTCTTTTTTGGTTCTGGTGCCGAACGATGAAATCATGGCGCCGCCGGCAAGAGTTTATTTCGGCGCGTATTCAACGTTCGTCAACACCGCCACGGGCAACGCCGCCCAACCGCCGGTCTCACCCGGCGATGAGAAAAGCGTTCTCTATCAGCATTTTGGCGATTTGTACCAGCAGATCATCAGCGGCATGGGCAAATCGGAAGATGACAATCAAAGTCAGACCAATCTCTATAATGCGGCGACGTGCGCCTGGAACGGCGATTACACCGGTTTTCTGAATTCGTTTGTCGCGGAGAATTCCGGCAACGCCGCCGGCAGTGCTTCCAATGGTTTTGCCCTGGATCAATCCAACGCCCAGGCGATGGAGAAGGTCATGGGCGATGTGAACCGGTTGTGGCTGGAACTGGCCAACTATCGCATCGGCAGTCAATGGGATTCGGGGTGGTTCGAATTACCGCCGCCGTCAGAGCAGCACAGTGAGTCTCAACTTGCGGTTGCGGCGCCCACGAATTCTTCTGTGGTTTTTGTCGATAACGGTACGCAGACCATCGGCATTATGTATGGATATGACGATCTGGATGTGAGTAATCTCAAAGCTTATTGGACGTTCAACGTTCCCGGCGCGGGACCCACCAATGTGATGGCAGAGAATATTCAGAATATCGGCCCGCAGCTTATCGTGGTGTTTCCATCCATTCAGGCCGGCAATATTAAACCGGCGTCCGAAGGTTCGAATGAAGGCTTTCCGTCCTATTTCACTGTCTGGCAGGGAGAAAGACAGGTGCTCAATTCCGATGTGATATATACCACGGGAACCATTGCCCAACCGACAATATTGGTCAGCTCCTTCGACGCGCCGGCGACCATTACCCTGGCCCATGCAACCGATACATCCGCAAAATTAGCCATGACCGTGAATTTCAGTCCCGCTTTCAGCAATTGGCTCAGTTCACCTGAAGCCGTAAAATTGGGCAACGCCCGTTATCCGGTTTTGAGCATTACCGGTGCGGCCGCGAGCGCTGTTGACGGTTTATTGCCGACGACGGATACCCCCGGCAGCTGGCTGATTACAAAATCAGGCGTCTACCAATTACCGGTGACCGGACTTGACGCGGTATTGAATTCACATGGCCATCTCAAAATCAGAATTATTCCGCCTCCAACCGCAACCTTCACCGAACCCGAGCCTCTAAGCGTTGCCGTTGTGGGACCGGGTGGTTCAGCCACGACCGGCGCCGGTCAGTCGCAATTTGGCGGCCAAAACGTTAATCAGTCAGGCGGTCCGCCAACGGCGCCTTCCGGAACTTCTGGCGGCAATAACGGAGCCGGAAGAAGAGGCGCGCATAATGGAATGGGACAGAATTCGCAAAACTCTTCAGGCCCGGGTCAGTATAGTCCGGCAACCCAGCCGGCGAATGGACAGGAATAGTTTAAAGGTTCAATCGATATGCCGAGCAGAACATTACAAATTATTTCAGTTCTATGTACCGCAATTTTGGCGGTTGGATTTACTTCCGTTTTAATCGCCGCCGCGGCGACAACAGCCGATTACGATGCCATGGAACAAGCGGCGGACAAAGGCGATAAGCAGGCGCTAAGCCAGCTTCAGGCCGCCGCCGATTCCAATGATGCGGTGGCCCAATATCATCTTGGCGATTACTACTTTGTTGGACAAAATTACGCCCAGGCTTTCCCGTGGTATCAAAAATCCGCAGCTAACGGCGATCCGACAGGGGAATTCGATCTGGCTTATCTCTATGAATATGGCGAAGGAGTCAATCAGGATTATGCCCAGGCTCTGGATTGGTACGAGAAATCCTCCAATGCGGGCTACCCTGCGGCCCAAAACAAAATGGGAGATTTTTATTATTACGGCTACGGGGTCAAACAGGATTATCAGCAGGCTTTCAACTGGTATCAACAAGCGGCCAATAACGGGGATGCCATGGGGCAATTCAATCTGGGTTACGCCTTCGAGCACGGCGAGGGAACGGCACAGGATTATAACCAGGCTTATTATTGGTATAAAAAATCCGCCGATCAGAGTTATGGCGCGGCGGAAAACAAGGTGGGAGATTTTTATTACTATGGCCATGCGGTCAAACAGGATTATCAGCAGGCTTTTAACTGGTATCAAAAAGCAGCGAATGACGGCGATTCCGTTGGTGAATACGACCTGGGTTACGCCTACGAATACGGACAGGGTGTCCAGCCCGATGATGCCCAGGCTTTCCAGTGGTACCAAAAATCCGCCGCGCAGGGGTACGCGCCGGCGGAACGTGAAGTGGGATATTTTTATTACGCGGGCCGCGGTGTGGCTCAGGATGACAAGCAATCTTTTAACTGGTTCCTGAAGTCGGCTCAGGATAACGACGCCTTCGGCCAGTACAGCGCTGGCGTGTCTTACGAAATCGGCAGGGGAACAACACAGGATTACGGTCAGGCGTTTTACTGGTACTCCAAGGCGGCGGGGCAGGGTTATGCGCCGGCCGAAACCGCGGTAGGCGATTTTTATTACTTCGGACATGCCGTAAAGCAGGATTATCAGCAGTCATTTAATTGGTACCAAAAAGCGGCTGGTGATGGAGATGTGAATGGGCAATTTGACCTGGCCTACGATTATGAAAAAGGTCAGGGGACCCAGCAGGATTACGGTCAGGCGTTTACTTGGTATACAAAATCAGCAGCGCAGGGCAACTCGGCGGCCCAAACCAAGCTGGGGGATTTTTATTTTAACGGCCTGAGCGTCAAACAGGATTACGCCCAGGCCGTCGGCTGGTATAGAAAGGCCGTCGATCAGGGTAACGCCGCCGCGGAAAATAAACTCGGCGACTGCTATTACAACGGCAATGGCCTTACTGCAGATAAACCACAGGCCTTTGCGCTTTATCAGCAGGCGGCTCAGGACGGCGATGCGAGCGGGGAATATCAACTTGGATTGCGGTACGCCAAAGGCAACGGTGAACCGCAGGATTATGCGTTGGCGGCGTGGTGGTATTATCAGGCCGCCAATTCCAAAGCCGGTTCCGCTGACGCCGCCGGTGCGCTTTCTGAGTTGTATATTCAAGGTCAAGGCGTGCCGCAGGATTTGAGCCAGGCTCAATTCTGGGCTGCTCAAGCGGCCAAGTCACAGTCCGGTCAATCGGCGTCGGCGCCTAACATTTTGCCGGATTTTATGTCGCCTAAACCCAATGAAGCTATGGCGAACAATTCAAATTGAACTGCTACCTCATGACCAGTCAAGCATTATTCGGTTGTCTAAGAACGCTGCTTTTGTGATACAATTGGTACAGGTGACAAATGGACCTAAATGCAATTATTACCATTTTTCTGTATATCGTAATTGGTTCCATAGCCATTAGTCCGTACGTCCTCATTACCTATCACTATATCTTTTCCAAGCCTACATATCCTGATCCCTTAGCTGCGTGGCTCTATTGTTTTTTCCGCAACAATTCAAATTGAGCCACCACCCAGATTTCCCGTAAGTCCACTCACCTTGACACTCACCATCCGTTTTTCTATTATTGTAAGTCTTGACAATTGAATACGGCTCTTATCAAGAGTGCCTGAGGGACGGGCCCGTCGACGGCACAGCAACCCATCTTCGCGGAATATGATTTCCGCCAGAAACGGGTGCTAATTCCCTCCCGCTCGCTAAATCGCATTTTGCTGTATTAGCGACCTTGGGGATAGATAATTGGATCAGCGATCAGGTTGATCAATCCATAAACCGATTGAAAACCAGCGGCCTCTTATCGGGAATCAGCACACCATCCGGGTGGATTCCTGATAAGAGGCCGTTTTGTTTTCCGTCCTGATATACGGGCGGTCATTGGAGGCACTGATGTCATACGTCAAGGGACTCAAGTGTAAAGAATGCGGCCAGGTGTATCCCCAGAAAGGGGTGCACGTGTGCGAGGTCTGTTTCGGCCCGCTGGAAGTCCAATATGATTACTCGGCGATGCGCGGCAAAGTGACCCGCGAATCCATCACCGCCGGCCCGCGCAACCTGTGGCGTTATCGCGACCTGTTACCCGTCGACGGCGAACCGCGTACGGGACTATTTTCCGGCTACACGCCGCTCAGGCGCGCGCGTAACTTGGAAAAAGTTCTCAACGTCAAAGAACTCTACATCAAAGATGACTCGGCCAATTATCCCACCTGGAGCTACAAAGAACGCGTGGTGAGTGTGGCGATTACCAAAGCGATCGAACTTGGTTACGACACCGTGGGCTGCGCCAGCACCGGCAATCTGGCCAACAGCGTTGCCGCGCATGCCGCCGAAGCCGGTCTGAAAGCGTTTGTGATGATTCCCCACGATCTGGAACTGGGCAAAGTGCTCGGTTCACTGATTTTCGGGCCAACGATGGTGCGCATTGAAGGCAATTACGATGATGTAAACCGTCTTTGTTCGGAAATCGCCGACAAATACCGGTGGGCCATTGTTAACGTGAATCTGCGGCCATTTTATACGGAAGGGGCCAAGACGTTTGGCTTTGAAGTAGCCGAACAACTCGGCTGGAAATTGCCGCGGCACACAGTTTGTCCGACGGCCGGCGGGACTATTCTGCCCAAGATTTATAAAGCGTATCGGGAGTTTATCGAGTTGGGGCTTGTTGAAGATAATCAGCCGAAAATTTATTCCGCTCAGGCCGCCGGATGTAATCCGGTGGTGGAAGCGATTCTGGCCGGGCGCGATCTGGTCCGTCCTCAGAAGCCCAAAACCATCGCCAAGAGCATCGCTATTGGCAATCCCGCGGATGGTTACTACGTTGTGCAGGCGGTTAAACAGAGCGGCGGCTGGGGCGCCGACGCCACCGATGATGAAATTATTGAGGCCATTAAACTGCTGGCGCGTACCGAGGCCATATGGACCGAGCCCGCCGGCGGAACGACGCTGGCCGCGGCGATCAAGCTGATTAACTCCGGCCGCATTCCGCGCGATGAAAGTATCTGCTTATGTATTACGGGCAATGGTCTTAAGACCGTCGAAGTAGTCGTGGATCAGCTCGAGCAACCGGCGTCGATTCCGGCCCGCCTGGAGGCATTCGATGAATTTTTGGCTCGTGGCAAAAAGAAAGTCGCGGCGCCTGCTCCTGTCCCGGTGCGTACTGGAGTCTGATGAATTTCAGGCGGAAATATAGCAAGGAGATTATTCCATGGGGGTAAAGATTCGAATTCCAACGCCGTTGCGGGCTATGACTGGCGGCGTGGACGCCGTACAAGTGCAGGCGGCGACGGTCGATCAGGCTTTGGCGCAGTTATGTTCGCAGTTTAATGGAATGGACAAGCGGCTCTTTAAGCAGCCGGGTGAACTTAACCGGTTTGTGAACATCTATGTGAATGAAGAAGACATCCGGTTTTTGAATAATCTTCAGACACCTGTGAAGGATGGCGACGACCTGAGTATTGTGCCGGCGATAGCTGGAGGATGACGATGGCAAAAATAAACAAACGTGTATGGCTGACTTTTGGCAATAAGACGATGGTGGAAACGCCTGCATTGTGGCGTGCGCTAAAGGATTATCCCGATGTGAGTTTCGACATTCGCCAGGCCAGCGTTACCGCGGAAATCGGCGTGATGGCTGTTTTGTTTGAAGGCGAGGAAAAGCGGCTCACAGCAGTGCTCCAAAACCTGCGCGATCAAGGCGTAGGCGTCGAGCCAATTGAAAAAAATGTTCTTGAAGGATAAAGCGAAATAAATCATGGCATTATCAGAAATAGCTGAACGACTCGAAGAAGCTGATCCGGCGCTCGCGCGGTATAACAGACAAATGCTCTGGGCGCCCATCGGCGTTGAAGGGCAGAAAAAACTGCAACAATCGCGGGTATTGCTCGTCGGGTGTGGCGCGCTGGGAACAGTGCTGGCCAACACGCTCTGCCGCGCCGGCGTGGGACACATGACCATCATCGACCGCGACTTTATTGAAATAAACAACCTGCAGCGACAGGTGCTTTTCGACCAGCAGGATATCGCCCATCAATTGCCTAAAGCGGTCGCGGCACAGCGAAAAATCGCCCGCATCAATTCCGAAATTCACGTCGAAGCCGTGGTTGCCGATGTGAACCACGGCAACATCGAACAATATGCCCGGGACAAACACCTGCTGCTGGACGGCACGGATAATTTTGAGACGCGGTTTTTAATCAACGACGTGTCGATCAAACTCAATATTCCCTGGATTTACGGGGCCTGCATCAGTGCCATGGGATTGGCGATGGTGATTCGTCCCGGCATTACGCCGTGTCTGCGGTGCATTTTTGAAACTTCGCCGCCGGCGGGAATGAACCCGACGTGCGATACCGCAGGCGTATTAGGGCCTACAGTGAATGTAGTGGCGAGCTGGCAGTCGATGGAAGCGATCAAACTGCTTACGGGCAATATTGAAGCATTAAATCCGCGTCTCTTCAGCTTCGATCTCTGGGATAACCGCTTCCAGCAGTTAAATGTTTCGCGGGCGCGCGAAATCGCCGATTGTCCGGCCTGCAAGCACCGTAATTTTGAGTATCTTTCCGGCAAGTTCGGCAGCAGCACTACAACGCTTTGCGGGCGCAACGCCGTGCAGATTTCCCAGCCCGCGGGTCATCGCGTGGATTTTGCGCAGATTGCTGAGAACCTAAAGGCCGTGGGTAATCCGAACTTTAATAAATTCATGCTCAAATGCGGCATCGTCGAAGGACAGGGCGATAACAAAAAAGTATATGAATTAACGCTCTTCTCGGATGGCCGCGCTATTATCAAGGGTACCAATGACGCCGCCGTGGCCAAAGCGGTGTATGCAAAATACGTAGGAAGTTAAAAGGAGAAATATTATGCTCGAAGCGGTTATCGCCACAATTAACCAGACGCGCAACGCCACGCTCAAACTCGTGGCCGACTTGAACGACGATCAGATTGTGATTCAACCAGCGCCTAAAACCAATCATCCGGCATGGGTGCTCGGTCATCTGCTGATGACGGATTGTAATTTCCTCAAGCTTCTGGGAGGAACTCCGCCGGAACTTGAAGCGAATTGGAAAGAAATTTATGGCGGCGGCAGTACGCCCGTGGCCGACAAATCCAAATACAAACCCAAGCAGTTTTATCTGGACAAGCTCACCGCGGTGCGCGGGCAGATCATTGAAAAGCTCAAAGCCGCCAAACCGGAAGATCTTGCCAAACCGCACCCCGATCCGGCGCGGCGCGAACGCTTTCCCACCATCGGCCACACGATAGTGATGTATGGGACCTGGCACGAGGGATATCACGCGGGTCAGCTTTCCACCTGGCGCAGGGTGCAGGGCTTGCCGGCTGTATAAAACATATTAAATCAGATGAAATCAGAAACAACTATTACTTATCTCGACAACGCTGCCACAAGCTGGCCCAAACCGCCTGTGGTCACCACCGCAATGGGAGAGTTTCTGGCCCATGAAGCCGCCAATCCCGGCCGCGCCGGGCACAAAATGGCCGTTGCCGCCGAAAAAATGCTCGACCGTGTGCGCAAACAGCTTATGGAATTCGTCGGCGGAACGGATTTGCACCGGATGATTTTCACCATGAACTGCACCGATGCGCTGAACATCGCTTTTAAAAGTTTACTTCGCCCCGGCGATCACGTGATCACCACCATGCTGGAACATAACAGCGTGAGCCGTCCATTGCAGGCAATGAGCGACAGCGGATTTATCACTCTGACGCGATTGAATTTTTCCCCCAACACCGGCGTGATTGATCCGGACGAAATAAAAAAGGCGATTACGCCCAAAACGCGACTGGTCGCGCTTACCCATGCCAGCAACGTGCTGGGAACCATTCAACCCATCGCGGCGGTGGGAAAAATTGCCCGCGAACATAACGTTAAATTTTTGCTCGATGCGGCGCAAACCATCGGCGTGGTTCCTATTCATGTTGTTAACGACAACATTGATCTGTTGGCATTTCCGGGACATAAATCCCTTTTAGGTCCCACCGGCACCGGCGGTTTATATCTGGGCCCGTCAGTAAAACTCGAAGAACTGGTCGCGTTCCGTGAAGGCGGTACGGGTGGCGATTCATCAAGCCCCACACAGCCGCGCTTGCTGCCTTATTTTCTTGAAGGCGGCACGCCAAATACCGTAGGCGTGGCTGGTCTGGGCGCTGCTGTGGAATTTGTCACCAAAAACGGTCCAGCACATACTCTTGAGCATGAGCGCAAACTCGTGCAGCGCTTTGTGGAAGCGGTTGCGGGAATTTCCACTCTGACTATTTATAGCCCAACGGGCGCCAACGCGGCTGAAAACCGTGTGGGAACCGTCAGTTTCAATATTCAGGGATTTACCCCGCAGGAAGTTGGCGGAATTCTGGATGAATCATTTTCCATCGCTGTGCGCCCCGGCCTGCATTGTTCTCCCTATGCCCACCGGATCATCGGGACTTTTCCCGATGGCGCCGTGCGCATGAGCCCCGGCCATTTCAATACTGAAGCTGATGTGGACGCCCTTATTGGAGCGCTAAAGGATATTGCGGCATAAGGTTCTGAATCCTGATAAGATGCGCCTTTATTGACGTTGTAATGCTGAAGGTAAAATAATATGCCTCGACCCATCTATATCATCTGTTCGCAAGGCGGCTCGGAAGACAAGGCTAACGGGCAACTCAGCCTGTTCCAGATCATTGACAAACTTTTCCTCCGGCGTAATCCGCCTAATGCGCCGCCGCCTCCGCCGCAGCCCGGCGTTTCTCAGGTGCGTATTACCGCTTCCTGGATGGGCGTCGCCGGCGATCACAATCAGGAATTTGAATTCGAAACGCGCATGTTTTTCCCGCCTGAAAATGCCATGTTTGCGGTGGCCAAGGGCACGTTTATTTTCAATCAGGACATGCAGCGACTGACGAACGTTCTGGTTGGTCCAATGCCCATTAAAGGGCCGGGAATATTGCGGGTTCAAAATCGTGTGCGGCGCATCGGCGGTGATGAATGGACGGCCCAGGAATATCCCATCATCGTTGAGGAGGTGATTCCGCCTCCGCCACAACCGCCGAATCCCGAAGAACAGCCGGCTTAATTTGTTAGAGGCTCTGAGACACCAATGGCCACACTAACTTATCGAACCGCCGGCGAGTCGCACGGACCGGCTTTACTGAGCATCCTTGAGGGTCTGCCCGCCGGCCTGGAGCTCGACCTTGAATTCATTAACAATGAATTGCGCCGTCGGCAGGGGGGATATGGCCGCGGAGGCCGGCAGAGAATTGAAACCGACGCCGCGACAATACTTTCCGGCGTGCGTCGCGGTAAAACCATCGGCTCTCCGCTGGTCGTTCAGATCGCCAACAAAGACAGCCGCCTGGATGAAACACCCGCATTGGTTAAACCACGTCCCGGTCATGCTGATCTGGCGGGCTCTGTCAAATGGCTTTCTACGGATTGCCGTGAAACTCTTGAGCGCGCCAGCGCCCGCGAAACGGCCAATCGCGTCGCGGTAGGGGCCATCACGCGTTGTCTGCTCAATGAGTTCGACATCAGCGTGGTGGGGTTTGTCGTACAAATCGGTTCGGTCCGGGCTAACGTCGCGCCAAATGACAATATCGAAGCGCTGCGCAAGCTTATCGATCAAAGCGAAGTCTATTGTCCGGATGCCGCGGCTTCCGAAAAAATGATTGAGCTTATTAAAGCGGCAAAAGTCGAAGGCGACACGCTTGGCGGAATTGTTGAAACGCGCGTCTATGGTTGTCCGATCGGGCTGGGAAGCTGCGCCCATTGGGACTGGAAACTTGACGCGCGCATCGCCGGCGAAGTGATGGGCGTTCAGGCGATCAAAGGCGTGGAAATCGGCCTGGGCTTTGCGATGGCCGAATTGCCCGGTTCACAGGTACACGATCCGATTACGTTTGATCCGGCTCTGCGCGATTCGCCGTCCCTGGGTTTTGTCCGGCCTACGAATAACGCCGGCGGTTTGGAAGGCGGCATGACCAACGGCCAGCCGGTAGTTGTGCGGGCGGTGATGAAACCGATCAGCACGCTTTTGAAAAAGCCGATGCCCACCGTCGATTTAACCAATAAACAGGCGTCCAAAGCCGATTACGAGCGCAGCGATGTATGTGCCGTACCGGCGGCGGGCGTCGTAGTGGAAAACGTGGTGGCATTTGAAATTGCCCGGGCGATGGTGGAAAAATTCGGCGGCGACTCGCTGGCGGAAATGAAAACCAATTACCAGAATTTTCTCTCAGCGGCGCGTAAGCTAGGGCCGAAAACTTAAATTAACCACTATCTTTTTGTCCTTGAAAACATGGTAAAATAAATCTTCACTGAGGAGGACAAAGCATGTCTGCAAAATGGATCGCTATTTTGATCATCGTTATTGTAGCCGCGGGGGGCATCTATTGGCTCATGTCCGGAAAGCCGGCGCCTAATCCCATCACGAGTTATCCAACAAGCCAGTCCCTTGCGGTTCAGCAGTTTTTTACTGACATTTCCACGAACAGTACCGATGACGACCAGAAAGCTTTTACGCTCATCTCCTGGCCCATCCGCCAGCAGGACCCGAGCAATCAGGATGAGTATGTATGGCATTTTGGAAGCCTTAATGATTACCTTACCGGTTTGTTTGGTGATAGCTGGATTCAGCAGTTGCAGATACAGGTTCCTTCTGATCCCAACGCGACGACCTGTATCGCTCAGATCAACACCGAAACGTTTCACATCAACCTGGCCGGCCAGAAACAGTATTCGCCGCCGGGCACATTTGTTCCATCCGAAGAGCATTGGGGCATCGTGTCGATCGACGAATTTCCCTTTACTGGAGGCGCTCAGGCTCAGCGCGCTACTGAAACGATCGGCGTCATGAATACCATGGGTCTTAACGGCGCCGCATCGAATTTGGGCTCTATCGTCGCGGCCAACAGTGGCGCCGACAATGGTCCGTCATGGGCCATCAAAGAACGTCTTCTGCCGGAAGTGGAAGATCCAAACGGTGCAGCGATCCGGCAATGTATCTATCAGCTTTGGCCTGTCCGTAAAGATCCCACGGTGATCTATGAATTAAACAAAGTCATTGACGATCCGCGCTACTCCCAGGACGCCCAGCAGGCGGCCAAAGATGTACTCAGTGGCCACGTGGATGAGGCCATTCTCGTGGGTAACGGCGTGACCAATACCAATTAAGAGCCTCTAAGCTGGTTCGCAGCGACAGACTCGGATCGAATTGTTATAATTCAGCTTTAGCATCGTGGGCATCGTGAAAACCGCCAACTATGGATAAATGGCCGGTGCCACACGGAACATGCATGGACGGCAGTTCGGTTATGCTGAAAATTCTTACCTGCCTGATCACTTTTCTGCTCATCGGCGCTACTTTGTTTGGTTTACGGCGTCAGGAGTGGGAATTCACCCGCGAAACGACGCAAATATTCCAAAACGTACGCTTGTGCCAGCAAACACTATGGGATCAACAGACAAAAATCGCGCAGGACACCAACCCCATCATTCTGGGACAAAAAATACAAAATATTCAGGGCACTGGATCTGATGCCACCATGCCCATTGTGGGTTTGCCGCAGCAGGTAACCAACGCCAACGGCCAGGTAGTTCCATCGGTGGTGATGCAGACGCCGGTGGATACCGAACCACCGTAAAAATTCAGACAGAGCCGACGCTTTAAGATGATGGAAAATTAATTTGCCGCCGAATTCTGATTCATCTTTGCAATCTCTGAATCGCGCCGATCGTCTGGCCACGACGGTGCTTTCACTGGGTGGTCTTTTGCTTGTGCTGCTTCTGGGCCGCGTTTTTTGGCTGCAAACGCATGTGACCGTCGCCGCGGAACACAGCCTGGAATCGCAGCACGATGTACGCGTCGATTTGATGGCGCGCCGGGCTACCATATTCATGGCCGATTCCACTCCCGCCGCTGTGAGCGTACGCGTTTACGACATGTACGCCGATCCGGGATATATTTTCGATCCCGAAGAGAATTTGAATGCTCTTTCAGGTGATCAGCTTACGGCTTCCCGCCAGATCATGGCTGACGCCCTGGGGCAATTGCTCAATGAAGACCCGGCGTCGCTGCTGGCCTGGATGCAGTCGCAACTTTATTATCCCGACAAAAGCCTGCGCCGCTTTATATTGCTCAAACAAGGAGCTGACGAGGATTTTTATAATAAATTTCAGGCGATGTCCCAGCATCTGATCGACGAATCTCAAGAGCTTATCCATAGCGATCCGAATGCAGCCGAGGAATATTTTCATGCGCTCGATGGCATCGGTTTTCAGGATTCAACGCAACGCGTATATCCATTGGGAACGCTGGCCGGACAGGTGCTGGGATTTACCAATGCGCAGGGCGGCTTGCAGGGAATGGAAGACCAGCTTAATTCACTTCTTGTAGGCCGCGACGGCCAGTTGGTGTATGTAAAAGACGCCTCCCAACGCGCCATATATATCGATCAGAAGGGATTCCAGCCCGCCAACGACGGCATGGACGTCTGGCTCACGCTCGACACGCTCATCCAGGGCATCACGGAGCAGGAGCTCGACAGCACATGTGAAAAATATCAGGCGCCCGAAGGCGAAGCGATTGTGATGAATCCCTTCAATGGCGATATCCTCGCCATGGCCAATTACCCTTCACTGGATCCCAATAACTATCAGCAGACCAACAGTGCATATTGGCGCAACCGCACGGTGACCGACCCGTATGAGCCAGGCTCGGTTTTCAAGCCTTTCAATGTGGCGTGGGGTTTGCAGAATCAGTTGATCAGACTTTCCGAAGTTTTTAACTGCCATGAAGGACGCTACATCGATCCCACCGGGCGTCTGATCACCGATGTGGATAACAATGGTTTGCTTTCGGTAGAGGATATTCTGGTCGTTTCCAGCAACATCGGCATGACGCAGATCGGCTGGAAGATGGGCATCACCAACCTCGATCAGGGTATCACAACTTTTGGTTTCGGCTCAACAACCGGATCGATTGTTCCCGGCGAATCTCCGGGCATTGTGCCGCCGCTTTCGCAATGGACGCACGGTACGCTTACCTCCGCGAGCTTTGGTTATGGCGTGGCCGCCACGCCGCTGCAATTGGTGCGGGCTTTCTGCGCCTTTGCCAACGGCGGCCGCCTGGTTACACCGCAGATTGTCCGCGCCGTTGCGGTAGGCGGAGGGCATGTTGAGTCATGGTCTCAGATTGCTGGTCCGCAGCCGTCCGAACAGATTATTTCCCCGGATGTATGCAATCAGATGATTGGCGCTATGGAACAAGTACTCATTCGTGGAACGGGCAAGAACGCCATATCGTCGGCGTACCGGATTTTTGGAAAAACCGGCACGGCTTATCTGGCGCTTCGCGGACAGGATCGCTACAGTTCCGACGCTTACAATTCAACCTTTATCGGAGCCGGTCCTGTTGGAAATCCGCGCCTGGTTTGCATTGTGGTCGTGCACCAGCCCAATCCGCAGCTCGGACACTTTGGTGGTGTGGTCGCTGCTCCGGCATGCGTGCAAATTTTGACCCGCGCGCTGGAATATTTGCAGGTTCCGCCCGATCAAACCCCGCGAACGGACCCGTTATGGAAGCAGCAGCATGGTTCGGTGGCTTCGGAATAAACAGGGATGTTTAGAGGCGCTCGATGCATCTGAGTGAATTGCTTTACTCGATTCCGGTTTTCACGCAGATTGTTCGCGGCCGCGGCGACGTGCCACTCACCGGCGTAGCGGAAGATTCGCGCCAGGTCCGCCCGGGCGATTTATTCATCGCCCGTGCCGGTACGCGCACGGATGGAATACGATTTATTCAGGACGCCGTTTCCCGCGGCGCCTCCGCTGTGATGGTTGAAAATCCCGATGGCTTGGAAATTCAGTCTGATGCAGCTCTGGTTGTCTGTTCCAAACCCGCTGCGGCACTGGGTTGGCTGGCGCAGGCGATGCAGGGATTTCCCACAAAATCCATGGACCTCTTCGCCATCACCGGTACGAACGGCAAAACCACCACGACTTACCTGATGCGCAGCATCTGCCGCGCCGCGGACATTCCCTGTGGTCTGATCACGACCATCCAGATCGACGATGGCCGCGAAGTTGCTGAAAATTCCATGACCACTCCCGATCCGATTCTCCTTGCCGGCTTATTTTTGCGCATGAAAAACAATGGCGTTCGTGTCGTCGCCATGGAGGCCAGCAGCCATGCGCTGGCGCAGGATCGTCTCGCCGGTCTGGATTTCAAGGTGGCCATGTTCAGTAATTTGACGCAGGATCATCTGGATTATCACGGCACTCTGGAAAATTACGCTGCCGCCAAAGGGCGGCTTTTTGAATCCCTGCAGCCCTGTGCCTTCGCCGTGATCAACGCCGACGATCCCTGGGCGGCCCGTATGGTTCAGAATACGAAGGCTCGTGTGATTTCCTACGGGTTAAAACAAGGCGCGGACGTTGTCTGCCGCATCAATCTTCTCGATCAGACCGGAATGAGCCTGGAATTGACAATTCCTGACGCGGGCAAAATCTGCCTCAAAACACCGCTCGTCGGCCGGCACAACGCCCAGAACATTGCCTGTGCCTTTTCCGCTGCCTGGTGCGCCGGCTTTAAACTGGATCGAATCGTCGCCGGGATTGAACAAATGTCCTGTGTGCCCGGTCGCCTTCAACCGGTAACGCCGCCAGGCATGTCTCGTTCGGAATTGCCCTTTCAGGTGCTCGTCGATTACGCCCACACTCATGATGCTTTGGAAAATGTTCTTCGTTCCATTCGTCCGTGGACCACCGGTAAAATTATCTGCGTATTTGGTTGCGGCGGCGATCGTGATAAAACCAAGCGCCCGAAAATGGCCGCCGCGGCCGAAAAACTCGCCGATTCCATTATTGTTACGAGTGATAATCCACGCACCGAAAATCCCGACGACATCATCACCATGATTCTTGGCGGTTTTTCCGGTTCCATCGGCCAGAGGCTTGTGGTCCAGCCCGATCGCGCGCTGGCCATCCGCGCCGCCGTGGAGAAAGCCGTGGCCGGCGACGTAATTCTGATCGCCGGCAAGGGTCACGAAAATTATCAGATCATCGGTTCACATAAGCATCATTTTGATGATGTGGAACAGGCGTCCGAAGCCCTGACGCAGAGATTTTCCACGCGTGTATGATGATTGTGAGCCCGAGGTCGTAAATTATGAAACCCTGGAGTTTTGAGCAGATTCGCCGCGTAACAATCAGCCGATGGATTTGCCGCGGCTCGCGCGAATTCAACGGCCGCATCAGCACCGATTCGCGCCTGGTTCAGCCGGGAGATTTATTCATCGCGATTCGGGGAAAAAACCACAACAGCCACAATTATATTCCGCAGGTTTTCGCCGCCGGAGCTGCCGGAGTGCTTGCGGATCAGGAGCCGGACGAGGGGCTTGCCAAAGTATTGGCACAGGGGCCGATGAGCGTACTCAAGTGCGATGACACCATTCGCGGTTTGAATCGGCTGGCTGGGGCCTATCGACGTGACATACGGGCAAAGGTCATCGCCGTTGGCGGCTCTAATGGAAAAACCACAACCAAGCAGATGATTCATACATTGCTTTCGCGGCGTTTAAGCGGTGTGGCCAGCCCCAAAAGTTTTAATAACAACATCGGCCTGCCGTTGACGCTTTTAAGCGTGGAACCGCAACATGAGTATGTGATATTGGAAGTCGGTACCAACGCGCCCGGCGAAGTCGCCGCGCTGGGTCACGTGGCCGCGCCGGACATTGTTGTGATTACCAGCGTGGGCCTGGAACATCTGGAGTTTCTGGGCGATCTTAAATCCGTCGCGCGCGAAGAAGCTTCGTTGGCGCGTTTTGTCGCTCATGACGGCATTCTTTTTCTTACCAACGAATCGCCGGAATTGCTCGCGGCGCTGCGGCTCTTTAAAGTTCCGCGCTTTACCGTTGGCCCTGCCGGCAGCGGCGCCGATCTGGAAGCCACACTCATCGAACAGTCCATGGATGGTCTGCGTTTTGTGGTCAATGGTCGCAACGATTACCGTTTGGCCATGTTCGGACGTCATAATGTTTTTAACGCTTTGCTGGCCATCGGTGTGGCGCGCCGCTTTGGGCTCACTGAGCAGCAAATTACCGCCGGGCTGGCCGCGATTGAGCCGCCGTCGATGCGGATGCAGCCCCAGCGGTTTGGTTCTTGTTTTGTGCTCAATGACGCCTACAACGCCAATCCTTCCAGTATGGCTCGAGCCCTGGAAACCTTCGCCGAGTTGCCGCTGGATAACGGTTCTTCGCGGCACATGCGCCGCGTGGCCATACTCGGTGACATGCTCGAATTAGGTCCGCGCGGCGGCGAATTTCATGCTCAGGTCGGCGATCTGGCGGTGAGGCATCGATTGGATTTGCTTGTAGCCGTCGGACCGCTTATGAAACATGCCGCCGACGCCGCTGTCAGCCGGCGCTTGGCTGCTTTTCATATGCCGGATACAGCCGCGGCTGTGACGCAAATATCTTCTTTGCTCAAACCCGGTGATGCTATCCTGCTCAAGGCATCGCGCGGCATGGGCCTGGAAAAATTGTTGCCGGCGATTGAGAGCCTAAATAAAAAACAGAAGAAGTCCGCTCTAAAGTGACATGACTTTGTTAGAGATCCTAAGGAGGATAAGTTCGCTTGTTATATTGGTTTCACTCATTGTGGCTTTCCGCTCATAACCTTTCGCCGGACACAACTTCCGATTGGTTTATTCTTTTTCGTTCCGTCGCGGCCATTATTTTTAGTTTCCTTTTCGTTCTGGTTTTTGGACGCCCGGTTATCAATTGGCTTCGCCAACAAAAACTCGGCGATCAGCCGGAATTCCATCAGGCTACGCTCAACACCCTTACCGCCAATAAGGCCAACACGCCGACGATGGGGGGAATTCTGATCGTCAGTTCCATTTTCATCACCACGATCATTTTCGCCCAGTTGAGCAATTTTTATGTACGCATGGGATTGTTCTGTATGGTTTTCCTGGCCGTGCTCGGCGGCGTGGACGACTGGCTCAAACTCAACGCCAAACGCCGTACCCCCGGTTCACGCGACGGTCTGATCTGGTGGGAAAAATTGGTCTTTCAACTTGGCCTGGGCGTGCTTCTGGCTTTGTTTATCTATTATCACGGCGACTATGCCGGGGCGCACAAATTAAACTGGCCGTTTTTTCCCCAGGATTTCGTATTGCCTGGCTTTTTATTCGCCATTCTCGCGGTTTTGGTTATCGCCGCCTCCAGCAATGCCGTAAACCTCACCGACGGCATGGACGGTCTGGCCAGTGGTTGTATGGTGATTGTCAGTTTCGCCTTCATGGCTTTGGTTTATGTCACCGGCGACGTCAAACTTGCCCAGGATATGCACTTTAACTACATTCATTTTTCCAGCGAATTAGCCGTTCTTTGCGGTGCCATTACCGGTTCCTGTCTTGGCTTTCTGTGGTTTAACTGCAGCCCGGCTCAGGTGTTTATGGGCGATACCGGTTCACTCGCCCTCGGCGGCGTCATTGGTTACGTGGCCATAGTCATCCGGCAGGAACCGATGCTCGTTCTGGTAGGGGGGATCTTTATCCTTGAATTAGCCAGCGTGATCATTCAGGTTGGCTATTTCAAGCTCACCCACGGCAAAAGGGTTTTTCTTTGCAGCCCGATTCACCACCATTTTCATATGAAAGGCTGGAGCGAACCCCAGGTAGTCGTCCGGTTCTGGCTGCTTACCGTCCTGTTCGCCGCTTTGGCTCTTCTGACCATCAAGTTGCGGTAAATAGCCCAGTCTTATGGGATCGGCTCCTGAGTGGGACTGCCCTGAAGGGGCTGTATATTTCAGCCCGGCGTTGTCCCGATTTATCGGGACTACGCCGGGACAAAGAACCCGAACGTCGTCAACCCTGTAGGGGTTGCGGCATGAAGTGAGCATTTCTGATCATCGATTTGACACAATCCCTACAGGATTGGCCCGTATATTTAACCATTTCCCCGGCGTAGTCCCGCAAGGCGGGACAACGCCGGGCTAAATGATTTTGCCCCTTTGGGGCAAAACGGCAACGACGCCCCAATCCCGATAGCCATCGGAAATCAGATTTGCAGCCTGGGAGAGCCGCCGGCTTTATGCCGGCGGTTTGTTCCGGCAGGATAAACCTACCGGTTCTCAAGCAGGCGGGACGCCTGCACTCCATTCCCGGCTTATTTTGTCAGAGGCTCTGGAAAAGTTATAATAGCTTGGCCCGGTAAATGTTCTTAGGCATGGATGGCCTTGGAAAAATGATAACACTTCAAACAAATAGTTTCGCCGCCGTCATTAGGTTGTTGTCGAAAGGTGCTGCATGACTTCCGGCGGTAACGGCATTCGCTGGCCTTCGCGCATTAGTTGGCCGCGCTCAACGCGATTATTCACCGGCCCGGGCACTGCGGGTGTGCCACCCACCAGCGCCTCCATCCGCGGCTATTCCTTTATTCTTCGGCCGCTCTCGCTCACGCTCGATCAGATTTTGTGTCTGGTCTGTGTCACACTATTAGGCATAGGCCTGACCATGGTGCAGAGCGCCGATGCCCGTGTGGGACCTTTGTCCAATTTCTGGCTTCTCGACTTTTTTTTCAACGGTTCCTGTGTGCACGTGGTCCTGGCCATTGTCCTCATGTGCCTCATGTGGCGGATTGATTACCGCAAACTCATGGGCCGTACCCTTCTGGGGTCATTCGCCTTCTGGTTCACGCTGTTTTCCATTTTTTTACTGGGCCTTGTTTTTACGCATCTGGGCGCCAGCATCAACGGCGCCCGTCGCTGGCTTATAATCCGTGCTGGATCTCACTCTTTGACTTTTGAGCCGTCTGAACTGGCCAAATGGTCTCTGGTTCTGTTTATCAGCGCTTACGCAGCACATTACCATGACCGCATACAGAGTTTTTTCAAAGGTTTTCTTCCGTGTATTGCCGTGTTGGGCCTCACTTGCGCCCTGATACTTAAGGAAGATTTCGGCACCACCGTTCTGATCGCCGGCGTCTGCGTCATTTTGATGCTTATGGCCGGTTGCCGCTGGTGGCATATCGCGTGGTTAATTCCCGTGGCAATTCTGGTTGGGTATTTCGCCGTGGCTCACAGTGCCTATCGCAGCCAGCGCCTGCTGATTTTCCTTCATCCGCAATTAGATCCCAAAGGCGCGGGTTACAACCCGATGCAGTCTCTGCTTTCTTTTGCCAGCGGTGGATTTTCCGGCCTGGGGCTGGGCAATGGCGTGCAAAAGATGGGCTACCTTCCTGAAGACAGCACCGATTTTATTTTCAGTCTCATCGCCGAGGAACTCGGATTTTTCGGCTGTCTGACAGTCGTATTGTTGTTTCTGATACTCACGTTTTGTGGCTTGCGGATCGCACTGCGCTCCCGGGACCTTTTTGGCAAAATGGTCGCTTTTGGCGTGACCGCCATGATCGGCTTCCAGGCCGCCATGAACATCGCCGTGGTCACCGTTACGGTTCCCACCAAAGGGATTGCGTTGCCCATGATCTCTTCCGGCGGCACCGGTTGGATTATGACGGCAGGCGCTATCGGCCTGTTAATGAGTATCGAACGGACCAATCGTCTTGGTTTGGTGGCGGGCACGGAAAACCGTTCCGCGCCTTCTGTTTCCGCGCCGCCGCAAAGTTTATCCGCATCGACTGTCCGGGGAACTTCATGAAACTCAACACAGCATTATCCGCTTCCCCGGCCGATGCGGCGGATTCCTCCCGATTTATTTCCGCATCCGGCAGCGCTCATTTTATTTTTTCCGGCGGTGGAACGGGCGGGCATTTGTATCCGGGGATTGCTGTCGCCGAAGAATTGCAGAATCATTACGGCCACGCGCTCAAAATTACCTGGGCCGCGACCGATCGTCCGATCGATCGGCACTTGCTCTCCGGCTTCGGTGATGATTACGTGCGTCAGCCGGTTCAGCCTGTCAGCGCTCGTCCTCTGCAATGGCTGGGCTTTTATAACGCCTGGCGGAAAAGCTGCGCCCATTGGGCCGCTTTTTTTACATCACATCGCGTCGATGCTGTTCTGGCGCTTGGCGGTTATGCCGCCGCGCCCGCCGCCTATGTCGGAGTCAAACGCGGAATTCCGGTCGGGTTGCTCAATCCTGATGCGCTGCCTGGCCGTGCCAATCGTTTTCTATTGCATCGCGTTACCAGGGTTTTTTCCCAATGGCCGATTGACGCTTTGCCCGCATCGACCCAGCAGGTAACCGGCTGCCCCATTCGCGCGGCATTAAGAAAACTTCCGACGCGCGATCAGGCCATCAATCGCCTGTCCCTGAACCCCAATCGCTCTGTGCTTGTAGTTACCGGAGCCTCGCTGGGTGCACGAACGGTTAATGAGGCGCTGGTGAAGTTGCTTGCCAACCCGGAATTTTTATCGGTGCTCTCGCAGCCGGTCGATGGCCGTGTGGGCTGGCAGATACTTCATCTTGCCGGCAAAGATCAAGGCCCGCAATTGCGTAAACTCGATATCTATCGCTCTGGTCTTCCATGGGTCGTTTTAGATTATTGTGACGATATGGCCGCTGTCTGGGCCGCCGCCGACCTGGCGATAAGCCGTTCTGGCGCAGGTGCTTGCGCTGAAATAACCGCTTGCGGCGTGCCTGCGGTACTTATGCCATACCCGTTCCATCGTGACCGGCACCAACAGGTTAATGCTGCCCGGCTTTGCGAACACGGGGCTGCAGTTATGGTTATCGACGTGGACCATGCCGATAAAAATGCCGCCGAGTTGCTTGGAATTTTGCGGCGATTAATGCATAATACATCTGTCCGTCAGTCGATGGCGCTCGCGGCAAAGGCTATAGGCCATTCGGACGCCGCGAGTATGGTTGCAAATTGGCTCGTCTCTCAGGTAAAACTGTCTTCTGTGGTTCAGCATTGAGGTCCGTTAAATGCTGAACTGGTAATCTGGATTTTAATGGAGAAAAATCCGATATAAGCAGCATGGAGGTTGCATCGTGACCCTCTTCGTCCCAACAACTCACATCCGATTCGATACAAACTTAGAACGCGATTCTTCCAATATTCCGGGAGCACAATCCCTGAAAGGCCGACACGTTCACTTTGTCGGCGTCGGAGGCAGCGGGATGTGCGGTTTGGCGCACATGCTTTTGAATGAAGGCGCCCTGGTTACCGGCACCGACCGGCAAAAGTCTGATGCTACCGATAAACTTGCCGCGCTGGGTATTCCTATTTCTTATCAGCAAAGCGCCCAGGCGCTTCCCCAGGCTGCGGAATTGGTCGTCCATTCCGCGGCGGTCCGGTTCGATAATCCTGAAATTGCCGAATCCCGCCGTCGTGGCATACAAACCGTTAAATACGCCGAAATGCTCGGCTGCGTGATGAATCTCAAACAGGGAATCGCCGTGTCCGGCACGCATGGCAAATCCACAACCACCGCCATGCTCAGTTATATCCTTTCCCGCGCCGGGTTGGATCCGTCGTATGTCGTCGGTGCCGCGTGCAATCAACTGGGCGGCTCTTCTCATGCCGGGGCCGGCGAGCATTTCGTGGTTGAAGCCTGCGAATATGACCGGAGTTTTTTGAATCTCTTTCCTCATATGGCTGTCGTACTGAATATCGAGACCGATCATCTCGATTATTACAAGGATATAGATGAAATCACCGAGGCCTTCGGCAAGCTGATTGCCCAGGTCCATCCGGACGGACTTGTGGTTACCAGCGCAACCAATAAGCATTGCCTTTGGGCTGCAAAAAGTTCACGCGCACCGGTCCAGACGTACGCCATTAATGCCGAAGCCGATTGGTCCGCCGACCAGATATCGCGCAATGGCCATATTGAATTTCGCGTACTTTATCTTGGTCGCACTGAAGCGCGTCTTCGCCTGGGTATTCCCGGCTTGCACAACGTCGGCAATGCCCTGGCCGCCGCGGCCATCGCGCGAAATTGCGGCGTGTCCTGGCAGGTTATTCAGGAAACCATCGCCGATTTTCGCGGCGCCCGCCGGCGCAGCGAGTTGCTCGGCAATCCGAATGGCGTGATCATCATTGATGATTACGCCCATCATCCCACGGAAATTCAGGCCACGTTGCGGGCGCTGCGCGAACATTACAATCCCCAACGTCTGATTTGCGTCTTCCAGCCGCATCAGCACAGCCGGACGCGTTGCTTGCTCGACGACTTTTCGCGATCATTTTCCCAGGCCGACGTGGTAATCGTGCCGGATATTTATTTCGCACGCGATACCGAATCCGACTGCAAAGCGGTCAACTCGGGTATTCTGGTTGATCGCATGCGGGCCAATGGGACAAACGCCTTGCATATTCCGGCGTTCCCGGCGGTATCAGATTATCTTGTCTCTTATGTTCAATCCGGCGACCTGGTCGTTTCGATGGGTGCGGGGCCGGTGTGGGAAGTTACCCATGACTTGGTACGCCGACTTTGAGCCGATCGTTCGCCTGAACGTTCCTTTGGCGCCGCTCACATGGTTCAGGCTGGGTGGACCGGCCAAATATTTCATCGAACCGCGCGACGTCGCGGAACTCTCCGCTATTCTTAAACGACTCCATGAAAACAATATTCCTGTTTACGTCCTCGGCGGCGGCGCCAACCTGCTCGTCAATGATCAAGGCGTTGATGGGGCGGTCATCAGCCTGACCAATCCTGAATTTCGAAAAATCGAGGTTCAAGGTTGCAAAATCAAAGTCGGCGCCGGTTTTGATGTGCAAAAACTGGTTCGCGAATCCGCCCGTTTGGGCCTTGGCGGCCTGGAGTGTCTTGCCGGCATCCCCGGCAGCGTTGGTGGAGAAATCCGGATGAACGCCGGCGGAGCGTTTGGCGACATCGGTTCGAGTGTGTCGGAAGTAACCGTCATGGATTCCAAAGGCGTTTGCTTTACCCGCCGACGTGATGATCTGAATTTCAGCTATCGCCGCAGCAACATCACCGCTAAACTCATTCTTGATGCCACATTCGAATTGACTCCTGGCAATCCCGACCGTCTCGTGTCGCGCGTGAAGGAAATCTGGATGTATAAGCGCAACACTCAGCCGCTGGCCGAAAACAGCGCCGGCTGCATTTTCAAAAATTCCAATGGAACTTCGGCGGGGGCGTTGATCGATCGGGCGAGCCTCAAAGGGGCTTCCGTCGGCGGCGCATCGGTTTCCGACCGGCACGCTAATTTTATCGTGGCGCGGCAAGGCTCAACTTCCGCGGACGTTATATCCCTGATCGATTTAATACGGAAAAAGGTCAAGGAACATTCCGGTGTCACGCTTGAAACGGAGGTGGTTATATGGTGACCAAAACTACTGGCCTGATAACTCAGACAATAAATTTTGGCGATCAGGCTGAAAAACTGAACATCACGCTTCTCGCCGGCGGTATATCCGCCGAACGCGAAGTATCCCTGCAAACGGGTAAACAGATCGCCGCCGCATTGCGCCGCTGCGGCCATTTCGTTTTTGAATCCGACGTCGGCCCCGATAATCTTTCCGCGCTGGATCACAAGCCATGCGATCTTGTTTTCCCGGCGTTGCATGGAACTTTCGGCGAAGATGGCCGGCTTCAGGCCATTTTGGAAAAGCGCGGCATTCCCTTCGTTGGATCAGATTCCGCCGCTTCGCATCTGGCGATGGATAAACTCGCGGTTAAAAAAATTCTTGTTGATCGCGATGTTCCCACGCCGGTTTGGCAGGTGGTTCGTCAGTCTGAGTTTACACCCCACTGGGAGCCTGTTGAAGCAGTCGGGCTTCCGTGCGTTATCAAACCCAATGCCGACGGCAGCAGTGTTGCCTGCCGGATTTGCCATTCACTCTCTGAAGCCCGCGGACATCTGTCTGCTACTTTGCCAAAATACGGCCAAATGCTTGTGGAACGCTGGATCAAAGGCCCGGAACTTACCGTCGGCATCATCGACGACCACCCGCTTCCCATTATTCAGATTCGACCGAGCACGGAATTTTACGATTACCAGGCCAAATACGTCCGCGAAGACACGCAGTATCTTTTTAACATCGATTTGCCCGAAACAGTTCTTTATGATGTTTCTAACGCAGCGCTGCGAACGTATCACTGGGTCGGCGCTCGGCATCTGGCTCGTGTGGACATTATGCTCGATCAAGCGTCGCTTCAACCCATGGTTCTGGAAATTAATACCATGCCGGGTTTCACCACTCATTCGCTGGTGCCCAAAGCGGCAGAGCATGCCGGAATCACTTTTGATCAGCTTTGTGACCGCCTGGCGCGCTTGGCCTTGCGCGACGCCCCGGTGAATGTCCCGTCCCATTGAGCGCCGGCAGATTTATTCTGCCGGAATACAAAATTAAATAGCCCCGGCCTTGGCCGGGGTTGTAGCTCAGGCTCCTTGCCTTGAGCAATATCGAAAGGTCAGCCTGAGCCATATATATTTTCCCGTCCCATTGAGAGCCGGCAGATTTATTCTGCCGGAATACAGCCCCAGGTGGAAACCTGGGGCCAAGCCCCGGGATTTCTTCCCGGGGCAATAAAAAAACTTTTTCGTGGCTTCCGTGTCTTTCGTGGTTCACGTCATTAAAATAAACCCCCATGAAAAGCTCCTGGCTTTATCCGGTTCTCGTCATTTGCCTGATTCTGCTTCTTGCCGCAATCGTTGTGGAAGCATTCACGCGTTTGTCCCATTACGCCGCCGTAGTCCAGGTAACCGAAAAACCTCCGCTCAAGCGCCTCATCATGGCCGATCCGCCTCCCTGGCTATCCAGTGCCATTCTTCATGACCTGGCGCAGGAAGCCGTCGATTTCACGTTCTTTAATAAGCAGCATCCCGAATACGCCGCCGAATTGCGCGACCCGATGAACGGCCATATTCTTGCCCTCATCGCCTCCATCTATACCGATAAGCCCGCGTTTGGTGAAAATGCCTGGATAAAAAAAGTGAATTCCGTTCGCCGGGTATGGCTGCCTGATCAGCAAGTCATCGCGATTTCCGCCGACTATCGTAAACCCGTCGGTGTTGTGGACCTGAGCGGGATGTATTATCTGATTGATGCCGATGCTGTACGTTTGCCCGGCGCTTACCCGCATCAGTCGCTTGCCGCGCTCCACTGGTTGATTCAGATTAAAGGCGCGCAGAGCGTAGTTCCTGATGCCGGTTCGCCGTTTACTTCAAGCGACATTCAAACAG
>DATJSN010000021.1:0-54475 GCA_035504095.1 Phycisphaerae bacterium | reverse complement strand
GAGATACCGGCCACGAGTTGCGATGATGCAAAAGGTCATGCGCTTTATAGACCCGGTGCCATTTTTCATCGATGCACTGTTGGCGCCGACGACCGCACGGATTTAATGAGCTTTCAGAGAGGCTTTGGGCAACAGTCCCGTCCTCTGTGAACTCTGTGGCTAAATCTCTTCGCGCCCTTCTTGGTAAAACCTGAAAACTGAAAACCGAAAACTCAAAACTGCGGCTCAGCCGCCTTATGCTCTCTGTGGCTAAAAAAAGTCTAAGGTTTGCGCAAGCCCAAAGTTCCGAAATGCGCCGCCGTATAAACCAGCAGAACCAGAAGCAACAGATCAGGAACTCTCATGCCCAAGGCGCTGGTGAACTCCAGCGGAAACACGGTCAGCTTATGGATATACCATGTCAGTAAGCCCAAAAGAAAAAGATATCCAAGGCAAAAGACAATCGATCTGACAGGATATCCGCCGTAAACAAATTTATTTCCCGCTAAGGCATACTTTCTGACCCATTTGGCATTGGGATCAGGTATTTTAAAGCCGATCCATATTTGAAAAAATATAATTCCTGTGAAGGCGACACAGCACACCACAGCGCCCAAAAATGACGTGATGACTAAATCGCCCGTTTCGTATGAAATGGGCTCAAAATCCGGGCCTCTTTTAATACATTGAATTTCTGCCCCAGCTTTGAGCAATCCCAGCGCGTCCAGCGCACTGGCGGTGATTCCTTTGACCACGATATATCCCGTAATGTTCGCAGGCTTGGCGTTTTTATCAGGGTTATCAAATTGCAGCTCAAGTTCCGCCACGGTCTGATTCTGACTTGTAACCATCTCATGCGAATACACCGGAACCTTCAAAACTTTTCCCATCAGCGGCTTTTGGAGTCCAAAGGCATAAGGCAACGCTTCGTTCGAAAGTGGAAGGGCGAGTATGGCAAAGGTAAGCCAGATCACAAAACCAACGGCACATGATCCCCAACCCAATAACTTCATCCATTTTTCCGGCATCTTGATTCCTTAATTCTTCCCTAAAGTTCCCAGGGTGCTAAAAGTTTACTTTGACTCAGCAACCATCCGGAATATTACCGCAGCAACCGCCGCACCCGTCAGGTTCGCCAATATATAAAGCCATACATAGCCAACCGAAATCAGCCCTATCAGGGCGGCCCCGGTTACCACGGCCGGATTAAACGCACCGCCCGATACGGGTCCAACCGCAAAAGCGCCTGTCATTACGGTAAAGCCAATGGCCAACCCATAAAAGGAATTCCCCTTGGTCCCTTCCGCAGTGGCCGTGTTGAGCACCACCCAGGCCAGGGCGAAAGTAAAAAGAAATTCCGCCAGGAATACCGGCCCCTTCGGCTCAAAAGACGGAGGCATACCTCCTTTGTCTTTCATATACAGCACCATACTTGCGGCAACAAATGCTGCCGCAATCTGGGAAACCCAATAGCCCAGCGCGTTTTTGAGGCTTATTTTTTTCCCCCGCAACAGCACGGCCAGTGTCACCGCCGGATTGTAATGCCCGCCGGAAATGTAGCCGCCGGCATAAACCATGATCATTAGCGCCGACCCTATCGCCAATGGAGCGATCACGCCTCCGGGGGTACGCAAAGCAGTCATCCCAACTGTAAAAACCAGAAAAAACGTGCCAATGAATTCCACAATCATTTTTTTCATGAGCTGCATACTTAAATTCTTTCAAATAATCGAGCTTGTCATTCTGCGCAATACTTTCCGCGATTCCGGCTCCGTATGCAACATGGAGTCAAATATTCCAGCCCCCAGGCCGATTTCGGCGGTTTTTTACACAAACTTGCCTCTGTGATGCGAAATGACTATAAATTAAGTGGCGAATATATACTATACCGATAGGTTTTATATGTATTGGCTTGCGCAAGATGCTCTTGCTTTACCAATGAGGAGCTTTTGTCGTTGTTTTGCCATTAGTTTAGGAGCCTCTAAGATAGTTTCCTATGCCTAAATCCCAGGACATTACACCTCACGCCGGTAAGGTTTCCAGCCCCCAGCGATCCGCAGCTACGCATAATCAGCCATGTGTTGTCTGGCTCACCGGACTCTCTGGTTGTGGTAAATCCACTATTGCTGTTGAACTCGAGCGTCAATTAATTAATGCTGGACACCCCGCCTATGTATTGGATGGCGATAACCTGCGTCTGGGGCTCAATAGCGATCTGGGCTTCAGCCCGGAAGATCGCGCCGAAAACATCCGCCGCTCTGGCCAGGTTGCCGCATTGCTCTCCGACGCAGGCGTAATCGTGGTTGCCAGTTTCATCAGCCCGTATCGAACCGATCGCGATCGCGTTCGCGCTCTGGTTAAGCCTGGAGAATTTGTGGAAGTCTTTGTGGACGCTCCGCTGGAAATCTGCCAACAGCGCGATCCCAAAGGCTTATATAAAAAAGCTCGCGCAGCACTGGCCGAAGGCAAGCCAATGCAATTCACCGGAGTCGATGCGCCTTACGAAGCACCGGCGTCTCCTGAAATCCATCTGCACACAGACCGCCAATCGCCGGAAGATTGCGTCAAAATCATTATGGATTATTTACATCGCTCCGGCCGTTTATTGGAAAATTCATGACCCGGAATCCCTCTAACCAATTCGTTGACCTGCACACACACTCCACCGCCAGCGATGGTGCGCTTACACCCACTCAACTCGCACACGCCGTCGCCGCCGCCGGATTGGTTGGCTTTGCACTCACCGATCATGACACCGGCAACGGATTAATCGAAGCCCGGCAGGAAGCCGCGAAAAAGGGATTGCGTTTTGTTCCCGGCATCGAAATTTCCGCCGAATATCCACTCCCCGGCATACTGCATATCCTGGGTTATTTTATCGATCCTGAATCGTCGGCCCTGCACGAAATGAGCCGGATTCTGCTTGATGGCCGCAACGCCCGTAATCCAAAGATCATCAAACGGCTCAACGAACTCGGATGCAACATCACCCTGGAACAAGTTCAGCAAATCGCCCGCCGTGGCGCGCCTGAAGGCCGCTCGATTGTCCTCGGCCGGCCGCACATCGCACAGGCTTTGGTTGAAGCCAAATGCGTTGCCACCATGAAGGACGCTTTCGACGTTTATTTAGGCTCGACCGGTTCGGCGTTTTTTGACAAGGAACGCCTTACGCCCGGGCAGGCCCTCGACTGCATCCACAACGCCGGCGGTTTAGCCGTACTGGCTCATCCCGTGCAATTACGTGCGTCGAATCCTGCCGAACTCCAAACCATCGTAAGTAAACTCGTGGACATCGGTCTGGACGGTATCGAGGTCTGGCATTCCGATCATCGCCCGCAGGATGAAGAATTATTTTCAGAGTTCGCCAAACGTTACAACCTCGTTTGCACCGGCGGTTCCGATTTTCACGGCAGCCGCAAGCCGGACGTGTTGTTGGGTCTGGGCCGCAATAATGTTCGCATTCCGCTCCGCGTACTGGATGAACTGGAAACGGCGTTCAAATCACGCCACAAACGCGGTGCGACGCCGCAAAAAGTTGCCGGAGATCCCGTCGCATGAGCCAAATCGCCAGACAACCTCGGCCGGTGCAAATTGATCCGGAACAGATCAACAGGGAATTAGCCTCCGCCCATCCATCACAGATCATTCGCTGGGCTGCGGACATTTTCGGTCAGGACCTGCTCATGACCAGCAGTTTCGGGGCCGACAGCTTGTGCGCGATTCACCTGGCGACTACTGCTGTACCCGACATTCGCATTCTGTTCGTCAATACCGGCTACTTATTCCCTGAGACTCTGGCGTTTATGGAAGAGGTCAAGCAGCGCTACAACCTGAACGTGCTGGAATATAAATCGCTCAATGACCCTGTCGTCTGGCTGACCGTCAATGGCGAACTCGATCCTCGTGTCCGGCGCGATGTCGATGCCTGCTGTGCCGCCAACAAGAACGAAGTTTTTGATCGCGCCATTCACGAACTAAAACCCGCGGCCTGGATTCGCGGCGTCAGGTCGGATCAGTCGGTTCATCGGAAAAATATGCATCTTATCCAGTGGAACAGTCGCGCCAATTGCTGGGCGATTTCGCCTCTTTTGCATTGGACCACCCGGCAGATTTATGAATACATGAAACAACACGAACTGCCCCATCATCCTCTATGGGCCAGGGGATACATTTCCATAGGCTGCAGCCCTGAAACCTGCACGCGTCCCGTCAACCAGGGCGAGGATTCGCGCAGCGGCCGCTGGTCCGGCATGGACAAAACCGAGTGCGGCATTCACCTCGACCATGGTGCGGGAATTTAATTTAGGCGGAATTGGATACTGTGTTTTTGCCGGATCATCTGGATTAGACAGGCTGTGAAGTCATCGTTATGCAGCAGAACAACCGCATTCTTTTTCAAGAATATGGTACACAACTCCGCCTTGGCGATGATGATCAGCTCATTCTAAATGTTCTCTGTGGCCGCATAGGTGAATTTGGCGTCGAATTCTCTCTGAATAGTGCAGAGCGGGAAGAATATAAAAAGCGCGGCGATATATTCATTCAAGAGTTATCTCGCAAAGTACAGCATAACTGGCAACCTTATATAGCACGTGGACGCACTTGTTAACTGCCACATAATCAACTGATGCTGTGGACCAGCTTGTGCATCGCAGCCGGTCATAAAACATCATCAGCTAAATCATTCGTTTGCTCACTGAGCGCCGGTAAGCCAGATGAAGCCCCCCAGCGTCACCACCGATGAAATCGTACTCAGGAACAGGGTCGACGCCATTTCCTGTTCGGCCGTCTGGTATTGCACGGCAAGGATCACACAAATCGAGCCGGTCGGAATGGCCAGGGTAAGTACAGCCGTCTGCCTCACTTCCAATGGGAGCCCCAGCATGACAGCCGCTGCCCAGATGCCGCCCGGAATGACGATATTGCGGACAAAAGTTGAAACGACCACTGGGATGTTCAAAGACATGCGCCGGGTGTAAAGAATAACGCCCGATGCGAACAGCGCCACGCCGCCGGTGGCATTTCCCAGCAGTCCCAGCGAATGGCGAATGGGAACCGGAATGCGGATGCCGACCAGAACCACAATGAGCGCCGACAGCGGCGCCCAAATCACCGGTTCCCGTAGTGCCGATATAATAGGAGCGAACACTGATCTTATTGATTTTGGCGCTGCGGCGGCACCTTTTTTCGCTGCTCCGATGGACAAAAGCACCATGCACAACGGCGTCTGCATACCATTAATGACCAGCGCGGAAAAGACCACCGGGATTGTGCTGTGCGGACCAAATAAATAACCCAGAACAGGGATGCCGACGAACGGCACCGCCGGGGAGGTAATCGCCATGGCTCTGAGTGCCGAGAGCGACAAATCGCGCCCGCAAAGAAAATACACAATGGCCACCGCCGCAATGAAAGTTCCAAGGATTCCGATCAGAAGGGCCGCCGCCAGCGGGACGTCGGCAGTTAACTGGTCGCGGGTAATGGAGACCATGCCGGCGAATAAAAGCATCGGCAACGCATAGAGCATGACCATGCGATTGAGCACCGTCGCCTGATTGGCGTCGAAATCGCGATGCCAGCCGGCTATGTAACCCAAAAGCAGGGTAACGACGATCGGCAACAGACACCCGACAATGGTGGCCAGCATGATTTTTTCCTTTGAGCCTCTAACAATTCGCGGCAACGCGCGAGCCGCGTTCATCATTGTGCCGGTAACGGGCAAACCTGTCACGCAAACCTAACATCAAAGGGATATTCAGACCAACGCACCAAACAGTGCTAAAATGCGCGGCATGAAAAGGGTCTGGCGACGGCGATGTTGTTTTGTCTGCTGAATCTCGCTTCGCGGACTTAATTTAGCGTAATCAGTGACTTTCATATCGATTGTAACGAGGAGTATTGATTTAATTTGGGCGAGCCGGTGGGTTCATCCTGCTGAAAAAGTGCCCAGAATCGAACCGGCGACTTATTATGATTTAACTGGTTCTTCGCCGTATAGAGCTTCGCGTGTGTGCCATTCGTGTTTGATGCCGCGCATCAAAAGTGCACAGTCAAACTTAATCGAGCCAATTGGAAATTTCGTTTCGTTTTCGAAATAGCTTGAGTGCACCATTTCGACCGCCAGCGGCTGAATCGACCATGTATTACACCGCAATTCCAGACCATCGTAGCGATAAGGATCGTGTGTAGCTGAGTAACCCAATGACCCTGCTTTAAAGAAGCGTGAAGCCTCATCAATCGACGTGAAGACCGAGTCAGCAGCCATATGTTCCGTGCATCGAGCTACGACTTCCACTGTGGTTTGCCCATCGTCGCTTTCAAATGCAACCCGCAAATTTTCATCGGTTTCCTCAACGTTGAATCGTGCATGATGATGCTCGCCGGGGAACAATCGGCCGCCGACCAATGTGTTCAGGCGGGAATTAGTGTCGCGCCGTGGAATAAAGACGCCTTCCTGCCGTCGACCATCGAAATCCCACTCAACGGCGAAGCGATGAGCCGCATTCTCTGACTCAATTCCCGCGGCCAAGGGTAGAAAAGTCGGGTGGATTTGTTTCAACCGAATAAGGCATATTCCCGCCATTGCCCAGCCCTTGATCAGTTTTGGCCGAAACGGCGCGGGAAGCAACTGCACCGCTACATCGGCATCAACACGATAATTTACGAGAATGCGACGATCAATAACGCCTTGCAGGGTTGGCAATCGCATACGATTTCCCCCATATAAACAATTACGTCTTTTTCATTATATTCTGTATTGACAGAAATACAAGAACATGTCATAATCGGCCCCATGAAAACACTCAGTCCAGTTCAACAGAAGTTCATCCTCCATTGGGGCGAAATGGGCACCCGCTGGGGCATTAACCGTACCGTCGCCCAAACTCACGCCTTGCTGTTTATCTCGCCCAAGCCACTCAATGCCGATGAGATTGTCGAAGCGCTTGGCGTCGCTCGTTCCAATGTAAGCACCAGTCTACGGGAATTACAAAGCTGGGGTATTATCAAAATGGTTCACCTTCAAAGCGATAAACGCGACCATTTTGAGTCGATTAAGGATGTCTGGGAACTCTTCCAGACGGTGCTCAATGAGCGCAAACGTCGGGAAATTGACCCCACCCGTCAGATGCTCGAGGAGTGTCTCGCTGAGGCCGCTAAAGATAAACTGACCGACAAATATACCCAGGACCGGTTGCGCGATCTGCGTGATTTTTTTACCACAACCTCCGACTGGTACGTCCAGGTTCGCAAATGGCCGACCTGCTCCATCGTTAAATTTATGAAACTTGGCGACAAAATGCTCAGGGTTCTTGGCGGCGGCGGATAAACACAGAAAATTTTTTGGCTGGCTATTTCTATGAATACAGAAATTACAGATAAAAAGAAAATAAAGGGCTGGGTCCTTTTCGATGGCGACTGCCGTATCTGCACGCGCTTAGCCCGGCGTTTTGAACGTTCACTTGGATGTCGGGGGTTTAAAGTTCTTCCGCTCCAAACTCCCTGGGTGCGCGCCAAACTTGGCCTGCCGGATTCAGAACTTCTGTTCCAAATGCGTTTGCTATTACCGGACGGAAGCAGTTTTGGCGGAGCCGACGTCCTCATTGAAATTGGCCGCAGCTATTGGTGTTTCTGGCCCTTTAGTCAAATGGCCCGCATACCAGTGATCAGAAAATTGCTTCATTGTAGTTATCGCTGGGTGGCAAGCCGGCGCAGTTGTGCACGCGAGAGATGTAATAAGGAGAACCAATGACCAAGCGCATTATTCTTGCAGGTGGATCGGGATTTCTGGGACATGCTTTGGCGGCGCATTTTCAAAAATCCGATTATGAAATCATAGTTTTGACGCGATCGCCAAAGCCGGTCGTGAATGGTTTTCGCGAAGTTGCCTGGGATGTGGTTTCACCTGGTGATTGGGTAAGTGAATTGGACGGCGCGGCGGCGGTAATCAACCTTGCCGGCCGCTCGGTAAATTGCCGTTACAACAGCCGCAATCGAAAACTGATCATGGAATCACGCGTCGAATCGACGCGCCTCATTGGCGAGGCAATTTCCATATGCAAACAACCCCCGCCAATCTGGCTGAATTCCAGCACAGCGACAATTTATAAACACAACTTTGGTCCCGCCTGGGATGAATCCGGTGCAATCGGCGGCACGCCGGAAGCCCGCGATATATTCTCCGTAGAAGTTGCAACAGCGTGGGAACAAACCTTTAACGAAGCCCGGACGCCCGGAACGCGAAAAGTCGCACTGCGTACGGCGATGGTTCTGGGCAACGGAAAAAACAGCATTTTTCCGGTGCTGCAAAAGTTGGTTCGATATGGACTGGGTGGAAAAATGTGCGACGGAAGGCAATTTGTTTCATGGATTCATGAAACCGATTTTTGCCGCGCTGTCGAATGGCTCATGACCCATGACGAACTTTCTGGTGCTGTTAATATCGCTGCGCCCAACCCAGTAACCAATGTCCAAATGATGGAAGAGTTCCGCCACGTTTTTCACCGATCCTTCGGCTTACCTGCACCGACCTGGCTGATGGAAATTGGCGCAGTGTTCATGCGAACGGAAATGGAATTAGTCGTCAAAAGCCGGCGCGTTGCGCCCAGACGGTTGATCGAATCAGGATTTGAATTTCGATTTCCCATTTTGCGCCAGGCACTCGAAGATCTTCGAAAATGAGGGATAAAGATGATCTCCGCGACATCCATGGAACTGATCGTCAGTTTCAGCAGTGCACCATCCGTTGCGGCCCGCAGGCGGATGTTATCGCGGCGTTGGGAACCGCTTTTCATTGCCGGATGGCTGCGCGTGCTGATGATGCATTTTGAAGTGGATGTTGATGCATTGCAACGCGACGTGCCGTTTCAATTGGATTTATACCAAGGCCGCGCGTTCCTCACCCTCGTTGCCTTCACAATGCGGGGTATGAGGCCGCGCTGGGGCGGCAAACCGGCGGCGTGGCTGTTTCGGCCGTTGGCCACACATCATTTTCTCAACGTCCGAACTTATGTGCGTCAGGGCGGTGAACCGGGCATTCATTTTCTCACCGAATGGGTCTCCAGCCGTCTTGCGGTAAAACTTGGACCTACGGCGTTTGGCCTGCCATACCGTCACGGCCAAATCGATTACAACCACAATTGGCCCAGTGGAGTAGTCAGCGGTCAGGTTACCGATATAAATAGTGATAAAAAACTTGCGTACCACGCCGAGTTGACCGAATCAGCCGATTTTCATGCTTTTCAGCCGTGCCCGACTGATTCACTCGACGAATGGCTCATGGAGCGTTACACCGCCTTTAACTCAGCAGGCGGCCGCAAACGCTTTTTCCGTGTGTGGCATCCACCCTGGCCACAGCAAACAGTAAATGCAACGGTATTAGATAACTCTCTGCTCACGCATAACTGGTCCTGGTTTGGCGAAGCAAAACTGGTGCGTGCAAATTTTTCACCCGGCTTCGACGAGGTATGGATGGGGCGACCGCATCGGGTTAATCATTTAAAGAGTTCTCCATGCATGTGGTCTGCCATGAGCGAGCGCAGCGACGAGTCGAATGGAGGCGGAGGGAGTCGAACCCTCGTCCCGTGACAGGTTGAAGATCACCTCTACGTGCGTAGATCGCTTGTTAATCTCAGGTTTCCGGACGCTCGCGATCCAGCTTCCAGAAACCCCAGCCGATCCTGTGTCTTAGCCATCAGCCGATCAACTTTGCCGATGGAGCATTCCGCTGGTCGTCGGTTCTTCGCGGGCCGCGGACTTCCTGCGGGAACCGGGCTGTCTTATTTAGGCAGCCAACCGGAGGCTTGCGCCACCGGCTGTTGGGAACTTGAAGTTCTCAGCATTTGATTTTTTGCCAATCAGTTTTACGACTTATCCGGCAGGTCGGCACGCCATAATCGACACTTCTATCCGGTCGATACCTTTCGCCCCCTTTCATGAGGCCTTTAAAAGGCCATCAAAGAGCGTGTTCATTTTAGCACTTGAGGCGTTGAATTTCGACGCCTGCATCCAATAAATCGCGAGGCGCGATATTGATTGGTGAATCCCGATTGTGTACACTATTGTATACCACTTTGGAGGTCTGCCAATGCGCTTTGTCAGCATACGGGAATTTCGTTCCAATTCCGCGACTCTGCTTAAATCTCTGCCCGCGGAAGGTCAGATTGTCATTACTGTCAGTGGAAAGCCCAAAGCCGTGATCTCTCCCACCGATGATGGTTCACTGGTACAGACGCTCGAAACCCTCCGCCGAGAAAAGGCGCTACGTGCCCTGGCGGGCCTGCACACCCGCGCGCAAAAACGCCACTTGGATAAAATCCCCGCCGATGAAATTCAAACATTGGTCAAATCCGTCCGTCGGGGACGGCGGCGTTGAAAATTGTTCTTGATACCAATGTCCTGATTTCGGCGCTGCTTTCTCCGGATGGTCCGCCGGCGAAAATTCTCAAAGAGTGCCTCACCGGCGGCATTCGTTTGTGCCTGTCTCCCGAAATATTCAATGAATATCGAGAGGTCTGTTCCAGGAAAAAACTACACCTCGACCAGTCGCTGGTGAATGACATTTTGCGTCAATTGGAACTGGATGGCGAATTTGCGCTGCCGGTACTCTTAAACGTCCAACTTCCCGATCCTGACGATTTGTTTCTGCTCCAGGCCGCAGTTGGTTCCAAAGCCGATTTTCTGGTAACGGGAAATGTGAAGGATTTTCCTCCGGCAATGCGTTGTGGAATCAGCATAGTCACACCAACAGAGTTCTGGCGCCTCAGTCGCAAGAGATGACCCTTAAACTAACCAGACTGAAATCTTTTCGGATCGCTCTTCGCGATCTTCATGACTGGCGTTTTGGTAGTAAATGACTCCTTTTTGTCTGCCATTTTGGCACGGGTCTCTTTTGTTAAATATTTAAATAGTCGCGTTTTCCGCCGTTTTTTACTTTACTTTTGCTGGTACGCCGTTTGTTATTTAAGCGCATATCTGAAAACACCCGGCGCTGGAATGCCCTGGTGGAGGTTAAGAAATGCGAATGGATAAACTTACAATCAAGGCTCAGGAAGCCATCACCGGCGCTCAGAGTCTGGCCGCCCAAAAACATCACAGCGAAGTAAATTCCCTGCATTTGCTGGCAGCATTGCTGAGCGACCAGCAAGGCGTGGTTATCCCGTTACTCATCCGCTTAGGCGTTGACCCTAATCGCCTCGCTGACATTGTCGATGCCGAACTCAATCGTCTGCCCTCGGTTTCCGGCGGCGCGCAGCTTGGTATTTCGCGCGATTTAAGCGAAGTCCTCGCCGCTGCCCAGAAAGAAGCCGACCGGCTCAAGGATGAATATATTTCCACCGAACATCTTCTGCTCGGCCTGGCCGTTACCAACTCGACCGCCAAAGACGCCCTAAGCACCCTGGGCGTGACTCGCGATAAAATTCTTGGCGCGCTCAAACACGTTCGCGGCAGCGCTCGCGTCACCGACGTAAATCCGGAAGATAAATACCAGGCCCTGCAGCGCTATGGCCGCGACCTGGTTGAAGCCGCGCGGCAGGGCAAGCTTGATCCGGTCATTGGCCGCGATGAAGAAATCCGCCGCTGCATGCAGGTTCTCAGCCGGCGCACCAAAAATAATCCCGTCCTCATCGGCGAACCGGGTGTGGGCAAAACCGCTATCGTCGAGGGTTTGGCACAGAGAATACTTTCCGGCGACGTGCCCGAAGGCCTTAAAAATAAAAAACTCATCGCCTTGGACATGGGCGCTCTGGTCGCGGGCGCCAAGTATCGCGGCGAATTTGAAGACCGGCTCAAGGCCGTTCTCAAAGAAGTCGAACAATCCGCCGGCGGCGTGATTTTGTTTATCGACGAACTGCACAATGTCGTGGGCGCCGGCCGAGCTGAAGGAAGCATGGATGCCTCCAACCTGCTCAAACCCGCGCTGGCCCGCGGCGAATTGCGCTGCATCGGCGCCACCACGTTGGACGAATACCGCAAGTACATCGAAAAAGACCCGGCGCTCGAACGCCGCTTTCAGCCCATCATGGTTAATCCGCCTTCCGTGGAAGACACGATCACCATTTTGCGCGGCCTTAAACCGCGTTATGAAACCCATCATGGCGTGCGCATTCAGGATTCCGCACTCGTGGCCGCGGCCACGCTGAGCCAGCGCTACATCACTGATCGATTTCTGCCGGACAAAGCCATCGATCTTGTCGATGAAGCCGCCAGCCGTTTGCGCATCGAAAATGATTCAGTGCCTGCGGAACTCGACGACCTGCGCCGCCGCATGATGCAACTGGAAATCGAGCGCGAAGCTCTGAAAAAAGAAAAGGATGAGCCTTCCCGCCAGCGGTTGGAAAAAATCGAACGCCAACTCGCCGAACTAAAGGAAAAAAACGCCGGTTTGAGCGCCAAATGGGAAGAGGAATCCGGCATATTGCGCGGCATTAAAGCCATCCGGGAAAAAATCCAGCAGACTCAGACCCAGCTTGAAGACGCCCAGCGCCAGGGCAAACTCGAAGAGGCCGCGCGCCTCCGCTATGGCGATCTGCGGCAACTTGAAGCTGATCTAAAGCAAAAGCAGGCCAAGCTCGATGCGATCATCAAATCCGGCCAATCGCTGGTGCGTGAGGAAGTCACGCCCGAAGAGATCGCCGAAGTCGTCGCCAAGTGGACCGGCATTCCGGTGACCCGCATGCTCGAAGGCGACCGCGAACGACTCAAGAGAATGGAAAGCTTCCTTCAGAAACGCGTCGTCGGACAGGACGAAGCCGTCAAGGCCGTCAGCAACGCCGTGCGGCGCAATCGCGCCGGACTCGGCGATCCGCGTCGGCCCATCGGCAGCTTTATGTTCTTAGGCCCAACAGGCGTGGGCAAAACCGAACTATGCAAAGCACTGGCGGAATTTCTCTTTGATTCCGAAGACGCCATGATCCGCATCGATATGTCCGAATTCATGGAGCAACATTCCGTCGCGCGGCTCATCGGCGCACCGCCCGGCTACGTCGGCTATGAAGAAGGCGGCGTCTTGACCGAAGCCGTCCGCAGGCGTCCTTATTGCGTGATCCTGTTCGATGAAATTGAAAAGGCGCATCGCGATGTATTCAATGTACTGTTGCAGGTACTTGACGATGGGCGGCTCACTGATGGCCAGGGCCGAACGGTGGATTTTAAAAATACGCTCATCGTCATGACCAGCAACATTGGCTCACAGGTCATTCAGGAACTTACTTCACATGCAGGCGCCGACTGGGAAATCGAAGCCCGTGTGCGCGACCTGTTGCGCCAGCATTTCCGGCCGGAATTTCTTAACCGCGTGGACGAAATCGTCATTTTCCACACGCTGCAAAAAGAGCAGATCAGCAAAATTGTGGAGATTCAGCTTGCGCAGCTCGAAAAACGGCTCAAAACCCGTGGCTACAACCTCACGCTCACCGATAAGGCCAAAAAAGAACTTGGCGAACAGGGTTACGACGTGACCTTTGGCGCGCGGCCGCTGAAGCGCGTGATACAACAGCAAATTGAAAATCCACTGGCGGAGAAAATCCTCGCCGGCGAATTGCCGGAAGGCTCGACCATTCAGATCGATTCCGACCGTCATCAGCGCTTTACCTTTAAAGCCGGCGCGCCAGTCGTTGAAGGCGAATTAGTGGAGTAAAGCGCCTCTTTTGAGCTTTTCGTCCACCCGGAACAATGTCGAAGGGCCTGCCCCAAGCATAGTCGAGGGGCAATGTCGATAGGTGCATTTCATGATTAATTTCGCAGTTCAAAATCGCATATCAACATTCCTTTACATTGCCCTATTCAAAGTCGTATCATGGCCTTTAGTTCTTGTCCCGTCGGGCATCTAAAGGCGGTTTTGGCAATGATCGGCATCGATTCCACCCATCTGGTCACGCTTGGGGCCTTCTGGAATATGTTTGAAGGTCCAACCGGCATAATCATTCTTATTGCGGTGTTGTTGCTGTTTGGCAGCCGATTGCCGGGTATTGCGCGCAATCTGGGACGAAGCGCGGCGGAATTCAAAAAGGGCATCAAACAAGGTGGGGATGATGAGAACGCCTCCGGTGAAAACCAACTTCAGCAGAAACCGGCAAAACCACTCTCATCAAACTCCGACCGGACAAAACAACTCAGCGACGCTTCGGACGAATCTGACTCGCCCTGAACCAATTATCCATTTCAAAACGCTTGACGTTAGCTATCCGTTAGGTATGATGCTCAGCGGACATTTAGAGGCTCTTACAGAAGCGAGATTCTCATGACCAAGGAAAATGGCGCCCCGACAACGGCACGCGATCAGGCCCTCGAACGTGCGCTTTCCCAGATCGAAAAATCTTATGGCAAAGGCTCCATTATGACCCTCGACGGCGCCAATCCATTGGCTATTGAAGGCGTTTCCACCGGCTCGCTGGGCCTTGACATCGCGCTGGGCGGCAAAGGGGTTCCACGCGGCCGAATCGTCGAAGTCTTCGGCCCGGAGTCCTCCGGAAAAACCACCCTTTGTCTGCACATTATCGCCCAGGCGCAGAAAAACGGCGGTGTGGCGGCGTTTGTCGACGCCGAACACGCGCTGGACCCATCATGGGCCAAACGGTTGGGCGTGAGTTTGCAAAACCTGCTGGTCAGCCAGCCGGACACCGGCGAACAGGCGCTGGAAATCGTCGAGATGCTGGTGCGCAGCAACGCCGTCGATGTGATCGTGATCGATTCGGTGGCGGCGCTGATTCCCAAAGCGGAAATCGAAGGTGAAATGGGCGACCCCTCCATGGGCATGCAGGCCCGCCTGATGAGTCAGGCCATGCGCAAACTCACCGGTGCAGTCGCCAAAAGCAAATCCCTGGTCATCTTTATCAATCAGATCCGTGAAAAAATCGGCGTCATGTTCGGTAACCCGGAAACCACCACCGGCGGACGGGCGCTTAAGTTCTACAGTTCCGTCCGCATTGACATTCGCCGGATCAACACCATCAAGGAAGGAGAAATGTCCATCGGTAATCGCGTGCGGGCCAAGGTGGTCAAAAACAAAATCGCGCCGCCATTCCGCGAGGCGGAGTTCGACATTCTGTTTGATTCCGGCATCAGTTATGAGGGGGATCTATTAGACCTGGCCGTAACCGACACCGTCGTGGATAAAAGCGGCGCCTGGTTTAATTATGGTTCTTTGCGTCTGGGCCAGGGCCGCGAGCAGGCCCGGCAATTCCTCAAGGACAATCCCGACGCGGCCAAAGAAATTCATCAGAAAATTCTCGCCCGGCGCATGCCGCCACCCGAGACAGCGAAACCCGCTGCCGAAAAACCAGCGGCCAAATCTGAAGGCAAAGCCGCCGCACCCGAACACGCGGGGGCGAAAGTACCGGCGAAGGCAGGACGGTAGACTTTCCTTTGGTTGTCGGAATTTATTGACAAAATTTACCTTCTGAGTGTTAAAATCACTTCTTGTGATTGTTATAACTAGAGAATTATTAACCCATTTCCAGATCCGCTTCTATTTGACTTTGGTTCTGTTGCTGGTGGCCATTAGCACTTGCCCGTCTTTTGCCGATCCAGCCGCACCACCGGCTGGTTCATTTCCTCAACCTGCCGGCGTAATCTTATCGCCGGACGGCAAACCACTGGCGGGGGCAGATATTTATCTCATCTATCAAAATAGCCATTTTACATTGGTTAATGGTTCGCCTGATTCACATTCGACAAAGGTGCCGGAGCTTGTGACCAACGTCGACGGCAAATTTTCTTTTCCCGCTCAAACACAGATTTATTTGCTGATTGTATATCACAATTCAGGTTACGCCGAAGTCACTTCGGATCAATTCGTAAAATCTTCAGCCATCAAATTAACGCCCTGGAGCACACTGGAGGGAACCGTCCGCGTGGATGCTAAAACAGAAACTAACCCATATGTAATCGCCCAGCATATTAAGTTTTATTTGGTCGATCCGGATCAGTTAATACACAAATTTCACTTTGCGGCCATTGAAGACAAAGCGCCCATTGATAAAAACGGTCACTATATTTTAAATCAGGTTCCCAGCGGCGAAGTGAGTGTTTCATTCTGCGCTACACGATCGTCGGCGCCATCAGACACAATGATACCTTTCTTACCCAATGAAGCCATTGAGAACACCACACTATTTCTTGGCCCCGGTAAAACCGGCCATGCCGACATCGGCACTACCGGCCGGTCGGTCATCGGCAAATTCGCCTGTCCGCCGGAAACCAGGCGGTCCCCCGATTTGACCAGCCATTATATTCTTGTATTGAATTTCCCTTCGTCGTCCTCCATGCCCTATCCGAACAACTGGTTTGATCTTACTGCAACACAACAAGCCGCATGGAAAGCCGCATGGTGGCAAAGTCCCCAGGGACGTGCCTGCCAGCTTGCCGCATTCCGTTATATTCAAGGCCAAATACAAAAAGACGGCTCATTTCGTTTTGATCATGTGCCGCCGGGAGCATATTTTCTCATCTATGCTTCTTTCGATCCCAAGAGCTTATCTGCTCCAATTCTCAGAGAATATGCCCAACTCTATAAAATAATTACCGTGCCCAAGGCACTCAGCGGGCATCCTGATCAGCCCTACAACATGGGAACTGTGCTTGTTTATCCAATGAACCAATATTCTTCTCCTTCAACCGCTAAATTGCCGATTCATCTTGCCCGGCCAGTTGGTGTAGTTTTATCACCCAACGGTAAACCATTGGCGGGTGCGGATGTCTACCTTGCTTATAAAGACTCTTTAAATTTTGATCTTATCAATGGTGTGCCTAATTCAGTCAATTCCTATCAAATTCCACCCATGTGTGTGACTGATGCGGATGGAAAATTTTCCTTTCCTGCTCAAACTGAAAATTATCTCCTGTTTGTTACGGATAATTCAGGTTACGCCGTAGTTCTCGCGGATCAGTTTGTGGCATCATCCGCGATCAGGATAACTCCCTGGAGCACGATAGAAGGGACGGCACGCAGTGGTTTAAATCCAAACAGGAATGCTTATGTAAAAGCTTTGCGTGAAGTCTGGGGGGATCAGGTAAGAAGTGAATTCCCCTACTTTGGCATATTGGCTCAGGCAACCATCGACAAGAATGGTCATTATATTTTGCAAAAAGTCCCCAGCGGCAGAATTGATGTTATGATTTATGTTTACACTTCGCCGGAGGATGCCGAGCCGGAAGAAAATAAGTTGATCTTCTTAGACCCGGGCAAAACCGCCCACGTCGATATTGGTACCACGGGCCGGCCCGTGATCGGCAAATTGGCCTGGTCGCCGGGCGCGCATCATTCTGAAATGGTGGCGGATAATTCCCACATTAGTCTGGAATTGCAGCAGCCGCCTATTCCCTACCCGGATAACTGGTTCACCCTTACTTCAACTCAAAAGCAGGCATGGATGAACGCATGGCTGGAAACTCTCGCGGGCCGGGCGTACCAGCTTAGCGAATTAACTTTTGTTAGTGGTCAAATGCAAAATGATGGTTTGTTTCGTTTTGCCAATGTGCCGCCAGGAAATTATTTCTTAAATTATGAGATTTATGGTGACGCAGCGGCGACATGGAACGGCATGCCCAATCCCATTGGCACAATCGAAAAATCGATCACCATTGTCCCAATACCTGGTGGTTACACCGATAAGCCCCTGGACTTGGGAACGCTGTCGGTTATTCCTTATAACGATCTGCACGCTGGCGATGCGGCTCCGCCCTTTACACTTCAGACGCTCGACGGCCATGTTGTAAAATTATCCGATCTGAAGGGCAAAGTCGTATTGCTTGATTTCTGGGCTACTTGGTGTGGGCCGTGCCTGATGGAAATGCCTTACCTACAGCAGGTTTATTCCAAATATGGCGGGAATAAAAACTTCGTGATGATTTCCATTTCCCTTGATATGGACCTCAACAACGCCAGAAAATATGTGAAAGTCAAAAATCTTTGTTGGATTCAGGCCGGCGTGGGTGACATCGATAAGCAAAATATTACCGACGATTACAACTGCCATGGAATTCCGGCGATATTCGTCATCGGCGCGGATAGCAAAATTGTCGGGCGCGATTTGTGGGATAATGGTATTCAACAGACCGTGGCCAGGGCTCTAGCTGCCCTATCTACCGCCGCCACACAACCCACGGCCTCCGACAACAGCGACTTACAACTTGGACTCCAGGCTGTCCGTCAGAAAAATTATCAACAGGCTTTTATCTATTGGCAAAAAGCCGCGGCGGCGGGAAATGCAACCGCCATGCTTTATCTCGGCCTGCTTTACGTCAACGGCAAAGGTATATCCCAGAATTACCAACAGGCTTTTGCCTGGTGGCAAAAAGCGGCTGCTTTGGGCAATTCTGAGGCAATGAACAATATTGGCGTGGCTTACAATCAGGGCCGCATGGTGCCCCAGGATTACCATCAGGCTGTGATCTGGTTTCAAAAAGCCGCTGCGGCAGGAAACGCAAACGCGATGCTTAACATCGGCTTACTTTACGTCAATGGCAGAGGAGTACCCCAGGATTACAAACAAGCTTTTAGCTTGTGGCAGAAAGCCGCGGCTCTAGGTAATTCTCAGGCTATGACAAATATTGGCGTCGCTTACACCCACGGTCACATGGTTCCCCAGGATTACCATCAGGCCATGGTTTGGTTCCAGGAAGCAGCGGCCCTGGGTAATTTCAGAGCCATGTATGATATTAGTAAGCTTTATGAAAACGGCGAAGGCGTGCCAAAGGATGCCTCAGAGGCTAAAATTTGGCTGAACAAAGCCGCACAATCAGGAGACCCTGCCGCCCAGAATGATCTCAACAATCTGCCTGCACAATAACGATCACCTTCAAGTTCTTTTCGTGTCATTGGTGATTCATTTTTGCGATTCAAAATCTGAAAACCGAAAACTTTAAACAGCGGCTCCGCCGCTCACTGCTCTCCATAGCTTGTCCCTAAAAAGCGCGTCGTCGCCGAAGTATCAATATCTTCAGGCGGGGCCTGGTTAACTTTAATCCGATCAAATTCCAGCAATGTTCCTTTCGCGGCCTGCAAACCGACGATGGCATCGGAATAACTGACCATCGCCTGGACTTCCGCGGTTTGTGCACTGGCCAGATTCTGCTCCGCACTTAATATAAGATTCAAAAACTCCGGCGTAAGGCTCACGCCAATCCGCTCTTCAGCGATCAAAGCCTTCAAAACCTGGTCGGCCGATTCACGGGCCTGGGTTTGCGCCTGCATCTGCTGATAGTTGCTCAATAATGCACGAAGCTCGGTTTTCACCGACAAAATTACATCCTGGGCGTCCAGCAGCATCTGGGTCAGGTCCTGCTCGCGCGTGAGTTTTTGTTCGCGCAGGTCGGCTTCCGCAGCGCGGTTGCCGATGGGAATGGAAAAATTCAACCCCACGCCCCAGTCAATGTATTGCGCGGGAGAAATGGTCTGGTTGAAGGCATTGCCGAAGTTCGTATCTAAACCATTTGAATCTGAGGAAAGCGTCAGGTTTGCCTGCGGTAAAAGCTGATTCGCCGCCACCGTCACGTTAATGTCCGCAGCGTGAAGTTTGTAACGGTCTTCCTGCATAACGGCACGCTGTGTGAGTGCTGTGGCGATTTCCGCGGCTATGTTGAACATGATTGGTTCGGTGATGGCTTTATCGCTGGGTAACAGCAGCATATTTCCGCGCAGGTCCAGTTCGGGGTCGTTAATCGTTGCTTTGAGAGTATCCGAAGCGGTGCGCAATGCCGCCTGCGCCGATACCACCGAAGCGCGGCTTAAATCCAGGGCATTTTGTGCCTGGGCCACCTGTACCGACGTTGCGTCAAACATGCCGCGTTTTTTGATCTGGGTGAGCGTCTCCTGCGTGATCTCCAGCAATTGCTGCTGAATGTCCAGTTCAACCTTCGCCTCGATAAGCTGGTAATAGTCCATTTCCACGTTTTCCACGATGGTTTGCACCTGGTCACGGAACTCCGCCAGCGAAATATTCTGATTGACCTGCGCGATGTAAATGTTGGCGCGAACCACGTCGGAGCCGAATCCCTGCAAAAGCGGCTGCGTGATGGTTACGCCCAGGGCGGCGGCATTGGATGGATTGATTTCCGGCTGAAAGCCGGGGCTCTGGGTTTGGTTGGTAAATAGATTACCCGCGGTAAATTCAGCGCTTCCGCCCCATGGCAGATTCTGGTTTACGCCAAGCTGATTGTCCCAGGTAAATTGCTTGGTCTGGGGAACGCCGGCAACGTGGTTATTGTTGTATATTTCGGGCGTGTCCGTCTGTTCCACCGCGGTGGACCCGAAAAAATCCGGATCAAAAGCCGCCTCCGCCTGTACCACCTGCGCCTCATTGATCGCCGGGTTATAGGCCTGAACCTTGATCGCCAGGCTGTGCGCCAGCGCCAGGGCAATCGTATCCTGAAGTGAAAGCGTAACGATTGGTTCAGGCTGATCCAGCGCCGCGGCATGCGCGCCGAGTTCCTGGTCGGTTTCCTCCGCCTGATACGCCGTCACCGAGGTTTCGCCTGCCGGCACAACCGCCTGGGCGCCGACCGCGGCGCCATCAGCGCCGGTTAATTCATGCACGCCCTGGTCCACGGAAGCCGAACTTGGCTGAATGGAATTAATTTCACCGTCGGCGATCTGATGAGCCAGCACCGACTGGGCAAACATGTCCCAGTTTTTCTGGTCATCATCGCTCAGCGGCGATTCGCAACCCGCCACGGCCAGCGCGCACAGGGTACACAAACCCGCCGCCATGCGCAGATTAAAAACTTGTTTTGGTGTTCCGCCAATGAGCCGGAGCATCATGGTCCTTTCTCCGGAACTGATAACCCCATCTGGTGAATAATATTACCAAATCACCGGCATTTATTCACGGCTTCTGCCAGGTAAATAGTTGCGGCGCGTCAGGATATGCAGGCTTATCGAACGATCGGTTAACAGTTCCGCCCAGCAGTTGCTGATCGGCGAAATCCATCAATGCGTTCCAATCGTCCACGGTCAGTTCATGTATACCGGGATGAAAATAAATGCCGATTTGGTTGCCAACACCGAGAAATTCGTAAACCTGCTTTGCCGCCTGCCAGGAAATTTGTTCCCCCTCCGGATTCGACCAGCGGTCCTCGGTGGCTTGCGTGATTAAAAGCGCCCGCGGTGCCACAAGGGCTTCAAGTTCGAATTGATCGAATGGCAACTGATCTTCCCGGCCGCTGTAGTTGCTGAAACCTTTGACGAACCAATACGCAAAACGATGGCTTACATTATTCAGTGTTTGTTCATCGCCCGGATCGTAACGATAACATCCCGCTCCACCGGCTCCGGAACAAACCGGATTCACCAGGGCGATGCGCTGATCCAGCGCTCCGGCCAATAGCGCCGCTTTACCATTGCGGGAAAAACCGGTCAGATAAATGTTCGATGCATCGGCGTCGGTTCGCGTTTGCACATAATCGACCACGCGCCCAAGCTCCCAGGCCACCGCAGCCAGCGTGCCCCAATCGTAATTAGGATAAACTTTGAACAAATCGTCCGTGTGATTCGCATCGTCAATCAGCCATGTGGGGTCATAAACCACCAGCATGTAGCCGCGCGACATGATATTGTCGATTGGTACGGTGGTCTGATCCAGGCTGCCGTTGTAGATGATCACGGGAAATGGACCATCGCCCGGCGGAACAAACACCTGGACGTTAAACGACAAAGCATTCTGCGGCCCCATTGTCAGTTTCACCAGTTGGCCCAGTCCGCCGTTATTGAGATTTTCTCCGGAAACCAGCACCGTGCCGGTTACATTTCCCGGCGGCGCAGGCGCATGACCATATTCCACGTTCAAGAATTCTGTCAGCAATTCACTCCGGCGAAGCTGCCAGTCCGCCGCGGTTTTGACCTTTTTTCCATCTGTAAGTGTAAATGGATCCGGCAAGGGACTCTGGCGAACGCCTGTAGTCGTGTCGTGAGCATATACGACGCCGGTCGCATATAACGCCAGAATCGCCAGCACCAGGAAAGTATATTTTATGCCCCAATTCATTTTTTTCCTCAAAAACGTCACACCTATAAGTAACGGAGAAAGTATCAGGATATTACGCGGATGTCCAAACTTCCCGGGAAGAATATATTAAGGACTTTGTTCGTTACCGCATTGTGCTGTACCCTCTGTTAACGATCCGTTATCCTGATTGTCTCTGAACCAACGCGGCCTGTTTTCGCCGTAGTTCAGACCGAGCCGAAGGGTTGTTGTGTTCAAATTTCTTCACTGGTACATCCTCCGAGATTTGTTGCGCATTTTTCTGCTTACCTCAACTGCGCTGACGACTATTCTTGCCTTCGGGGGCACGTTCCGCCCGCTGACCAAGGAAAATTTGACCTTTCTGCAACTGATGACGGTTCTGGTCGACCTGATCCCCGCCATGCTGGCTTATTCCATACCTCTTTCGGCGTTGTTTGCCGCGGTCATGGTTTATTGGCGGCTGGCCACGGACAATGAACTCACCGGAGCACGGGCCAGCGGCATCAGTTACGCTTCATTGTGCCTGCCCGCTCTGATTTTGGGGCTTGCCGTCGGCGGGGTTGATTTATTGCTTGTCGGATATGTGGTCCCGGTATTTGTGCAAAAAAGCACACAGGCCGTCGAATCCGATTTACCTTCGCTGCTGCTTTACAACATCAATGAACATCAGCCTTTTCAGTTTTTCAATACAGATAAACAGCAAATTGTCATTTACGCCGACAAAGCCCTGCAAATTCCACCGGATCAGCCACCGGACAACCCCAACCTGATCCGAACGGAAATTCAGCTTCAGGGGATGGCGGCCACTATATTGAGCTCCGAGAGAAAACCATCGACCATCGTGCTGGCGCGTGCCGCCAATGTGATCATCGATCAGGATCCTCGCAATGGTACGGAATATGTCAGCGTCGAGGTGGTCAACGGCACTGCGTTTGACTCCAAAAATTTCCGCCAAATCCAGGGGAACTATCTTCCTCCACCCGATCAGCCATATGAGATTCCTTCACCTATCAAGAATCGGCCGCGTTTTCTTGATTTTTCCAGCATGTATAAACTCAAGGCCGATCCTAAATTGTTTGCGCCGATCGGAGACCTTTACACTCAACTTGACCAGATCCTGCTCGTGCAGCAAATCGCTCATTGGTATTTCGATCATTTTGAACCCGATAAGCCCATTGAGTTTTCCCAGACCGGGCAAACTATACAGGTTCTTGGACCAACAGCGGCGCTCACCCCGGACCAGAAGCAATTCGTGATTTATTCCGTCCACGGCAAGCTGGTCCAGGCGAGCGTTACCGCCGGTTCAGCGCCACCAGTGGTTTACACCGCGGGGCGCGCTGATCTGGAGGTGGACGCTCCGGAGGCGGGAAGTGATCCGGATGAACTCAGCGCGTCTTTGATACTTACCAGGAATGTTCGCGAGCGCAACATGGCCATTGACTCAGCTTTTCATGACGGACCGCCTGTCGTATATCTTGGGCCGCTGGAAATTCCCGCCGCGGCGGTTCAAAACGTGCAAAGCATGGCGGACTTAACTCCGTCGCCTGACGTCACCACTTTGCTCGGAAACATCAACGATCAGACCAAATACATGCTGAGGGAAATTATTTCCGAGGTTCAAAGCCGTTGTTCCTTTGCTTTTTCCTGCATTGTGCTGGTCCTGTTCGGAACAGCTCTGGGAATTCTTCTGCAGGATCGAAATCCACTGGCGGTTTTTGTGCTAGGCGTGGCGCCAGCGATGATTCTGGTCCTGTTGATCAACACTGGGCGCGATATGGTGACACATACGGAAATCGCTTTAGCGCCCGGCTTGATTTTGTCGTGGCTGGGCAACAGCCTGCTGCTCATGCTTAACGCGGCCGTGTACTCAAAACTGCTGCGCCGTTGATGGTGAAAACCAGAGGCTCTCAATGAAACAAATCGATCTGTACATCATCCGAAGTTTTCTGGTCAATTGCGCTTTGGCGCTGGGCGTGATGATCGGCATGTACGTCCTGCTGGACCTGATTGTGAACTTCAACCTTTTCGCCAGCGACGTGGCGCCGCAAAAAATGGGCGCGTGGGAAGCGTTCTGGAGCCTGGTTGGTCAGATTATGAACTTCTACATGTACCGTTCGCTGGTGATTTTCCAGATGGTCTCGGGAATTATTCCTTTACTGGCGGCGGGTTTCACCATGGTGCGCATGACGCGCCACCACGAACTTACCGCCCTTATGGCCAGCGGCATTTCGCTTTATCGCATAGCCGCACCGATCATCATCTGTTCCGTCGGGTTTAATCTGCTGGTGGTCGTCGATCAGGAATTGCTGATGCCCAACTGCATTGATCAATTACTGCTCCAGCAGGGCCAAACGGTTGCGTCATTTCAGCAACACGAACCGGTCTACTTTTTGCCGGAGAGCGATAATTCGCTGGTCCTGGCCACCAGTTACGATCCAAAAACGCAAACGCTTACTGATGTAAGAATCATTCAGCGGGATGCGGACGGTGTTCCCACGGGACGAATTCTTGCCGACAAAGCCGTCTGGAATAATAACGTGGGCGAGGGACCCGAATCGGGCGGATGGGTCATGACCAACGTGGTGCGCATCAACGATAAAAATGGAGCCAATCCCAATGAAATTCCTGAACCGCTCGCCAGCGAGATATATACGACGCCCCTGAACCCCAGCCAGCTTAATCTGATTTTCCGCAAACAGGCGGTGGACTACCTTTCCACTTATGACGTGACGCAGCTCATGCTCAACAGCCCGCCGGTAACGCGCATTGCGCTGGAAAAAATTCTGCATACACGAATCACCCAACTCATTATGAACATGATTATGCTGCTGATCGGCATTCCATTTCTGTTGACGCGCGAACCAAACGCACTTGTCCGTAATATGTTCTGGTGCGGTGCGATATCCGCGGCTTGCTTTATATCAACGTTTGTTTTTAACCAGCTCGCCGGTTCAACTCTTTCGCCGTTTGTCGGCGCCTGGCTGCCGGTGGTGATTTTCGGCCCGTTGGCGCTGGTCATGCTCGACATGCTTAAGACTTAAGCGGCGACTAATTCATCCATCCCCGAAAGTCTAAAAGTTGTTTAACTAGTTAACTTGAAATAATTATTAATATGTAAAAATTCTCTTGACAAGCTGTAGGAACTTGCGCAAAAATAGCTTACGTATTTTTAATTAGCGTGCCGTTCTGGCGCTGATTTAAAGCTGCAAAAATTCGGAATTATTAATCCTGTGTTGCGGGGTTAATCGGACTCAATGGTATTGAGATTTTCCGATGCGCTACATGCGTTTCATTCTCCCTGTTCTTGCCATATTCATTGTTGTCGCAGCCGGATTATGGTTCTACAACGAGCAAAAGCATCGATCTGAACAAAATTCCTTCTCTGATAACAATCTTCCAACCCAGGCCCAGCGATCCGCCATTATTGCTTCAATTCCTCAGCAAGGTTCATCAGGCCCGAATTTGTATTCCCAACCTAATTCTGATTATCAGGTGATAACCAATCCGCCGCCGGTGAACAGCAAAACTATTGGTTCCATGGTGGCGCATATTCAGCCGGCGCCCGTGTTCGGAATGCGTACACTGCATCCTGTAGTTGTCGGTGCGCCGCTCCAAATATTTGTCCCAACGGTAATCACTGGCAACTTGGAAATCCCGACCGGTTGCCCGGCCCAGTTTATCACTGCCATGGTTTCCGATGGTCATGGCGGAGTTTGGATTGCCGATGAAGATACCGGCATCTATCACGGCACGCCTTCGAGTGGCCGATTTCCATTCATCTGGACAAACTATAACGCACAAAATAATCCCGGCTTGATCAGCGACAACATCTATTCACTTTGCATGGATTTCCAGGGCCGCCTGTGGGCCGGTACGCTCCGCGATGGCATATGTGTATTCAACGGCAAACAATGGGCAAATTACAATATCCTCACCGGTCCCTTAGGTGCACACGTCTTTGCCATCGGCTGCGATCCCAAGGATGGTTCCGTGTGGATGTGCACGGAAAACGGCATCAGCATCTATAGCACCACCGAAAACAACTGGCGTTATATCACTCGTGCCGACGGTTTGCCACCGAACCCGGACTGCCTCGCCTTTGCATCAGATGGAACTGCATACGTGGGCACGCAATGCGATGGATTGGCGATTTCATCTTCTCCCTATACCCAATGGTGGATTGTTCGCGGTCCAGATCAATTAACTACGACGCCTTATGGTCCTGGTCTACCCGGCAACCTGATTAATTCGATAGTCATCGCGAGTAATGGAACGATTTACGTCGCTACCGATGAAGGTTTGGGCATTAGTGACGATGGTGGCGCAAGCTTTTATTACCAGCATGGCCGCGATTACGCAGATAAAGTCAAAGGCTTATGGCATCCACCGGCGAAATGGAAATATCCCTCACCAGATGTTCTCAATGCCCTTTTACCAGAGGATCACATCAACTGTTTAAGTGTAGATGCGGCGAATCATTTATGGTTGGGTACCTGGCGCAACGGTTACGAAATGTTGAATATACCTGAGCAGACAACATATCAGGTGTCTTATTTGGATGGTTCATCGGCTCAAGTTCGCAATATGAATGGATATGTGAACGCAATTCTGCCGCTGCCCAATGGCAATACATTGATCGGCTGGTGCGGCAACAGCATCACACTCATCGACAGTGCGGAGAATAATATAAACCGGCTTGGAAATGCCGCGCCGATGGCGGTAAACACAATTCCATCAATGCCTTCACCGGCGGCGGTACCCACAATTAAACAACTCAAAGACATGGTATATCCGTTACAAATCGCCACACAGCAGGTTAAATCAATCCATTTTCCATGGGCGGCTTCTTTGCGTCAGGATTGGACCACGCAGGGCGATTGGACTGCACGCTATGGCCGGGAATTTGCGCTTCTCTGCTGCGGCAACTTTCCCGGCGATTCAACTGTTGTGGCCCCAAATTATGGTGAAGACATTTACGGCATGGTTGGACCCCATCACAGCATCAATGAAGGCGTGCGGGTATGGTACGAATCGTTGGATACGGACAGTCCCAAGTCCCTTTATATTCCGCAATTTGGCTATCGCCGTCAGACCAACTGGGATGATCACGGGGAAGCATATCCAGTAACTTTTCAAGGGCCGGATATATGGGTAAAAGTAAATTTACTCAATCCCGGCATTTACCGGCTGAGTTTATATTTTGTCAATCAGGACGGCCATTCAGGATCTGACCGCAATAGGGATTACAAAGTCGGCATTTATGCCGTGCAAAACGGCATTGCACAATATTTACAAATTCCTCTTTTGATGTCGCGTGCTTTTGCCAGAAATCCCCAAGCCCTGGCGTGGGTCAATTCCGCCATGCGAACTGCGCCATTGGCGCAGCAGCGCGTGGCGAATTTCTGGAACCCGGTTTACATCCGCTTTGCCGTGGCCGGACCAGGTGAATACATGGTCCATATCGACCGTAATTACAGCCTGAATACTGAACTCGCCGGCGTATTTGTGGATAACGCCGATGCGCCGCGCACGCAGTTTGACGATCAGGCCATGGTCGGTTTTGGCGGGATCAACTATCAGCCGCCTGAAGTTCCACAACAATATCTTCAGCAAAACCCGGCATTTTTCTCTGCTTGGTCTGCCGCCCAAAATGCTTTTGGTCCAGCGGGTTTCGGGCTTCGCGATCAGGCTCAGGTTCTGGCTTACCGGTATGCCTCTGATCATCAGGTGCAAACAGCACTTCAGGAGCGTTGGCGCTGGGAACTCGACGTTTGGACATCTCAGGATCGGCAGGAATTTGATGACACGATGAATAAAGGCTTTTTGGCCTTTTTGGATAGCTGGCCGGGCCTGAAGCAATGGATGCAGAAAAATCATTTATGGATGCTTAATTCAGGAGAACTTGGACATGGGTAAATTTTTGAAGACTCGCGGCAAATTTAATGACATGGTGTTCGTTGTTACAATAGTGGCAGTTGTTTTAACGATAATTTTTGTGTCGTTTTCGCATATCAGAAAGAATGTTTATTCCATTTCAGTGACGGTTAGTATGAGTTCATTCTCTCCGAACCCATTGAAACTCAATACTCTTGGCGCTCAGGGCCAAAATACGAACTTCGCCACCTCGAGTCTCTCGGCTGATTATGATACTCCAAGTTATAATTGTGACCCCACATTCGATACAGATTATAACGAAGGCAAAGTTACTGAACAATATGACTGGACGATTAATGCTGTCCAATATAAACCCACATGGGCTGGTTCTTATGGTCAAGCAACAAATTATGCAGCTAGAATATGCCCATCACAACCATCATCGGATTCAGGAGCAACTTTGGTTTTTAGACCTTTGTGGGATCCAGGTTATTGGCAAGTATCGGTGAGTTGTAGCGTGACTGTCACCGACAACGCCACTGGTCAATCATGGTCTGGTAATGCTAACGCCGGGCCAGAGGAATTGACTAGCTATGTATTGGACATTATATATGGAGGAAATATCGTAGATTCCCAGACACAAAATGCATCAGTTGGTCAGCTGATGGATATTTACGCTGACTATGGTCCTAGTGATATGACTCTACAGTGGACCGTTCATGGTTCAACGTATTGGGGTTATATACCTGAATTTACGCCCGTTGTGTTTAATCAGGATATTTCATGGGAACTGAGTACTCCCAGTTTGTCATTTTATTGGATGGATACTGATAGCGGAAGTACACACGATGAACAAATTACTCTTAAAGGAATGCTGCTACAACCCCAACAAACAGTTTCAGTGAGTACGACATTTAATGTATATAGACCACACCCATGTTCTTTTGGGACCCAATATATAGGTATGATTACGTATAGTAGTCCATATATTAGGGATGGCGATATCAATGGCAATCCGGGAATTCAATTTAATTATAGCATAACTAGTTCGCAATATGGTGATAGTACAAACCTGTCTACAGTTCAAATCTGCGATCTTCTGACAGTGACAACCAAACAATTTAATTCGGATACTGGAAGCTATACAACATTTGAATATTCAATACCAAACGATTATATACAACCTTATAATTGCTCTGGGCCGCTCTTGGATACTGAATTTCCTTATCCACCGCTAGAACTTACTCCCACAGCTGACATGTGCCAGGATTCTCCTGATTATACTGCCCCACCTCCAGCAGGCTCTGGTTTTGGACAAGGAGATTGGTTTACGCAAAATGTTATAGTCTCAGAAACATTTACACATGATGTATTGTTCTCGCCATCTAATGTTCTAATCGCTAATTATGCGCCGCTTTCCCAGTTACAATGGGGATGGAATGCTGAAGCAGATAATGGTTTTTTCGGATTTTCTTTAACAAGCTCAGCACAATTACCGCCAACCGCGCCGATTGGATCTGATCTATCTACGTTACCTATCTGGAATAATAATGCCTATTCATCATGGAATAACCCACAGTGGTGGGTAGCCCCATAAATTGGAATTATAAATGGATTTATGGCTTTTGTAATTCTTAAAACCGATTGAGACAGTTTTGCTATGTATAAAAACTATAATAAATTAAGAGTAATTATCGTTGTGGTCTTGTCTCAAATGTTATGTCTGATCTTAATGATTATTCCAAGTTCCGCAAAGACTTTGTTTGAAAGTGCGAATAACTCTACCATGAATTTTCAGGAACCAGTTATTCTCTCAGCATTTGATGGTATAAATGTTACCATTCAACCTGACCCCAAAATATTGGCAGTTACAATAGTAACAAAAAACAAGGGCAAAGACACGGTCATGATCTTTGATGAGCCCTCTCTGGCTGCAACTGGATTATTGATGTTTGATAGTGTTGGAAATCTACTTCCATATACAGAAGAAGAAGACCAAAGACAAGCGTTTCCCAATCGACAAACATTATATCTAGCACCGGGAAAATCATTGACGCAAGTTTTTGCGCTAAATCAATATTATCAATTTAATAATAAAGGTGTTTTTTACGTTTTTTATTCCCAATATGTAATTGTTGGGGCAGGAAAACGGGTCGGATCACCGATTCTGCAACTTATTTTAAATGGGGAGATGCGGCCAAACTGGAAAGTTGTACCAGCAGTACCACAACCTCCCCCAAGCATGTCTCCTCAACTTGAGAACCAGATGCAGGAGCACAGTTATCCTAAATATAAAATTCCGACCGATGGTCCAATCGCAACCTTAACACAAATCTCAGCAGCGGTTCAGGCTGGCGATTTAGAGCAAGTCAAGCAATTGTGTTATCAGGCTAACACTGACCCACCACCGCTTTTTGTTGCCGAGGCAGAGGAAGCCATTGCAATGTCCAAGCTTTGTGTTGCTCTTCAAAGCAAATTCAGCGTCAATCCCGAACAAAATATTGCGCGAACGCACCCTTCACCTGAAGAATTTTCGCATTTTTTGGCCGAATTAAATCCAAACTCCATGAAAATCAATGATGATATAGCTTCAGTGGGTATATTTTATTATCAGGAGGGCAAGTTCGTGCCCAGCAATTCTTTTGCATTCCATTTTCGCAATGTCAACGGCGAGTGGCTTCTGGATTCCTGGGCCACGTTTAAGTCACAACTAAATGTTTCACAGTACAACTTGAATGTTGAAAATGACCTCAAAGAGGCGCAGATGTTTAATTCGTTAACCCAAGACTTGGAAAATAATCGATTCACCAACTTGCAGGATTTTAATGCTGTTGCGGATCAACAGATGATTGCCATCGATCGCTGGTTTATGGCGCAAAGCTTAAAAGGCAGCGTAAAACCAATAGGAAGTGCCGCGACAAATGTTGGCCCAGTCTTATCACGGCCTATCACGTTTTTAGGGACAAGTCTCGTGATCAAACCGGATCCAAACCAACCGATTGTGACAGTCACTATGACCAACGACGGCAACCAACCCGTGACTCTTTGGAGCGGCATGATGGGTTGGAATTTAGTTGTTATAGGCTTAAATGGAAGACCGCCGTTGCCTACACAAGATCGATACTTAATATCGCAGTCGAAGAGTTTCATGGAGCCTACCAAAGGTCAGGCTCCTCTTACTCCTGGCATGTCAATAAGCAAGGAATTCGATATTGGCCATTACTGGGTGATCTACCCAAACGGCACTTACTATGTTTTTGTAAGGAGATTCGTCTCCATGGGAAGGATGGGTGGCCCTGTCGAATCACCTGTTCTGAAGTTGACTCTTCACACGGGAAAGCGTCCCGAATGGGAAGTCGTACCCAGATCTGCTATACCTGAGCCAAAACCTTTGCTACCAAATAATAATAGTTCCACAACCGTTCCGGCGACACAGAATTGAAAGATAACTTTGTGATGGCACAATGAAAAAAGATTTTCTGACCTTTTAGATAACTGATTAACCCTGAAACCATGTATGGAAAAAATCATATGTGGATGCCTAATGCAGGAGAACTCGGATATGGGTAAATTTTCGAAGACACGCGGCAAATTTAATGACATGGTGTTTGTTGTTACAATAGTGGCAGTTGCTGTAACGTTGGCCTTCTATACAGCGCATTCATACATTAGGACCAACGCCGATTGTCAGACCCTGCCGGTATCTGTGAACATGGGATCGTTTTCACCAGGCGTGGTGGCGGTGCAACAAGATGCTTATGATGATTGCGTGCTATCCGCCACCTCGAGTCTATCAGCTAATTACTCAACACCGAATAATGACCCTACATTCGATGAAGATACCATCACCGAAGAGTATGACTGGAGCGTTACTTCAGTGCGATACAATGCCTCCGATGATGACCAGTATGCTCTGACGACATCGGGCTTTACGGATTCAATAAGCCCAACTCAGCCGTCATCAAACTCGGAAGCAACTTTGACCTTTACGCCCCAAATCACAGGCTATTGGGAGGTTTACACGAGTTGTACAGTTACACTTAACGATAATGAAACTGATCAAAGTTGGACCGGCTACGAGACTGCACAACAATCATTAACCAGTTATATTATGAATATTATTTATACTGGAGATGTAATGGATGCGAATGGAAATGCCGTTTCATTTTCATCAACTAATAATAATAGTAATATCGCAACAAATCAGACGCTGCAAGTGGAAGCTGGTTGGCCAATAGGCACTGTTTCAGTGCAAGTATCACCAACAGATCAAACGACAACCTATCAGTGGAGTGTGGCTGGCAGCGGTAGTGCTGAAACCGCGATTGATAAACTAGACGAAGCTGCTGATGATAGCGCCTTAGTGGTAATTCCGCTGGGGTACTATAATACAGATTTGACAATGGAAGCACTCCCAACATTTTATTTTGTAGATAATTCTAGTCATGCTGTTTCGTGTACAGCAACTGTAGATGGCCAGCAATTTTCTGCACAAACAACATTTGCATCGACCAAACCATCATATCAAATCACTGTATATACTGACACCGTTAATTTGGACCAGCATCAAGGTTATGGAACAGCTTATGGAGTAGGCTTCGGAGATTCTGGCCTTAATCCACCTGAATATGGAATTTATTTTAGCGCTACTGGCAATTTGAATAATTGTCAAGGCGTCTTTTCTTGGTTGCAAATCTATAGTGTAAATGATACGGCTACTGATGCATCTAATAACCATTATTCTTGTTTTGGCACGGGATTAGATGGGCAGGATCCTTATATAGGAACTATAAGCCAATTTCTGGCAATCGATGCTCCATCACGAAACCTCACTAATTTTGTATCTTGTAACGTAAATGATAATCCCACTATGTGGCTTATGTTTACCCCGAGCTTAACGGGTTCAATACGCGTACCCATTCAAAAAATTGGTTGGTATTGGAACGCGGAAGCTGTTTATGATACTCAAGATAATCAATGGACTCTTATGCCGAATTCTAATAGCATGCCGATCTTACTTTCGTATCCACCTGGCACACATAGTACTCCAACAGGCCAAACAGGATCGCCTACAAATAAATATCCGACTTGGAATGATTTAGTCCCAACCAATTGGACTGAGCTACAATAAATTGTCTCAATAAAAATCAATTGGTAAATAATGTGGAGATGCAAATATGAAAAAATATTCGATCGCAATCTTCTTCATTGTTTTTTGTAATTTAAATTTTAATTGGTTTACCTTTGCCCAGACATCAAGGCCCGTATTACCATATCAAATAATATTGACCAGCCCTTTCCTTAGCTTTGGAATACAGCCTGATAAAACTGCTTTTCGTCAATTTGAGCCAATTGAAATCGGAGTCTTTTTAAAAAATACAAGTAAAGAAACTTTTCTAGTTGGTATAACGGTACCTAGTCTTAGCGAAATTGAAAGTATCGCAGTTACCGATGGAAATAAAAATGCAGTGCCTCTCACATTGTGGGGGAAAAGCTTCCAAAATAAAATGTGGATTGGTCATAATGGACTTGCTCACCTTGTAAAACCAGGTGATTCATTTGAAGTGACACGAATACCGATTAATTATTTATACGACATGACACTTCCCGGTACGTACTCGATTACAGTTACAAGTATATGGGGAATATCTTCATGCAAGATTGTTATTCCCGATAGTAATCTAGTTTATTAAAATTAATTTGCATTTATTTTCTCAATTAATAACTTCGATGCAGTTATGATGGATTGTGTAGACATAAAAATTTGTATTTGGATCTAGATGGTTGAACATTATGTCACAAAGTTGTGCAAGTTATATAATTTCTTTTGTGGTTTTTCTGGCCCTAGTTGGTCACGTTCAAGCGGATATACAAATAACTATGGTCGAGAATTTCTATCCTAAAGTGACCAAACAGACTATTCGAACCGTTACCAATGAACTCAATAGCGACAATACAAAACAGATTGATCAGGCTGTCGGGCAAATCAAATTCTGGATTTCCTCCGGCGGCCAGACGCCGATACAACTCGGCCAGCAATGGTTGCCTACATTGGTCAGCCAACAGCGTTATCAGGATGCGGCGGACATCGCCTTAAATGCATCCACAGCACAGCCCAATATTCCTAAATATTTCCCCTGTGCATGCCTTGGCGCATCAGGCGCTGGCAGCGCTTCAGGAGCGCTGGCGCTGAGAACACGATGTTTGGACGCCTCAGGACCGGCAGGAATTTGATGACACGATGAACAAAGGCTTTTTGGCCCTTTTGGATAGCTGGCCTGGTTTAAAGCAGTGGATGCCCAATTCAGGAGAACTTGGACATGAGTAAATTTTCAAAGACACGCGACAAATTTAATGACATGGTTTTCCTTGTTACAATAATGGCAGCCGTCGCGATGGTGATTTTTATGTCATTTTCACATATCAGAAAGAATGCTGATTCCATTTCTGTAACGGCTGATATGAGTTCTCTCTCGCCCAATCCATTGGAATTGCAATTTAATGCACAAGGTCAAAATACAAATTCAGCCACTGCCAGTCTATCCGCCTATTATTCGCCGCCGAACGATGACTCAACATTTGATGAGGACAATATCACCGAGGAGTATTCTTGGAGCGTAGATTCGGTGCAATATTCAGCTACATATAATGGCAATTATCAGACAGTATCGTCGGGTTATACATGTTCAATAAACCCTCAGTCATCATCTAATTCGGGAGCAACGCTAACTTTTACGCCGCAGATAGCGGGTTATTGGCAGATTTCTATTGGTTGCTTGGTTATTGTCACTGACCCCGATACAGATCAACAATGGACCGGGTCTGGCGATGCCGGAGGACAACTAACCAGTTATATAATAAATATTCTCTATACAGGAGATGTCATAGGTGCCAATGGAACTGCTCCTTCATATTCATCAACCAACAATGGTAGTACTATTGCGACTAGTGATACGTTAAACGTCCAGGCCGGTTGGCCGATTAGCACTGTTTCAGTACAAGTCTCCCCAACAGATCAAACGACAACTTATCAATGGAGTGTAGCTGGTAGCAGCAGCGCGGAAACGGCCATTAAAAATTTCGAGGTTGCCAGCGATGATAGTTACGGCAAGATTGACCAATTGCTAAGCTCGGATTTAACTGCTGCTAGTCTTCCAACGTTTCATTTTGTTGATGATTCTAGTCACAATGTCTCCTGTACAGCAACTGTAGACGGACAACAGTTTACAGCGCAAACCACTTTTAGTGTGACAAAGCCAAGTACAAACATGACTGCGAATTATCAGTATTCAACGCAATATTGCATCGCAGGTCAAGGGCCTGCTGATTATCTATATTTGGAAGCGAGTGTGGCCAAAAATCCTTCCCTATCTAACCAGGGGATACTATTTAGTTATCAGCAAATTGATAGCAATACGTTTCCTGGGACCAGTTATTTCCTTCAGATTTATACAGCAAACGAACAATGGACAGGTATACCCGGTGTTCAAAGTTTCACGTCTCAAGGCACAGGACTTGACGGTTCTGATCCGTACGGTGGGGGTATTCAAGTCGGCAATAATTATGAGCAGGGCGATAGTCCTTACCAGCCGACGGACACATTCAATGAGTGTAATTACTCGTCATTATCTGTTCATGATTCGGCAAAAATGTGGGTTATGTTTAAACCTGCACTGTCTGGTTCGATTGACATCCCATTGGATGTGGCGCCATGGCAATGGGGTGGGACTTTAACCAGTAACAATGCTGGCCAGACTTGGACTCCAGCTAATCTTTCTCCAGCTGCTCCGGGCCCAGCCTCAGCTGCGCCCACGAACACATATCCTGTTTGGCAGATGATATGGGAACCGCAACCCCCACCACAATAGACAAATGGAGTTTTTATAATGAGAAAATATTTATTGAGATTTGTTGCATTTACTATTTTGCTAATCTCGGGAATTGCGCCAGCGTTGTCTCAGACTACATCGAACAACGGTATTATATTGAAGATTGTCAGCGATTCGACAAAGATCGTTTCCGGCTACCCAATTGCTTTATCGGTCTCGATTGCCAATCATTCTTCATTGCCATTTTGCTTTGTGGATCCAAGAATGCCAGAAACGTTTTTTGCTTGTAATTCGGGAGGTCCTTCGTTAACACGGTATGGTCGATCGATTATTGGCACACTGTTAGTGCCAGGTAGTCACCCTACTCTTCCTACAAATATAGTGGGTCCCGGAAAATCCACAGTGTGGGGCATTCCATTTCCACTAACAAGATTATATGATTTATCTCTGCCGAGTACTTATCAAATTCGATTGCAAACGCAGAGGGATATATATTTAGTTAATGGAACTTCCCAAATATATATAAGTATTGGAAACAATATTGCTATTGCTAAAGCTATCGGAAAAAGGCTTTATCTACCTTCATTTGGGGAGAACCTCCAACAACCCCAGTTCATTGCGGATGGAATAGCAGAAAGTAACTCGCTATTACTTACCATATTGCCACCTGCAGGCCAACCACCGGTATCCGCTCTTATACCAGCACAAGTTATGCTCAGCCCGATATCTGGTTCTGTGCCTGGTGGAGTTAGCATGTCATTTATTACTGCATCGGGAAATAATTCATTTCCGACTTTACTATGGGTTTATTTATATGCTGGAAAAACTCCAATCCAGATTCGCCTTACAGGGGACCCTATGATTGATTTCCACGATACAAAGGTTGATGGCCCAGATGGCATAAATGGTGACGAATTAATTGAAAAGCCAGAACCACATTATGGGCCGATTCCAAATTGGGAATCAGTGCCTTTAACCGCCTATGGCGAGTGGATGTCAAAACAAAAAATGCCCAAAGATTTGACATGGAAAACTTATGTACTCGAGCCAAATATGATCTACAAATATGCCATTCCGATCAATTTGGGGTGTCAATTTGATATGAGCATGTCCGGGAAATACCATATACGTTTAAGTTTAGTGAACAGTACGATATCTTCTGCCTGGACAGATATATTCATTCCAGGTGTCGAAGAGCAAAAAAGATAAAGCGAGAAAATTTCCGAAAAATAAAAATGGTTTTCTGCGAGTATCTATGATGCACTAGCTACTATATCAATTTCTGTTAGAATATATGTCTTCAAATTTTACTATTAATTGAAAAATAATTTATATGTTGAAGCGTTATTATAATTTTCTGTGTTTTGCATTATTTATATTTGTGTTTGTTGGTCAAGTATGGGGCGATACACAAACAACTACGGCCCAGAATTTTGTTCCCAAAGTGACCAAACAAACCATTCGAACCGTTACCGATGAACTCAATAGTGATAACCCAAAGCAAATCGATCAGGCAATTGGACAAATCAAATTCTGGATTTCCTCCGGCGGCCAGACGCCGCCGCAACTGGGCCAGCAATGGTTGCCTACATTGGTCAGCCAACAGCGTTATCAGGATGCGGCGGACATCGCCTTAAACGCATCCACAGCACAGCCCAATATCCCCAATATTTCCCTGTGCATGCCTTGGCGCATCAGGGCTTTATTGGCATTGGGTAAATCCCAGGAAGCACTCCAAAACGCCAAAAGTTTCTATAACGTCTGCGACGCGCAGCATATTGGTGAAGCGACCGAACTTGTGGCGCAGTGCCTGACGGTCTGTAATCCCAATAATCTCCAGATTGTCGTCACATTTCGAAACCAGCAGAATAATTCAGCGGAGGGGACAAACGATTCAACTTCCGTCCTTAATTCCGTTGAAATTGATTCAATGGTTTATAACGATGCAATTGATAAATGGAATTCACAGTCTTTGATGAGCGGCAAATTTTACGATTATGTCGCCTATGGGAATTTACTCTTGATGTCCGATCGGACACAAGATGCCCAAAAGGTATTTAACAATCTCTACCAGTATCTGGCCGAAAGCCCTGACGAAACAGAATATGCCGCACAAAGCCTTGCCCGATGCATGCGTGCCGAGGATGGAACGCCGATTAGAGCCAATGCCTGGCTGGCGGCGCTGGAGAAGAAGAATCCCCAGCCCACGCCCGCCACACCGCCGACTATCGTCTTTGCCCCACGGGATAACAAACAGGCCGATCAGGTCGTTACCAACGAGCTTAGCAGCGGCAATCCTCAGCAGATTAATCAGGCCATCGGACAAATCGACTTCTGGATCACTGGCGGCCATGTTCCCAGGAATTTGGGTAATAGTTGGCTATCGGCGTTAATCAAAGACCAACAATTCCAAGCTGCCGCCGATGCCGCTTTGAATGGATCATTGGCCCAGCCCAATATCACCAATATCACCTCATGCATGCCTTGGCGTATCAAGGCATTATTAGCCCTGAATAAGCCACAGGAAGCCCTTGATGCCGCCAAAAGTTACTACAACGTCTGCAATATGCAAAAGACCAATGATGCGGTTGATCTTGTGGCCCAATGTCTGGCGGCCTACCATCCTGATGATCTCCAAATCGCCCAGGCGTTCCGAGCCGAGCAGAGCGGGTCAGGAGCCGGTAATGCCAATTCATCAAATCAGACTGAAGCTGATGTCGTCGCGGGAAACGCGCCACCGTCCCAATCGGCCTCCATGCTTCAGTCCGTACAGATCGATCAGACGCTCTATAACACTGCGATTGGCAAATGGAACGCCCAATCCACAGTTAGTGGTAAATTTTACGACTATGTTGCTTATGGGAATTTGCTTCTGATGGCGGATCGAGGCCAGGATGCCCAGAATGTATTTACACGTCTGTTTCAATTGGCCAATACGCAGCAGGAATTAAATGACGCCGCCGAAGGTATTGCTCGATCCATGCGTGCGGAAGATGGAACTGTTTTTCGCGCCAATGCCTGGCTGATATCGCTGCAAAAACAAAGCGGTGCGCCTGCCGCCGCACCAAAATGAAAAAAAACGTAGAGTCTCTCCCACAGAAATATTTGAAATCAGTTTTAATTTAACAGCGCCCAGGCGGCCCAAATGGCCGCGGCCTGTCCGTGCTCGTTGCCCGTTTCCTGTTGACGCTGCAGATAATACTTTGGATTGGCATTCTGGTTGGTTCCAACGCAGATATGCTCCAGGTTTCCTTTCGCGTCTATATTACCGCAAAGCGCGATCCAGCCCTTTTTTACCGCGTCTTTGTATGTTGCCGCGTCGATCCAGCCATGACGAACTCCGACCGCCATGGCGAATGTGAACATCGCCGTACAGGAACTTTCCGGCCAGTCCGGCAAATCGGCAAATGATGGATGATTGTCTATAAGCTGCAGCCACATGCCGTCCGGGGTTTGATATTTAAGCAGCCCCGCCATCATTTTTTTGTACGCAGCCAGTATCTTCGGTCGCGACGGATAATCCTCCGGCATAGTTAGCAACATTTCAGTCATTCCCGCGGCCATCCAGCCGTTGCCCCGGCCCCAGAATACGTGCCCATATTCACCGTGAAAAAACAAGCCGTTTGGCTGCTGGAGTTTGTCGATATATGCCGACATTTCCTGAGCGGCCCGGTCGAGATATTTTTGTTCGTGCGTAGCCCGGTAAGCTTCAAGCTGCAAAGAGGTGATCATGAACATGTCGTCGATCCAGAAACGCGTCTGGGGACTCAGGCCGCTGGGCAATGGATTGGCCCATTCATTGTCCGCCGGTTTAAGGCCTACCGGTAAATATCCCTTATCGCCGGTCTGGATGTATATTTGCAGAGGGATGATTCCTGAAACCGATGCGTCTTCATTTTTCGGGTTGGGCATGATGGTCCTGACCGCCGGGGTCAGCAGGGCTGAATACCAGTTGACTATTTTATCGATGGCGGCCTGATCACCGATTGCCGCGGAAAACCGCAGCGAACCGTAAACCATACAAGCTTCCGGATAACCGGCTCTTTTAGGCACCGCTACGGGCTGTGTCGTCGCGTCCTGCCCTGCTCCCTTTGGTTCAGGGATTCGATTCAGATAATTCTCGAGCAACAATTTGCCGACCGCTTCCGGTGAATCGCCTATAGGCCAGGGACCCCAGAAATCGTCGGCACGAACACCTGACACCGTTAGATTCAGCAATCCTGTTATCGCCAGCAGTAAACAAATCCAGATTTTCCAGCTTTTTGATTGTTTCAAGTTTCGTCCTCCGGTTGCGAACATCGGCAGAAAAAGCCTGTCGAGAAAACGTTGGTCATGCGGCCTTATTGCACGAGCCATGGTTTTAAATTATTCCTTCCTTGATTTTCAAAATCTCGCTATGCTGTGCAAGCCTTTCAATTCGGAGGAATCATATGCGTTTGTTGCAAATATTACCCACGTTTTTTTTGACCATTACTATTTCAGCAACATTTCCAACTGCGGTCAGCTTTGCTCAGCCCGCCGGCAATTTCACGGCATCCAACAAACCCATCACTCAGAATGGCATCGAAGTTCAGATTGTTTCAGTGCTGGTGGAAAATGTGCGCCTGGAACGTTTCGGTGGATATTTTTCGCAAAGTCCGGATCAGCAGCTTGTGATTAAAGTTCAGATCATCAACCAAACCGGCCGGCAGCTCAGCTATCAAACCTGGCGCGGCGACATAACCGGTCTGACCGGAGCAACCGTTCAGGACGATCAGGGCGCGCAATACCCCCAAACACCGCCGCCGGAAGGATTTACAGTTTTTGGAGCTGCCGCGGACACGGCGAACATTAATGCCGGCCAGGCACTGTCGGACATTCTGACTTTTCAGAAACCCAATCCCGGTGCCAGAAATTTATATATCACCCTGCCCGGTTCCAACGTGGGTGCGCCGCAGGATTTTGATTTTGTCGCACCGGCGCCGGCAGCCAAATAAGCTCAATTTATTGATCGCTTACGACGGCGTTTTAACAGAAGGCTTCAGCGGCATAATGAGGCTGAAGGTAGTGCCCTGGCCCACGACACTTACAAGTTCAAGACGCCCGCCAAGCATTTCGGCGAGTTCTTTGCTGATGGTCAGCCCTAATCCCGTGCCGCCGTGCTGGCGCGTCACCGAAGCGTCAAGCTGGCGGAATTTTTCGAATATCTCCTTGTGATGTTCCGGAGCGATGCCTGGACCAGTGTCGGTTACAGACACACGAATCATTTCCTCATCGGCCAGCGCGACGGTGATGCGCACCTGGCCGCCTTGCGGGGTGAACTTAACCGCGTTGGAAAGAAAGTTATAAAGAATCTGCTGGAATCGCGCCGGATCGGTGGTAATCAGCGGAATCGTCCCATCCACAATCAGGGTTAAGTCAATGTTCTTTTTCTGAGCCAGCGGTTTCATGAAATTAATCAGCGATTCGCACACATCCGGAACATTGATCCGCTCAGCACGAAGAACCAGCTTGCCTGCTTCGATTTTGGCCAGATCCAATAAATCGTTGATCAGGTCGAGCAGTTGCCGGGCGCTTACGCGGATATTTTCCACGTAACGGGCCATGCGCTGGTCCTGGGAAACCGCATCATTGCCGGCGAGCAAGTCGGCGAATCCGATGATGGCATTCAACGGCGTGCGCAATTCATGGCTTACGTTGGTGAGAAATTCCGTCTTCAACCTGTTGTCCTGATACAAATCGATATTGCGCTGCGAGAGTTCGCCCACCCGGTAATCGAGGCTGCGATTGGTTGCTTCAAGCTGATCATGCGAAGTTTTCAGCGTCACCAGCATGGCGTTGAACGTATCTGAGAGCTGCTGAAATTCGTCTCCGGTGGAAATGGCCGAACGGATATTCAAATCTCCCTGGGCCACTTTTTCCGCTGTGTTCCGCAGTACGCGCACCGGCTGGAGAATTAATCGAGTGGTAATCAGATAAAAAACCACGATCGCCAGACAACCGCCGATAAGGCCGGAAACAATAATGACCAGACGATTGATCAGAAGCTGCTCCTGATCCTGGTGTACCGGCATATCTACACGGACCACCGCCACCAGCGGATGCAAAACGGCAAGAAACTCATCCTGGGCGTTGGCGGGTCGTGTGGATGGCCCGGTTGTGGGCGCTGAGGCGGCAAGAGCGGCAACTGGAAGCTGCTTATAAGCAGCCGAGTAAAAACTGTTCCATTCTCCATGACACGTCAGGCAATTCTGCGACGCGCGAACCGGAGCGGCATATTGATACACCGGCTCCCGGCTGAAAACGTTGGCGACCACGCCATATTCATTGCTCATTGGATCGGTCGAAAAAATGTTTACCGCTTGAACGGTAATTGGATCGGCGTTTGCCGGAGAGACCCCCGGCGCTGCCAACGGCACGACAACCGGCGGCGGGTAATTTAAATTTGCCAGACTGCTGCGATTCCAAAGTTTTGGATCAAAGCTCAGACTTCCCGAAATAGAACCCGGACGGATTGCAGCATTTGAATGCAGCCAGCGCAGCGCCATGTCGGCGGCGATCCGGGCTCCGTATACCGGCTCACGGCCCGCAAGCTGCTCCATGCGCAGCCAGGGAACCGCCAGTGCGCCGATGATAATGACCAGTACGGCGAATCCAAATAGCAACTGGCATTTGGCCGCCAGCGAGATGGTAAGTTCCTTTTTGGCCATGCAAAACTATTTTAATAGGCGGTGTCTAAAAAATAATTCCCGAGCCGCAGGTCCGCACCACGAACGGATCGAAGTCAGGATGCAGATTGCCCATCAAGCCGCGTTCCGTAATGAATCCGGATGGCGGAATAAAATCCAATGATAGCCCCGGCCCAACCGGCAGAGGCATAATAGATCGGCAATGCCCGGGCAAGGAAAAAGGAAGCCTGGCCCGGATATTCCGGCGAATGATTGGCCGCGATCAGATATCCCAGACCGGCAACTGCGGGAACCGCGACCCAAATTGCCCAGTTGCTGGCCCCAGGGACGATCAAACCGGCGAGAAACGCTCCCGCCGCGAACGCCGCAAACAAGGCGAAAATGACCTGACCGGGCAACTGCGACTGCAGAAGAATATAAAGCAGACCCATCGCTACGGCGCCGGTAATCAGCAAGCCGGCGACGTCCGCGACAAGATCACCCACCCACCAGCGGCCCCGCGCCTGGCGGCCCCAGGTCAGCGCCGCAGCACAGCGCGGGTATGGCGCCAGTTCATTTCCGCCCGGCCAGCTAAGCCCCAAAAGTTCCGGCCAATTCATCCGATCGGAAAACCAGCGCGACAACACCGTCGTGAAAAGTTCGCCGGCCAGGACAAAAAATATCCAGAACAAATCCTGCACCGCCAGAACCCGGCAGGCGGAAGCGGCATTGGGGTTACTAAATCGCGTATAAGCGAGAAATAATTCCTGGGTTTTTCCCCAATAGACCGCCGTACCGATTAATCCGACCGTCGTGCAAAACAGCCCCGCATGCGGCGTATCAGGAAATGTGATCCACAAGCCTATGAGAATGCAGACGAACAAGCCGACAAGCATGGCCAATTCAGAAGAAAAACCCGCCGCCGGCCCCTGCGCCAGCACGGCGGAGCCATATACATCCGGCGAAGGGAGAACTTTGCCGGCGATCCAGAAAAAAATCATTCCCGTCACAAGCATGGCGGCGAGGTACCGCAATTCGCGCAACATGATTCCGGTAAATGAATGTGTACGTTCGTGAATAACCGGCTGCGGACTCTGGCCGGCAGCGGCGGCTTCTGTTGGCTGTGGCACATTTTCCGTCATGCGACCATTTCCAAAATTCAGAGGCTCTCAATGAAAATGAAGCGGCATGCGAGCAAACCCTGAATACGAATCATAACCGTTCAACGCACTTACTGCTCATAAAGGAACCAAACGTTGTTGTCGACTTCAAAAACAATGCCGGTATCGACAATCATCCAGTTGTTGATGATCGGACCGCTTGGATCGCCGGCGTAACGAATAATCTGGTGGGAATAAACGATCGAGCCATTGTCCAGCTGGCCCTGCTGATCCGCCTGATTAATCAGATACAGATACATCACATTGGGTGTTTGTCCCAGCGGCCCCGTTGCAATCAGCGCGATATCCGGGTCTCCCACGCGCATGGAGACCAGGGGCGGCGTATCACCGGATGCCAAATCTGCATTCCAGTTTATCTGGCCCGTATGGGTCTGATAGGCGAGGAAATTGGTCGGCGTCATAATCACAATGGTGTCGCCGTTTACGGCGGTGTGCAGGTTCGGGTTGCCGGTGGTTACATTGTCTCCGGGTAGATTGGCCTGCTCCCAGCGAACCTGCCCGTTGGCCTGATCCAGGCAACGCAAACCGTGCGCGGTGGGCGTGATTAAGCCATCCAATGTTAATTGTGTCGCGGTGGGGAAAGATTCATTAACATCGCGTCGCGCCCAAACCGGAGCATCCAGACTGCGCGATGGATCATAAGCGAGTACCGCACGAGTTCCGGAAAGGTAAAGCATGCCCGCCGGGCCACTCTGCATCCATAGGCAGCCGTCTTGAACCTGAAGCGAAATTTTACCGATCAACCGGCCGGTCGCCGCATCCAGCATCAATATTTGGGAAAATGGTGCGTTAACTGCCAGGGCAAAAGCATCGCCCACACGGCACACACTCGTAACTGTGGCTAATTCGGGATCGACCATCGGGGCCGACCAGATCGGCTTGCCATCGGTGGTGTTCATCAACATTGCTTTATCAGAAGCAATCGCCAGGAGCGACCCGGGAAACAGTTGCAGCAGCCGAAACGAAGTTGGTCCCAGGTCATGGCCGAAACGCCAAAGGCGATATTGCGCCTGAAATTGCTGCGGAGTCAGTGAGCCGGACTGAGCTTGTTGATCATCAGTATCGCTAACGGCAACCGGTCCTTCAATAACGACCTGCTGCTGGGCGACCGGCACGGCACCGCCTAAATCATTATTTAAACCATTATTAGCGAACATGTACGGCGGCAACTGATAAACCGGCTGCACGCCTGCGGTTACCGGATCAAGCGAGCCGGTCCAGAGACGTGAACCATCCTTTACAGATAATGAGAAGACAGATTGACCATCGGTAAATATATTCTGGGTCTGGGTTGAACCCAGCAACACGACCTGCCGCGCGCCGGAAATATCCACGGTCCACTCTTTACCGGCGGGATTCGCCTTAAATTGCGTTACCTGACAAGAGTCACCATGGTTTTCACCAACCAGAAAATGATCGAAGCGGTTAAAAGCAGGGTCAGATTCGACCGGCGCCAGCAAGGAACCGGGCTCAGGCGGCAAATTACTCGGAAATCCATTCGGAGAATTGTTGAAATAATAATCCAGGTGCGCCAACTGAGCCAACGAACCCGGCGGTGCGATGTTGCGTATCCAGGTGCAGAGGGCCTGAAAATTGGTGCGACCCTCAGGCGTATCCCAGGAAAATTTTGGATCGCTCCTTAGACCGCGCTGGGCCACAGTCAGCGCGTCATCCCATCGTCCCAGACCGGCCAACGTCCGCGCCATGAGCGCCTGGAGCCATTGTTGATCGGCGGCATTTGTATCGCGGTCCGACAACCACAAAAGCACGTTAAAACTTTTTGGCCAATTCTGCGCCAATTGTAAATCGGTCGCCAATTGGCGCGCCGCGGTAATCGCCGCCATACTGTTTGGATAATCATCGACGATTTTCCGGTACAAATTCGCCTGGGCGTCCAGGCTGATAGCCGGTTGTTGCGCCTGCGCCAGAAGCGCTGCGGCGGCTGTTTCGAAGGTTGTATAAGCTTCGCGCCCCCAGACGTGGATAATTTCCTGCGCGATGATATTTTCCGCGACCGGACCGGCCATGAGCATACTGTCATTCTGATCCAAAGGCGCCTGACGCAGCACCGGGTCGCACAAAATTTCTTCCAGCAGTTTCAGCGCCGCATCATGATCGCTCATCGCCAGGTTCAACTCCGCCATCGATATGCGCCATTGCACCTGTTGGGCCGGCGATGCCGCGATCCTGCCGGCCTGTTGAAAGTAGAACATCGCCGCCGATCGTTTTGCGTAATTGGTCGCCAGGATGGACCCAAGATGCATAGCGGCGTCGAACACACGATCATGCATGATGCCGCCCGCGGCGCCGCCTGCGGCAAACGTAACCGCTTTTTCCATCATGCTCTGCGAAAGATCGATGTGCTGCGATCCGAATGCCACTTCAGCCAAAACCAAATAGGGCTCCGGTGCCTCGGGCGACTCGGCAATTCGCGACTCCAGATAGCTCAGTGCATCATCCCACTTCGCGTATCCCACCGCCGAATGATCGTTGAGAACCACAAGCTGATGCGCCGACACCAGCAGGTTGCCCGGTTCACCGGCCAGATGCAATTGATCGTTGGGCCAGTGGTAAAGTTGTCCGGAAGTTCCATTGTGGGCATTGATCAGCAGCACGCCCGAATTCAATGGCAAATAGACATTCTCACGCGTTAAAAAAGGCCGCGCGGACAAATCGCCTGCGTCACCGATATTCGGGCTTCGCCAGTCCACGCGTCCGGTTTCCAGATCGACCGCATCAAGTCTTTCGCCGACGGTCAACAGATGGTTGTCCAGAACGCCAACGGTTAAAAACGCGTTGTCCAGGTTGTCACATTCCAGGGAATGAATCAGTCGCCCCGTCCATCGGTCATAAATGTAAATATGCGAAGCACTATTGGCGACATTTTCATATTCGATCACCAGGTCGCTCCAGACAATCGGCGGATTGATTTTCCATGGCAGTTGGCGCTGCGGCTGGCCCCAATTCCCCGCGCCCAACGCCGCCGCGGCCCCCGGTGTGAAACGTATCCAATTAATGCGTCCCGTGTCGGCGTCGACGGCCATATTCGCACCCTGCCCCGTGCAAATATAAATGACCCCATCGGCCATTGCGGGAATCAAGTCCAGTGGAGAACAACCGTAAACGGGGCCGGAAATCGTGCATAAAAATCGGTTCCATTTCAGGCCGCCGGTTTGCGCGTCCAGACGGACCAGATACATGTACGTTTGTCCACTATTAATTTCAACGGCGGCCATCACCAGGTATACGCTTGAACCGGACACGAGTGGCGCGCAAACCGGCCAGACGATTGACCCCGTGGGACCGGCGCCCAGCGATGCCGCATCCACAGTCCAAATTTGCCGCCCCGTGGTCGCGTCCAGACACGCCACTGAAGAACCGGGCAGGTTGCCGTAATTTCCGAACATGGGCCATAACTGGCGGTATTTTTCATCGTGCACGCTAATCACAGCGTAGAGGCGGCTTCCACTGAGCGTGCATGAATAATGATCCATCTGTGCAATCAGCGAGGTAATGTTGTCCAGAGACTGCTGCGGCTCAAAGGACCAATTCGACGGGTATTCCCATAGTTTGAAACCAGAGGCGATATCGAGTGCTTCAATATGATCGATCAGATTCAGGTATAACACGTCGTCGCGGCATGTCGGATAGGAAAATAAAATTGGAGAAATCTGGGAGCTTCCCTGTGGAGCGGTATCCTCATTTTCGTCGGCGCCTTGCGTAAAGACGTTGTTAAGCTGTTGGATGCGCTGCTGCCAGTCGCCGTTGTCCGTGCTGGCAACACCGAAATCCGGCGTGGCCAGCGTATCCAGCCCTTGCGACCACATCACGGCTCCGGGAACGGCGGCGGCATCCGCGGCGCGATTGCGGCTGAAATTGCCGCCAAATACCGGCCAGTCCGAGGCGTCCTGTTCCTGTTGCGTCCAGACTGCGGGAACAAACGCCGATTTAAGATGCTCAACGTAATTGACGTTCCGGCCATCGATCACTCCCCGTGCATCGGGAAAATCGGCCTCGAGTTGTTGTTTTAAACCAATCGCCAGATCACTTTCACCCGCCAGCCATGCGGCCAGCGCCGCATGATCCAGAAGCGCGGGTTGCTGTTTTTGTTCCGCCGGATGATCCAGCAAAGAAAGCCACGTCTGGGCGGCTGAAGCGAAGTCGCCGTTCTCAAATTGCAAACCTGCAATATTTTCCAGCGCCTCCGCCGCCGCGGTGGATGGAAAGTATTTTTCGCATGCTTCCTTCACCGACGTCTGGGAGCCGCTTTGTTGTGCCTGGGCAATCGCCCGGGCGGCTTGTATGCCATACATTTGATCGTACAAGCCCTGCTGAACTTCCGGAATCGTCAACAGTGTCTGCCACACCGCCTGCCGCACACTGATATAGGAACCATCGGATGATTCAATAACGTTGTACCCATATCGATCGGCGGCATCCTGATAGGTGCGAATGGCGTCTTCGAGATGGCCGCTTTGAACCAGGTGCGCCGCGGTGCGCAACAGATCGCCGGCGGCGAAGGAATCATCCACGTGAACGCGAGAAAAGGTTGTTGAAGTTTCGTTGCCCGACAGCGCCGGTTGCATTGGACCAACAATACTGACTACGAGAGCCTGGCTCTGCGGATAAGCCATGAAAATTGCGGCGGTCGCACAAATGAGCGCCACCGCGCGAAATCGCCGCACTGGATGGATAAGCTCAATGATTAAAGACGAAACTCTCTGCATCTTGTATCGCCGATTATCTTCTTAGTCTGATTGTACCCGCACTTCAGGCCGCGTCTAAGAGCCTCTACACTTCCTGAATAAACTTCCCGGCGATTCCGCAGGTGAAGTGGCTGGCAATTTTCCGGATAAAACTGGGGAAATTAATCGATGCCGAATGGTCGGACTTATCCGACATCGTGCGCAGCACCGCCAGTGGTATCCCATGTTCGTGGCAAACCTGGGCCACCGCGGCGCCCTCCATTTCCACACATTGCGCATCGGGTAATTCTGTTCTGAGCCGCCGGAGTTCCGCGGTACTGGCGATGAACTGGTCGCCGCTGATGATTAGCCCCGTCCGCACCTGAGGGCTGGTTATTCCAAATTCAGCGCGTAATTCCGTCGGCACGTCTTTGGCAAGATCTTCCGCCAGGTATCTGCCGGCGGACTTTTTCGCCAGTTCAACCCACCTGGGTTCAAGCGCAAACGTGGAAATTCCCAGCAGTGGCACTTCATAACGTTTGATGCCCGGTACACCGCTGGCATCCAGATCATGCTGGATCAATTTGTCGGCCACGACGATGTCGCCGATCTGCAGATCATCCGCCACCGCTCCTGCCACGCCGGTAAACAAAATAAAATCCACCCCAAATTTTTCGATCAAGGTGGTCGCGGTTGAGGCGCCGGCGACTTTTCCCCATCCGGAAAAAACCAAGACCAGTTTTTTTCCAAATAAACTACCCTGAAGATAATTCCTGGTTCCTCTCTTTTGTCGCGTAATATTTTCCAGCCGATCGGAAAGAAGTGCGATTTCTTCCGGCATCGCCCCGATAATCCCAATGGTCATAATCCGGCCTCTATGACAAATTTCATACGAGATTCTAAATCATAACCGCGAAGCGAAGGGAGCAAAGCGAGAAGTTCACCACAGGGGACACAGGGTGCCACAGATGAGCACAGAGGCTAACGTAGGAGATAGGAGGTAGGACATATAGGCCACAGCTTTGGGGTGAGCCGGCAGGTCTGTCCCGGACTCAAAAAATAATATCGCGTGTTCGGGATTTACTTTGCCGGAATTATCGTTGGTGTAAAAGCCAACGGCTTGAGCAGTTTACAATATATAATCCGGAGCAAAGCCTGAAAGGAAATATTGCTGTATGCGGCAGCAAACGGGTCCAAACTTATCCATCCCGGAAAAAACGTCCATCGAATTGATTAAGATTATTCTTTTGGTCATTACGCTCTCAGCGGCCTATGGTATTCTGCATGACCAAATAACTGCTCGCGTATGCAAAGAATACTTTACCGTAGACCACCCTGATCTTGGATGGCCTGCCATCTTCCATAATACCCACCCTACTATTCTTGCATTTGCCTGGGGGATTGTTGCCACCGTGCCGCTGGCCACTGTATTGGCTATTGTCCTTGCGCTGGCCGCACAAGCTGGAACCTGGCCGCGAATATCCGCAAGGATGCTCTTCTTCCCGCTGTTGGCGATATTCTTTTGCATGGGATTGCTGGCTTTTGGGGCGGGATTCACAAGCTATCACGCGGCACTAATGCAGCATCAGCAGTCTGGCTATGTCATTCCCGCGGAACAGGCTGATTTTGCCGCCCATTTAATGTCGTATTGCGCCGGCACTTTAGGAGCCGTTCTGCTGACGCTCGGCGTGTTGCTGATCCGTTTTTTACGCCGCCGAAAGTCCATAAAGTAAACAGAAAAACTATACCGATGAAGTCTGGCATGATAGAATTTAGTTGAATATGAAAAACGTCGTCACGATAAACCCAAAAGTGCTTGGCGGCACGCCGTGTTTTGCAGGTACGCGAGTCCCGGTGAAATCGTTGTTTGACCATCTGGAAGAAGGCTATAACGTCGATTACTTCCTGATGCAGTTTCCCAGCGTCAAGCGCGAACAGGTCCTGGCGGTCCTGGAAAATTCCCGCCACAACGCCGAACGAGATGCGGCGGTGGCATCGGGCCGATGAAGGTATTTCTCGATGAAAACCTTCCTCATGAATTTCGGCTGCTTCTGATGCCGATGCATATTGACGACCTTCGCCCTTTGGTTCCCGAACTGCTTTCCATACTCTCCTCATTAAAATCGCGATCATTCGTGAGAATAGGCTAAATACGGAAGAATTAATTCTAAAGCCCGTTGCTTTCGTTCATGTCTTTCGTCCATTTCGTGGTTACATCCGATTAATCCCTGTTATCCGTGGTTCAAAACGTCGTGCCGTTCCCGATGGCTATCGGGATTGTGGTAAATATTTCTCTCATCACCCATCTCCCGACTCCCGACTCGGCGCGGACCAAGCCGCGCCGTTATACTGGCGCGCCTTATGAACGCCATTGAACCGCTGCCCGCGGACTTTGATATCGCCTCCGAATTTCCCATCGTCCGCAAGTGGACTTTTCTTAACCATGCGGCTGTTGCGCCCATCTCCGCTTCCGCGGCTCGCGCTATCGAACAATTCGCCCGCGAAGCCCGTGACGACGCTTATTTGACCGGACAATGGTATCGCCGTGCCGACGCCGTTCGGCAACTGGCGGCACAGCTTATCAACGCCGAACCTGAGGAAATCGCCTTTGTTAAAAACACCAGCGAGGGGCTGGCGTTTGTCGCCAACGGCCTTCAATGGAAGCGCGGCCAGCGCATCATCAGCACCGCCGTGGAATATCCATCCAATGTTTATCCCTGGATGGACCTGGCACAACGCTTTGGCGTGGAACACGTGATGCTTCCGGAACAAAATGGCCGCATCGATACCCAAGCCGTGCTTAATGCCATCAATGACTCGACGCGCATGGTGGCGCTTTCCCATGTGGAATTCGGCAGTGGATTCCGTTTTGACCTCTCAACGATCGGCGTTGAATGCCGGCGGCGCGGCGTCTTATTGTGCGTGGATGCCATCCAGTCCTGCGGCGTCATGCCCGTGGACGTCAAAGCGATGAACATCGACTTTCTTTCCGCGGACGGGCACAAATGGCTTTTGGGGCCGGAAGGCGCCGGAATTTTTTATTGCCGCAAGGATTTGATCGCCGGCGTCCGCCCGGAAGTCGGTTGGATGAACGTGATCAACTCGAAAAATTACGGCGATTATAATTTTACACTGCGGCCCGATGCCAAACGTTTTGAATGCGGTTCCTACAACATTCCGGGTATTCTGGGCCTCGGCGCCTCGCTGGAAGTGATTTTAAAAATCGGCATCGACGCGATCAGCCGCAGAGTCTTGGCGCTTACCGACCGGCTCATAGCGGGGCTTACACAAAAGGGGTATAAAATTGTTTCCAGCCGCCGGCCCGGCGAAACCAGCGGCATTGTGAGTTTTACGGCGATGCATCAGGAGTACTCTAAAATTGTCAGTGCCCTGGATGCCCAAAAAATAATTATCGCCCAGCGCGTAGGCCGCCTGCGGGTTTCGCCGCACTTTTATAACACCCTGGAAGATATCGACCGGCTGCTGGCGGCGTTGCCGGATGATCGAGCTTAGAATCTGCAACAAAATCAAACGGAAGGCTTCTATAATACCGGCAACATACGCCGCAATTGGGCGTGAGATTCTTAGAGGCTCTATGACCACCCCACCAATCCCCGATCCACGGCCCAGGACCCCTGTTGTCACCGCCACGCCGGAGAGTTCGTCGGCCGCTGCGCTGGACCAGTTGAAAATGGCGCGCGAGGCCATGCTGACGGAAATCCGTAAAGTGATCGTCGGCCAGGCTGACGTAATGGAACTGCTTCTTTTGGCATTGTTTTCCCGTGGACACTGCCTGCTGGTCGGCGTACCGGGCCTGGCCAAAACGTTAATGATCAGCACTCTGGCCAAGGTTCTTAGCCTGCGTTTCAACCGCATTCAATTCACGCCCGATCTGATGCCTTCAGATATCACAGGAACGGAGATCATTCAGGAAGACCCTCATTCGGGAAAACGCGTTTTTAATTTTGTCCGAGGCCCGGTCTTCACCAATATGCTTTTGGCTGACGAAATTAACCGTACGCCTCCGAAAACGCAGGCCGCACTGCTTCAATCGATGCAGGAATACCAGGTAACCGCGGGCGGACACACCTATCCGCTTGATCCGCCGTTTTTCGTTCTGGCTACGCAAAATCCCGTCGAACAGGAAGGCACTTATCCATTACCGGAAGCCCAGCTCGACAGGTTTATGTTCATGGTCAAGGTCGGCTACCCGCAACGCGAAGATGAACGCACGATTGTTAAAAACACCACCGCCGATGCGCATTCGGAACCTCAGGCGGTGCTGACCGCGGGCGATATTTTGTCCATTCAAAAAATGGTCCGGCGCGTTCCGGTCAGCGATCATGTGGTGGACTATGCAGTGAATCTGGTGCGCGCTACGCGTCCGCACGAAAAAGACACGCCCGACTTTATCAATGACTGGATCACCTGGGGCGCCGGTCCCCGCGCCGCTCAGAATCTGGTTTTGGGCGCCAAGGCACGAGCGCTTTTGCGCGGCAGGCTGAATGTGAGCACCGACGACATTCGCCAGATGGCCAAACCGGTTCTCAGGCACAGAATAATCACCAATTTCAATGCCGACGCTGAAGGGATTGATCCGGATGCCGTTGTTGAAAAGTTAATCGCCACGATTAAGGAACCATCAGCCGAAGCCTATAAAGCTTAAATGGGCTTTGAACCAAATTGTGAAAACGAATTTCCGCAAATGTTGGTTTTGCTTATCTATTGGGCATAATTGCTCATATGAAGTGATTTTTTGATCATCTGTTATGCATAGCCACGGCATCAAGTTTACTCAAATTCGCAACTTTGCCTAACGAATGGCCAATAATTACTCATTTCCAGCCAAAATTTTCGCAAAAAATCGTCTCAAATTTTTTTATCACATCAATTGGCACGCCAGTTGCAATATATGACAAGCGTTAAGACGGCTTGAGAAGGTAACAAGCTTCCAGCGGTTAAAAGCCTGTTACCCATCAAGCCGCCACGAAGTTAGCAGCGTGCGTGATGCTGCACGATACATCGGTTTGAACCATGTGTTCTGCTCCATGCACTTAGCCTCAGGCTCGTTTCCTCCTCCGCCAGGCCGTGTGGACCTACCCTCCTCCACACGGCTTTTTTATTGCGCACAAACGTTCTTTGCCCGCTGTTCCCTGTAACCTGTCCCCTATAACCTCAATGGTTGCCTGCCGGCGAAAAATGACAACAATAGCTTTTACCAGGTGAATCATGCATTGCCGGAATATAAAATTATTTGCCATTGCCGCATTGGCGCCGGCCATCACGGCCTCCAGCGCGTTGGCACAAACACCGGTATGGTACAACACCCCTCAAGACGTACCTTATGTTCCCATTCCGGAAAACGTGCCGGCCCTGGTAACCAAACCAATGCCGGCAAAATTAAATAACGGCCCGGCATTTTCTGAAGGCGAACTCATTCCCAATGCCCAGGGCACCTTCACCGCCGATGCCTCGGGCAACCCGGAATTTATATTTACCAAACCCGAGCCAAATAAACCCAACTCCATCCTGCTGCTGCCTTCACTCGCTTTACAGGAATTGCAGATGGCCAACAGGCCCGGAAGACTATTTTCCATCAGCGGCCAGGTAACGATTTATCAGGGCCAGGCGTATTTATTAATGAATCCGGAAGTGGATATTGCTTCACCCGCATCAACCACGCAGCCGGCGACGCCTCTGATTCCGATCAACCCCAATTCCCCCGAGGAAGAAAACCCACAGAAAATCCTCGCCAACCTGATCAGCCATCACATGACCGAACCACTGGAAACCTCCGGCGCCGTCCCGATCCCGGCAAAAACAGTTGCCCCGGATGTTCCGGTTGCCCAGGGAAAAAAATCGCAAAACTGGGCCGCAATACCGGAAGGTCAATACATCTGGGATCAATTTGGAAGACTGATTCACGATCCGGCGACCGGGGAATGGCTGTTTGCCTTTCGATCCGACGGCCAGAGCATGGAATCGCCGCCGATTATCCTGCTGCCCAGCCACCTGCTTCAAACCATTCAAAGCGAAGATGGTGACGATGGAACACAAACCGCATTTATCGTCAGCGGCCTGGTTACCGAATGCGACGGCCGCAACTATCTGTTTCTGACCAATGTGGAAGAGTATTACAACCTCGATCGGTTCTAAATTTGCCACAGAGGTCACAGAGAGCGGGACTGTTGCCCAAAGCCTCTCTGAAAGCTCATTAAATCCGTGCGGTCATCGGTGCCAACAGTGCCTCGATGAAAAAGAGCACCGGGTCTATAAAGCGCATGACCTTTTGCATCATCGCAACTCGTGGCCGGTATCTCA
>DATJSN010000020.1:0-16230 GCA_035504095.1 Phycisphaerae bacterium | reverse complement strand
CTTCGGGTTGGCACAGACAGGGTCGTCCGCTGCGTCATCGCTCCGCGACGGGGTTTTGCAAACCCGCCTTGTCGCTCTTCCTTGCGGCCAACCCCGTCTACACCAACGCAGACGCCATATCTGGAGTGGAAATGCTCTAGTCCCAAAAGGGCGACAATTAGTCATCTGGACAGAGAGTGGACAGACGGATTCCGTAGAATCAGACATTTTGTCACTCCTCTTATTCACTTGTCAAAGAACCGGCATTAAGAGCCTTTATACTGAATAGGCAAACCATCCGGCGCGGCAAGCAGCTGCGCTGAGTAGGGTGTGGCGGCGCGGCGAAGCCACGCCGAGTTCTGAGTCGGGAGACGGGAGACGGGAGTAGTTTTTCACCACGACGGCACGACGACACAACGGTTTTAACGCAGAGGACAACGTAGGGTCTAGGGCACAGGCCATAGGAGGCGGCGGCATAACCGCCGAGAAAGTAGTAAGTAGGTAGAGTGTAGAGCCGCGAATTACTTAAGTTCCCTAAGTAGCTCGGGATGCTTGTCCAGAAGCCGAAATAAATTGGTTATCGCCGGCAACGGGACAACTTCGCCGCGCTCATATCGTGAGAAGGCATTGTGGCCGCCGCCGGTGAGCCGGGCCGCCGCCACTTGGTTTAAATGCAGCTTTTGACGAATGCGCCGCAATTGTCGGCTCTGTTTTCTTCGAGCTTGCAAAACCAGGCGGTCTCCCGCCGCCGCATACCGCCGCGCGCTTTGAGCGTCAAATTCAATTTCACCGCATTTACCGCAGCGCCAGCCGGAAAGTCCCTTCACCATAAGACGCTCCCCGGCATATTTTACGTCCATTGCTTCGTTTTCGAACCGTTCCATGGCCTTTCGGGTTTTACAATTGACACAATGGTGCAGCATATTTATTTCTCCTTAAATTGGATTACCGGCGCCTGGTCGCGCAGGGTAATTTTGATGTACGCTTCTTTCCGCACGGGCGTATGTGCATGATAAACATCCTGCCATATCCGATGATCGGCGTAAGTCGTCATGGATTTATAGAAGTTTTTTCGCGTCAATGAGCCAATGACCGCCAACATTTCCGTCGTGGTTAATCCCATATTGCGCCCTCCATCCAGTGCAGTTTTGGTGAACGCCGCCGTTCCCAGCCGGGCAATCAAAATCTGACATTCGGCCAGGTGATAATGCGGCGTCCGCTTTTCCACCGCCATAGAATACCCTATAAGGGTAATTCATTGCAAGCCTTACGCGGCTGGGCCGAGTTCTGAGTCGGGAGATGGGAGACGGGAGTGGCGGCGCGGCGAAGCCACGCCGAGAGAGTAGAACAGTTGATCAGGCGATCAGGTGAGCAAATAAGGAAGTTCAGTAAGGATTGTTTTTGTTCGCAAAATTGCGAACGCGCGGTGAGGTGTGACTCAAAGGTATAAATTCAAATCGGGAATCTAGGTGAAGGCGATGCGAGTGGGAGAATTCAGCGGGATTTACCGGGCCGGAAAATTGGGGGCGATGTTGCCACAAAGTAAAAGTTAAAAACGAACCACAGGTTTCACAGATTTAACCACGAAAAATGCGAAAAAGATTAAGCGGGCGGAGAAAATACTAACTACACCCCCGTTTCACTCTCCCGGGAGAAAGATTTCAGATATCGAGCGCCGCGACACTGCAGTAAAAGGCGCGCATGGAAAGCGATTGATGTATCGGCAGCCCAACCCTGCCAGTGTGTCCGGTATTTCTTGACTTGTCACACGTCGAAGAAAATAATGGTTGACGGCGGCGGTCGCCACGGGTTACCCTGTGTGTAACGCATAGGATTTCTCCATGAATTAGGCATTAAAATGCTAAAATATCAACGAAAACAGGCCATTTCTCCGATGAGGAAATAATGCAAGAGTTCGATTTTGCCTCTGTTCAACAGCGCCAATCGCTGGAAGCTCTTATCGCAATGTCCGAATCAGATTTTGTGCAGGTGGTGGATTGCGCTCAAAAGACATTACTGTCTGATCTTAAAAATGTTCCCACAACAATATCATCTGCGCTTCCAGCGCCCATACAGGCCGTTGCGGCGCAAATCATCGGTACTGCTATAAATATCCAGATGGCCAGTACGTATATAGACGTGTCAATTGATGAACTTGTTAAAAGCAATTTTGTTGACAGCACCCCTATCGCGCCAGAGACGCAAAATAAGATTGACATTGCCTTGCATCGTATGAATGCCATTCTTAAAACAAAATGCCTTGCTTTGGCAATAAAATCACACGAGATTTTAGTTGCACATAAAAACGTTTATTCAAACGCCAGGGTGTTTACTGACATGAGGGCCATATTTGCCGATCCGACAGAACAAGGCGCAACGCCTCCGGCGGCTGGCGCGGTTCTCGTACAGATGCTTAGAATACGCTATGTAAAAAATGGCGAAACAGATGATATTTATTTTGCGCTTGATACTAAAGATGTTAAAAATTTGATTGTGGTCTTACAGAGAGCGATAGCAAAAGCCGATACTTTGAGGTCGGTTATGAGCAAGATTTCCATGCCGTGTGTAGAAGTGGCCGAAGAAAGGTAATAAGAACAATATGCCGGAAATGCTAGTTCGTTCAAGTATTGCGAATAAAGTAATAGGCCAACACAGGACTGTGATTCCAACTCGCCGCCTTGATGCCAAACGCGCACTTTTATCACGTACATGGTTAGCTTTTGGAAGAATGATTAAAGATCAACCTCAAGTTGATATGATCATTTTTTCTTCATCAATATTTAAAACCGGCGATGAAATAGGCGCAATTTTTCGAGAGTTGGCAAAAAGTTGGAACGCCGAAGTCGGCATGCTTTCTAATCCGACCAAAAAATTTATGCACATAAAATATCAGCAAATAATCGGACTTGGCCCACAAGTTGTTCCCTATATGCTTAAAGATTTAGCTTCTGGAAATGGAAGTTGGTTTTGGGCGCTTATAGCGATCACACGTGATGATCCAGTCTCGCCTAATGATGCTGGAAAAATGAAACAGATGGCAAGCGCTTGGTTGGAATGGGGTAAGCAAAGGGGCCTTGCGGATGACTCAGAGCATGATAGAGATCGTATTTCCGAAACTCTCCAGAGACAATTACAAAATTACGAGCAATGGGACAACGGATTATAACTGTATTGCATGGGCTGCGGATGAAACTGAAGTTGGCGCTTGTTGGTGGCCAAATGGAAGCGATCCAGCACAGCTTATGGATTCTGTATCTGGCGACACTATCGTTAAAAGAATTGTTTATTGGCCTCGTGGGGTGCCAAAAAAAGAAGAGGATATTAATAGCTTTTTTGCAGCATTTGCGACGCGTGGTTGGAAAAAATGTAAAAATGGCCGCTTAAAACGTGGTTACGAAAAAATCGCGATATATGTTGATAAATTGGGAGAGCCACAACATGCGGCAAGACAACTGCCCGATGGAACATGGACCAGCAAGATTGGCGATTGGGAAGATATAAGTCATGATACACTAGAATCATTGGAAGGCGTCTCATATGGTGAAGTATTTCGCAAGTGTTTTATGAAGAGAAAAATAAAATCTAAAGTATCTGTCAAGAAAGAAAACAACATAATGCAAATAATATCTAATTGGTTCCGTTTGCTGGTTTCGCGATTATTATCCGGATAATATCAGAGGAACAGATATGTCAGAAAAAAAAACAAACATCCTAGGTGCGCTGGCAACAACATTTCCCTTTATCTTCTAACACAAGATGAAGCGATCAAGGCAACGCTGTCCATTAAACCAGAGAACGTGCACCGTATCAGGGAATCCGAGAACGCCATACGAAACAGTAATCGAAAAAAGAAAAACAAATGAATCTAACTGGAATTTAAGCCCAATGGATAAACTCTCTCTCGTTGATTATCAAAATCTTGATTCCCGACAACGGGAAGTCTACAACTATCAAAAATTGTCGGCACTACTTGCGGATTATGGATATGAAACCGTGCGGTTGAGCGCCGATTGGAACGGCGCAGATGTGTTTGCGCTAAGCTTTGACCGAAAAAAGCATATCCTAATTCAATTAAAAAGTCGGCTCGCTTTCAACGTGAAATATCAAAAGAAAGCAATTTATATTGCATTTCCTTATAAAGGCGGCTGGTATATTTTCCCTCACGATAAGATTCTTAAAGATGCGCTGAAATTAACCAAAATTGGCAAGTCAGACTCATGGAAAAATCGCGGTGGTTATAGTACCAGTAATGTGCCAGATAAAATACTTCCACAGCTAGAGAAATATTATTACAGTGAATGTAAGTTGATAAATCAGTTACTTAAAAAGAAAGCGACCGCGGATTAACAGGCAAAAGCGAAACTTTTGTCAAGTGCGTAATTCCGATATATTTTAATTATTTACCATACGAAAGCTCGTCACACTTTTCCAATATCAGGCTGGTAGTGGAATTGGGATCACAGGCAGCCGAGATTTAGGATCAAAAATTCTTTTTGAATGATAATCAATTACTGTTCGCTGACCAGTGATGGCGCACCGCCGTTTTACGTTACCATTCCACCTGTTGCTGGAGTATCGGACCATACCCACCAGTAGAACTTTGCAGGTGCATCATAACCCTATTTAGGTTTCCAGCATTGCTTTCCGTTTCAGTTTTTGCCACAAAAGACACGGAAAACCGCGTGCCGGGAAATCTGGGGGCGCTATGCGCGAAGTGCAATATTGGCCGGGGGAATCAGTATAAAAATTGAAGCCGCCCTTTTCTTGCCGATATATACCCCATGGGGGTATAATAAAGACAGAACAGAAGAGGTGTTTTATGAAACCCAAGGGGAATAGTAGAAAAACCAATAAACATGTCCCCGCAGCCTCTCTGCGAAAATCGCGCGCCGCCAATCCCGAAATAAAAGCCGAGAATCTGCGCCGACTCAGTCGGATCGAGGGCCAAATCAGGGGAATCTCCGCCATGGTGCGTGACCAACGTTATTGCGCGGATATCCTCATGCAAATTTCCGCAGTTCATAAAGCACTCGACGCGATCTCAGCACGAATCTGGAAAAACCATCTCCGGCATTGCGTAACGGATGCGCTTCGTTCCGGCGGCGCGCGGACGGAAACGATGTATGAGGAACTTGAGCGGCTGATGGCCCAATATAGCCGCTAAGGAATCAGGCGATGAAAGAAATGGATACGCAGATAAGTGGAACGGTTCATCGCGACCCGGTCTGCGGCATGATGGTTGCATCGGAAAAGGCCGCGGCGACCGCCGTTCATAATGGCAGAACCTATTATTTTTGCGCTACGGGCTGTCAAAACAAATTCATGGCCAGTCCCGATCTGTATCTGAACCCCGCGGCCCAGCGTTCGCAAACCATTCAGATTGGGATTAAACGTCCAGCGCCCAGCACCGCCGGCGGCACAAAATACACCTGTCCCATGCATCCGGAGGTGATCCGCGATAAGCCGGGGGCATGTCCCAAGTGCGGCATGGCGCTGGAACCGATGGAAATTCAGGCTGATGGAGAACAGGAAAACCCTGAACTGACAGAAATGAGCCGGCGATTCTGGATCGCGCTTGCACTGGCGGTTCCGGTTTTGGCTCTTTCAATAGCGGCGGATTTTCATATTGCAAAACTCGATTCAGGCGTCTGGCTGAACCGGATTAATCTTTTGCTTGCCACGCCGGTGGTGGTTTTCTGCGGCTGGCCGTTTTTTGTGCGCGGCTGGCAATCCGTCGAGAACAAAAGCCTGAACATGTTTACTCTGATCGCACTGGGCGTGGGAATTTCCTGGGTGTACAGTATGGTTGCGACAATTGCGCCGCGGATTTTCCCCGCGGCCTTTCGGGATTTTTCGGGAACCGTACCAACTTATTTTGAAGCGGCGGTGGTTATTACTGTCTTGGTGCTGCTGGGACAGGTGCTCGAACTTCGCGCCCGGAAAAGCACAGGAGCCACGATTAAGGCACTATTGGAATTGGCGCCGAAAACCGCCCGGCGTTTAAAAGCCGATGGGTCCGAAGAAGATGTGCCCCTGGAACAAGTGCAAATCGGTGATCGCCTGCGCGTGCGGCCGGGAGAAAAAATTCCCGTCGACGGCGTGGTCATCGAGGGCGCCAGCAGTGTCGATGAATCGATGATTACCGGCGAACCAATTCCGGTTGAAAAACAACCCGGCGCCAAGTTGATCGGGGCTACACTGAACACCACCGGCAGTTTAGTCATGCAGGCCCAGCGCGTCGGCAGAGCCACCTTGCTGGCGCAAATCATCCTGATGGTCGGCGAAGCCCAGCGCAGCCGGGCACCGATCCAGCGTCTCGCCGATAGCGTCGCTTCCTGGTTTGTTCCAGCGGTGCTCATCGCGGCCCTGATAACGTTCATCATCTGGGCGGCGATCGGTCCCAAACCGGCGCTGGCTTATGCAATCGTAAATGCCGTCGCGGTGCTGATGATTGCATGCCCCTGTGCTCTGGGCCTGGCGACACCCATGTCAATCATGGTCGGTGTAGGCAGGGGGGCCGTTGCCGGTATCCTGATCAAAAACGCCGAATCCCTCGAAGTCATGGAAAAGATCGATACGCTGGTGATTGATAAGACCGGCACCCTCACCGAAGGAAAACCGAAACTATTATCTGTAACAACTCTCCCCGGCCGCACAGAGTCGGATCTGCTTGTCTATGCTTGCGGCTTGGAGCGCGGCAGCGAACATCCGCTGGCTGCGGCTATCGTTGCCGGCGCCATCGAACGCGGCATAACACCGGGCAAAGCGACCGATTTCACTTCCATCCCAGGTAAAGGTGTGACCGGCCTGGTCAATGGGCGTGCCGCCGCGTTGGGCAATCCGGCACTCATGGAGCGACTTGGCATAGCCATATCCCCATTGCTTGAGCAAGCCGAGCACCAGCGAACCCAAGGCCAAACCGTGATGTTTATTGCCATCGACGGTCTATTGGCCGGATTAATCGGCGTCGCCGATCCCATCAAAATATCAACTCTGGAAGCCCTGGAGTTTATCAGGAAGCAACATATCCAAGTCGTCATGCTCACCGGTGATAACCGCACAACCGCCCAGGCCGTCGCCGACAAGCTCCGCATTGAGCGAGTCCAAGCCGAGGTTCTTCCCGACCGCAAAGCCGATGTTGTAAAACAACTCCAAACTCAGGGTCACATCGTGGCCATGGCCGGCGATGGTATAAATGACGCTCCGGCACTAGTCCAGGCGAACGTGGGCATTGCCATGGGAACCGGAACCGACGTGGCCATTCAAAGTGCCGGCGTCACGCTTATCAAGGGAGATCTGAACGGCATCGCTAAAGCCATCCATCTGAGCCGTGCGACCATGAAAAACATTCGCCAGAATCTATTCTTTGCGTTCATCTACAACATTCTGGGTATACCCATTGCTGCCGGCTTGCTTTACCCATTTTTCGGCCTACTGCTGAGCCCCATGATCGCCGCCGCCGCCATGAGTTTGAGTTCCGTATCCGTGATCGCCAATGCCTTGCGCCTGCGCCATGAGAAACTTTAATGCAAAATTTTCCCGGAAAAAGGCAACACCAATTATCTTAATTGTGAATAAATTGCTTGTTACACGTTGTTATTGCGGGCCAGAGAGGTAAATAGCTCGCCGCGTTGCTCATAATTTACGAACTGACCCCACGAGGCGCAAGCCGGCGACAGCAGGATTGTATCCAGGCTATTTTTGTCAGCCATTACCCATTGCCTTGCGATGCTGACGGCGTTCGGAAGCGTTTCGGCATAGACGGTGCGATCGGCGGGCAATTGCCGCGTCGTGGCGACGGCGTCAACCAGCGCCTGGCCGGTAGCCCCGATGCCCAGCACGCCGCCGGCGCGCTCGGCTAGTAATCGCACCAGCGCACTCATGTCGGCATGTTTATCGTAACCACCCACGATTGAGATAAACGTCCGTGGTTCAAACGCTCTTAGCGCCGTAATCGCCGCTTCAGGGGTTGTAGCCTTCGAATCGTTAAACCAGCGCACCGTTTTGCCGTCCGCCATTTCGGTATGTACCAATTGCAGTCGATGGGGCAAACCGTCAAAGTTGCTCAGGGCTGCGAGCACAGCGGCGAGTTGGTTTTTAAATCCCAGTGTTTCAACAACGCTCAGCGCCGCTTGCGCATTGGATTGATTGTGCAGACCGGGGACCCTGAGCGGCAGCGGCGTTTTACCGGCACCGTCATAAAAAACCACCTTGCCCTGCGCCAACGAGTTCCATTTGCTCACTACAGGGTCGTCTGCGTTGAGAATGGCAATATCGTCGGGCTTTTGAAAACGGAGGATATTCTGTTTTGCCGCGGCGTAAGATGCAAAATCACCATGCCGGTCAAGATGATTGCCCGACAAATTGGTCACTACCGCCACATGCGGTGAAAAGCTGATAAGCGGCGTGTCTTCAAGCATAAAGCTGGAAAGTTCCAGCACCACAAGGTCCTTAGGCTCAATCCGGGACAAATTTTCCAGAAGCGATTTGCCGATGTTTCCACCCAGCCACGCCCGCCCGCCTCCGGATTGTTCCAAAGCCGCCGAAAGCGCCAGATGAATCATGGCCGTTGTTGTGGACTTTCCCACGCTGCCGGTAATACCAATCACTTTTGCCGGGCAGCGCTGTAGAAACAGGTTGATTTCGGTAGCGATGGGTACCCCGCGATTCATGGCGGCGCGATAGAAGTCGGAAGTGTTTTTATCAACTGCGGGGTTAACGATCAGCAAATCGCAGGATTCCAGGATGTTTTCGCGATGTGCGCCAAGGTCAAACTCGATCGGCAATCCAGCAAGCTGCTGAAGGCTCGAAGTAAGCTGATCAGCAGCCGCCTGATCCGTCACCGTTACGTGAGCACCCTGGGCGCACAGCCAGCGGCTTACTCCAACACCGCCGCCGAACCGGCCGAGTCCCATGACCACCACATTTTTACCGGAAAATTCAGACATAAAAACAGAATCAGAAAGTTTTCAATTTTTAGAAACCACGGAACTCGATCCGCAGATAACGCAGATTAGCGCAGATTAATATGTGTTTTGCTTTCTACTTTTTACTTAATCATCCCCTATCACCTACTACAGCCTATTCCCTATCCCCTTATTTTATTAATAGTGAATTCGGCCCGAGTCCGTGGGGTTGTCGAAAGAACTTCATCAATGGCATCAAGCATGTCACCGAGCAATAGACGATCGGTTCTCAAAGCGGCACCGCCTCTTGCATCAGATGTTGGCGCCATCGATCGCGAATTCCGTTCTCGCTGATAAGATCGACTTTAACGCCAAGAAGTTCCTGTAGATCCATCAGCAGGCCGCCTTGATCGAACAACGAACGACCAGGCTCGAAGCGGACGATAAGATCAAGATCTGATTCGTCAGTGGCGTCGCCTCGCGCTACTGAGCCGAATATACGGACGTTCGATGCACCGTAGCGCTTCGCCAGCGCAAGAATCTCATCGCGGTGTTTGAGGATATCCTTCCTGGTGATCACGGCCATATTTTATCCGATGTTTTGCGGGGCTGCATAGAGGATATTCGGTCATAAAAACAGAATCAGGAAGTTTTTAGTTTTCAGTGTTCAGACAAACGTTTACCAAGGTTTCACCGCTAAGACGCGACGCGATTATAGCCACAGAGAGCGCGGCGCGACTACATTGCAGTGTTCGGTTTTCAGTTTTCAGAAACCACGGAACATGATCCGCAGATAACGCAGATTAATATGTGTTTCACTTTTTACTTAATCGTCCCCTATCTCAACTATGGCCTAATATCGTTGTGTCGTAATATCGTTGTGGTAAAATTTTCTTCGCGTCTTTGCGGTAAAAGGTCTTCGTGTCCAAACCCTGCGTCATTTTTGATTTTGACGGCGTCATCGCCGATACCGAAAGCCTGCACCTGGCCGCCTACAATCACGCGCTCAAAATCCTCGCGCCCCAGATCGGCCGCGAACTCCAGATCGCCGCGCGGGAATATTTCTCCAATTACATCGTCTACGGCAATTTTGAGGCGTTTCGGAATATGCTTCACGACGCCGGTCTTTCGCCCACCACCAGCCTGATAGAAAAGCTCTGCGAGGAAAAGGATCGGATCATGGATGCGCACCTGGGCGAGCTGGCCGCACCGCTTCCGGGCGTAAAGCGCCTGCTCGATCATCTTAAAGAAACCCGGATTCCCTGCGGCATCTGCAGCGGCGCGCGGCGGGCGGAAATCACCACCCTGCTCAGGGCATTCGGGATTCTCGAGCGTTTTGCCGAAATCGTCACGATCGAGGACGTGCGCATGTGCAAACCCGACCCGGAAGGTTACGCCCTCGCTTTTGAGAAACTGTGGCGGCATTTTGACGCCGAAATTGAAAAAGAATTCAGCCTGGTCATCGAGGACACCGCCGGCGGCGCCGCCGCGGCGCATGGGGCGGGGCTTCGAGTTCTGGGCGTGGCCGCGGGCCGCGATCAGAAATCTATTCGCGCATGGGCTGATTATGTCGTTGAGGACCTTTCGCAGCTTGACCTGGCGGAATTTGATCGCTGGCTCTCGGTGCGGTGAAACCGCACCGAGAACAGTAGAACGTTGAGCAGGTGAACAGTAGAGCAAATAAGGAAATTCAAAACTTTGGCGGCGGACGTTGGTGGACGCATGGGGGCAGTAATCGGCATTTATATGGATCGACATCCGTAAATGCCGCCGCAAAATATGTGGCCAATCAGAAATGTATTTTGTCGCAAGTAGACAATATGCAGATCATTTCAGAAATTTGAGCCGCCGGTGATTATTCCGGCAGGGTAAACCTGCCGGCTCTCCTTTAGGGGTATTACTTGGTATAATGACGTAGTCTGTAGATTGCAGGAAAGGACAGGAAGCGACTATGGCCCAGAAAACAAACAAATCCGATAAACCGTCGCTCGGCAAAAACGCCAAGGAGAACGCCAAAGACCACGTACTGGCGTTCAAAGTCGACGCCCGACTCGCCGCACTGCTCGGTTCGGTGAAAAACAAAAGCGAACTGATCCGCGACGCGGTCTACGCCTACATGGGACATTTATGCCCGCTCTGTGATGGCAAGGGCACGATCCCAGCAAACCGCGGCCACGAGATCGAGCTTTTGCTTAAACAACTGGAATTTGCCGCGTGCGCCGGGTGCCACACCGCTTTGCCGGTAATGCCGCGCCTGCGGAAGTTTGTCAAAAATCTGCCGCGGCAGGACCGCGACCGACTGGAGGAATTCGAAAAAACCGGCGAACTACTCTGTTCAGATTGCTATGAACACGCCGATCAGTGCATAACTTGTGGTCAACACGTCCCACACGGCCAGCTCGAACAGCACCAGCAGAAACAACACAATTCGGCAGGATAATACTGTATATTCTGTCGCCGCTGGCCGATTTGAAATAACCCGCGTATTATCCAATGAGTATTAATGTTTGCTTGAGGGCTATAAACGCATGGCATTATTTGATTCATCCGGTCGGCAAATTCATCCAATACCCGCTGTTTCCGGCGCATTGGACGCGCCGAACGGCGATTCAGCTATGATCCCCGACAATTGGCCGTTGCGTCCGCGCAACGCAATGGAATACCAGCGCTGGCGGCAGATGACTGTCGACGAAATGCTGCTGGAAAACCGCGTCGTGTTTCTGGTGGGCGAAATCAATTACGGCTCTGCGACCAACGTAATCATGCGTCTTTTGTATCTACAGTCGGTACGCAAGGATCAGGACATTAATTTGTATGTCAATTCTCCGGGCGGCGCCGTGGACGATACTCTGGCGATTTACGATACGATGAAATTCCTGAGCTGCGACGTGGCCACGTTCTGCGTGGGTCAGGCCATGAGCGGCGGGGCGATTGTTCTGGCTGCGGGAACAAAGGGTAAACGCTATGCCCTGCCTCACGCCAAAGTTATGATTCACCAGCCTTTTGGCGGAATTTACGGTCAGACCGCAGACATCGCCATTCAGGCGGAGGAAATTCTCAAGACCAAGGAGACGCTTACCGATCTGTTATCACACCTGACGGGTCAGCCGCGCGAAAAAATCGCGGAAGATCAGGAACGCGATAAATACTTTAGCGCCCACGACGCCAAGGCCTACGGGTTGGTTGACGAGGTGCTTGAGGAAAGCGATCGGGACAAAAAAGAAGCCATTGCTCGCCAACAGCAGGTCCGCCCGGGAAGTTAACGCGTCCGCGCTGATAAACCGGCAGCCCGGCATGACTCCCGGCTTATTTTGTTAGAGGCTCTAAAGGCGCTGTTTATGATAATCGCCCTGGATGCCAGGCCCCTGGTGACGCGCAATATTCGCGGCCCTGAACAAAGAGCACGTAACATCGTCCGGGAATGGGCGGCAAACGCACCACACCATCGGTTTATTCTTTTGATCGAGCGCGGCATAGACAATCGAAGTGATTTTGACCGGTCTTTTCTCGATCAGTTGCCGGGAAATTTCATAACGCATCTGACGCTACTGGGAAATTATTCGCTGGCCAAACTGCCCTGGCGGCGCGCTATTCCGATTAATGTTGGCCATGACTGGGACGTGTTTCATAGTTTTTCTCCCGGCGTGCCGCACAGCCTCGGTACGCCAATGGTCAATACGATTCACGATTTATCCTGTGAACTCGATCCCGACGTTCGAGCTACAGCTGAAGGAGCTCGCGAACGCTGGATCGTCCGGCGAAGCCTGCGCCGTGTGCGCTGTGCAGTCGCGGTCTCCAAACAAACCAGGCACGATCTGCTGAGTCTTTATCGCATCCAGCCATGGCAGGTGAAGGTAATTTACAACGGCATTAATCCCGTGTTTGTTCCCGAACCGGACCAGCAGTTGCGAGCCCAGTTGCACAACCAATATGGTATATCCCAACGCTATATTTTGTTGGTGGGATCCGACATTCCACGGCGCAATTATCAGCGCGTGTGGGAAGCCATGATGATTGTCTGGAAAACACATCCACGGCTGCGGTTGCTTTTGGCGGGGCGCGGCAAGTGGACCAATGCCCCGATTTACCGGCAGGCGGCGGCGGACGGTCTGTTGGATCGTGTGATTTTTCTCGATTCTCCATCGGACCAGATGCTGGCGCAGCTATACCGCGACGCCATGCTGACTTGTTGCGGATCCAGCTTTGAAGGATTTGGTCTTTCTGTGCTTGAAGCGATGGCCTGCGGCTGTCCCGTAGCCTGTAGCGAAATACGCTCGCTGCGTGAAGTGGCGGACGAAGCCGTGGTTTATTTCACCCACGACGATCCGGAATCGATCGCCGGTACGCTGTTGGAACTGATCGAAGACCCGGAATATCGCCGGCAACTCAGGCTCGCAGGTCTGCAGCGTGCGGATCATTTTAAATGGTCTACCGCAGCCCAGCATTTGCTTGAAGTGCTCGAAACCGTGGCTAAAACCGGCAGTGCGCCTTCCGATCCGCAACCCGTAGCCGCCTACGACGAAGGGTTGTAGATTTTATCTATAAATTTTTAAAACGTTATTTCTTTTTCTTCGCCGTTTTTGTCCCGCCGCTTTGTGTCGAAGCCAGGGCCGATAGTGCCAGCAGCCTCGCGTCCAAATGCGGCTCAAAGCGATGTGTGGTCAGATTTTTAAATCCCTTCTCTTTTTCCATTTGTTTCTGAAGAACCCTGACCAGTTGCGGATCCACCTCGCCCATCGAATTGGCCAGAGCGATTCCCGCGATCACGCCGCGCAGCAGAATCAGTACGTTGTGCATGTTCCGAAAATCGGTCGAATAAACTTCGCTTCCGAGTTCATTGACCACGGAAACTCTTTGGTCTGTCGCGCCGACATAAAACATGATTTTCTCCCTGGTAATAAAGGTTAATTCATTCGACAGGGGTTTAGGGCCGGTAATCGTAACCGTCCACTACCGCCGTAATGCAGGCATCGACCGCTAAAGGGGGGTCAAATGGATTGGCCGCCTCCCGCCCTTCTTCATAAGCAACCAGCGACCCGACAGAAGCGCCTGTCACGTCCACTGCGATGGTGGTCCAGCGAATCGGTTGCTCGTTAAAATCCAGCGGCTGGAGGACCACCAGCCTGTGCGGCTCAAAGCCTGGCAGCCGCATGCGCGCTTCGATAGTTCCTATAATGCGTCCAAGATACATATTTATCCCTTAACCGTTTATCCAACCTCATCCACCAGGCCAATGATCGCCAAGCGCACCGGACAGAACTGGTCGGCCTTGAGCATCTCCTGTGCGCCACGGCCGTCACTGCTGACCAGCACCCTTGAACGCACTCCAGCACCCAGCACATCCGCAGCAATTTGAATGACGCCGATGGGGGCCGAAGTTAATGGATCGATGGGCTGAACGATCATCAGCTTTGCGCCGCGCATGGAAGGATGTTTGCGCGTTGCGGTGACCGAACCTTTTACTATAGCTGTGAACATTTCAATTCTTTTTGAAGACCGGCTTGCCATCGGCGTCAATTTTGTCGATCAAAGCAATGACCACGGCGTCCGTTGCCGTGGATTTCATTCCCGGCGCCATACGAGCGGAACTGCCCTGGGTAACGACAACCAAATCCCCTTCGCCAGCCCCAAGCTCGTCGTTAGCCACCACCATCGTCTGGCCGGGAATAAGCTGGCCTTCCTTGATGACGTGCGCGTGAACGACCACCAGCTTTTTGCCCTCAAACCCCGGGTCTTTGACCGTGGCCACAATTCTTCCGATGACTTTTGCGATGATCACATGTTGCTCCGGCTAGCCAATTCAGTTGCCGCGGGATTATCGCATAGCAGGGCGGCGCTGCCAACCGGCGTCGGTCAAAAAGATTTAAACGTTCTGGGGTAAAAATGGACGGGCCGCGATTCTATTCGAACCGCGGCCCGCTGTCGGGAATGGTCTGTAAGCCGAATTCTGTGCCTTGTTTAGGCGACGGTCATTTATCTGGGGTCGCCATTGCTGGCGGCCTCAAGCGACCTACCCGGAACCTGTGGTCCGCATCGGCTTGATTCCGATTGCTCGGAACTTCACCTTGGCGGTCCTGCTGGTCCCGCAGCCGATCCTCATTGACGGGGGCCAGGCTGCGGGCCAACGCGCATCGGGCCGACGCTTTGGTTCCCTATTTGGTCTTGCACCCGGTGGGGTTTTCCGTGCCGGCTGCGTCGCCGCAACCGCGGTGCGCTCTTACCGCACCTTTTCACCCTTGCCATCCCGATCGCTCGGAATTCGGCGGTTTATTTTCTGTGGCACTTTCCCGCGCCCGGACAAAGTGAATTCACCCGGACGGGTGGGTGTTACCCACCACCGCGCCCTGTGGTGTTCGGACTTTCCTCCCGGCTTTCGCCGAGCGACCGCCCGACCATTCCATACGAAGATTATAACCCTTTTAGCGAATGTCTCAAAGGCTGATTTGGACATTTCATTCAGGGCTGGATTTATTATAACATTTGTTATAACATAGATATCAGGTCTAAAGAGGTTCTCATGACAAAATTGAAAGTACGGTCGATTGGTAATTCTACAGGAATCATTCTTTCAAAAGAGATTCTTCAACGGCTACGCATTTCCAAAGGGAACTCCTTATATGTTCTGGAAACGCCCAATGGCGTTGAGCTTACGCCATATGATCCGGCCTTTGGCAAACAAATGAACGCTGCCGAGTCTGTGATGCGAAAAAATCGAGATGTCCTGCGAAAACTGGCCAAGTGACGCGTCATGACCGACCCAACATGGATTCGCGATGATGTTGTCCTTGCCGTTCATCGCCGCCAACTACAGGAACATGGCGGCGTCGATGGTATTCGAGATCCCGGGCTGCTTTCATCAGCATTGGCCCGGCCGAAAAATTTTCTGGCATATTCGAGAGCAAATTGCGACATCGCTCGACTTGCGGCCGCCTATGCGTTCGGGATTGCGAGAAACCACCCTTTTCTTGATGGCAATAAACGAACCGCTTTTGTCGTCTGCGTCACATTTCTGCAGGTGAACGGTTTTAATTTATCCGCCGAGCCTGAAGAAAAATACAAAGCTTTTCTTCAACTTGCTGAGGGTAAATTGAGTGAAGAAGAGTTTGCACTCTGGATTCGGGAGCATACTGTACGCCGTCGAAGTTAAATCAACTATAAATAACGTCATTCGGACCCTGGCGCACAAGTGCAAACCAGATTGCGATCGCCGTAGGGATTGTCAATTCGGGCTGTCGCCGGCCAGAATTTGTGTTCTTCCAGGTAAGCCAGTGGATAAGCAGCTTGCTTGCGGCTGTAAGGATGCGGCCACGGATCGGCGGCGAGCATCTGTGCGGTATGCGGGGCA
>DATJSN010000019.1:0-42032 GCA_035504095.1 Phycisphaerae bacterium | reverse complement strand
GAGATACCGGCCACGAGTTGCGATGATGCAAAAGGTCATGCGCTTTATAGACCCGGTGCCATTTTTCATCGATGCACTGTTGGCGCCGACGACCGCACGGATTTAATGAGCTTTCAGAGAGGCTTTGGGCAACAGTCCCGTTCTCTGTGGCTAAGGGATTTTCCATGGATTCATTTGTCATCGAAGGCGGCTCCGTTCTCCGGGGTTCCATTCGCATTAACGGCTCCAAGAACGCCTCTCTGCCCATTATGGCCGCCGCCCTGCTTGCCGATGGACCTTCTCTTATAGCGGACGTACCCAACCTTCAGGACATCAACAGCCAGACCGAGCTTCTTGAGCTTCTGGGTGCTTCAGTGGAGCGCCTTGCGGATAATTCCATCCGCATCGCGGTAACCGACGAAAACAATTGCCACGCTCCTTACGATGTGGTCCGAAAAATGCGTGCCAGTATTTGCGTGCTTGGGCCGCTGCTGGCCAAACGCAAAAAGGCCCGTGTCTCCATGCCCGGCGGGTGCAACATCGGCGACCGCCCCATCGATATTCACCTTCGCGGCCTCAAGGCCCTGGGCGCTAAAATCGAACTTCAGGGCGGCGACATCGTCGCTTCCGCTGACCGGCTTTATGGCACGGAAATTTTCCTTGGAGGCAACTTCGGCTCAACCGTTCTGGGTACGGCCAACGTCATGTGTGCCGCCACGCTGGCTGAAGGCAATACGGTCATTGAATCCGCCGCTTGCGAGCCGGAAGTGGCCAATCTGGCTGATTATCTCAACGCCATGGGCGCAAAAATCACCGGCCACGGCTCGCCGCGCATCACCATCGAGGGCGTTGAATCGCTCAGGGGCGTCAAACACTCTCTCATCCCCGATCGCATCGAAGCCGGCACGTTCATGGTCGCCGCGGCCATTACCCATGGCGAGGTCGTTCTGCAGAACGTCCGGCTCGATCATCTCATGGCCGCGGTGGATAAACTCAGGGCTATCGGCGTGACTGTGGAAAAATCCAATGGCGGCGCCACGGTCGCCCAGACCCGCCGGCTGGAAGCCACCACCATCACCACCCAGCCGCACCCCGGTTTTCCCACCGATCTGCAGGCACAATTTATGTCGCTGCTTTCATTGGCCAGCGGCAACAGCGTGGTGACGGAGAAGATTTTCCCCGACCGCTTTTTGCACGTCGCCGAGCTTTCGCGCCTGGGCGCCCGGATGCATCGTGAAGGCCCCACCGTGATCATCGAAGGCGAACAAACGCTTATCGGCGCGCCGGTAATGGCCAGCGATCTGCGGGCCTCGGCGGCACTGATTTTGGCCGGCCTGGCCGCCCGCGGCACGACTACGGTTAATCGCGTCTACCATATTGACCGCGGTTATGAAAAAATCGAACAGCGTCTCAACGCCCTGGGCGCTAAAATCAAACGCGTTGCACAATCCGATCGGCCAAGTGAGTAAATCATTGCATTTTTAGCCGAATATTGCCAAAACCCTCCACATCCAGAGTCTGTTTGACACTTATTCGTGAAGTCAATTCCATCCATACCATCTTGAGGCCATCGTTGTGGAACCTCCATAGATACTTTTTGTAAGCAGGTTTATCATTTCGGGGCTAAGATTGTGTTCTTTTTATGCGTGGTTCATTTAGGAGGCATTCACGCAAACATGACAGAGACGCGCATTGAGTTGATTTCTCCTAAACTGCGGAAGCGTTTTGATTCCGCAACCGAGACACAGCTTCGCCAAGTCGCCTATGCTGTCAGCCGCGCGATTGTCGAGCGTTTTGGCCTTACGCAGCCAATTATCACGCGAGCTTTGGAATGTTTGAGCAGGCATGAGTTGCCGACGGATGACATGCAAGCCGAAGTTCAAGCTTATGCAGATGAAGTTGATTCCGCTTATCTGGATTTGTCGGACAAGCAGGATACAGGGCGTGCAAGTCAAGAGCAGGTTTCCGTCGCGTTTTCCAAAGCGAGAGCCGCAAGTGCCGTCGCATTCGCACTTGCCGACAGCGCGCTTCTTGCTGCGTGCGAGGCGACCTATGAGGCAGCTTCGGCTGTTGACAATGCTACAGAAATTACATCCATTGCAGACAAGATATTGAGTGATGATCATGTAGCCTGAAACAGAGCTGGAGCAAACGTCCCCTATGATCGGCATTACCGCGATATTTGCATTTCTGGGAATTATGTGCGGACTCATCGCAGGTTTGTGGTGGGGATTTAGTCAGAGCTGGCTAATGGGTTTCATGACATCAGTGGGTGGAGCAGTTGCCGGCGGCATTGTTGGATGTATTGCCGGATTTATTTACGATGATATTCCGCACAGGATAGATATGTTCTCCAAAAAGCACCGTGTGCTTGGCGGCATTTCGTTTGGGCTATTTTGTTTGCTTTGGCTCGTGCTTATCGCAGCATTTGCCTATGCTGGTTTTATGTTTATCCGGCACAAGCGACATCATGTATGAGATTACAGGCTTGGCATCGTTCCGGAGCCAAACTACCCCTTCGTTGTCCTTAGCGTTCTTTGCGGTAAAAAAGTCTTTCGTGTTTTTCGTGGTTAAAAACCGTCGTGTCGTAGTGTCGTCGTGGTGAAATTTCTCCCGACTCCCTACGTCCTGACTCGTAAGCTTTGTCGCCACCCTCTGTGGCTAAATCATCTGTGAAATCAAAATCTGTGGCCTGTTCTCTGTCACCTAATACCTTCGTTTTATTCCGGCATCACCACTGGTATGGGCTCACGTCCATGTTTTCGATAAATTTTAAAATCCGTATCCAGCGTAAAGACTGCCGCGGCGGGACGTAGTTCCATCATCCGCACCAGGCATGCGTCGGCCAGTGACATCGGTAAATCCCGGTACTTGTGGATTAATTTTTCCAAGGTGCGGGTTTCAGCCATCAATGCAAAATCAACCCTCAGGACGCCGCGGGCAAGCAATTGGAAAAAGTGGCGCCCGCCTCCTGGGGCATGGCTCAGAAGATGAAACGTCTCGGTCAGGACGGCTTCACACGTCAGAAATGGCGCGGGCAATAATTTGAACTGTTCAACGACCCACGTATGTCGCGGCTCATTTTCGACCAGAAACGCCACCAATGGCCCGGTGTCGACGATAACCAAACGCTCGGGCACCAAAGTCCTCCATGTATCTGGCATGAGTCAATAGATCCGCCGGCCCTTTCAGGCTGCCACTAAGATCCTTAACTAAATCAAAAGCGCGCAGAGACTTACGAGCGCGTTTTTTTCCCACATACGCCTCCAGCGCCCAACGCACGATCTGCGACTTGCTAATCCCCTCCTGGCGCGCCGCCGTTTCCAGTTCGGCGTCTAGTTTTTCCGGTAATTTGCAGGTATTGGTCTTCATAACCCTATTGTATTACTTTTATCCGCATTTGCAATACCGATTCATTTCTCCCGTCCCAGCGGCTACACCGCCGTGAAATCCGTGGTCAAAAATCTGCGTAATCTGTAGATCGTTTTTCGTGGATAAAACCTGTTCCATGTTGCATTCGTTGCTTCCATAGTCGATCAATTCGGGTTGGCCACTTCATCGCATATCACCGTGAAACCCACGAGTGTATTAGGACCGAACGCGGTGCTGATCGCCACATCCACCGCATCCCGTCCGCGCGCAATGAGCACCCGGCCGATCCGAGGCGTATTGTTACGCGGATCAAAGACGTACCACCGGCCGCCGATGAAAGCCTCGAGCCAACTGGCAAAATCCATAGGGGCATAAGGGGGCGGCATGCCAATATCTCCCAGGTAACCCGTGCAATAACGGGCCGGAATATTCATACACCGGCAGAATGCTATCGCCAGATGGGCAAAGTCCCGGCATACACCCACTCGTTCGTTATATGTCTCAAGCGCCGTACGCGTCGCACGGGCCTGCATGTAGTCGAAGCGAATGTGATTGTGCACAAAATCGCAGATCGCCTGCACCCTTGCCCAGCCCTCCGGCGTTTTGCCAAACAAACTCCATGCGATTGGCGTCAACAATTCCGTCTCGCAATAGCGGCTGGCCAGAAGAAAAGCCAGTGACTCTTCGGGCAACTCCATGACCGGGTGCTGCCGTGCCGCAAGCACCACCGGCTCAGGAATTCCGTTGGAGAGTACGATCGCCGAGGTCTTGATCGTCGTGCGGCCGGCGTATAGTTCCAGACGACTGCACCAGTTGCCAAACCCGTCGCGGTAAGCGGTGATCGGCACGGCGGGGTTGACGATCAGGTGATCGGGCACCACGATTTCATAAGCGTGGCTGTAATGGATATTGAGCATCAGCAGCATGGGCGTCGGCTGGGGACAGTCATAGATCAGTTCATAACCAACTTTTATATACATGAATGGAACTCACTTTTGTTGGGGTGCAGGACAAAGAGAATAACCTCCGCCGGCGAACTTACCGCGGTGTTTTATCCGGGGTGAACGCAACCAGCAGACGCCCCGATGTCATATCATATCCATGATTCGCACCGTGCCGGCAATAATTCCGATGAAGCGGCGGCGGCTTACGAATGTTCGGAGTTGAGGAAGCCCCGGCTGCAACAAAAAATTCCCGCGCTTTGGCCATTAATTGATTTTCCGTGAGATGGTGTTCGTCCACGACAATTGAGCCGGCAACGTGCTGGGCCAGATCGTAGTGATGGCGCTTCAGATCCGCGAGCAGTTATTCCATGGCGCTGCCGGCGTCCGTGCCGGCGCCGAAGAGCAAATTCTGTTGAGCTCCCCATACTGTTTTGGCCACTGCTTCATAAAAACTCTTCAGCTCCGGTTTGCGCTGGCCATTTGAATCTTCCTGGTTGTAATGCAAAGCCCGGCCGAAGCCGATCGGCAGTCTCCTTGCTTAATCCGTTGAGAAATATATATTGATGAAGCGATGGAGCTTTAAATAAAGCGGCTCCCCACAGAATATCAAAGTCTTCGGATGACTAGATAAAGGGTAATCCGGTCGACAGCCGGGAGACCCATTAAAGAGTAAGCCGACGCAATCGAATCCCGAAATTTCGGGATCTGGTTGCATCGGCTTTTTTTGTTTCCGCACGAAGCATAGTATTAATAAGGGAAAGGACCCAAATGAGGACGCATCCCAATCTTGCTTCCAATCCGCCGTGTCCGGTCAACACGATAACGATCTTGTACAAACGGAGCCGGCCATGACGATTGTGCGCCATCATGACCCGGCACAAATCGACCGGCGAAACCTCCGGAACACGCCGCGGGTTGGCGATCATCCGCGGGAAAAGCTCGTGCACGTCCTGGCCTGCAGCCAATCGCGCCTGCTCGATCGGCGGATCGATGGACGCACCTGGAACTTCAACTCGCATCTCGGCAAACATTTTATTTCACAATACCTGGTCCTCACGCATTGGTTCGGCCGCAAGGCCCAGGGTCTCGACGGCAACCGGCTGCGTCGCGAACTTATCCAGACGCAATTGCCGGACGGTTCCTGGCAACAGATTCCCGACGTCAATTCCTGCAGCGGCGAATTGAACGCCACCGTCTTTAACTACTGGGCCCTGAAAGTCCTCGGCGCCGGCCCGCGCAATACCGCCCTGCGCACGGCGCGCAAGTTCATCCTGGATCGCGGCGGCCTGAAGGCAACGGCGCTATTCACGCAGATCATCCTTGCCCTGTTCGGAAACTTTTCCTGGCGGGCAGTCCCATATACGCCTTATGTTCTTTTTCTCGAACGGGTTCCACTGAATTACAAAGGTTTTGCCCAATGGGTGATTCCGCATCTGATGTCGATTGCTTATCTGCGCCATAACCGCGTGCACAAAAACCCTGGCCCGTCTTTTGCGCTGGCCGAACTCCAGCTCGAGCCCCGATCGTATGCCGACATGCCGGCGCGCACTCCCAATCGTTTTTTCGACGGCGCCCTGATACACAAGATTCTGGCCCATCAGCAACCCGGCGGCAGTTGGGGCGGCTACACGCTCTCCACGCTCTTTTCGATGATGGCGCTGGATCATTACGCAAGCCATTTTCCGCGTCAGCGGGCGCGCCTTTCGGAGTGCATCGAAAAAGGCTTCGGGTTCATCGAAGACCTGTATTTTGGCCAAAACATCTACAATGGCGCGCTCATGGACGGCAGCGATTGGGATACGATTCTGGTCGCACATGGCCTGCTGGCATCGGGAATGGCGCGGGAGACGCTTTGCCCGACGGCGGATTTTGTGCTCAGTCGCCAGCAATCGTCGGGCGGTTTTCCCTTCGGCCGCGACTTCGAATATGCCCCGGACACTGATGATACCGCCGCCGCGATCCTTATGCTTTCGCACTGGGGAACTCAATATTCCAGACCCATTCAGAAGGCCGTCCATTGGCTTTGCTCGATGCAAAGCCGCGACGGCGGATGGGGAGCATTCGATCGGAACAACAACATCAATTGTCTGTTGGGCCGGTTGACGCGGCGCTATATCGATTCGGTGGTGCTGTTTGACGATAGTTCTGCGGATTGCACCGGGCACGTACTTGAAGCAATGGGAGCAGCCGGCCTGAACGCGGAAAATTCCAGTTCCGTCCGCCGTGGCATTGAATATCTGCGGAGCACGCAGGATTCGCGGACCGGTGCATGGATCGGCCGATGGGGAGTTAATTATCTGTTTGGCGCCACGGCCGCGCTCAACGGCCTGCTGGCCGTCGGCGAGCCATCGGATCGCGCGTATATCCAGCGCGCCATTACATGGCTATTGGATCAACAAAATCCCGACGGCGGGTTTGGGGAATCGACGGATTCCTATCTTTCACCAACCGCCCGCGTTGCCGGAGTGAGCACGCCTACACAAACCGCATGGGTTCTTTACACGCTCTGCCGTGCCAACCTTCACACCGGTGACGCTGCGCGGCGAGCCGCAGATTATCTGATCGCAACGCACGACAAACGGTGCGGCTGGAGTGATCCAAGCCCCGTTGGCACGGGCCATCCGGGCATTCTGTATATGAATTATCCGGTGTATGCGAACGTATTTCCGATACTGGCCCTTTCTCTTTACGCCCGTCAAACTCACGATCTGCATTTGGCGCATGAGCAAATGGCCCGGGACCCTGAGCGGGCGCACGAAAGGGCAAAAACCGCCAAAGCTCATCGGCACGCGGCTTTCGCCTGAAATCCGCGGTTGGCTAATGGGTTTGGGTTAAACGGCGTGGCGGCCTCCCAAGGACGGTCGACACCTGAACGTCCCTTTAGGACAGAGCCGCTACGTCCTCGGCGTTAAAACCTTCGCGTCATCGGTGTTATCCGAGTAATCAGTGGTTCAAAATCTGCGTTAATCCACGTAATCTGTGAATCGTTTTTCGTGGTTAAAAACCGTCGTGTCCTAGTGTCGTCGTGGTGAAATTTCTCCCGACTCCCGTCTCAGAACTCCCTACTCGGTTGCACCCTACCATGCCCTGCGGTACTGCACCGGCGGCGGCAGTAAATCCTTGTGCCCCAGCACCTCCGCCGCCCGCCGCGGCCAATACGGATCACGCAAAAGTTCCCGCGCTAGAAATACGATGTCCGCCCGGCCATTGCGGATGATTTCGTCCGCGTGTGTCGGCTCCGTGATGCAACCGACCGCGGCCGTAGCGATTTTCGCTTCGCGCCTGATGCGCTCGGCAAACGGCACCTGGAATCCCGGGGCCATCGGAACGACGGCCTGCGGTACGAGTGCCCCGGAACTACAATCAATCAGATCCACGCCGATGGATTTTAAACGCCGCGACAACTCGATGCTTTGCTCAATGTCCCATCCGCCGTCCATCCAGTCGGTGCAGGAAAGCCGTGCGGCCAGCGGAAATTTGTCCGGCCAAACAGCCCGGACCTTTTGCGTGATTTCCAGGGCAAATCGAATGCGATTCTCAAAGCTGCCGCCGTAACCGTCCGTACGGTGATTGGACAGCGGCGAAAGAAATTCATGTGCTAAATAGCCATGCGCAAAATGTAATTCCAGCCATTCCGTGCCCGCCGTGAGTGCCCGTTTGGCTGCCGCGACAAATTCACTCTGCACGCGGGCGATGTCCGCTTCGTTCATAGCGCGTGGAACCTTTTGCAGTTTTGCTCCGAAGGCCAGGGCGCTGGGCGCGATTGTCGGCCAGCCGCCCGCATCGTCCGAGAGTTGTTCGCCGCCCTCCCACGGGAGCGCTGCGGACGCTTTGCGTCCGGCATGGGCGATCTGGATACCCGGCACGGCGCCGTGTAGACGGATGAATCGATTAATGCGGGCGATCGGTTCGATGTGCTTATCCGCCCAGATGCACGCGTCGCCCGGCGAGATGCGCCCATTCGCGGTAACCGCCGTGGCCTCGGCCATAACCAGACCCGCGCCGCCGACCGCCCGCGAGCCCAGATGCACCAGGTGCCAGTCCGTAGCAGTGCCATCCTCGGATGAATACTCGCACATGGGCGATACGCCGATGCGATTGCGCAGCGTGAGAGATTTAATTTTCAGCGGAGAGAACAAATGTGTCGGGTTTTGGCTATCCATCGAGCCAAGACTATATCATCAGGCGGGAAAAATTTCTGTGAGTGAATTTCTTCGTGCTCTTTGCGTCTTTCATGGTTACATCCGTTTAATCAGTGGTCAAAGAATCTGAAAACTGAACACTGAAAACAGAAAACTGCGGCTTCGCCGCCCACTCCTGTCTCCCGATTCCCGACTCCCTACTCAGCGCAGCTGCTCGCCGCGCCGGTTAGTTTCCCTATTCAGTGTATAGGCTCTTAAAGCCGGTTCTTTGACAAGTAAATATCAAGCGGTGCCGTAGCATTTGTGCTTCGATGTTCACTCTGCGCCTATTAACGTAATCTCTGTGGATCCTTCTGTTGCGCTTTCTGGACTTAGGGACTCTAACAGGGAAAATCAAACCGTGACAGCGTGACAACATCGGTAAATATAGAGTCTTTCTCACTTTTCTAAGTGTGACAAATGAAAATGATGTCACGATTGAAAAATGCAAAAATGTGCTGGAAATTAAGGGATTGTCACGCTGTCACGACTCGGCGGCCCAAAATAAGTGGTTTAACTCTAACTTAAATAGAAAATCGCTAAAGGGTATTTTCTGACTGCCTTCAGTGAGGCTTTCGAGAGGTATTTAGAGCCTCTAACAAAATGAGGCGGGAGTCGCGTTTGGTCTCCAAGTGGCCAGATGCAAGGAAGAGCGACGAGTGTATATTCGAAAGATAATATGGTTCGGAGCGATGACGCCGCAGATGACCGCTTGGAGGCCAAACCCTTCGGGACGAGGCTTCCTGACCCCGAATTCGACGTCGCGGCCCCGTCTCATATTGTTAGAGGCTCTTGGGAAAAATCTAACCGTTACAGCGTTACAACCCCTGAAAATATAGATGTTTCCTCCACACTTAAAGGCGCAACAAGCACGAATCATGTTACGGATCAGAAAGTGTGAAATACTCTATAAAATAAGCCTTTGTTACGTTGTTGCGCTTAGAAGGCCAAAAATAGGAGTAATAAACCCAACTACGTAGTTAGGACATTGAGGAACAAGATGCAGCCGTCATTGTGGTGAAGTCTGCGGATCATTATTGTTGGTTTAATGGGCGATACAGGATTCGAACCTGTGACCTCATGCGTGTCATGCATGCGCTCTAACCAACTGAGCTAATCGCCCGACAAAACCATATTACATTTTGCCTCAGCCAGTGTCTACGGCGCGGCATCGCCGCGCCGAGAACAGGCGAAAGTTGAGCAGTTGATTAGGAGAGCGAATATGGAGTCACGACTCATTGTGCAGCGTGATAATCATCCACGATACGCCAAAGCGGTCGGTGAGCATGCCAAAACTTGGTGAAAAGAACGTTTTGGTCAGCGGCATGTTTACCTTGCCGCCATCGGCGAGTGCGGCAAACAGTTTCTGAGCCTCGGCGTCATTGGCTGCCGAAAGAGAAAGAGAAACGCCCTCGAAAGTCGCTCCGGTCTGGCAGCGCCCGTCGGACAGGAACAACGTGGAGTCGCCGATACGCAGGCTCGCGTGCATGACTTTGTCGGCGACGGCGGGATTCATGCCTTGCGGCGGTGGTTCCGGGCAATCCTTGAAATGCATAAGCCTATCCACTTTGGCGCCCAGGGCTTTCTTATAAAACTCGATCGCTTCTTCACAGCGGCCGTTAAAATTAAATAGATAAGGTTGAATTTGCATAACGTCTCCTTAAGGCAGTGCGCACAACATAACCACTCCTGAATTTAATGCCAGCTATATCAGCTATATGCCTGTTAAGAATCGATTAAAAATATTATCATCAGCCGATGATTGGAGGAACGATTTATGAGTTACCGATTGGCCTGTTTGATTGGTCTAGTTAGTTTATTCGTTTTGTGGACTGCTCCAGTACGTGCCGACGACCAGAATGCCGCGACACCCATGGCCAATCAGGAAACGCTGCCGGCTAACAGCCTGAATCTGAATTTGCCAGCCGAGTGCAATCCGCGAACGATCGGTATTTTGCTTGCTAATAACCTGCTCAACCGCCCCACTTATGCGACCGACAAAAGCGGTTTGGCCTATTACGAAACCTGCAGCGCCTTTGGCGCAATCCGTTTTGCCGACGCCATCGGCGATCAGGATTTGTTAAATAAACTCATCGCCCATTACCAGAGCATTATCACGCCGGAAGGCAAACGCCTGGTTCCTCCTCCAAATAACATCGATCACAGCGTTTTTGGTATTTTGCCGCTGGAAATTTATTTTATTAACGGCCAACAGCCCTACCTGGACCTGGGAAAACATTTTGCCGATGGTGAATGGTCCAAACCCCGGCCGGACGGCCTGAGCGGCCAGACGCGATTTTATCTCGACGACGTATACAAACTCTCGGTCGTGCAGGTTCTGGTCTTTCGGGTCACGGGAGACAAAACCTATCTGGATCGCGGCATCGCTGAAGCGCTGGCGTACATCGACAGACTGCAACAACCCAATGGATTATTCTTTCATGGCAACGGCGCGCATGTGTTCTGGGGTCGCGGCGACGGCTGGATGGCCGCGGCGCTGACCGAAATGCTGCTTAACGTCCCCGCAGATAATCCGGACTATCCCAGGCTCATGAACAGCTACAAAAAAATGATGGCCGGCCTGATTGCAGTGCAGGCGCCAGACGGCATGTGGCGACAGGTTCTGGATGATCCGAAAGCCTGGGAGGAAAGTTCATGCACCGGCATGTTTGTATTTGCACTGGCTGTCGGCTTGCGCGAAGGATGGATCACCGGTCCAGAGTATAAGGACGCCGTAACGCGCGGATGGATCGCGTTTTGCGGGCATGTCGGCACGGACGGAAACGTCAGCGACGTGGGCATATTGACGGAACACTCCAACGACGAAGCCTATTACCTGGCACGTCCCAAGGCCACGGGCAACCTTCACGGCGACATGGCTGGTCTGTGGGCCGCCTGGGCTTTAGCGGGCTTTACTATTTAATCCAGAATGAGCGGTTTGTTGATTCCCAATCGATAGAATCCCGATTGATGCATCGGGTTGGTAAATCCCAGCGCGGTGAATTCCGCCTTCCACTGGGCACAGGCAACCTCACTGATTCTCGGGTCAAACACCAGTTCTTCAAAGAGTTCATTGGGATCAATGGGAAAAAGTTTCCGATCGCCGTTGGGTTCGCCGCCGGCATCCTGGTAAAGCAGCCTTACTTCCTTCTCATGTTCAAATTCTTTTCTCTTTTTTAAGAGGGCCACGACCGGCCCGGTCCCGGTTGCATCCATCAGATGGGCTTTGAAAATATCAGCGTCGGAAAAATAACGCTCCAGTTCATCCTCCTCCAGATAATCGACTTTCCCGATGAAATACCGCAGCGCCGCATCCGTCTGCTTTATGTTCAATAATACGTTGAACAGTTTTCGCGCCGTCGTTTTGACTTTTACGCCGTCGCTTTCCTTGTAAGGTGAGTAAATCCGCCACATCGCGTCGGATTCCTCGCATAGCGACCAGCACTGGCCATAGAGCCGCCTGGTAAATCCTTCGATGGTGACCGACTGACCATAGAAAACAACCCGGCGGGAGCGCAAATAATTTTCGAACGGGTCGTGCCATTTGGCGGGCCTTTGGAGCGTAAGTTGCTTTCGCTGGATGGTTTCGGTGAGCCAGAATTTTTTGAAAACGCGGTAGATGGGCACGTCGAGGGATTGGAGTCCGAAGACGTTTTTCTTTTCAAAGTCGTGTGCAATATCCTCAGACTCAAAAACCATGCGTTCCATGCATCTAACTTCTTTTTTTCGGTTGCCGCCGAGAAATTGATTAAGAGCCTCCGGCAAAATGAGCCGAAGGCTGCTTATAAGTTTAGCATGAGAAATAAAATTATGCGAGCAGAAATTCCCGTGCTGCATCCACCTGGGCCGGGCTGCCAAACAGGTAAATACGATCACCGGGCAAAAGCTTTTCCTCCGGGCCGGGGTTAACAATGGAATGCCCCCCGCGTTCAATTCCGACTATCCCAGCGCCGGTAAGTTTGCGGATTTCGACTTCATGAATCGACTTTCCGGCGGCCGTGCTTTTCTCCGGCAGGAGGATTTCGTCAATTTTGGCTCCATACAGCGCTGCGGGAAATTCTGCCAACGGCATCGGTTCGGGTTTGGCGGCCAGCGTTTCGCGCAGTTGCACCTGTGCCCGGGCATAAACGCGAATAAGCCGTTGCCACATCACCAGGACTACGACACCTAAAACAGCGAACAGCGCCGCGAGCACCGGCCACGGCGGCAAAATGGTCCAGCTTAACAAAAGCATCCATAACAGGATGCATACGGCGCCGATGATCAGAATGGTATTGGCCACCATCGCCCGCAGGGCCGCGGTATATTCCCCGCCTGCTTCGGCGGTTACGCTTAATTCGGCGACGAACATGGAAATGGCGCGAAGTTTACGCAACACGGCCACCAGTATCGGAAGGCAAACGGCGGTTCCAATCAGCCAGGCGATGCCGATGTGTTGCGTCCATTGATGGCTCAGCCTCCATTGTTGCATCATTGGCAACTCGCCAATGCGATCCGCAGTGAGCATGACGCCTGTGATCAGCAGCATGTTGACGACCATTTGAATGATCCAACGGCGCAGGATTCTGCTTAATTCCGATCCACCGCGATGCGTCTGACGCAGCCGCGCGGTCCATCGGGTATACAGGTCCAGATAACTCGTGAGCCACTTGGGCGCCGTACGGTCGAATAAGCTGACCAGTGGATCGCTGCTGCGAATCAGGTAAGGCGTAAAAAATGTGGTGGTGCCGGTAACGGTTACCGCGACGGGATAAAGAAAATCCTGCGTGACATGATATTGCGAACCCAGGGCGGCGATAATGAAGGAAAATTCACCGATCTGCGCCAGGCTCATCCCCACACGAAGCGACGTGCGCGAATCATTACCGGCGACGAACGCACCAAACGTACAGGAGCATATTTTCCCCACAATAACCGCCAGTGTGATCACCATGATTGGCACGGCGTATTCGATGATTAATTTCGGATCGATTTCCATGCCGATGGCGACGAAGAAAATGGCGCTGAACATATCGCGCACCGGCTCGATCAGGCGCGCGATGCGCCCATGTTCGGCAGTTTCAGCAATCATGGCGCCCATGACAAACGCCCCCAGGGCAACGGAATATCCCAGTACGGACGCCAGAAGGCTCGAACCAAAACAGAGCCCCAGGACCATGACCAGCAGCATTTCATTGCGGTTGAATTTCGCCACATAACGCAATAACCAGGGAACAATCAGAAGGCCAAAGACCAACAGCACGGTCAGAAACACGCTCAGCCGGCCAATCGTATCCAGCACCATGATCGGAGGGGATGGTTCCGTTGTACTGGCATGTGCGGGCATCGTTGCTATTGCCGGAGTATGAGCGATGGCCACCGTGGAAAGCAGGGCAATCAGTGCAATGCCCAGAATGTCTTCAACTACCAGAATGCCGAATATCAGCTCGGCTGAATGCTGGCGCATCAGCCCCAGGTCCTGTAGAACTTTGATGATGATGGTAGTGGATGAAATCGAAAGTATCCCACCGAGAAACAGGCTGTCCATATCGGACCAGCCAAACGCCCGCCCCACCGCGTAGCCAATCAGGAGCATAAGCAGAATTTCCAGCGATGCGGCGACAAACGCCGTGCCGCCAACTTTGGCGAGTTGCCGCAGGCTGAAATGCAATCCCAGGCTGAACATCAGAAGAATCATGCCCAGTTGGGCGGCCAGAAGAACTGCGGCGTGATCGCGAACCAACTCGAACGGCGGCGTGTACGGGCCGATGATCACACCCGCGACCAGATAGCCCAGAACCACCGGCTGTTTGAAACGGTTGAAAATAACCGTCACCAGTCCGGCAATCAGCAAGATGACTGCGAGGTCGTGCAGGAGTGTATTTTCGGGCATGCGTGATGCTCTGTCTGTAACACGTACAACCTGAGAGGGAAGAATAGTCGAGGGTGCAGCGACAGGCAAAGTTGTTAAGAGCCTCTAAGAATCAGACTCTCTGGCCGAGCAGAATTGTCGCGTTGCGTTTCCACATGTGGAGCTGGGCACGGCGAAAGGCCCGCCCGCGTGTGAACTGATCCCACGATTCCTGAGTCCATTCGGCGATTTGTTCTGTTTCTACTGTGCAAGTCTGGGTCGGCGGCGAAAAATGCGGTTCAGAAGACGCCAGAGGGCGGCGATTAAACGGGCAAACCGTCTGGCAGATGTCGCAACCCGCAAGATAATTCGCCTCGCGCATGGGATCATGAAATTCGGCGGGAACTTCACCACGATTTTCCAGCGTGTGATAACTGATGCAGCGCGTCGCGTCGAGTTGCCAGGCTTTCAAAGCATCCGTCGGGCAATGATCGATGCAGCGCGTGCAGGTTCCGCAATGATCGGTCAGCGGAGAATCAGGCTCCATCCGGAGGCTGGTGATCATTTCCCCGAGCACAAACCATGAACCATGCCGCGGATGAATCAGCAGGGTATTTTTGCCGATCCATCCTAAACCGGCGCGGACCGCGAGCTCGCGTTCCATGACCGGACCGGTGTCCACGTAAATGCGCGAATGAAATTGCTCCCCCGCCATTTGGCGCAGGACGTGTTCAAGCATTTTGAGCTTCGCGGTCAGGACGCGATGATAGTCACGTCCCCACGCATAGCGGGCGATTTGTCCTTGATCCGCGCCATTTTCTTTCGACTCCGGCTCGTTGTAGTACGAAATTGCCGCGCAGATAACACTTAATGCCCAGGGAAAACGGCGCTTGATATCCAGGCGGTCTTCAATGTTTTTTTCCAGATAATGCATCTGACCATGGCGGCCGTCGGCAAGCCACTGGCGCACATAATCGCCGTGAGCACTAGGCGCCGGCACGGTTATGCCGACCAGATCAAAGCCGATCTTCCGGGCTTGAGATTTAACCAAACGGGAAAGTTCATGCGGATCGCCGGCGGGCGAAGACGATTTATCCGTATGGCTGCGGATCTGAAGGGGCGAAATATCGTGCATCATTGAATCTAGGCTCTGTCTCATAACACCTCGGGAGCCTGGCATAAACCGCTCATCCGGACTTCGTTGGACCGGAATCTTTTTGTTTATTTTCCACAATGTTAATTAAATCATCCGGAACCTGTTCCTGCCGCTCATCTGATTCCGATGGTTCTGAATCGTTCATATTTTTCAGGGCGCGGCGATTAACGCGATCGATATTGGGCGTATCAATTTGGTCATCTTTAGGTTCCATGGAACTTCTCGCCCAAAAACGCGCCAGAGCCCACATGATGACCACGGCGGCCAAAGCCACGCCGGTGATGATGTCCCAATTATCCTGGTTAGCGGCCAGATCGATGGTCCTAAACATAAATCCTTCCCGATCAGGCAGTATTATATCTTATTCACGTCTGTTTCCGATGTTCATATGAACGCGCCGGCAAGTTGTGTTTTGCGGCAAAGGTGATACATTTTCATTGGCGCAACACATATTTGGTGTCTTAATGTTCGGGAAATCAGTTCAAGACCTTTATTTGACCGCCGGGCATATACAAATTCGATAGACGCAAGAATCTATCTCAAAACATAGCAAGAGCCGCGTTTGGCCTCCAGGTGGACAGATGCAAGGAAGGGCGACGAGGTTATATTCGAAAGATAATATGGTGAGGAGCGATGACGCCGCAGATGGCCGCTTGGAGGCCAAACCCTTCGGGACGAGGCTTCCTGGCCCCGAATCCGGCGTCGCACCTCCGAACTGTATTGTATTTTAATACTCACTCGTCGGTGCTCCTTGGCTCGGAGCCAGGCAGCCGACGTCGCGGCCTCGATATGTTTTAAGATAGATTCTATGGCGAAGGATCGCCGATGAAGTTATGGGCTCTTGTTTGCTTTAATGAACAGGCACAGGGTGACGGATGATTTTGCCCTACAACTGGAAAGAATGGCTAAAGCCCGAACCTATGCGCGAGTCGATGACCCGCAATTCGGCGGTTATCGGCATCATTGCTCTCGTGGCGGCTATTGTGGCGCTGGCATTTATTATCAGACAAATTTTTCCTCCGCACGGAGGCCCCGTGCCGCAATGCTATTTTTACGACACCAGTAACGGCACGGTGTCCGTAAGGCCGCAAACCGATTATCCGCCTTTGATCGGTTCGACGGGCCAACCGACCGTGGTCTACGCGATTTATTTAACCTGCAGCACGTGTGAAAATAAATACCTGGCCTATCTGCAAAAATATACGCCGGCATCGCAACAGATGTTAAACCATACGCTCTCCGGCAAAGCGTCGACGAGCTATCAGGGAACTTTTTCGGTCGGTTTTCTGGTATGTAGACCGGATGACACATCGAATTGGTATCCGGCGGGCAGTCCGGAAGGTTTGCAGATCATCCAATCCAAACCATGTCCTAACAACCAGCCGCCGGGACCATGCCTGCCATAAACAGAAAACAAACCTGATAGCACGGCAGCCACACTCATTCTGCGGTAAACTTGATATGAGCCTCTAACAACATAAGACGGGGCCGCGACGCTGAGAATTTTGGTCCCAGACAAGGAGCTTCGACGATGCAAGTATTACAATACAATACAGCGAGGAGAAGCGACGCCGTATGGGGCCAAAAGGCACCGCGTCCCGAAGGGTTGGGCCGCCAATAGCCCATCTGCGGCGTTGTCGGCCCTCGTTGTATCATCTTTCAAATATGGCTTCGGGCCTCCGCCTTGCATCTGGGCCATTTGCGGTCCAACGCGGCTCCCGGCTTATGTTGTTAGAGGCTCTATGTCATTTGCAACAGTAGATCAGGTTCTTGAAGCACTGCGGAAGCGGCGCATGGTCGTGCTGGTCGACGATGAAGATCGCGAAAACGAAGGCGATCTGGTCTGCCCCGCCGAATTCATCACGCCGGAAATTGTTAACTTCATGTTGCATGAAGCGCGCGGCGTTTTATGTGCCGCATTGACCGCAGAAAATTGCCAGCGTCTGGCCCTGTACCCGCAGGCGACGCTGAATACCGCCCCGCTGGGAACGGATTTCACGGTTACTGTCGATGCCCATCCGCGTTTTGGCATAACCACAGGCGTTTCCGCGACGGAACGGGCCAAAACCATTCAGGTGCTTATTGATGAGAAGTCGACGCCGAACGATCTGTGCAGACCGGGGCACGTGAATCCGCTGCGTGCCAGGTCCGGCGGGGTATTGGAACGCGCCGGACAGACGGAGGGCTCCGTCGACCTGATGAAACTTGCCGGGCTTAAACCAGCCGCCGTGATTATTGAAATCATGGCGGACGACGGAACAATGGCCCGTTTGCCTCAATTACAGGAATTTTGCCGCAAGCACAATTTACTGCTGGGCAGCATCGCGGATATTATTCAATACCGACTGCGCCGTGAGTCGCTGGTTAAACGCATTGCATCCATTGAGTTGCCCACCGATTTCGGGCTCTTTGATCTGCACGTATATGAAACCTTGAACGATCCGCTCTTGCACCTGGCGCTGTGCTGCGGCGGCGTCGGCAAACGCCAGGGGAATACAGACCAATCGATGGTTCATCCGGACCCCGTGCCGGTAAGAGTGCACTCGGAACATTTACTCGGTGATGTATTTGGCGCCAAAATCACTGCCAGCGGGCGGGAATTGCAGTCTTCACTTCGGATGATTCAGAAGGAAGGCAAGGGCGCTTTTGTTTACCTGCGGCAGGAATCTCGCGGGCTGGCGCTGCTTTCGCGCATTGAGGAATTGCGCGGACAAATTCGCCAGCCGCAGGCGATTCGGCCGGCGGGTGGATCGGCTCCATCGGCGATGAACCGGCGTGATTTTGGAATTGGTGCTCAGATTTTGCGCGATCTGGGGCTTAAACAATTGATCGTGCTGACAAATAAACCCAAAAAGCTCCATAGCCTGGAGGGATTTGGACTATCCGTGGTTGAATACCGGCCGATACCGATATGAGCTATGCAAGCTTACAACGGCTGTGGATCGCCGCTGATTTCCAGCACCACGACCGAGGCAACAGGGTCCGGCGCATTGGCCGGCAATACAAGTTGAGTTCCACCTCCGTCTGTGGACAGCAGGGGCGAAACTTGCAGTGAAGAATTAGGGTTGGTGAGCAAGTATGCTCTGATAACTACATTACTCAGCGGAACCCGCAAAATACCGTCTGTTGGCCAGTCTGTGATTTCGAGAAAAATTTTTCCCGGTTTTTGCGTGGCATAGCCAAAGGGCAAAGCACTTTTAAATGGCGAGCCGGTGGTTCCATAGATCGCATCGCCGTTAACTTTCAGCCAGGCTCCGATGGCCAGCAATCTTTGAACTTCGGGCTCGGGAATTCGCCCCAGGCCGTCCGGCCCGATGTTGAGCAGATAATTGCCGCCGCCGCTTACACACTTAATCAGGTTGGTGATGAGCGTGCCGGCGGATTTAAAGTCTTTATCGCGCGACATATACCCCCACGTTTCATTGATGGTCATGCAGGTTTCCCAATCGCCTTGCTCGCCTCCATTGGGAATATGCTGCTCAGGCGTGCCATAATCGCCGACGCCATAAAGCAACCGGTTGTTCACGATGATTGAGGGATCGCAACTTTGAATGTAATCGTAAATAGTCTGCGCATCCGCCGCAGTCCAACCGTGCACCCAGCCGCCATCGAACCAGATCAGGCTCGGATGATATCCCGTAATGAGTTCACCTAACTGAGCTTTCATGTAGGCCACATAGGCGTCATTTTTTCCCGGCACCATATTGGTGGGGCTGAATTCCGGCGCGGTTGAACTTGGTCTGTGGGGAGATTGGTCCGGCGTGTGCCAGTCCATGATGGAATAGTAGGTGCAAAAGCGAATGCCGTGCAGCAGGCATGCCGCGTCAAGCTGGGCCAGCGGATCCTGATGCCACGGCGTGGCGGCGACGACGTTAAAATTTGTCGCATGGGTGTCAAACATGCAGAAACCGTCATGATGCTTGGAGGTGATCACGATGTATTTGACGCCCGCCGCCTGGGCGATTGACGCCCATTGATCGGCGTTAAAATCGACGGGATTGAATTGCTTGGCCAACTGATCGTATTGATCTCCCGGGATGCGTCCGCGAGTCTGAATCCATTCACCGGGTCCTCTGACGTCCTTGCCCTTCCACTCGCCCGCGGGCACGGCATAAATTCCCCAATGAATGAACATGCCGAATTTAGCCTCGCGCCACCAGGCCATTTTGGCGTCTTTATCCGCGACTGTTTGTGACATGGCTGTATTCTCCGGCGATGAAGCTGAAGACGTGGTACTGCAGCCGACGAGCATCAAACATACGCAGCAGAAAGAGACCAGCATCAAGGACGCGACTTTCATAAATTTTTCCTTAATAAAAACTTCCGCCTGAATATAGAATGATTGAAAAACGTTTATGGGAAAATGTTATTGCGAAGGCCGCCGTCCCAAATCCGCTTTTTTGTCTGAGATTTTGAATGGAGACGAGGGGAATCGAACCCCCATTTGCGCATTGCGAACGCGCCGTCCTCCCATTGAACGACGTCCCCAGGAATTGTTATTTAAAATAGCTGATTGCCCCATGAATGGCAACTTTGGGGCCGTTTGGCAACTCAATGCGCCATAATACAAGCCAAATTATGCATGAATTATTTGGCCAAGATTGGCGCTGGCGTTTATGATACTCTCCATGACTCATCCCCATCCATATATCCATATGCGGCGGCTGAGGCGCAGCGATTTATTGCGCGACCTTGTCGCGGAAACGCATTTGTCGCCGGCGCATTTTGTTGCACCGCTTTTTGTACGGCGCGGGGAAAACCTTCGCCGTCCGATTCTCAGCCTGCCGGGGCAATTTCAACTTTCACCTGATTTGGCGCTGGATCAGTTATCGGAAATGGCGGCACGCGGACTCAAGGCGTACATACTCTTTGGCGTCGTGGATGCCGATGACAAAGACGAAGTTGGCGGCCACGCGCACGATCCGGATAACGCCGTGTGCACCACGCTGCGGCTGGCACGAGACGCCGGCATCAGCATGCTGGCGATTACCGATTTGTGCTATTGCGAATACACCAGCCACGGCCATTGCGGTCCGTTGAATAATCCATTGGATGAAACTGTGCCAAGACCTCGATTGAGCGGCCGTCGGGGTGAAAAACGCAGGCTCCCGACTGCTCCGGCATTCAAATCAGGACAGATTACTGTGGATAATCAGGCGACCATTGAGTTGCTGGCCAAGCAGGCCGTTTTGCATGCCCAGGCCGGCGCGGACATCATCGCCCCATCGGGAATGATGGATCACGCCGTCGGCGCCATTCGCCAGGGGCTGGATGCCGCGGGATTTAACGACAAGGTGATTCTCAGCTACGCCGTCAAATACGCCAGCAGTTTTTACGGCCCGTTTCGCGAAGCCACGGGAACCACGCCGCAGTTCGGCGATCGCCGTAGTTATCAGATGGATTTTCGTCGCGGCTCGCGCGAAGCCATACGCGAAGCCATGCTGGACGTGCAGGAAGGCGCGGACATCGTAATGGTTAAGCCCGGGCTGGCGTATCTGGACATATTGCGCTGTGTATCCGATGCGGTGCCGGTTCCCTGCGCCGCGTATCAGGTGAGCGGCGAATACGCGATGCTCAAAGCTGCCGCCGCGGCGGGCGCCATCGATGAAAAACAATGCGTGATGGAAATCATGCACGCATTTCGGCGGGCGGGTGCGAGTTTCATCCTTACTTATTACGCCATGCAAATGATCGACTGGCTCAGTGAGTAGCGCTTACTTTGCTGGTATGGAACCGGGAGCTTTCCGGGGAACCCATTCCACGGCGTGATATGAACCTGAGCCGTAACTCGCCCAGCCGGCGATGTTTCCCTGAGCGTCGATGCATATTGCCATGGAGCCGACGGCATCGGGCGGCAGAAACTGCTGTAAATCCACGCAACTTTGCGCCGTGCCGCTCCAGACAAGAGCATGCTCTTGATTGGCGCCCGGCGGCAAACCGAATCCCACCTGTTGTTTACCGTTGGTGGACATGGCATAAGAAGTAGAAAAACCCGTGGGATTTAAATCGACAACGCTCCCCGCTGAGCCGTACCACACGAGCGCATGATTGGGTTTTCCATTCGGTGTACCAAAACCAGCCTGCTGATTACCGGATAAACCGTAAGCCTGAGATGAACTGAAACCGGTTGGATTCAAATCGATCACACTGCCGGCCGTCCCATGCCATAGTACGGCATGATAATTGTTATTTATTTCCGCAGCGCCGACCTGATGCGTTCCATCGGTGGTGTAACAATAGGATGCCGAAGACCATGAGGGATTCAGATTGACGGCGCTCTGAGATGTATCGGTCCAGAGAAGAGCCTGGATGCCGCCGTTGATGGGTCTGCCCTGGCCAATTTCCTGATTACCACAGACACCGTAAGCTTGAGAAGATTCAAAGCCCGATGGATTCAGATCGACGATGCTTTGGACGGTTCCAAACCAAAGCAGTGCATGCATGTTGCCATCGGTGAGCATTCCTTTGCCCCAGCCGACCTGACGATTAGTTGACATTCCCCTAATCCAGGACCAGGTGAGTCCCGATTCAGTGGAATTCAGATTCAAAGGATGCAGCGGTGTTCCGACCCAGAACAATGCCTGTTCGTTTCCATCACGTCTTGCGCTTCCATCGCCGCCCAACTGAGAGCCGGAGACGGCGAACGCCTTGGAAACCTTATATGCGTGGGTAGAAAGATCAATTGCAGAATAATCCCAAACCGGCGTCCCCACCGGCGCGGAACCCAACGCCGCTGTGATGCTAAAAGCCAATAATGGAATATTGATGCATTTTGAAACGGGCATTATCAATTATCCGGCTGCCGATTTTTTACATTCCCTGAAGACGATGAATTGGCTCTTGTTAAAACCCACTCAATAGCATGTTTGCGGCCTTCATCGTCTCGGGCATATCCAACGATGTCACCTTCTGCGTCTATGTCTAAAGCGTGCGCGCCGTCGAAGTTGTCCGGCAGAAAATTGTCGAGGTCCACAACGTTTTTCGCTGACCCGTTCCATAACAGGGCGTGTGTCGTGCCGCCGGAATCATATCCCCATCCAACTTGCTGACGGCCATTGGTGGCTTCGGCCATGCAAAATTGATATCCAGGCGGATTTAAATCCACAACGCTGGCGGCGGTTCCTTTCCAAAGCAGCGCATGGCCGCCGCCGCCATTCATATAGCCAAAACCAACCTGTTGACCCCCGCATACTCCGGTAGCCTCAGTGAAGCTGTAGTTCGGCGGGTTTAGATCAATAGCGGTAGCCGCAGAACCCTTCCACAGCATGGCGTGGTAATTTACATGGTTGCTGGCAAAACCCACCTGAAAAACACCGTCGGTGGCGTTGGCATATGAAGCCGCAGCGCTGGGAGGATTTAGATCGATTACACTTTGTGCCGAACCAGTCCACAACAACGCATGATTACGGCCGCCGTCGATTGACCTGCCGTAACCTACTTCCTGATTGCCCGCCATTCCATAGGCTTGGGACGACATAAATCCCTCGGGATTAAGGTCCACTTCGCTCTCGGAGGTTCCACTCCACAATACGGCATGCTGTTCATCATCTGTTACCATGCCCCGTCCCCAGCCCGCCTGGCAATGATTGCCTACGCCTTCGGCCTGCGACCAGACAAATCCGGCCTGGGCATTATTTAAATCCACCATGTGCGGCGGGTTGCCCGCCCAAAATAAAGGATGAGGAACGGCGCCCTGCTGTTTTTCAGCCCAGCCAACGATCTGATCGCCATAGACTGCGGTAGCCTGGCTGAACTTGTAATTTTTTGGTGCCAAGTCAATGACTTTATAGTTGTCATCAGCCGCTGCCAGGCCCGGGCAGGAAACCGAAACAGCCATAAACGCCGCTATGGAAAGTGCGGAAAGTATTTCCCGTTTTTCCGGCATACTTTTATGTCCTCGCGCCAATTGGCTGATTTTGACTTTTTAAGCATACCATGTTGACTGGCCGTCGCGCACCTTATACGTACCCTCCATAGCTTAATAGCTTCTAAATGAAAAATCCGACATTAATTTTTATCGGTTGGTACCGCCGCCAGTGAAGGATGGCTCATGCATGATGGATGGATCGCCGCGCATCTGTTTAAGTGCATGAAGCAATCGTCCAATGTGCTCGTCAGTATGCGTGGCCATCAGACTGATGCGAATTCTTGCCGTGTTCGGCGGCACGGTCGGAGGACGAATCGCCGGAACATATATCCCCTGTTCTTTAAGCCGCGCCGCGGCGGTCAAAGCGGAGTGCGAACCACCGAGGATGACAGGAATGATCGGAGATTCCGAGAGCCCGCAACTATACCCCATCGCCTTTAATTCCGATCGCACCTTCTGGGCCAGCGTCATGACACGCTGCCTGAGCTGGGGTTCACGCCGGGCAATACGCAGTGCCGTTAAGGCCGCGCTGCTGCATGCCGCGGGAAGCGCTGTGGTGTAAATAAAGTGCCGGGCTTTATTAATCAGTGAATCGATGATCGTCCGATCGCCGAAAACAAATCCGCCCACGCTGCCCAGCGCTTTGGACAGCGTGCCGATGCCGACGGCAATGTCCGATTCCACATTTTGTAATGCGGCCACGCCCCTGCCATCGGGTCCTAATACGCCGGTGGCATGAGCTTCATCGATGACTACAAGGGCGTCATGGGCGCGGCCTAACCTGGTAAGCTGCGGCAAATCGGCCAAATCGCCGTCCATGGAAAAAACGGTATCGGTAACCAGAAACCTGCGGCGTTGATTGCCGGTAGCCGCATCCTGTGATTCTTCAAGCGCGTCTGAAACCTGGTCATCGTTAAATTCAATATGATCATCGTGCGTTGATGAAGCCGACCTGGTTTTAATCCGCTCCAGCAGTGACTGAGCACGCTGATAATTCAGATGTCCGAACGTATGGCAGCGGGCTTGGGAAAATCGGGCCGCATCCAGCAGGCTGGCATGATTGAGTTTGTCCGAAAGAATCCAGTCGCCGGCGCCGGCAAACGTACCAAGCACCGCCATATTTGCCGCATAACCGGAAGTAAAGACCAGCGCTGCCTGAGTTTTCTTAAAACCAGCCAGCTCACTTTCCAATTCGTGATGGCTTTGCATGGACCCGGCAATCAACCGGGAGGCGCCGGTCCCAAAGCCCCAGTGGGAAACCGCCTGTCGGGCGGAATCAATAACTTCGGGATGATCCGCCAGACCGAGGTAGTTGTTTGTACAAAATTGCAAATATTCGTGACCGTCAATTTTGATGGTTGGACCTTGTGTACTTTGTACGATGGGAAGCTGCCGCCAGAGATGGTCTCGTTTGCGCTTCTGGAGATCGTCGGCCAGTGCGAGAAGCCAGGCGTTTACGGCCGGGGGGCGAATGGGTTCGGGCGTAATCATGCGGGCGGAGGAGGACTGGCGGCGACGTGTTGCCCCGTCAAAACCGTTTTTTTGACTTCCACCGTTGATGCTTTTGCCGGGGCGGATAACTTCGTCTTAAGCATGTGACCGGGCTTGAAACGCACCTTGCGTTTGCTGGGCACGGGAACACGATGCAGCGTTTTGGGGTTCTGAGCCACACGCGCGGCACGCTGGCGGCTTTCAAAAACACCAAAATCGCGGAACTCAAGCCGATTGTTTCGCAGAAGTTCGGTGACAATTTCATCCAGAAAGTCCTGGATAATCTGTTTTACTTCATGCCGCCGGAGTTTCCGTTTTGCCGCTATGCGGTCCACCAGATCTTTTTTCGTAATAGTCGCCATGAGAAACTCTTCCCGGATTCCTCGCATCATTTTGGCGAACGTGTAATATTTTAGACAACTACAACACGTGAAACACTTTACACTGATTAGTAAGTCGCATTATGCCGATCACGTTTTGCTGCGTCAAGACAACCTGCAAATTTTTATCATCAGTTTTTGTTGGTGCAAATTCAATGCCCGGTCAATAAAAATTTAAAGCTCCATCTGATAAAAATATTCAGCTCGCCCCGGACGGCTGTTCCGGGTGAATAATCTGTGCCTTAACCGCCCGATTGGCTACTTCGGTCAGAAACACCGGCATGCTTTCAAATAACGCCGCATCAAGGACAAGATTTTGTTTGGCTCCGGCGTGATCTTCATATTCCAGAATCACCAGTTCGTCGGAAGTCCAGCGCCGGTTGTCAATTCGTGTGATCGATTCCCACCCGATTATACGGCCATCGACCAGCGTAAGCCCTTTTTCGTCGGCGGTCATGGTTCGTTTGGCCACACGAAGATACCAGACAAAAGCACACAGCGCCGCGGCGGCGAGAAATACGACAATCCACCGCTGAACCAGAATGTCCGTGGCGGAATGCCAGTCAGATTCATTATTTTTATCGCGGATGAGCGTCGTGTAATCTTCACGCTGTTGCGGTGTGGAATTGTACCAGCCGGGCCATTCTTTGAGAGTCGCTTTATCCGCCGGCGTCACCGTATCGGAATTCATCATTTGTGCGACAATCCCGTCGTCTTCGCCGGGATAGTTGAGCCACCCGTCATAAGCAAACCAGGCGGCAAAAACCACGCAAAGGATAGTCAGAATGAGCGGACGCCGTCGTTCCCAGGAGCTGGCTCTTATCGAAATCGACATCGTTCATCACTCCGCAAACTGATTACCAACCGGACGGGCCGAAATCGGTCGTAAGCACAAACTCCCAGAACCACTTTTTAACCTGCCCGGAAAACTCACCAAAACCTGTCAGGTGGGTTGGAATCCGCGGTATAGAGCCTGGATGCTTAAGCCCCCATTCAATAAACAGACTGGTCTCATCGAGCATGCGTTGCCGCCACTGCTCGTAGGTCTCATCCGCCCGGCGACGTCGATAATGCACTCTGATCAAGGAGATTTCAACCTCCCTTAATATGCGGTTATCAATTATAAAAGCAGGCTTGTCTGGATGACAACCAAATCCATGCTGGGCCATTGTCTCTGGCTTGCAGTAACCGGCTGGGAAGCGTACATTCTTGGTTTGGCTTAGTAACTTCCGGGCAGATAGCTCAGTTGGTAGAGCAAAGGACTGAAAATCCTTGTGTCGCCGGTTCGATTCCGGCTCTGCCCAATCAAATTTTGTTAGAGGCTCTATGTCATTTACTCTTTCCTTAAACAATCAAGCGCCCGATTTTGACCTCCCCGGCGTTGATGGCCGCCGTTATTCGCTGGCGAGTTTCAAGGACGCCAAAATTCTGGTCGTTCTTTTTTCCTGCAACCATTGCCCGTATGTGATTGGCAGCGAAGACCGGATGAACCGCTTTTACGCTGATTACGCGCCGCGCGGCGTGGCACTGGTCGCCATTAATTCCAACGAAACCGAGCAGCACCCAACCGATTCATTCGAGCACATGAAACAACGCGCCAAGGAAAAAGACTTTAAGTTTCCCTATGTGCGCGACGAATCGCAGCAAGTCGCGTTAGCTTATGGCGCCCTGCGAACGCCGCACTATTATGTTTTCGACCAACAGCGAAAACTCCGCTATACCGGCCGCATGGACGACAACCCGCGCACGCCGGGTAGGGAAACGACGCACGAACTCCGCGATGCGATAGATGCCCTTCTTGCCGGCCAACAGCCGAAAGTACCGCTGACCAACCCCATAGGTTGCAACGTCAAATGGAAGGGAAAAGACCATCACTGGATGCCGCCAGAAGCTTGTGATTTGGTTTAATTCAGCGTCGCTAAACCCGCATTCTTATCCTCCTCGCGCCAGCGCTGAGTTAAAGCCCCTGTAGCCAGTGCCGGACGCCAGAGAATAAAAACCGATATGCAATGTAAGACTGCCGGTATACTCAAAACGAGAATATAAACATCCACTACTTTCTGATTTTTAAATACGTCGATTAAGGCCCAAACATCGGCCAATCCTATGACTACCAGCGCCATTGCCAGAATCGTCGCCGAGGTTCGAAAGCATTGCAGAATTTCCATCACTCTGTGGTCGTGTGTTTCGAGATCCAGTGCCGGATGGACCAGGCCATACCAGACAATGTTGGTCCATACGAGCGATGGCAGACCGGCGAAAACGATAAAATATACCAGGGCATTAAGGCTGATATGAGCAGCGATTGACTCAAAAGTTAAAACAATGATTGCAATGCAGACGGCAATACCGAGTGAATACATGCCGGAGATGATGCTGACCCATGAAAGCAAATCAGCGGGAAATGATCCTACGGTTTGCTGAGTTGCGTCCGCCGGTGAGCGCTGGTGGTTTTCCGCCATTTGTTTTTTAGTTGCTGTTGCGGCGGATCCCTGCGCCGGCTGTTTTTGCTGGGCGGCTTTGGGCTGCTTGGGCTTGAGTTTTAATCGCGCGCGGGGATCTTCAAACATGTGTTCAGACTCTGCTTTATCCTGACTCAGGGATTTCCGTTGTTTAAAAATCGAAATTCATTGAGCATGGTATTTTGATTTCCGGAAGTTGTATCGTCACCGATCTGCATAGTCTCGTGGAGTCCAGATTTTGCGCCCATGGAATCCAAATCCACGGCACTGACGATGTTCCAATTCTGCCTTAGTGCGCTGGACCCGTTGCCGCCATACATATATACGTATTCCACGTCTCCCTTTCGAGCCGAGAGCATAATAAAATTATTCCAGGTGAAGGTCTGAACGTTTGTTACCTGTGGGCGAAATTTTTGGTAAGCCAGCAGGCCGCCGGCGCCGCCGGCCAGAGCGATCAAAACACCGATCAAAAAACCAATGGCAATTCCTTTAGACATGGGCTTCTCCTGAATGATCCACGAACAGCCGGCGTTATTTGACAACCCCGTCTATTTGGTCAATTATCGCAACTCTATTATGCATGAAAATCCTAAACACCTGCAATTTCCCATTTCACGCCGCAAATTCATGGGCTCACTGGCGGCGACCGCGGCACTGACCGTTGCCGCCTGTAATGAGTCCCAGCCTCAGCAGCCTGGCTCGTCCGCGTCTTCTGCATCCACGCCGGCTGCTTCACGAACCATCAGGCTGAGTGAAAACTGGCAGATGCAGTCTTCGGAGGTTTTGATCGCGACGGGCGAACAATTATCCACCGGCCCTGCTTATGGCTCGTGGTATACGGTACGCCTGCCATCCACGGTGTTGGCCGGATTGGTGGCCAACGGCGAATATCCCAACTTATTTTACGCCGAAAATCTCAAATCCGTGCCCTCAAGTCGCTTTTCGGTTCCGTGGTGGTATCGCAATGAATTTACCCTCCCTTCTCCAGGCGTGGACATGCGGACTTCACTTTATTTCAAAGGAATCAATTATCGCGCTAATGTCTGGCTGAATGGCAAACAAATCGTCGATCAAACGCAATTTGTCGGAGCCTATCGTGATTACGTCATCGATATAACCGACGCCGTCAATAAAGACGGAACCCTCAATGTGCTCGCCATAGAAGTATTTCCGCCTGATAAAACGGCTCTGGCGATCACTTTTGTGGACTGGGCGCCGACGCCGCCCGACCACAATATGGGCATCTGGCAGGATGTATATCTGGAATTCAGCGGACCGGTGAAACTACGCTATCCGCACGTCTTGACCGATCTGGATGTCAATTCTTTACAGACAGCGTTACTAACGCCCATGGTCGATCTGACCAATATCACAGATCAAAAAGTTTCCGGCGCACTGACCGGCGTGATCGCCAACGTGGTATTTTCTCAGAATATAACCCTGAATCCCGGCGAAACGCGCACCGTCAGTTTTTCGCCCGACCAGTTGTCCGAATTGCAATTCCGTAATCCCCGCGTCTGGTGGCCGTGGCAACTTGGCGATCAGAATATGTACAGTGTCGAATTCACGTTCATTACCCGGGACGGTCTTTTGTCCGACCAGGTCAGCACGGGTTTCGGCATTCGCCAAGTGACATCAAGGCTTCAGGATGGGCATCGCCTCTTTACCGTTAATGGCGTGGATATGGTGATTCTGGGCGGAGGCTATGCACCGGATCTTTTGCAACGCCGATCGCTTCCGGATTATCCGCTCTGGCAGGAAAACCAGATTCGTTATGTCCGCGAAATGAATCTCAATGCAATCCGGCTGGAAGGCAAACTTGAGGATGACGCTTTTTATGACTTATGCGATCGATATGGCATTCTGGTCATGGCCGGGTGGTGTTGCTGCTCACCATGGGAACGCTGGAAAAGCTGGAAACCCGAACAACATGACGTGGCCATGGCTTCGTTGCATTATCAAATTCGCCGTGCACGTACGCATCCCGCGCTGCTTGTCTGGCTCAATGGCAGCGACAATCATCCGCCGGAAGACATTGAAACACAGTATTTGAAGATCGAAGCCGACCTGCATTGGCCATGTCCTGTTCTTTCATGCGCTTCGGATGCCGATACCAAACCCTCCGGCCAGACCGGCGTAAAAATGAACGGCCCGTACAAATGGGAACCGCCTATATTCTGGACCACCGATACCCAGACCGGCGGCGCCTGGGGCTTTAATACCGAGGTGGGTCCCGGCGCTATACCGCCTCCGGTGGAAAGCATCGCGGCGATGCTGCCGCCGGATTCTCGCTGGCCGATCAACGCCATGTGGAATTTCCATTGCGGAAAAAATGAGTTTGCCAGTCTTGATGACTACAACACGGCATTGGAAAGTCGCTTTGGCAAACCGATGAATCTGGCGGATTATTGCTGGAAGGCACAGGCGCAAAGCTATGAAACGATACGCGCCATGTACGAGGCGTTTAATCGCAATAAATTCAAATCCACCGGCGAAATTCAATGGATGCTCAACAACGCATGGCCCAGCATGATCTGGCATCTTTACGATTATTTTCTGCGGCCTGGCAGCGCCTATTTTGGAGCCAAACTCGGCTGCCAGCCGCTGCACGTGATGTATTCGTACGATGATCAGACCATCGTTGTTACCAACGGCTTTAACGAGCCCTTTATGAATATGACCGCCACGGTCCAGGTGTATGACATCGATGGCGCTCAGAAATTTCAGGCGAATGTCATTTGTCAGGTTCCGGCCAACGGAAAAACAATCGTTTTTAAATTGCCCGGGCTTTCCAATCTTTCCATGACTTATTTTCTGCGTTTGTCGCTTCAGGATTCAAATGGCGTGGTTAACTGCGTTAATTCCTATTGGCTATCCCTCAAACCCGATACACTCGACTGGAATAACAGCCAGTGGTACGTCACTCCTCCTGCGTCATTCTGCGATTATACTCTGCTTCAATCGCTGCCCAGAGTGAACCTCAGTCTTACCGATCTGCGTTCTTATACCCAACAAGATCGTGTCATGGGCAGCGCCGTGGTGACTAATTCATCCAATGCCATCGCCATGATGGTTCGGCTTAAACTGACGCAAGGCGCCGCCGGGCCGGAAATTCTCCCCATTTACTGGGAAGACAATTATTTTCTCCTTTTGCCCGGCGAGTCGCGGCGAATTACAGGAATGTATTTTCTGGATGAAAAACAGTGGGACAATCCGACATTATCCGTTGATTGTTTTAATAACGCCCGTGGAGTGACGGCGCCAACATAAAACCTAAGTAGTGTTTAATAGTTTATTGAGTAATTCCGTGGAAACAGGCCCCCGGGCCGCAAGCGACCAAAGGCGGCTGTTTTCGTCGATGATTTCCCCGGTGATCTGCAGGTGGTCTTCCGGCAATAAGTCCGGCACGCGCGTAGCCCATTCCAGAACCACAATGCCCCCCTGCTGGAGCAATTCATCGAAGCCAACTGCGGCAAATTGTGCGGCGTCGCGCACGCGATAGGCATCAAGATGAAAAATGATTTTGGCACCGTTCTTTGGCGACGGTTCGTAAATATTTAAAAGAACGTATGTGGGGCTGTTTACGGCTGACGGATTGGCCGCCATGGCGCCCATGGCCAGACCGCCTACAAGCTGGGTTTTACCTGCGCCCAACGGCCCATCCAAAGCGATGCACTGGCCCGGTTTGGCCAGTTGTCCGATTTTTTGACCAAGTTGGCGCGTTTGTTCGACGCTGTTCGCGGAAATTTCCACTTTCTAGATCGCCTGAGTTTTATCCACGGTTTGAGGCTCTCGGTTCTCCATGGCGCCGTGTTCCCAACCTCCTTCGGGCCACGGGATTTTTGCCCCCGTTTTGTCCAGGAAAACAAGATCCGAAGTTTTATTGATGGTTCCAATGACGCTGATGGGTGCTTCAAGCGAAAGTGTTTTAAGCTTTTCGGTTTCAGAAATGGAAATCGTAAACAAAAGTTCATAATCCTCGCCATCGCACATCGCGTGCCAGATTGCGGGCTTGCCATCGGTTTCCGCAAGCTTGATGGCATCCGGGTGAATGGGAATTTTGTCGGCGTAAATCGTTGCCCCGCATTTCGATGCCGAAAGAAGTCGTTGAAGATCCATTGCCAATCCGTCGGAAATGTCCATTAAGGCGTGCAGTCTCAGCCCATGTATAAGTTCCCGGGAGAGTTTAACCCGTGGAACAAAATTCATATGCCGGCTCAGAATGCTGCCGCCGAGCTGGCCGCTGACGCAAATGGCATCCCCCGGTTCCGCGGTATTGCGCGTGATGGTCCGTCCCGTCGAAGCCCCCATCGCCGCGACGCTAATCGCCAATCGCTGATCCCATACCGCGGTATCGCCTCCGACCAGCGGACAATCAAACACCGCCGCCGCATCACGGCAACCGATGAACAGCTCTTTAGCTTTGCTAACATCAAAACCCCGCGGCAGCGCCACGGAAACAAGAAACGCCGCGGGCAGACAGGCCATGGCCGCACAATCAGACAGGCAACGATTGACCGCTTTACGACCGGCCTGAGCCGGCGAATGTGTGCGCAAATCAAAATGCACCTGATCCAGCGCCTGATCGATTTTTAATAACACTTCTCCGGTGGGAACATGCACCATGGCCATATCATCGCCGATGCCCAGCGGCACCGACGGGTGTTTACCGACATTTTGAGATATCCAGTCAATCAGTTCGTTTTCGCGCATTTAGAGCCCATCCAGTAGATAACGGGTGCCGCGTTGGGCCGCAGTGCCTTTTGGCCCCATATCCCGATAGCTATCGGGATCGCTTCTGCGAGGCATTATAACCATTATTGGTTTGTTGTGGGCCAATTGGCCGGGTCATCCAAATCTACAACGCGCAACCCCTGCAAATTCGGCATGGCAAATATGTAATTGGGATCACCCTTAAAACTTAACCAGGCTTTGTCAACTTTAATGACCAGACCGGCGTTGGCCGCGACATATTTAATATCAATTAAAAATGGAATTTGCGGACCGCTTACTCCCGTGGAATCCGATGATTCGCCGTCGGAGGTAATGGGCCGGTAATCACTGAGTTTCGATGAGGCAATAAAAAAGCCATCGCGCGTATATAGCGTTACGCCTTGGACGCGATCGTCATAAGCATTGACACATAATCGGCGTTCAACCCAGGCCCGCTGGTCACCGGGCATCTGAATAACCACGACATTGGTTCCGTAATATGGCGGTGCTCCTGTAAAAAACACTGTGTGTTCAGTCGCATTGTCCACCAGTGGAGTTATCGCCAGTAAACTCAAAATTCGCTGCGGACGCAAAGTCGTCGGGGATAATGGGGCCTGCGGAGCAATGTCTTCGGGTAAACTGTCCGCAAGGTTCGGCGTTCCGACATAGGCGATTTTATCGTTGTAATCAATGAGCCAGTAATTTTCCTGATTCATGCCCATTTCAAAGACTTCCTGCCCCAGATAAGTGCCGGTAAGCAGCAAATTGGGATTCGCAGGACGTTTGTCGATCATCAATACGCCATGCGCATCGTATGAATGTTTACCCTTTGAATCCGTAAAAGTAAGATTGACGTCGCCCGTAAGTCGCAGGGTTTCGATGGCCGCGGCCTGGGCGTTAAGCAAATTAAATTCCTGCGCCGCCGTCAGCGGAGGAAGAGTCGGCGGAGGTTGTTGTTGCGGCGGACAACCGGTCAAAAAGGTCGTGCAAATAATAGCGGTGAGAGTTAAAACGAAAAAAGTGGTCCGCGTATGAGCCATAAAGCCGATTCTAGAACGTGATCGGCAACCTAACAAGAGTGGATTTTAGACCTGTTTCATGCAGCCGCGGCCCTGGCCAGGATTGTGGTTTCGAACAAAGAAGAAAAATAAAATAAATCTGCTAAAATATTTTCATGGCCAAGGCAGCAAACAAATCAGGTACGCTCACCGCGACGACCCGCAGCAAAACTGTGGCAGCCGTTCCCGTGCAAGCCGAACCTGCCACACTTACCCCTGCGGAAATCACCGATAAAGTTCTCGCCATGGCGCGTAAGGCGCGGCAGGCATCCCGGCAGCTTGTCACCCTCACCGGAAACCAGCGCAATTCCGCCCTTTTGAACATTGCCCAACAACTTGTTGATAACAAGGCAAAACTGATCAAAGAAAATGCCGCTGACGTCGCTCAGGCTCAGTCCGACGGCCTGGCGCCGGCCATGATCAGCCGGCTGACCCTCGATGAAAAAAAGATCGACGCGATGGCCCGATCCATAAATGAAATTGCCGCACAGGTCGATCCGGTCGGCCAGACGATTGAAGCTTACCAGCGCCCCAACGGTTTGCGCGTGGAAAAACGGCGTGTGCCGATCGGTGTGATTGGAATTATTTATGAAAGCCGTCCCAACGTCACCAGCGACGCCGCCGCGTTGTGCCTTAAAAGTGCCAACGCCGTTATCCTCCGCGGCGGACGGGAATCCATCCGCAGCAACGCCGCTATTGCGCAGATCATCACCGACGCTTTAAATAAATCGGGAATCGATCCTAATGCCGTGCAGCTTGTGGACACCACCGACCGCGCCGCCGTCGGCGCTTTGGTTACTGCTGAGGGGTTGGTGGATCTGGTGATTCCACGCGGCGGCGAAGAGTTGATTCGCGCCGTGGTGGAACAGGCCACGGTGCCTGTGATTAAACACTATAAAGGTGTCTGCCATATTTATATCGACAAATTCGCCGACCCGGATATGGCGGTCAAAGTGGCCTACAGCGCCAAGGTCGATGGCTGCGCCGTGTGCAACACTGTTGAATGCATCCTCGTTCATAATGAAATGGCTCCCAAGGTTTTACCGCGCCTGGCGACGCGCTATCGCGAGGCCGGAGTTCAGATGCGTGCCGACGCCCGCAGCCTCGGTTTGCTTCAGAACGCAAAACTTGCGACCGAGGCTGACTGGGGCCGGGAATTTCTGGACTTGATAATAGCCATCAAACAAGTGCAGTCGATTGACGCCGCTATCGCGCACATCGCCAAATACGGCTCGCAACATACGGACGCCATCATCACCAGCGATATTGCCGCGGCCGAGCAGTTTATCGCCCAGGTCGATTCCGCCAGCGTCATGGTCAACGCCTCCACTCGCTGGGCTGATGGATATGAATATGGGCTGGGCGCGGAAATCGGCATCAGCACGGATAAACTTCACGCCCGTGGGCCCATGGGCGCGGCTGATTTATGCACGTACAAATTTATCGTGACCGGCGATGGTCATATCCGTACGTAATTGAAAACTAAGCTTTCTTGCCTTCTTTTTTCATTCGGCTGGTTATTTTCCGCACCTGTTGAACATTTAAAACCTTCATATCCGGATCGGTTTTGGAAGCTTTACCGCTTCGGCGTGCTTTTGCCGGTGCACGGCGGCCCGCTTTGACCGCATCGGCAAACTGTCTCTTGGCGATCAGCAAATGATGGTAGCTTTGGGCAAACCGATGCGCTTCATCGCGGGCGAATTGCAATAGCTTCAACGCCGCACTGGTCCGTGGCAATTTAAACGGCAGCGAATGGCCCTGAACAAAAATCTCCTCCTCGCGCTTGGCCAGGCTGATTACCAGCGGCGGCGCAACCTGCATCCGGTTGAACGCATCCAATGCGGCGTGTAATTGCCCCAACCCGCCGTCAATAAGAATGACATCAGGATAAAGCGCTTCTCCAATGCCGGCATGGCGATAATGGCGCGTCAGAACCTCCTGAATGCAGCGGTAATCATCGATACCCGTGACGTGCTTGATCCGAAAACGCCGGTAACCATCTTTGAATGGCCGGCCGTCGATAAAACTCACCAGCGAACCGACGGTGGCCTGTCCCTGGAAATGCGCGATGTCAATGGCCTCGATGCTGCGGATCGGTTCAGGGATTTGAAGTATTTCCTGCAATTGCTTTAAACCCGCCTGGCGATCCTGGAAAAATAATTCCGGTTGCAGGCCGCGGGCGGTTTTGCCGCGTTCGGAAAGCGCCTCCAGCGCTTTGATCTGGTCGCGCAGTACGGCCGCTTTTTCAAAATCTTTTGCCGCCGACGCCGCCGACATTTCTTCGGTCATTTCCTTGAGTACGTCCCCTCTGCTGGTTTCCAAAAAGCGCCGCAGACGATTGATGTCCGTTTCATAGTCCTGCTTGCTGATCCGGTCGGCGCACGGAGCAGTGCACTGGCCGATGGCGTAAAGCAAACACGGTCTGAACCACCGGCGTTTGGGGTCGCCGTCGTGAATTTCCAGATGACACGTGCGAAACTTAAACGCCCGCTGCAGATAAATCAGCGCCTGCTTGAGCGCATAGCCGCTGGTGAATGGTCCGTAATGTTTAACGCCGGACGCCTGCGGTTTGCGTGTCACATATACGCCGGGAAAATCCTCATTGGTGGTGATTTCAATGTATGGATAGCTTTTGCCGTCGGTCATTCGGGCGTTAAAACGCGGCTTGACGTCCTTGATCAGGCGGTTCTCCATCAACAGCGCGTCGACCTCGGAATCGCACACCAGCACGTCGAAATCGGCAATATAGTCCAGCAACTTCTGCTTGAACTGGCCCAGGTCGGTCGAGGGAACAAAATAACTCCCCACGCGGTCGCGCAGCGAACGCGACTTGCCCACGTAAATCACCACGCCGCGAACGTCTTTGAACAGGTATACACCCGGACCTTCCTCGAGCGTCCGGCACTTTTCCCTCAAACGGTTCAGGCGTGTTTCGGGTTCTTCGGTGGGTAAGGGAATGTTTACCTCGCCGGTGGGAACCTCTTCAACGATTTCGTCCAGATCGTCTTCGGTTGCTTCAGGCGGGATGGAATCAAATTCTTCTTCGTTCGGCGTCATTTGTGTTTATTATAGACTTCTGTTAGGTCTTGGTGAAAAAGGAGAAATTCTCAATGCCTAGTGAACATTCCGATCAGCTTGTATTTAAGGGCCAGCGCGTGGATATGGTCCTCCGCAAAGTCCGCACGACCAGCGGGCGGGAAATAGTACGTGAAGTAGTGTTGCATCCGGGAGCGGTGATTATCCTGCCGGTTCTACCGGACGGTTCGATCGTTTTAATCCAGAATCTGCGGCACACCGTGGACGAAACCCTCTGGGAATTGCCTGCCGGAACACTCGAAAAAGGCGAATATCCCGCCGAATGCGCCCGCCGTGAACTCGAGGAAGAAACCGGTTACCGATCCCAACAAATTACCCCGTTTGGCTGGTTTTACACTTCTCCGGGTATTTTAACGGAGAAAATGTACGCTTTTATCGCCACTAACCTCCAGAGCGGTCCCCAGGAACTCGAAGACACAGAAAACATTACCGTAATGCCCAAAACTCCTGAACAAATCCATATGATGATCCGGGAAAATTTAATTGTTGACGGAAAAACCATCGCCGTTTTGCTAAAATACCTTTTGAAACTTTAGCCAGAGGTGAAAGCTGAGTGCGGGTTTATGAGTTGGCGTGATCGAGATTACAACCGCGGCGGCTCCGCAGGCGCCATGTTCGATAGTCCCTTGTCGCTGATTAACTGGTCGTTGGCGCTGTGCCGCCTGGGTGAAATAGAAATTCGTCTGCACTTCTGGCTATTGCTGACGTTTCTGTTCATCATTATGACGGCGGTGCGCACCGGCGCCTGGACGCTCACCGGCTTGGCGCTCTCAGCCTATTTAATCGCCCTGTTGCTGCATGAATTCGGCCATTTCATTTTCGCGCGGCTGGTAGGCGGTTCGCATCATGATTTTGTAATCTGGCCGTTCGGGAATATGGTTCCACCTTCACATCCCCCAGCGCCTTGGGCGGCCTTTCTGGCCAACGCCGGCGGCATCATTGCTAATATCTTTGCCGGCTTTTTAAGCGGGTTGGTTTTATTTCTTCTGCACAACAGGGATTTACCGCTACTGATTAATCCACTGGTAATACTCTGGAATCCCTCGATGTTTATTTCTTTGCAGATGCATCATACGATAGACTATGCCGTCGCTTTACTATTGATGTTTTATCTGATCAATCTCTCCCTGTTTCTCGTTAATCTGTTTCCATTTTTCTGGTTTGACGGTGCAAATCTTCTGCACGCGATCCTCTGGCCGTTCGCGGGCCGATATCGTGCCCTGAACATCACCTGCTGGGTGGGTATGATCGTGGCTGTGCCGCTCATACTTCTGGCTGTGTACACCATCAACTTTTTTTCATTGGTCTTTTTTGTTTTGCTGTTTTTTAGCTCATTCAGCCGCCGCCGTGAATTGCTCGCGGATGGCCCGGCCGCAATGGAAGATTTTAGTTCGTTTAGCGCCGGCGATTATGATTCGCCGCACACCAAAAAGAAAAAAGCAGCCGGCGGCTGGATGAAGTGGGCCGCGCGTAAGGCTAAAAAGGAACGCGTCGATCAGGAAAAAATCGATCGTATTTTGGACAAAGTACACGAGAAAGGTTTGCACAGTTTAACCTGGCTGGAAAAACGTACGTTGCGCAAAGCCACGCAGCGCCAAAAAGAACGCGACGTCGAGGCACATCGGTAACAAAGGGAAAAGGGTTAGCTCATTAGTTACAGAGATGGAATTTCAAATTCTCAACGGCTGGACAATTCTTCCATGCTTACCGGCGATTCCAGGCGAATGCTCCAAAGCGCCAGCAAAACGGCGATGGCCAACAGAACCGCCCCACTTACCTGATGAGCCGTGGTGATGATTGCCTGGCCCATGCCCGGAGTTTTCAGCGGCGCCTCGCCGCCGATGACGATGACCGCACAAACGCCTAGCATGATCTGCAGCAGAACTACGCAAAGCAGCGCCGCCCCAAGCCGACCCAGGATAGGCTGATCGAGATTCACGCCCCAGGCGCGGGCGCCACAAAGGATGGCCAGCATCAGGGCAACCAATGCAACCGTGATATGTTCGGGCAGCACGTGCCCGACATGACGCAATACACTGCCCAGCAGCAACTGTACCAATAGCACAGCGACGAGCGCCCAATTCAGCAAACGGCCAATACGGGCGCTCAAGCGTGGCTTGGGCGGCGTTTCGCTGATCCAGGTGCGTGAACAAAATGCCGCCAGAGCCGTCATCAGAGCAAATAAAACCTGGGCAAAAGCACCATGAACAATCGCCAGCGTGGTATTGGGCGCCATCGCCTCGGGAATATCGCTGAGCGTAAAGTGACCCGTTACACGTAAACCGCCCATGATTCCCTGCCCTACGACCAAAAAAAAGACCGTCAGCGCCAGCGCCTTGATCCATCCACGGCGTTCATGACGAAACAGATAAATGGTTTGAATAAGCGTTGCCAGTCCCACTAACGTTCCCATTAAACGGTGCGTGTGTTCGAAATAGACGCCGCCGGTCATGTGTGAGAGAGGAAACAGGAACATGCCATAATCGAAAGAATTTGGCCAATCGGGAACGGAAAGTCCGGCGTTTAAACCCGTGACCATTCCGCCAACGGTAATCAGCACCAGCACGCAACACGCGGTAATAGCGGTAAAAGCTCCCTCAGGATAAATGTATTGACGGTGTTGGGAATTGAATCGCGTTCCGATCCATGCACCAACTGAGCCCAGAATGCCGCAAACACCAATAGACGCCGGACCCCACAGCATGGCATAAGCAAGTATTCGCTGATCACTGGTGAGGTCATTTCCCAGCGACCCAAGAATCAGAAGGTTAAATAATCCGGTTACCAACCCGACCCATAGACCGCCGAGCCATCCGCGGCTGGTTCGCATCGCTGCGAAAACCCCGGCGCCAATAAGCCAGAGAAACATGAGAACCAGCACGATCTGTGCAGGAACTACCCCACCGGGCATACGGCAAACGTAGCCTGTCGTCCACATGCCGGTAGCTGTTCCCAGGGCAATAGCCAGGATATCCCCGGCGTCGCCATGAGAACGCCGTTTGGTGTATCTGTGCGAAAATTGAGTTGGGGGAATTTGGGTATGCAATTCAGGGTCTGGCATCTGACCTTTCCGCTACGACATCGTCAGGAATACATGCTAGTTGCAAACGCGATCAGTTTTCAAGCCCCCCAAACCTTACGGTTGTTCCGCTAACCTGTTCCTACTAAAATGAATGGTTTACACGGGGCAAAAGAGAGCCGATGAGCTGTACAACCCAGATGCCGACACCTATTGAACCTGTGACAACTGCTTCTGCGAATAACGCGGTAGTTACGCCATCTTTTTTGCACGATCTGACGGAATTGGCGAAAATTCGCCTGACCGCGATGGTGGTGATCACGACTCTTGTAGGGTTTGTACTTGGAAGCGCCGGCCACATTCACTGGACTACCTTGATCTGTACCGCGCTGGGTACCTGGGCGCTTGCCGGAAGCGCCAGTGCGCTGAATCAACTTTTTGAAATTACGCCCGACTCGCAAATGCAGCGAACATGCCGGCGTCCACTGCCTTCCGGGCGTCTGCGGCCCAATACCGTATTAGGTTTTATTATCATTACTGCCCTTGCCGGAACCCTGTTGCTTTCGCTGGGCTCTAATCTTTTAGTAACACTGCTGGGCTGGCTGAATCTGGTCATTTATGCGTTTATTTATACGCCATTAAAACGCATTTCCACGCTCAATACGCTCGTAGGCGCGATTTGCGGCGGAATCCCGCCGATGATGGGTTACGCCGCCGCTACGGGTCATCTTGGGCCGGCGGCGTGGATTCTGGCGACGATTTTATTTGTGTGGCAGATTCCGCACTTTCTTTCTTTGGCGTGGCTTTACCGCGATGATTACGCCAGAGCGGGATTTCGCATGCTGCCCGTTCTGGATCAGACGGGCAAACTCACCTGCCGGATTATTCTGATCTACAGCTTTCTTTTAATCCCGCTGGGGCTTTCCGCGACTCTTTTTGGCATCGCCGGTGGCTGGTACGCGGTAGTTTCCATCGCGCTGGGACTTTTGATTTCGGGACTCGCGGTTGAACTGCTTAGACAGCGTACGCGGCCTTATGCCCGGCGGGTTTTTCTGGCCAGCGTCATCTATCTGCCTCTGCTTTTACTCATGATGGCGGTGGATCATTCGCAGGGACTGTCCGGCAATGCCGCACTTGGGCAAAGCCTTCATCCGACGGTGCACGTCGTTTCCGATTCCTCGAATTAATGTTAGGGCTTCTAAAAAAATCAGCCGGAAGTTCCGATTGCTATCGGGAGTTGCCTCCCATATAGCCCCCGGCTTGCCGGGGGCGGCAATCTGCGAACAACTAAATTTGCTCATCACGCGCAGAATTTAGCGAATTCCGGTGTTCGGAAATCTCTGCCCCGACCAAGGCCGGGGCTATGTGAAATAATATTGTATTTTTAATACTTGCATCGTCGAAACTTCTTGTCTGGGACCGAAGTTCTTAGGCGCGTCTGCCCTAGTTTATTTTGTTGGAGGCTCTTAGACTCTGTCTTACCATGAAAAATGCGTTTATAGCCTTCTTTTCGCGCGGTTACTGGATTTTTGCTCTGATGGTTCTCATGACCATCGGCCTGATGGTTCAGGAAATTATTATTCCATGGGAAAAAGGGGAATTTACACGCATCGTTGGCGATGGGAAAAATGTAAGCAGTTACGAATTCACGCTTTCGCCATGTCTGGTTGATCAGGATTTAATCGCCGCTTCCGGAAATAGTAAAGACACCCTGCCCGTTTTAAATAATCCGGCGACGCTCACACCCGTTGCCGTGGGAAAAATCAACGATTCTCTCAACGACGCCGGCGGTTTTATTCAGGGGCCGGATCGTGTCATCGGCGTGGTGATTAATGGCCAGGCGCGCGCCTATCCCATACCCATGATGAATTGGCATGGCATCATCAACGATACACTTGGCGGCGTTCCAATCTGCGTTACTTACGATGGTTTTTGCGACAGCGCGCTGGTTTTTAACCGGCGGGTTAAAGGACAAGTCATTTATTTCGGCTATAGCGGGTTGGTCTATAACTCCAACATGCTTTTGTATGATCCCCAGACCGATGTGAACCAGGAGAGCCTATGGAGTCAAATCGGCTGCTACGCGATCACGGGTCCGGCGGCCGCGAAACATCAACAACTTACTCCCCTGCCATGCCAGGTTGTTACCTGGGCAAATTGGCAAAGCATGTACCCGCAAACCACCATGCTTGCCGGCGTTCTGTCACTCTACAGTGCATATCGAGAAAATCCGTATGGAACGTATTACCACAATCCAGGCGATCTGCGTTTTCCCGTGCGTCCCTTGTGGACGAGCCAATCGCCGGGACTTAAAGATCGGCTTGTTGCAGTTGAATTACACGGTCAATGGCATCCGCTATTTTTCGACGATATCTTCGCCAAAGCCAATGCGGGCGGCGCTTCGCATATTTCGGTCGCGGGTATAAACCTGGTTTTCCAGTGTTTTCAGGAGCCGGAATGGAAAACGGTCGCGCTGCTTTCACC
>DATJSN010000018.1:0-23673 GCA_035504095.1 Phycisphaerae bacterium | reverse complement strand
AGGGTCGTCCGCTGCGTCATCGCTCCGCGACGGGGTTTTGCAAACCCGCCTTGTCGCTCTTCCTTGCGGCCAACCCCGTCTACACCAACGCAGACGCCATATCTGGAGTGGAAATGCTCTAGTCCCAAAAGGGTGACAATCGGTCATCTGGGCAGAGAGTGGACGGACGGATTCCGTAGAATCAGACATTTTGTCACTCCTCTTATTCACTTGTCAAAGAACAGGCTTTAAGAGCCTTTATACTGAATAGGACAATCAACCTCCAAAACTGCTTTTTTTCACCTACAAGACACGAAGGCACGATGTTTTAATCCCGAACTCAATAAGATTTAGCAGAATATCGGGACAGGCTGCAGAGGACGCAGAGGCGGCGCGGAGTCTGCAGAGACATATTTTTATCTTGTTCGCAAAATTGCGAACGCGCTATGAGAGGCATGGGGTAGAATTGCGGAAGGAAAAACTAACTGTGCCCCCGTTTCACTCTCCCCGTTGAAGGGCGTGCGGAAATTTGTGGCTGTCCCTAAGGGCTATAAGATTTAATAACAGCTGACTTGCTACGAAAGTGCGGTTGCATGCCTGTTGTTTGGTTATGCGACGAGGGTAAAATGGCAATACGTCAAACTTTTTTTCGCAAAGGAGGCATGATTAAACTCCCTTGGAAAAACACGTCGATTGGTGCATTGGTCATTGCCGGTGGAATAACTCTAATCGGTCAGGCTGCGCCTAATTCAGGACCGAAACCACATGTCCCCGTGCAAGGCAGCAAAATTGCAAGTAATGCAGTTGGTCAAAATAATAAAAATGGATCAGTAGAAACAGCAGTAGCGCAAGACTACAACCTAAGACAAATAAATTCTCTTTTGCAATCATGGATAAATACGGGACAAAATCAGGTGACTGGCTTGACACTTAATGCTAACCAATTGGTGACGCTGATACAAAAGACAAAAGATCAGAAGCTCCATTCGGTTCAATATCTAACAAATCTTATGAGTAATAATATTGTGAAAGCTGAATCAATAATCCGTAGCAGCCCTGAACCCAATGCGACAGATGCTCAGATGGAAGCATTTAATCAATCGAAACCCCAGGCCGAAGCAAATTATATACATAGCATTTTAGGGCAAACTGTTGCAGCATCATTTCAAGTTGTCGAAGTCGAACCAACGGATGATGGTGGCTTTATGATCGTTGGTAAATTGGGATGGCATTCAACGTTAGTCTATAACGCAAGTGAAAGGCAGGGAATCACACAAACCAATGCTGAAATTGCACAAATAGATACTGAGTTTAATAGTCAACCCCGTGACCCAAATGATCCATTTACAAATGGATTATTAGGTCCGGTTTCTAATACGCCGCCTGATAGTGATGAACGAGCCAACCTCCAAGAAATTGAGGATAAAGCTTTTCCTCCCGACCATACAATTATTATTTATACACGTGACGATAGCGTAATGTATTGGAAACGCGGCGAACAACATTCTGCGTATGGTATTGTTTTTGGTGTAGCCGATGGAATAGATAATGTTGATTCGAGTTCCTATGTGCCGGATTACAGTGGTGCATATTTGCAAACAGTAACGGGTTTATTATGGTTATCCGGGACAATACCGCAGATTCCCGTTGAACCAACCACTCAATCCGCCCTGACGGCGGCTAAGTACATAATTCACCTCAAAACAGGCGGCGAATTGGATGCCTCAAGCTATACATTAAAAGGAAATGTCTACCAAATTACAGTAAACGGTATGGTTGTTGGTATCAGCACCGATCAAGTTACAAGTATATCACCCGTTCCAACCACGAAAAAACCATGAACATAAATTTTCGGATGTATGCAGCATACACAACTTCCTGACGTCAACATGTTCTATTTATGGCAGAATGTAACAATTATTCCCGCTATGCCAGCCAATAATCCGAGTAACGATAGAAATATTGAAACGGCGGCCACGCGAGAGGCTATACGGTATCCCGGATCAGTGGCATTCCAAGCCCATAGAAATTGTCCGATCCAAGATGCCTCGTGCAGTCGAACATCCGCTTTATCGTGATCCGATACACCCAATAATTTGCGTGTTTTTTCGTCCAGATGGATTTTCGGATCATTATGTTCCATCTGGCCGCGAATTGATAATAACGCATGTTTATCGCCTATGGATACTTTGCAAATTCTTCCTTCGGGAATTGTCCGTCCATCCATTTCGCACCGATACGATTCTGGAATTCTGGCAATATCTTTATAAATGTCGTTCAAGCGGCTTCGGGCAACTTCAAGGATCATTTTAACACTCTGTAAAACAACGCGACCACGATCATTGGTCATTTACGGTCTGCTACAAATTATTTTCTATGTTCCTCTGTGGCACGCAGTGTCCATGGTTCGACCAGGCTCACCACAAGCTGTGGTGAATGGTCGTGGCTTCGCCAATTACTTAAGCTCGACGCTCCAGTAGGCGTGATCGAGGAAATGTTTCCAGGATGAGTATTTGTCTGAACCAAGACGGATGTTGATTACCGGGTTGCGTTTGGGTTTGTGCGGGTGGCGCGCCAAATGCAAGCCCGCCTGCTGAGGCGTGCGGCCGCCCTTTTTGGCGTTACAGCGAACACACGCGCAGACAAGATTTTCCCAGACGGTTTTGCCGCCCATGGCGCGGGGAATCACGTGGTCCAGCGAAAGCTCGCTGGTGGTAAATTTCTTGCCGCAGTACTGGCAGGTTCCATGGTCGCGGGCGTAAATGTTGCGCCGATTCAATTTTACGTCCTGGCGCGGCAAGCGGTCGTAACCGAGTAGGCGAATGATCCGCGGCACCGCAAGCTCATAGCGGACTGTGCGGACAAAATCATTGTCCTCACGTTCAAACTGCGCTTTAAGCTGGGAAATTTCCGTCCACGATACGATGTCGTACGTTAGATAGGATGCGCCCTCTACGGAAATAACTTCCGCCAGGTTCCGGCACAGCAGCGAAAAGGCCCGCCGTGCGCTGACTACGCGAATCGCCTGGTACAGGCGGTTGAGCACCAGTACGTTGCAGGAGAGACCGGAAATGGGGATCGCTTCAGACACGACTATTATTACTCCCTTGTTTTAAAACCAGGCCGCATTTTCATCAAACCAGGCTTAAGCCGCAAGTATACAGGAATCAGGGGATAGGGGACAGGTTACAGGTGACAGTATTTTAACGCAGAGGTCGCAGAGCATGTGAACCACGAAAGCACGAAATAACACGAAAGGGCCCCGGCGCGGGACAACGCTTGGCTGAAAGATGCAGCCCCATTGGGGCTGGACATGACTCAGGCTGGAGAACGAGGGGACAGGGGACAGGCCACAGATTTATAGACCATGGATTACATGGATTTGTTTTTTACCACAACGACACGACGATGGCCCCGGCAAGAAATGCCGGGGCTATTTAATTCCGATGCGACGGCAGGCCCTTCGACATTGCTCAGGATAGACGGAGTGTGCCTGTTACCTTAAGCGAAAGAATTGCCACCGACTTTAACCGCGATTAGGATTCAATAGCGTCATTTGAAATTTTGAGGCTCTTAATGTCACAGCAGGATCCACTCGCTTCGCTTCGCCAACAAATCGATGAGCTTGATGAGCGCATCGTGGAACTGCTTAATGCGCGGGCGCGGATCGTCGTGGACATCGGCAAAATCAAACAGCAGGCCAACGCGCCGATTTATGCACCGGATCGGGAAAAAGCGGTTCTGGAAAAAATCCGCCAGGCCAATCGCAAGGTAGGCGGGCCGCTGTCCGATTCCTGCCTGGAAGCCATTTATCGCGAGCTGATGTCCGGCAGTTTTTCCCTGGAAAAACCGCTGCGCATCGCCTACCTGGGGCCGCAGGGAAGTTTTTCGCATCTGGCGTCGATGAAAAAATTCGGTTCGTCCGTGGATCACGTTTCGGTGACCGACATCGCCGGCGTATTTGACGAAGTGGCGCGCGGCCACGCCGATCTGGGCCTCGTGCCAATTGAAAACTCGACCATCGGCGGCATCGTCGAAACCATGGATGCTTTTATCGAACATCCGCACATCACGATTATCGCCGAGGTATTGGTAAACGTGCATACGCATCTTCTGGCGGCGTGCGAGCCGTCGGAAGTGAAGGTGATTTATTCCAAGCCCGAAGCGCTGAATCAGTGCCGGCGCTGGCTTTCGGCAGCCATGCCCGAAGCACAGCGCATCGCGGTCGCTTCATCGAGCAAGGCCGCGGAAATGGCCGCGAAAGAAAAAGGCGCCGCCGCCGTCGGTTCCGCTCTGGCCGCGGAACTTTATTCACTCAAAATTCTTTTTGCCAATATCGAGGACAATCCGAATAACGTGACGCGGTTTCTGGTCATCGGCCGCCAGCCGGCGAAGAGAACCGGCGACGATAAAACCTCAATCATCTTCACCACGGCGCACAAGAGCGGCGCGTTGGTGGACGTACTGGAAGTTTTCCGCCGGCACAATATTAACTTGACCAATATCGACACGCGTCCGAGCCAGAAGAGAAACTTTGAATATTATTTCTTCACCGATCTGGTCGGCCATATCGAAGATGCGGCGGTCAAATCCGCCCTGGAAGAGGTCCGCGGACATTGCCTGCAGTTGTCCGTTCTGGGGAGCTTCCCGCGCGCCGCGGAAACGTTGTAGAAGTTTTCAGTTTTTTCTGCCACAGAGAACAACGAAGGGGATAGGGGACAGGGAATAGATTAAGGAAAAATGCAAAAGTAAAAAACACGAAACCGCATGAACGTTTTTTTACCGCAAAGATGTGAAGAACACGAAGATTTTTCAACACAACGAAACGATGACACGACGATAGCCCCGGCATTCCTTGCCGGGGTTATTCAGTTTTGCCCCAACGGGGCATAATCATTGAGCCCGGTGTTGTCCCGCCTTGCGGGACTACGCCGGGAAGACGTCGAACGTGCCAACCAACCCTGAAAGGGTTGCGGCAAATTAAATGATTCAGATTGATACAACCCTTTCAGGGTTGATGACATTCGGGTTCCTTGTCCCAGCGTAGTCCCGATAAATCGGGACAACACTGGGCTAATGGATGCAGCCCCTTCAGGGCAGTTTCGAGGAATGACAGGCTAGAAGCCTGTCCCACAGTAATTTTCAGACAATAAATTTTTTGATCGATACCACGGCACGCGGAGCGTGCCTGCTATAAAGAGCCTCTAAACCTCGCCGTGGAGTTTCATCAGCCGTGGGCTGGTCAGCAGCATGAGTTGCACACGTTCAAAATGTTCCAGCCATTCGGCGACGTTGGCGGCAAGAATATCCGCCGGCGGCGCGACCAATCCGGTTGGGCAGGCCGTGCTGTGCATGTTTGCCGCTTTTTTGCGGTAGGTGGCCAGCGTGCGTTCTCCGAATCGTTCGCATTCAAACCAATCTTCGGAAATAAACACCAGCACCGGCACGCGCGGTCCGCCGCAAATAGACAATTCATTGGCCAGTTGTGTCGCCGGATCGCCGGCCGATGGGTCGAATTTCTGCGGACGATGCACGAATTTCAAATTAATTGCCGGCGAAGCTTCGGCAAAGCGTTCAAAGATCGGGCAGGCATTGACGCAATCGCCGCACCAGACGCCCGCGAGGCACAATACGTACATCCGACGGTGAAAACCCGCCAGAAGCTGTTTTTGTTGTTCGGTTAAAACCACCGCTTTATACATATCATTCCAGCGTTGCTGATTTTCCACTGTGCCGTAAGTTGGAACAAAGCGCGCATAACCCAAAGCGCTTTCAAATACGGATTTAAAATTAAACGGCATATTAGGTCTCCACTTACTCTGCGATGCACATAATCATTAGTGATTGATTCTAGGCGCGTTTTTCCGCCGCATGTACCAGCGCTTGAAATAATTTGATTTGTACCGCGTCATCAACAAGCCCTTCCGCGTGCCACGCCGTACCGATCCAGAAATTCAGCGTCGGGTCTTCTATCGCTTCAATCACTCCGTCCGGCGAACGAGCCGCGATAACCAGCCCGTTTCCCAATCGATCGATCCCCTGATGATGCCGGCTGTTCACTTTCAAATGACCCACTGCATAAATATCTTTAATGCGCGACCCGGGGGCAAGCGTTACGTCATGCCAGGCATTGCGGTCGGTATCGACGCTTGGATCGCTGGCGTGGCGAATGTCGCCGGCTTTTAAAACGTCCGGTAAATGCTGGTGTAGCGTCCCGCCGCGCTGCACGTTCATGATCTGCGAACCCAGGCAAATTCCCAGCGTAGGAATATTCTTTCGTTCCGCCAGCGCCAGCATGGCGAAATCAAAATCCTGGCGCAAGGGATCCACAAGCCGTGTGCTTTGATGCCTGGCCTGGCCATAGAGTTTGGGATTCAGATCTTCTCCACCAGGAATAATCAATGCATCCAGACGCTCAATGATTTCGCTTCGCAGGGATTCATCATGGGTGTGGGGCAATAAAAGCGGTATCCCTCCGGCCATTTCCACGGCGCGCGGATATTCCACACTGATTTCGTAATAACGCGGCAGTTCCGGATGGGCGGAGTCGGGCGTTTGGTCGCTTAACGAAATGCCTACGAGCGGACGCTTGGACATACTGATAACTTAGAGCCTCCAACAAAATAAATCAAAATGGAATGCGGGTCTCACAGCCCGCCAGGATTGATGAAATGTAGAGCAGCCTCTCCAGGCTGCTAAAAAAAGGGAACAGGCTGGAGAGCCTGTTCTACATATTTTGTTAGAAGTTTTTACTTATTGCGATAGCGCACGTAAAGAGTCAGCACAGTTCCCTGTACAACCAAGGCGGCGACGAGCCAGGCGAGCGCGAAAAGCTGATCGCTGGTTTTGTTAAACCACCAATTTATGTTATTAGCGATAACCTGCAACGCAGTCAACGTGTCCCAAACCGCCATCGCCAGAAACAGCAGTACCACCATCTGCAGTATCGATGCCAACAGCAGTGAAAGCGAAAAGCCATGCAAATCCTGACGACGATTGAACTGGCGAAGTTGCTGGAGCATTTCTTCCAGCACCGGTGTATGCGAATCCTGTGCGACGGGCGGCGCGGGAATCGGCGCTAGAGGCGCAACAGGTGGCGTCATGTTTGCCAGATGCTCCTTAATCGCCGTCGATACTGCTTGAGCTACCGCGCTGGCGATAAGCGTTGAATCAATTACTGGAGCTGCCGGTGGCGGCGGCGCGGCTGGTGCAGCCGCAGGCGATGCTGCCGGAGTTGCCGCGGGAACTGATGCAGGAATTACTTTGGGCGCTGCTGCGGGAACTGCTGATGTAGCCGCTAATGGCTTTGCCGCAGATAGTGTAGGCTCCCCGGCAGTCGGCTCGGTCGTGACCGGCTCAACATGCTTTTGCACTTCGGCCGCAACCGCGGCGGCAGTCCCGGCTGCAGGCTTTGCATTCAGCGGCGCCGGTACCGGATCGCGCACAGAACTGTTTCCTTCACGCACCACAATTCGCGCCGCGTCGGCCAGTGTTCGTACCACAAAATTCGGGGTTACTGTTGGTGAATCCTTATCCGTCGGCAACGGTTTTTCCGGATCGGCCAGTAAAATCGTCCGGCAACCGACGGCGGCGCCGGCGGCGATGTCGCGCACCATGTCGCCGATCATCCAGCACTGAGACAAATCCAGATTGAAGTCTTCCGCCGCCGCTTTGAGCATGCCCGGCCGCGGCTTGCGCCACTCATGATCGACGCGATATTCCGGTATCGTTGCTTCCGGGTGATAGGGGCAATAATAGCTCGCGTCCACATGGGCGCCGGCCTGCTGTTTGAGCTGGCGAACCATTTCCTGGTTAACGGCCTCGACCGCTTTTTCGTCAAAAAGACCGCGCGCCACGCCGCTCTGATTCGACGCGACAATGATGCGATACCCAAACCGATGCATGGCCTGCAGCGCCGCGCCGGCGCCGGGAAGCAGCTTCACCTTGGCCGGATCGCCCAGGTACCCTTCATCGGCGATGATGGTGTTGTCGCGGTCCAGAAATATTGCGCGTTCAGCCATAACCAATGTTCCATTACTCGCCATCATCGGGCGATTTTCTTAGAGGCTCTCGAGGGTGTGGATAATTTTAGTGGTGGATCGCCCTTCCAGAAACGGCGCCAAAACCACCTTGCCGCCTCGTGCCTGCACCACATCGCGGCCTACAACTTCCTTATCCTTATAGTCAGCACCTTTGACCAATATGTCCGGCTCGAGCATTCTGATGAGTTCCAGCGGCGTAGGTTCGTCAAACGAAATAACGTAACTCACCGCTTCCAGCGCCGCCAGAACCGCCATGCGATCGGTCAGTGGATTGATCGGACGATCCGAACCCTTAAGCCGGCGCACTGATTCATCGGTGTTAACGCCAACCACCAGAATATCACCCTGACCGCGGGCAAATTGAAGGTATTGGGCGTGCCCGGCGTGAATAATATCAAAAACTCCGTTGGTAAATACGATTTTCTGTCCCGCCTGGCGGCATTTTTTAAGCTCCGCGGTCAAATCCTGGAGCGCGGAAATTTTGTGGATTTTCGAACCTTCCAGGCGCTTGAGTTCCACACGGATTTCCTCGCGCGTGATCGGCACGCTGCCGAATCGTTCGACTTCCAATCCTCCCGCGACGTTGCCCAGATCCACCGCGACGCTCCAGCTTGCACCGCCGGCACGCGCCATGGCCAGCATGGCCAGCACCATGTCGCCCGCGCCGGTTACGTCATAAATGTTGCGTGCCCGCGTGGCGTGCATCTGCCCTTTGCCATTTTTTTCCAGTAAGTACATGCCGTGACGGTCGAGCGTGAGTATGCACGCTTCGAGCTGCAGTTTTTCCAGCAGTTCCCCGGCCAGCCGCGGCGCTTCCCGGGTCGCGTCCTGCATCCGCAGACCCGCGGCGTGCTCAGCTTCGGTGCGATTAGGCGTAATCGCCGTCGCGCCGGTATACCGGCTGTAATCTTTGATGGCCGCGGGATCCACCAGCACCGCTTTACCGGCGGCTTTGGCCAGACGAATAATTTGTGCGCACAAGCCCGGCGTCAATAAACCTTTGTTGTAATCTTCCAGACAGACAACTGAACAGGCCGCTATGCGTTTTTCAACAACTTCAAGTAATTTTTGTTCAACGGCCGAACTGATGGCTTCCGTGGTTTCATGATCCAGCCGCAGCATTTGTTGTTGATGACGATGCTGAGCCAGACCCACGAAGCGCGTTTTGGCGCTGGTGGGCCGGTCCGCGGAGACAATCACGCCATTAACGTCGACGCCGGACTCGGAGAGAAGTTTTTTCAGTGATTCACCCGCGGAATCTTTCCCGCATAAACCGATCAATTCGGGTTTGGCTCCCAGCGCCGCCAGAAACACGGCGACGTTGCCCGCCCCGCCCACTCGTAATTCACGGGATTGTTCGCGCAAAACGGGCACCGGAGCCTCGGGACTCAGCCGTTCCGCATCGCCAAACACATACTGGTCCAGAATCAGGTCGCCGATGACCAGAATGCGCGGCTCGCCGAAGCGCTCGAGAGTATTCAGAAGTTCTGCCGGATAATGTTGCATAGTTAGAGACTCTTAATCTCTATGTGATCTAATTTACTTGTCTTTAAGCAAATCAGCCAGCGCGTGGCTCCACAATTCACTACCCACACCATCAATATATGCTTCTATTTTGACATGCCAGATGGGCACGGGAAAAGAAAATTTCCTGATTTTCACCCAGTCCTTCAGCGTGGTGACGCAGGCGTCCGCCGCATGCTTTTGCACCAATTCGGTAAGAACTTTCACGTCGCGGGCGGCGTCATACTGATGATGGTCGTCAAACCAGCAGCCGGCCGCGACATTTAAGCCGATCCCTGTGAGCGTATTGACAAAAGCTTCCGGATTGCCGATGCCCGCAAACGCCACAACCGTAGCGCCGGATTTCGGTAACGTCACAGCGGTTCCCTGGGCGTCAAAAATTCCCGCCACGCGCGTACGCTGCTGAAAAATGTGCCGCGGATTTACCCATTGGGCCAGTAATCCCGCGGCCATGTCCGCCAGTTCAAGCGAAACCTGTTCGCATCGCGTCAGCATGATCTGATGTGCCCGCGCCAGCGATGCCGGCGGTTCGCGTTGCGTCCCGCGGGGGATCATGCCGGGAATTCCCATCGGGCTTGTGGCGTCAACCAAAACGATGTCCAGATCGCGCGCCAGCCGGCGATGCTGAAATCCATCGTCCAATATCAATACGTCAGCCTGATGGCTTTCGATGGCCGTTTGCCCTCCCGCAACCCGATCCGGATTTACCACTACCGGTACGTCAGGACATTCGATATTGAGTACCATCACTTCATCAGATGATTCGCTGCACCGTGCCTTATAACCGCGGGTGAGAATCACCGGCCGCCGACCCAGGCGCACCAGCGCCCGGGCGACCATAATGACGGTGGGCGTTTTGCCCGTGCCACCCACGGTGATGTTGCCGATGCTGATAACCGGCACGCTCAGACGTTCAATTTTGCACACACCACGGTCGTAACAACGATTGCGCAGCCAGACAACCAAACCGTAAAACCATGCTGCTGCCCAAAGCAGAGGACGAAGCAGCGCCGCCGTCAAACCGGCGTCTTCACCGCTGATGATCCGCTTATACTTTTGTTCCATCTTAAAACCTGTGCGAGACGGATTTAAAGGTTGTATGAAAAGCCCCTGGGGCTTCTACACACTCTTAGACCACCAGGTTTACCATGCGGTCCTTGACGTAAATTTTCTTTTTGACCGCGCGTCCCCCAAGACGTGAAATCACCTGTGTGTCAGTCATCGCGGCCTGAATCACCAGTTCTTCAGCGGCGCCCGCGGGCACTTTTACGCGTCCGGTGAGTTTGCCATTGATCTGCACGGGAATTTCCACCTCTTCATCCACGCACAGTGCTTCGTCATAAACCGGCCAGGAAACCTGACTTATTGAATCCAGAGCATTTTGCCCGGCCAGAATATGATACATCTCTTCAGCAAAATACGGCGCAAATGGCTCCAGCAAGCGCAACAGTTTGAGCGCTGCATCCTGCTCGATCCATGTGACTTTGCCCAGAATATTGTTAAATTCCATCATCGCGCTGATCGCCGTGTTAAATGACAAACGCTCAATATCCTGCGTGACCTTACGAACTGTCCTATGCAATGGGCGCAAAATGGTTGCCGCGTCGCGCTCGGCCGTTTGGACCTCTTGGGGATTGAGTTGCCTTGATCCACAAAACCATGCTGCGTCCGTTTTGTGCACCACGCGCAAGTTGCCGTCTTCGGCGCCCAGGAAGTTCCGCCAGACGCGCTGTAAAAACCGATAGACACCTTCCACGCCCGCGGTGCTCCAGGGCTTCATCTGTTCCAGCGGTCCCATGAACATTTCAAAGAGCCGCAGCGCATCGGCCCCGTAAGTCGCAATCACATCATCGGGATTGACTACATTGCCGCGCGATTTGCTCATCTTGAACGACTGAACGTCGATTCTAATTTCCTGATTCTTTTTAAGCGCAAATGCTTCGTCCCGTTTCTCTACCTGATCCGGTTCGCACGCTTTTCCGATTAGCAGTTCACCGGTTCGTTTATGTTTGCTGATGGTTTGCAGTTTGCCATCCGGGCCGGTTTGAGCGCCCCACTCGGGATCAACATCTTCGATGGAAACATATTCGCCGGATTGAGTTTGAAATACGGTGTATTCCGGCTCGCCGAGAATGGTTCCCTGGTTAACCAGTTTGCGAAATGGTTCATTGGTGGAGATATAACCGCGATCAAAAAGCACTTTGTGCCAGAAGCGCGAGTAAAGCAGATGCAGCACGGCGTGTTCCACGCCGCCGACGTACAAATCCACGCCAGGATTCTCCTTGCTGCCCATCCAATATTGTTCAATTTTTTTATCGCAAAAAGCACGATCGTCGCGCGGGTCCAGAAAACGCAGATAGTACCAGCACGAACCAGCCCATTGCGGCATGGTGTTGGTTTCGCGTAGTGCGGGAACAGCGTCAGGAGTGCCTTGGGGAACAACTCTGGCCCGTGGATTATTTTGCGGCCCTTCCAATATCACATGTACGTTGATCCAATCTTTGGCCTTGGACAGCGGCGGATCGATGGTTCCCGTTGGTTTAAAATCCTGCATCGCAGGAAGCTTGAGCGGCAATTCGTTTTCCGCCAATGCAACCGTTGTTCGGTCCTCCAGGTGCACCAGCGGGAATGGTTCTCCCCAGTAGCGCTGTCGGGAGAAAAGCCAGTCACGGATTTTGTAATTAATTTGACGCTTACCCAGGCCTTCGATTTCCAGAAGTTGGCACATCCGGCTTGTGGCCTCCGGAGTAGCCAATCCATCAATCCATGGTGAATTCACTGCCCAGCCGTCCGCTTCCAACGGCAACTCACCGGCGTTCGGATCGGTCTTTGAATCACTCACCACGCGCTTAATGGGCAGATCAAATTCCCGTGCGAAATCAAAATCGCGGGCATCGTGCGCCGGCACCGCCATTATCGCCCCGGTGCCGTAACCCACCAGTACGTAATCAGAGATGAAAATTGGAATCTCTTCGTTGTTAACGGGATTGATGGCCATTAGGCCCGTAAATACGCCTGTCTTAGAGGTGCTTTCCTGGCGCTGGCGTTCGGAGCGTGAAGCGGCCCATTTTTGATAGGCTGCCACCGCCGCCTGTGGTCCGATCTGGGAATTATTTTTCCATTTTTCTTTCGTCTCGGCCGGCCATTGGTTGGGCAAGCCATGGCCCGGCAAACTCATATCCACCAGCGAATGTTCCGGCGCCAAAACCATATAAGTAGCGCCAAAAAGCGTATCCGGGCGTGTCGTGAAGACCGTCAATTTTTCATCGCGGCCTTTGACTGCAAAGTCGACCAATGCACCTTCCGAGCGGCCAATCCAGTTGCGCTGCATCAATTTCAGTGATTCAGTCCAGTCAAGTTTTTCCAGACCATCCAGCAGGCGCTGGGCATACGCGGTGATGCGCAGCATCCATTGGAGCATCGGCCGGCGTTCAACGGGAAAGCCCCCTACTTCGCTTTTGCCGTCGATCACTTCTTCATTGGCTAAAACTGTTCCCAGCGCCGGGCACCAGTTCACCGGCGCTTCCACCCGATAAGCGAGGCGAAATTTTTCCAGCTCCTGGCGCTGCTCCGTTGGCGTAAGTTCTTTCCAATTTTTATTTTTTTCCGGCAGGCGGCGCACACCCGATTCAAATTCGCCAATCAACTCGGCAATCGGTCGGCCTTTTTGAAGTTTTTCATCAAACCATGTGTCATGGAGCAAGAGAAAAATCCATTGCGTCCATTTGTAATAGCCCGGATCGGTGGTATCCACTTCGCGGTCCCAGTCATAAGAAAAACCGACCGCCTGAAGCTGGGCGCGGAAACGGGCAATATTTTTCTGCGTGATTTCGCCCGGATGTTGATTGGTTTTAATGGCGTATTGTTCCGCCGGTAAACCGAATGCGTCCCATCCCATCGGATGCATGACATTAAAGCCGCATGCCCGCTTATATCGGGCCACAATATCCGTCGCGGTATACCCTTCGGTATGGCCCACGTGCAGGCCGTCGCCGGAAGGGTAAGGGAACATATCCAACACATAATATTTGGGGCGTGAGATATCATTGGACGCGGCGAAGATTTTTTTCTCCAGCCAGATTTGCCGCCACTTTTTCTCGATTAGACCGGGGTTATAAACCGCCATCGTTGCTGATCTCGCTGCTTATCAAATCACAAAACCGCTTAAAACGTCAAAGGATAAGCAACGGCTGGTAGTGCGACAAGCCAACAATCATGTTTTGTGAATGGGTGGTTTTATTTCTCAGACGTGTTCACATTGACTTTACGGAGCCCCACAATCGCTCCATTCGGACCAGTAGCAATTTGATAGTAACCAGGCTCAATAACACCTAAACGATCAGGACTACTATATTCCGTGTTATAAGGTACCTTTGCGCTTGTGACAGGTGGATTCCACTGGTTGGGAATAATAATTTGCCCATCATTCGAATCCGCAATCACACTGAGGCAAGCGCAACCAATGATCAGCAAAAGAAAAACAATAAATGTCGCCAATTTTTTCAATGGGAGAAAGACCATGAAAATTCTCCGGTCATTGCAATTGTTTTAATTGTATTTAGGGCTTTCAATAAAATAAAGCAGGAATAATTCAACACGGGCGTAAATATGTCATGAAGTATTTTTCATCCACGGCCGTTAATAATTGGAGTATACTATTGGGACCTTTGCCTTATTGGGCAGCGAAAAGAACTGTTTCGGCTTTTGCCGCGTAAATATTTTAGAGCCTCTGACACAGGCTACCATTGCGGACGAAATCAATGGCTGTTCAGGTTGAACTAAAACGAATCATCATCACCGAGACTTCGGACCAGCAGTTCATTTTCCTCAAGGAAGTCGACGGGGAACGAGTGCTGCCGATTCTGATCGGATCCGCCGAAGCCCTGGCCATTGATTCGCGCATTCGCGGGGCGCAGTTCCCGCGGCCGTTGACGCATCAGCTTTTGTCCAATGTCATCGATCAACTCGGCGGAAAGCTCGAACGCATCATCATCAATGACCTGCAAAATCACACCTTTTATGCACGCCTGGTGATCCGCCAGGACGGTCGCAGCCTTGAAATCGACAGCCGGCCCAGTGACGCCATCGCCCTGGGCGTGGCCAATCAGGTGCCGATCTTTGTCGCCGAACATGTGCTGGATGAAGTTTGCGGCGAAAATTCTGCATAAAAACCCTTCCTTCGTCGTTATTCAGACCAAAGCCTGTTTTTGGCGGACCACGGTTATTAAACAGATTTAAAGTAGCTGAGGAGAAAATCAATGCATCTCAAACACCCCTTTGCGTCCTGTCTGGCCTTTATTCTTGCCATGTTCATGCTGATCTGTGCGCCGTCCATGGCGCAGGATCAACCCACGGGTACACAAGGCGTGTTTAACGTGAAAAGTTATGGCGCCACCGGCGACGGCCAAACCCTCGACAGTCCCGCCATCAATAAGGCCATCGCAGCTTGTGCCGCCGCCGGCGGCGGCACAGTGTATCTTCCCGCTGGTACGTACTTGTGTGGCAGTATTCATATGAAAAGTAACATCAACCTGTACATCGATGCGGGCGCGGAAATTCTCGGTGCGCCGCAGGAGATGCATGCCTATGATCCAACGGAACCATTTGAAGGACACGCCTATCAGGATGGCGGCCACACCTATTTTCAGAACAGCCTGATCTGGGGAGAAAATCTTAAGAACGTATCAATCACAGGGCACGGAGAGATCAATGGCGGCGGCATGATTTCCGGAGATAGAGCCAACCCCAAAACACCGGAAGGCGTCAAACCTTACGGCATCGGAAATAAATCCATCGTGTTCAAGCTCTGTACCAATGTTCTGATACGGGATGTAACTATTTACCACGGCGGTCATTTCGCGATTTTGACAACCGGATGCAATATGCTCACCATCGATAATGTCACCATCGACACCAATCGCGACGGCATGGACCTTGATTGCTGCCAGAACACCACAGTTTCCAATTGCCGCGTTAATTCGCCCTGGGACGATGGCATTTGCCCCAAGAGCACCTATGCCCTGGGCCATCTGGTACCGACGGAAAACATGACCATCACCAACTGCCAGGTTTCCGGCTTTGAAGAAGGAACACTCCTCAACGGTCAGATGATTCCGGGCAAAAAAGGAAACGGGCGCATTAAACTCGGAACCGAATCCAACGGCGGATTCCGCAACATCACCATTTCCAACTGCACTTTCCGTGATTGCTATGGCCTGGCGCTGGAGGAAGTCGACGGCGGTACTATGGAAAACATCACCATCGACAACATCACCATGTACAACACTCCCAGCTATGCCATTTATGTTACCCTGGGTGATCGCAACCGCGGCCCGAACGTCACCGCCAACGGCATTGCTCGAAATATTTTTATTTCCAACGTGATTTCCACAGACGTCGGACCGCTTGCCGGCATCGAAATCACCGGTCTGCCCGGCGACGACATTCAAAATCTGCGCCTCGATAACATCCGCATGATCAGCAAAGGCGGAGGAACAGTCGAACAAGCCAATCATGAACTCAAGGAACTCGCTCGTGGTTACCCTGAACCCAGCCAGGTCGGCACGACGCCTTCCTATGGCGTTTTCGCCCGGCATGTGCAGAACCTCGAACTGGCTAATGTCACCGTCGGCTTTGATAAGACCGATATGCGCTCGCCGATGATTTGCGATGACGTCGACACCCTGCAAATCAACAACTTCCAGGCCCAGACCGCCCAAGGCGTGGTTCCGGCCAAGTTTAACAACGTGCAGAATTTGACCGTTATTAATTCGCCGGTGCTGAACAACGTGACTCCGCAAGAAGCCCCGCAAGGCAATGTGATATTACATTAAAAGTTCTGCGCGCCGGCCAACGTGGCTCTGCAAGCAGCCCCGCAATGAGAAATAAATGGATTATTCCCGTTCGTGAAACAAAAATGTTCTATTTAACTTGAACTTCCAGCCAACATAATGATAAAATTGTGGGTCTTTACCTGAATAGGTAAGTTCGACTGCCAGACAGGAATTTAACCTGCAGCAGCGGAGGTATATAGAAAGGTGAAACTTCAAATCGATATTCATTAAGCCCGTACCGAGGCCGATGTGTGACCCAGGTACGGGTTAATACATCGGCACGGTATAGCTGAGTGTGACTGCTAAATACTGTGCCCGCGAGAAACGCCCTCTTCCGAAAATCGGAACCCGGTCAGGACGCTTCTGGCGGGCATTTTGTTCGAGGCTCTTAAGTAATGACAGGAAATTTTTCAAAAGGTGATTTTTATGCCACGGGATCTGACAAAAATTCGCAACATCGGTATCGCCGCCCATATTGACGCCGGCAAAACCACCGTCTCTGAACGCATTCTTTATTACACCGGCAAAACCCACAAAGTCGGCGAAGTGCACGAAGGCACCGCCGTCATGGATCACCTGCAGGAAGAACAGGAACGCGGCATCACCATCACCGCCGCCGCCACCACTTGTCCGTGGCACATCAACGGCAAAGAGGAAGGCGATGAGTTCATCATCAACCTGATCGATACTCCGGGCCACGTCGATTTTACCGTCGAAGTTGAACGCTCCCTGCGCGTCCTCGACGGCGCGGTGGCCGTGTTCGACGGCCGTGAAGGCGTCGAGGCCCAGTCGGAAACCGTCTGGCGGCAGGCCACCAAGTATCATGTCCCGCGACTGTGCTTTATTAATAAAATGGATAAAGTCGGCGCGGATTTTGATTTCTGCGTTCGTACCATCCACGAACGGCTCGGCGCTAATCCTGTTCCCATTCAGATTCCCATCGGCGCCGCGGAAACCTTCGCCGGCGTCATCGATTTGCTGGAAATGAAAGCCTATCAGTGGAATGAGGAATCCAAAGGCCGCGAATGGGGCGAAATACCCATACCCGCCGATCACAAGGCCAAAGCCGACCAGGCCCGCGCCTATATGATCGAAAAGGCTGCGGAATGCGACGATCACCTGATGGAAAAATATCTCCACGATAAACCGGTCAGCAACGATGAAATCAAAGCCGCTTTACGCAAGGGAACCATCGCCATTCAAATCAATCCCGTGCTTTGCGGTTCGGCGCTCAAATATAAGGGCGTTCAACTTCTCCTTAACGCCGTGGTTTATTATCTACCCAGCCCGCTGGACAAACCCCCGGTGATCGGTCATGAGCCGCGCGATAAACATGCGGAAGTGATCCGCAAAGCCGACGTCAACGAACCTTTCTGCGGCATCGTGTTTAAAATCGTCAGCGACCAGCACGGCGATCTGAGCTATCTGCGTGTTTATTCCGGCAGACTTGAATCAGGCGCCCGCATCATCAACTCCACGCGCGATAAAAAAGAAATCGCTTCGCGTATCTGGGAGATGCACGCGGCTGACCGTTATCAGCGCGAATACGCCGAAGTCGGCGACATTGTGGGCATCGTGGGATTTAAATACAGCCTCACCGGCGACACCGTTTGCGATCCGGATCACCCGGTCATATTGGAAAAAATGGAATTCCCCGAACCCGTGATCAGCATGTCCATCGAACCCAAGAGCGCCAACGATAAAAATAAGCTCGGCGAAGCGCTCACTACGCTGCGCCGCGAGGACCCGACGTTCCGCAGCAACTTTGATCCGGAAACCGGGCAAACCATCATCCACGGCATGGGTGAACTGCACCTGGAAATCATCGCCAACAAACTCAAACGCGATATGAAGGTTGATGTGACGGTCGGCAAACCCAAGGTCGCTTATAAGGAAACCATCACCAAGCACTCGGAGGCCCAGGGCAAACACATCAAGCAGTCCGGCGGACGCGGCCAGTACGGCGACTGCTGGATTCGCCTTGAACCCTACCAGCCCGTGGAAGGGGACGATTCGGAAGACACCATTCTTTTCGAAAACGAAATCAAGGGCGGCGCGATTCCCAAGGAATATATCCCCTCGGTTGAATATGGCTGCCGCCAGGCGGCCAAATCCGGCGTGCTCGGCGGCTTCCCAACGCTCAACGTCAAGGTCTCGCTTTTTGACGGCAGCTACCACGACGTCGACTCATCGCAGATCGCTTTTGAACAGGCGGGCATTCTGGCCATGCAATCGGGTCTTAAAAAGGCCGGCCCGGTGCTCCTCGAACCGATCATGAAGCTTCAGGTCACCACGCCCATTGAGTTTGCTGGTCCGGTGCAGGGCGACATTTCCAGCCGCCGGGCTGTTATCGAGAACACTGAAACCCGCGGCAATACACAGGTGATCGACGCGACGGTTCCATTGGCCAGCATGTTCGGCTACTCCACGATTTTGCGTTCGCTCACGCAAGGCCGGGCGAATTACACCATGGAGCCGCACAGCTACGCGCAGGTGCCCAACCATGTGAAGGATGAAATTCTAGCGAGTTTAAAATAAGCGAGTGATTTGCTTTCCCACCAAAAATTTAAACCGCTGGAATAACCCCCGGCGGTTTTTTTATTTAATTTACCGTCCAAGTAATTGCATGAATTGTTCAATGGTAAATCCTGCATCTGCAATGATACGACGAAGAGTACCTAGCCTAATTTGTTTGTGATCAGGAATGACAACTCTGCTGTATGGCTCGTCACGCCGCAAAATCATGTGACTTCCGGTTTGACGGCGAAATATAAAGCCAGCACGTTCAAAAGCTTTGCGGACTTCACGACCAGATAGATCCGTAGGGAGCTTAGCCACGCGTAGAGTCCCTTCCACTCAGGAAACGGCTTCCACGTCGACAAATTCCCTGCCGGCCTCGGTGGGGATAGGGTCGCCGGCTTCATGACAATCTTCAAGATACAACTCAATCGCTTCACGAATATTGGCCAAAGCTTCTTGCCGCGTATCTCCCTGGCTCACACATCCGGGCAATGCGGGCACGCTGACAACATACCCTCCATCGTGTTCTTGTTCCAATACAACTGTAAAGCGCATAGCATATTCTCCTAGAATTATTTTATCGTCCAATTGACAAAAACTCCATATTCCAAGATCGCAAATGCGCATTGAACTATGCATTATATTCATTTGCTCGTAGTTATTATTCCCTATCACCTATTTCTTAATCCCTATCCCCTATTAAGTTTCCTGCGATTTTTTCTTCAGGCTGAGGAGTTCCAGGAGATTTTCCTCACTTTCGGTTTGTTCGATCCAGTTCAACCAAACCAACAAGCTCGTCACGGCGACGCCGAAAACAAAGCCCGCAATGTGAGATATATGCGCCACATGATCATTTGAATCTATAAGTCCCAGGATGTTGAGTACGAAATAAAGCGCCAAAAGCCAATAGCATGAAAACTCCGTCGTGCCGAAACGGAAGAAAAAACACCAGATGCAACTGACGTTGTTGCGGGGATATAAAATCAAAAACGCGCCCATGATGCCCATGATCGCTCCGGAGGCGCCCAGCATGGGCATTTTGGGTCCGAAGAGAAGATAAAAAATTGCTGAAAAAACGGCCGCACAAAAATAGATGGCGAGAAATTTCCAATGCCCCAGACGGGCATTAACGGCGTTTCCAAACAACCACAAAAAGAACATATTGCCGAACAAATGCCAATAACCGCCGTGGATGAACGCCGAGCCTATCAATTGCGAAAGCTGAAAGTGCTCAGGATCGAGAAGAAAATAATTGACAACACCCGGAGCAGGCTGAACTCCGAGAAACCGCGCATATTCCCACTGCCCGAGCGCGGGAAACATGGCGATGCTAACTATGATCGTTACAAGTATGAGCAACCAGTTGGCCAACGGCCAGCGATGCATGGGAACATCCACCAGGTAGGGCAGAAGGAAAAACATGGCAGAGCCTTTTTATGTACCTAGTCTTTTGCCTTCAGTGTTCAAATCATAATGGAATTTCAGATAGATTTTAAATGTCGCCGGCAAGTCGGCCGGTTACTGATTTTCCGCAGCGAAACTTAATGATTCGTTTAACCAGCAGTCGGCGCGTGCTTCGGCCTGAGAATTAAAAAGGCCCCGGCAAGAAATGCCGGGGCTATAACCTTCAAGGAAAATATTAATCGCTGGATCAGGAATTTGCGATAGGCCCGAACTTTTAGCGAGTTTTACTGACCCGCGAACGGCGAAGGAGCAAACCAAGGCCGGCTAACCCCATCAGGGACGCAGTCGCGGGCTCGGGGATCGGGCTGCTGATGCTATATTTAAAATTAGGGCCGAAATAGGCGGTCTCATATGAATTTTGCGGTAAATCGAGCGTGTTGCTGTAGTCATATTGATAACCGTCATAAGTAATTCCGGACCCGCCGCTCACCGAAGATGCTGTAGAGTCCTGGTTGCCGCTTGCGCCGCTATAGAAGCCGACCACGGCATATTCAGTTCCCGCAGTTAATGTCACAGGTGTAATTGGTGCATAATAAAATGAACCGGATTGCGCATCAGAAGTTGTGATTGTCGCGCTGCCGAGCAGGGTGTCGGTAGAGACATTATATAAACCAACGGGATTGCCGCTGGCGCTGGGACCATAATAACCAAGCTGGGTAACATTAACCGAGATCGTAGGCGTGAAGAAAAGCCCATCGTTACCCACATCAGATGCCGCTTGCGTCAGATCGGTGGGATTCAAACCCATGATGTCGGCCCGAGCATCTTTAGAGGCGGATCCGACGCCCGCCAATGCGGCCAGAGAAGCGGCAATACCGAGACTTTTGCAGACAGTTTTCATGTCATCTATTCTTTCTATCTGAATAAACAGATTTTTGGGTTACCAGAAAAACGTGTAGTCTATTTATCGACGTTCAGAGAAAATTGCATCAGGACTTCATGGTTATCACACGTGCCATGGATGATGCATTGTCATTATGGGTCATTGTCCGATATTCCTTTTCCACTCTCCCTAACCCATTTATTAGATGCATGTTTTCATTAGCATCTCTTGTCTATACGTGTATGACCGCCCCACGGTTTGGATTAATTTTCGCCAAATCACCGCAGTGTTTTTAACCACGAACGATCCGCAGATTAACACAGATTTTTTTACCACAACGACACGACGTTTTTAACCACGAAATACGCGAAAAGCACGAAACGAATCCGCAGATTGCGCAGAGAAACGCAGATAGTATTTTTAGAAATAAATAGGTGGCTGTCCCGAACGCCTATCAACTTAGATCAGCCGAATTGCTGCGGCCCATTGTGAATCTCTCTATAACGAAGAATTAAGCTGATAAAGGCACAGAGAAAAACTGCGGCTTCAAAACATATAAGAAGAAAAATTGACTTTGAATTCGCGGCAAATGGTCCATTGGGATGCAGGTTTGCAAAGGTCCCCAATAAACTAAATAAAAACATAACTAAAGAAAATCCCATTGAAGCCAATAACACCGTTTTTTTTACTCCACTGGAAGCTTGCTGACAAAGAAATAAGAGGGTTGCGATTATAATAATATCGCATAAGAGACTATATATATTAGAATTTATAAATGACCTATAGACATCGCATGCAAATGCTGATATACATATTGCCTGCAGAAATAAAAATACAAATTTCAATGTTCTATACAATTTTAGATTGGGCGAGCTATACGAGTCCCATGATGAAAGTACTGTCCCACTTAAAAGTCTGGCTCCTCCAATTGCCAAAGTGCCTAAGAGGCTAGCAAACGCGCATGTATACATCAGACCATTAGTTATATAACGAACGGGCTGAGTAAGCATTTGATGATATAAGATGAATCCCAAAAAACACAAAACCAGCATTATTATTGCAAACAAACCTAGTTTGTTTTCGTTTGCTTTATCTACCTCATTTTTACGAAAACGTAGGCGCATCATGATATGTTCCACGATTGATTAGAGATGGTCACCTATTTTTTCCTCAATCTTAATCATCTTGCTACTGATTTTCAGAGGCGAAGCTTAACGATTCATCGAGCCAGCGGTCGGCGCGGGCTACGGCCTTACGCTGCACATGAGACGCCCAACTGGCGCGAACCTGTGACCAGTAAACTGCCAGGTGACCTAACAAACCAGATAACAGATTGCCTTTCTTACCCATCCGCGCGCTAAGGCGCGCCAGGATGGCGGCATAAGTCTGTACAAGCTGATCGGTCATGCTCACAAAAATAATCGAACTTCCCGGATCGCCCTGGCGGCCGGCACGCCCGGCCAATTGCCGGTCGACGCGTCCTGCTTCATGACACTCAGTGGCCACGACATGCAGCCCCCCTGCTTTCTGAGCCTCGGCGTCAAGACGAATGTCCGTGCCGCGCCCGGCCATGTTGGTGGCGACGGTAATACAGCCTGCTTTTCCGGCCGCGGCGATAATCTGCGCCTCCTGGGCGTGCCGAACGGCATTGAGCACATGATGCGGCAAGCCCAAAGCAGTGAGGCGCTGGCTGAGTTTTTCACTCGCGTCGACGCTGCGCGTGCCGATAAGCAACGGCCGGCCAAGGGAATGAACGCGGCCAATTTCAGCGACGACCGCGGCGAGTTTGTCTTCCTCGCCGGCAAAAATGCGGAGGCCAAGCTTGCGGCGAATGCATGGGCGGTGCGTAGGAAGGATGACCAATGGACGCCGGTAGATATGCCAAAGCTCACGCCGAACTTCAGCCATGGTGCCGGACATGCCCGCAAGGCTTTTATAAAGCATGAAAAAACGCTGAAAGCTGAGGCGAGCGAGCGTTTCCTTGGCGGTACGGACTTCGACGCCTTCGCGGGCTTCGACGATTTGATGCAGGCCGTCGCGCCATTGCCGATCAGGCATGAGACGGCCGGTAAATTCATCAACGATAACGACTTTATTTTCCTGTATTACATATTGTTTGCCGAGCGTGTAAAAATAGCGGGCGGTGACGGCCTGGACGATAAGTTCCTCGGCGCGGCGTTGCGAAACCCATACGCCGGCGCGGCCCTGGCGCAATTCCGAAATTTTTTCCTTACCCCTAGCGGTCAATTCGATCAAACGCCGGCGGGCTACGGCGCTAAAATCTCGCTTTTCCATGAGTTGGTCCGCGATCTGATGGGCCTGGCGATAACACTCAATCTCTTCGGCATTGCCCTCGGCGCCGGAAATAATCAACGGCGTAACGGCTTCATCGATGAGAATGGAGTCCGCTTCGTCGACGATGGCGAAATAGAGTTCGCGCTGCGTCTGCCGCTGGCGCAGTTGGTCAGCCGAGGATTGGGCTGCACCG
>DATJSN010000017.1:0-18872 GCA_035504095.1 Phycisphaerae bacterium | reverse complement strand
CGGTTTTATTGCCACGCCGCGATGAAGTTAGGGAAAAAGTCTTATTAGCCACTGCCTGCGACGAGCTCAGTCGAGTCGAGATCACAGGGGACGCAGAGATTTTTACCGCAAAGTGCGCGAAGAGTGGCGGGCGAAACTTGGTAATGCTTAAGCTATGGGCATTCAAATCGATTATCTCGCCAAACATAAAGAGTTTATTCCAACTCTTGCCCAGTGGCATCATCAGGAATGGGCATACCTTCGACCGGACGATTCCATCGACAAGCGCATCGATAGACTACGCGAGGCCGCCCGCAGACACGCGGCAGTTCCCACCGTTGTGATTGCATTTGCCGGCGACAAATTGTTCGGCTCCGCAATGCTCGTGGCTAATGATATGGACACGCGCATGGAGCTTTCCCCCTGGCTTGCGGGTGTTTTTGTTGCGCCGCAATACCGAAAACAAGGCATAGGCGCGGCGTTGGTAGGACGCGTCATTACGGACGCCTGGTCGCTGGGGGTCGATCGGCTGTATCTTTATACTCCAAACACCCAACTGTTCTATTCGCGGCTTGGATGGTCAGTCGTGGAGCGAATGAAATACTGCGGACTGGATGTCGTCGTTATGTCCTTTGATTGTGCGACTTAAAGCGGCTAAGAATCCATCTCGATGCGGATTCGAGTTGGCGTGTAGTGCGATGAATCGAATCACATTGCATTTTCACAACTTTGCAGGCAAAAGACCGGATGGCGGACGGTTCTCCGGAACCGAACCCCAATCTTTATTCGGTTCGGCACCCATCTGAAAGACCAACTCCCCGCCTGTCGTAATTTCGTCATGCGCGATCCACGAACGCTGTAGCTCTATTCCATTGAGACTCACGCTTTGTATATATATGTTTTCCGGTGAATTCTTTTCAGTGATGACGACAAATGCGTTGTTCGTCGCCGGGTTATTGATCACGGCGCGATTGACCGTCGGGCTGCCGATGACGTATACGCCGTTGGCGCTAACCGGATAAAAGCCCAGCATCGCAAAGACCGCCCAGGTGGATATTTGGCCGCAGTCGTCGTTGCCCGGCAAACCCGCGGGAGTATTGTTATAACACTGCTTGAGCACCTGACGCACCCAATACTGCGTTTTCCATGGAGCGCCGGCAAAACTATACAGATAAGGAATGTGATTGCTTGGCTCATTGCCCTGGGCGCACTGGCCAACAAATCCGCTGATGTCCGGTGGCGCGTTAACTACGCCCGGAGGAGCGGCGAATAAAGCCTCAAGTTTGGCGATGAAATTGGCATCACCGCCAAATAGATCGATTAGTCCTGCAACATCCTGCATTACAGAAAAAGTTGCCTGCCAGCCATCGGCTTCCGTGTAATCTTCCCAGAATTGTTCATCGGGACGGAAAGGCTCACGCCAGGTTCCATCGAGATTTTTACCGCGCATGAAACCTGTTTTGGGATCGAAGAGATTACGGTAATTCTGCCCGAGTTTATAAAACTCTTTTGCGTCATCCACTTTACCCAACAAATCGGCCAACGCACCTAGGCACCAGTAGTCATAGGCGTAATCGAGCGTGCGCGAAACCGATTGTTTCTTATTCGGACCCGTTGGAATAAATCCATATTTCCTGAATTCATCAAGAAAAGCACGACTGCCCATCGCGGTGTCTTTGAGCGCAGTATAGACCGCCTGGGTATTCCAGTTGCGGAATCCATGTATGTATGCTTCCAAAACCAAGACCACCGAATGGAAACCCGTCATATCAAATGTTTCATAAGCCCAGAGCGGCCAGAGCGGAACTGTATGGCGGTTTAATTCCACATAATCCGCCAGAATACTTTGAACAAGATCGTTGGCGAATTGCGGCGGTCGCGTGAGCATAAGAAATGGAAATTCGCAACGAAATATATCCCAGATGGAAAGAGTGGTGTATTTGGTAAAGTTCGCATAAGAATGATTCTTGTTATCCTCGCCGCGATATGAACCGTCCACATCATTAAATGTCACTGGCGCCACCATGCCGTGGTACATGCCGGTAAAAAACACTTGGCGCTGAGATTCATCGGGAATGTCCGCATCGATGGCGCCTAAGGCCTTGTTCCACTCGTCTGTAGCCGCCTGCTGAACCTGGTCAAAATCCCAGCCGGGAATTTCCGTGGCCAGATTTTTTCTTGCTCCGTCAATGCCGGTAGTTGATATGCCAATTTTGACGATCAGCGGTTTTGTCGACGCATTATCAAAAATTAGCGCGGCTTTGACCTGTACATCAGTAACCGACGAAGAACTCGAGGGAAGTTCTTTGCCCATTGACCAAAGCGTTGCTGTAAACGGTTGGGAAAATTCCATTACAAAATAACAATCGCGATTCGCTGCCCATCCATTATTGGTTCTAAAACCGCTAATCGTGGTGTTGTTTTCGATATTTATATTTCCACGAACTACTTTCGCGGCGATGCCATGTACCAGATCCAGAATAACGCAGCGAGCGACGCCGGCGGGAAAACTATAACGATGCATGCCGCAGCGCATGGTAGCGGTTAGTTCAGCCAAAACGCCATGGTTAAGCAGCAGTACGCTGTAATAACCGGCGTGAACCACTTCCAGGTCATGAGAAAAAAGTGAAGAATAACCGTCGTTATTTTCAGGCGTTCCCGGTTCCCAACGAATCGCGCCAGTGATGGGCGCTAGAAGTATATCGCCTAAATCTCCTCGTCCGGTTCCGGAAAGATGCGTATGGCTGAAACCACAGATGCCAGTATCCGTGTAATGGTAGCCTGAAGTGTGATCCCATTGTCCAAGAGGTGTATTCAAGGCTCTTAGCAAAAGGTCCACACGGGAGCCCGGGATAGCCGGCCACGCACCTTGTTTTGTATTCGGGTATGGCGTATCGGGACTTACCTGCACCAGACCCAATGGCACAAATGCGCCAGGAAAAACATGTCCGTGGCCGTCGGTACCAATGGTGGGACGCACGTTCGCGGCTAAACCTGAAACGGAAGGAATCGATGCCTTGGGAGCAGCTAAATTATTGATCGGCGTCGGTTCTGAAAAAGTATCGCCGGATATAGAAGACTTGTTTAAAACCATCGCAGCGGAGAGTGCGGCAAGATTTTTAAGGAAGATCCGCCTTTGACGTAAAAACTCCGCCTTTCGTCGATCCATCAAGTTTCCCCAGGCAATTCAGAATAAATTTTTGTGAAACGGATAATATCAGAATTAAATCGTTTCGGATAGCATTTCCGCAGATTGCAGTTAAACTGAAACTTGTTGGAATATTTAATCGGGAAAATTACATGTCGCTACCCAAAGTCATTTTAATTGGTGGAGCGCCGCTGACGGGCAAAACCACCGTCGCCATTCTTCTGGCCACGCGGCTGGGTTACGCATGCATTTCCACAGATGACATCAGTGCGGCTCTGCGCGCGGTAACGACGAGTGAAACACATCCGGATTTGCATCCCATGGGCGGTCAGGATTACCGAACTTATTACGTTAGAACCAGCCCCAAAAAATTGATTCATGACGCGGATTTTCAGCTTCAGGCGACCTGGCCGGCGGTCGCGGCGGTTATTCGTGAACACGCGACGTGGCGTGTACCCGCCGTCATCGAAGGATGGGGTTTGCGTCCAGAGTGGGTTGCAGAAATGGATTTGCAGGAAACAGCAACCTTCTGGCTAATTGCCGATGACGAAACGATCCGCCAAAGATTACTGGCCGACACCGATTTTCTGCGCTGGGCGTCGAACAAAGAAAAACTTATCGAACATTTTGCGGCGCGAAGCATCTGGTACAACCGTTTAATAGCTGAATCGGCCGCTAGAATTCGGATGCCGACGATTCATATTCCTCCCACGGCATCGCCGGATGAAATCTACAGAATCTGCCTGCAACGCATCCTGGGACCCGAAACAAAATATGGAAGCGTGGAGTGGGATCACACCCTTTAAACTCTCAACGTTCCACACTGACCCCTCTTTATGAATGTATGGGCGTCAGAAACCCTGGACGATCAATGACCAATATTGTCGGGGCACTGGTGCGGCCATCATTGAGTGCGGCCGTGGCGGTAAGAACAATGTGCTGTCCGGGTTTAACTGAAATAGTCGCCGTATCACCATGCTCCAGCGCATCTATATACGATGGTAAACCAGCCTGATTGCAGCTAAAGAGCACGTGCATGACGGCACCGGGCACGGCGTCTGAAAGCGTCACCTGCAATTTGTCCAGTTTTGTCGATACCCGGACCATGTTGGTTTTTGGCATTCGATTTACAACGTCATTTTTGCCAAGAGCGCCAAGTTGCCAGTTTGGTTCGGGAACTCTGAAATTAAAATCGTGATTTTGCAGCCAGAGATATTGCTTGCCCGTTCGCATAACAAAATCCGGCCAATTGTGTTGCTGCTGGGGCGTCCAGGCTATTTCCGCCAGGGCCAGGGCACGAGGCAGTAACATATAAAATAAGTGGTTTTCAGTTGAAATATATTCCGTCCATTCATTGGCTTGAACGCCAATGAGTTGACCGGCATGCGCCGCGGACAAGGAAGCGGATGGATTAAAATTGTAGACCATGTGCAAGGTTGTAAACCCATCCATCGCCGGAGGCTCGAACACCGGGTCGCCCTGAGCATAGTCAAAATATAATGACCCACTTGTACACATAACAATATTATTACCGCCCGCAACGGCTTGCGCTCCAACGTTCTTGTGCCAGCAGAGAATTAATGAATCCGGTAATGCACCACCGGCGGCAATTTCATCCCATCCCGCCATTCTGCGCCCATTGGTTTTAAGAAACGCTCCAATCTGCTGGAGTAAATAGCTCTCCAACTGTGGATATCTGGACAAATGCTCTTGTTGCATGAGTTGTTTGATCACGTCGACGTTCTCACCTTTTATCGATTCGTAATGAACTTCGTCGCCGCCAACAGAAATATACTGGCCGGGAAAAAGCTTCATAACTTCGGTTAAGACATTTTCAAAAAATTCGATGGTCCGGTCGCTGGGTAAAAGCGTGTCTTTAGCAGCGCCCAGCCAGGGATAAGCGGCGATTGCCGCAGTTTCATGCGCCGGCATATCGATTTCCGGCATGATGGTTACATAGCGCGCCGCCGCATATGCAACAATTTGTTTGATCTGATCATCCGTGTAAAAACCGGGCATACAACCGGGCAAATTGGAACCGATTTTGGTCAGCAATGGATATTGTGGAATTTCGATGCGCCATCCATCGTTATCCGTCAGGTGCCAGTGAAATACATTGAGTTTGTAATGCGCTGCCAGATCGATATACCGTTGCACCACGGGAACGGGGAAAAAATGCCGCGAAACATCCAGCATCACGCCGCGCCATTTGAACTCCGGCCAATCGATGATGGAAACCTGATGGATCGTATTATCCGTCAATGAATCTGATGAAAAAAGTTCTTCAAGCGTCTGCAGGCCGTAAAAAAGTCCGGCTCCATCATTGGCGCTGATGGAAATACCGTTTTGATCAACCGTAAGTTTGTATCCTTCGGAACCAACCTGAGGAATAACTCCCTGGCTGGATAAGGAGATTTGAGTCCGACCGGCGATTTGAGAAACAATACCGGCTTTTATTCCTCTTTGAGCGAGAAAATCAGCCAGGAACGCGGCGACATTTCTCTCATCTGCCGTAACAGCTTCTATGGCAACTGTCTGTGGCAATGTCCACGTCGACTGATAAGCAATGACCTGGCGCGGCGCAGGAATGAGTCCAAGCTGCGTTGGAGATATGGTTGCCGCGGCCGGTGTGGTTGGCTGACCTGTGGCGAGATTCGCAAAATATAACTCCGCTGCACAGCCCAGAATTACCAGCAAACCACTGACGACCCATTCTGTTTTGTTAAACATTAAAGTTCTCTTACAAATGGTCCTTATGGAAAATGAAATCACAATATTTTTATGAGGCTCTCAAAGAAATATTGGGAGTCGCGATTCAAAATTCGTCAATTCCTCAGCCCATTCAAGATAGTATGATAGGCGTGAATGGGAATGTTTGAAAATCATGCAATAATCAGAAGAAAAATCGGTTTTGAAGAATATCCGGAAATCATGGCAGTGTAATATTTTAGGATTAAACATGTAAAGGAATGGTCGTGACCCGATTAGGAATTTTGGCGCGGACTTTTTTTATTTTCATTTTCATCGGCCTGGCGTCGCTGGTTAGCGGTGTTTTATCCGCACAAGCTGCTACCAATGATGTTTCCGTGCGCCAGTGTCTTTCCATGGATAATGGCTGGAGTTTCCACTTTGGCGTTCCCGGCGACGATGAAATCACTATACCTACTCGTTACTTGCAGAAATCAGGCTACGGATTCCACGGCGTTGATGGAAATATTCAACTTCCTAATGACTGGGCCATCAGCCTTACACCAAATCCGAAAGCCCTTCCCTGGAACGCTTTTGCGCCGCTGGGACCGAAATTTCCTACAACTTCCATTGGATGGTACGGACGCACCTTTGCCATACCTGCGGTCGCCGCCGGACGCCGATTCTGGATTGAATTCGACGGCGTGTTTCGGAATTCCGAAGTCTGGGTGAACGGACATTACCTGGGGCAACATGAAAGCGGCTATACCAGCTTTCAGTACGACATCACCGATCTGGTTAATCCCGGCCAAAAGAATGACATCGTCGTCCGCGTTGATGCGATGAACACCGAAGGCTGGTGGTATGAGGGCGCCGGTATCTACCGCCATGTATGGCTGGTGGAAACTGACCCGATCGCGGTTGCGCCTAACGGAGTGTTTGTCTATACCCGATTTAAAAACAACATTCCCCAAGATCAAGCCGACGTCTTCGCTGAGGTGACGGTTGAAAATAAAACCGAACAAGATAAAAACGTTATCGTCCGATGCTCAGTGCTTGATCCCCAAAGCTTACAGGTAGCTCAGATTTCAGGAAATTTGTATGTGCCTTTTGATTCTGATGCGACTGTAAAACTTTCAACAATTGTGGATAAACCGGGGCTCTGGTCTCCGGAATCGCCCATGCTTTATACATTGGTAACTGACGTCGAATCCGAGGAGGAAACAACCGATCGCGTCGTGACTCCCTTTGGTTTTCGCACGATTCAGTTTGACCCCCACAAAGGTTTTCTGCTCAATGGAAAACCATACCTGATCAAAGGTGTCTGTTTGCACCAGGATACCATCGGCGTCGGTACAGCCATGCCGGAGAGCATCTATGCGTATCACCTGAAGCTGCTTAAAAATCTCGGCTGTAACGCCATACGTTGTTCACACAACATGCAAGCGCCGGAATTTCTTGATTTGTGCGACCGCATGGGCTTTCTGGTCATGGCGGAAACTCGCGCCTTCGATTCCACTCCATACGCGCTTGATCAGCTCCGGACGCTCATCGTAACCGATCGTAATCATCCATCGATCTTCATTTGGTCAATGGGGAATGAAGAGACCGCTTCATTCACACCGCTAGGCGGACGAGTTACCCGAACCATGGTCGATCTTGCGCACCAGCTTGACCCCACAAGACTTACAACTTTTGCGTCTAATAGTTCTCAACTTAAGTCCACGCCTAATACACACGAGAAGGATAAAGGCTATATCGGAGCTAATTCACAGGTGGATGTACGAGGCTGGAATTACCATGAGGCGCCGCAATCGGAAGCGTATCACGCGGCGCATCCAGACCAGCCGGAGATTATTACAGAAGAGGGCAGCGGCCATGCTACTCGCGGAGAATATTTTCCCGCGGATAACTCCGGTTTTGACAGTTCTTATCATCTGGCCACCTGGTGGGTGTATGTTGCGACGCATCCGTGGATGTCCGGCGGATTTTATTGGACCGGCTTTGATTATCGCGGCGAAGCCAAAAGCTGGCCGAATCTCTGGGCGAATTACGGCATCATGGATATTTGCGGTTTTCCCAAGGATTATTATTACTACTATAAATCACTTTGGGTTGACACCCCTGTCCTGCATTTGATGCCGCATTGGAACTGGCCGAACATGGTCGGCAAGAACATTCCCGTCCGAGCTTATACTAATTGCGATACTGTAGAATTGTTTCTTAACGGCCAGAGTCTGGGCAAACGATCTATTGATTTGACTGCCGCAGGAAGCGGTTCTTATGGTTCCTGGAATGTGATTTACGAACCGGGAAAACTTTCAGCCCTCGGCTATAAGAACGGCAAGCTCGTCGCGGATGACGTGGTTGAAACCACCAGCGCGCCGGCGGCGTTAAAATTGACCGTCGATCGCGCCGCCATCAATGCCGATGGATCCGATACGGATGTAATCAATGTTGCTGTTGTTGATAGTCAGGGCCGCACCGTGCCCACCGCCGATAATTTAATCACGTTTAACGTCAGTGGAGTAGGGCGCGTCATGGCGGTAGGCAACGGCGACCCGACCGATCATGATTCTCAGACAGCCGATCATTTCAAGGCGTTCAACGGCCTTGCCCAGTTAATCGTCCGGTCGGAACAAACACCCGGAAGCATTTCCGTTGTCGCTGAATCGCCCGGTCTTAAACCAGATCAAGCCGTGGTTCAAACGCTATTGTGCCCGCTTGAGCCAACAGTGCCGGCGTATAAGAAATGATCGGCAGAAACCAAAAGGTCCGTTTGAGCTTTATGGTAGTGGTTTGGCAAGTTGTGCTTCAATAGCTGAAACCACTTGCGGCGAATCGGGCTTAATTTTTGATCGAAAACGTGCAACGATTGTGCCATCCCTGGCAATTAAAAACTTTTCAAAATTCCATTTCACCGGACCGGCAAAAGCCGGGTCGGTCGTTTCATCAGTTAGAAATTTATAGAGCGGGCACTGATTGGGTCCGATCACGTCAATTTTGGAAAACATGTCAAACGTAACGCCGTATTTTTCCGTACAGAACTGACTGATTTGAATGTCCGTGCCGGGTTCCTGGTCGTGAAAATCATTTTCCGGAAAGCCCAAAATCACGAAGCCCTGGTTTGCATATTTTTTATAAAGCGCTTCCAGCGGCGCATATTGCGGGGTAAAACCGCACTTGCTTGCCGTATTGACTATCAAAATAACGTTGCCCTCGTATTTGGCGAGATTCACGTCCTGGCCTTCGATTGATGTCATTGTGAAATTCAGGACTGCAGGAACAGCTCGGCCTGTCTGACCGGAAGTCGCGGGCTGCGTTGTTTGTCCCATGATCGCGCTGGAAACAATCAACAACGCCGGCAAAATCAACGCAACCATCACATTCAGTCGGGTTTTCATTAGAACCTCAAATCTTCCTGCTTTTTTATTATAACGCCCAAACCGGCGGCAAATTGCAGCGCCGAATTGTCTCAAATCAGGTCGGCAAAACAATATTCATTTCTAAACTGTATTTGGTTCCGGTTCTAAAATTGTCGCGGGTGATTGCGACGCCCACTTGCGCCAGATATCCCGGTAGGCCTTTTCGATATTCCCGGCGAATTCCCTGGCATTCATCAATTGAGATTTCGACATCAACTCACGGATGGATTTACGGTATTGATTCAACCTGGGTTTATCTTCCGCCAGCTTTACGGCGATATCCACATATTCTTCCGGCGTTTTGGCGATCAATTCCGACAAGCCCACGTTCGTGAGCAAGCTTACGCCCACTCTGCTCATGTGGGATTTACCCGATAAAGTAATTACCGGCACACCCATCCACAACCCGTCGCAGGTGGTTGTTGTTCCATTATATGGATACGAATCCATGGCAATATCAATAAGATTAAATTGCTTTAAATGTTCGGCGCGCGTGGGCGCCAGGCCCAGCAGCGTCACACGTTCGGCGTCGATTCCCGCCTCGGTGAACTTTTGCATCAGATGCGTTTTTCCACCGGCATCCTGTAACCCCTGGTAACTTTTCATGATCAGTCGCGAATCAGGAACTTTCTGAAGAATCTGCGACCAGAGTTTTGCCAGCGGAACATTGATTTTCGAAAGAATATTAAAACAACCAAAGGTAATGCGTCCCTGATTATTCTCAAACGGCGACGGCCCGACCGGGGGCGCCCCGTCCAATGGGCGGTAACAAAGAAAAGAATTTTCGAGCCATATTAGTTTTTCGGTATAAAATTTTTGTGCGGTCCTCTTTGGATCGGCATGGGCGTCGGTAAAGCGATAGTCCATCGCCGTCATGCCCGTGGTATCGGGATACCCCAGCCAGGTAACCTGAACCGGGGCTGGTTTACGTGCAAAAAGGGTTAAGCGGTTCCCCGCCGTGTGGCCGGCCAGATCAACGAGGATGTCGATGCCGTCTTTTCTCACCAGATCTGCAAATCGTTCTTCATTCAGTTTGGTCGTGTCCCGCCAGTGATGGGAAAGCGTTTTCAGACGGGCGCTGACATCATCCGGATTGGCCAGGTCGGCATAGCAGAATATTTCAAATTGACCGGGATCATGATGCGCGAGCAGGTTTTCCATAAAAAAGGCTACTGAGTGCCCGCGCAAATCCGGCGAAACGTAACCGATCTTAATTCGGCGGTCCGGATTGCGGTCGTTTTTGTGATCCTGAATAAACCTTTTTCGCGGCTCACCATGATGCGTATTCCAGCGTAAATGTTCTTCATACATTTCTTTCTGACTGCAATCGGTGAGAAAGTGCATCGCATAAACCAAATTACTGTGCGCCGGAGCTAGATCGGGCTGAAGTCTTATGGATTCACGATATGCCGCCACGCATTCGTCAATCCGCCCCTGAATCAGCAAAGACGTTCCAATATTGTTATGACCGATCGCAAATTCCGGCCACGTTTTCAGAAGTTTGCCATAGACCTCATTGGCCATGTCCAGCCGGCCCAGCGATTTATGTGCATTACCCAGATTATTGTACGCATCAATTAAATCGGGCTTAGCCTTCAGGGCGGCCTCAAATTCAACAATAGCCTGTTCCGCGAATCCCTGCGATTGCAGCAACATGCCCAGACTGTTGTGTGCCTCGGCAAATTCAGGCTTATAGCGCAAAGCCGCCTGAAATGCCGCGACAGATTCATTGAGCCTCCCTTTTTCCCTTAGTGCCAGGGCAAGATTCATATATGCTTCAGGATAATCAGGTTTAATCTTGATTGCGGTGAATAGCATCTGAATGGATTCATCGAGCCGCTCCTGAGACATCAGAACGGCGCCGAGAATGCTGTACAACGGCGCTAAATTGGGAGTGCGTTTGATGGCGCTATTGAGTTCTCGAATGGCTTCTTCCATTCGATTTTGACTTCTGAGCACATTGACCAGATTGTTGTATGCCTCTGCCAGATCGGGTTTACGTTCAATAGCGGCACGAATTGCTTTGAGTGCTTCTTCGTGTTGTCCGCTTTCGTACAGCGCGTTGCCCAGGTTGTTGTATGCTTCGGCATATTTAGTCTGAAGCTTAATTGCCGTGCGATAGGCATCGATTGCCTCGGTAAGTTTTTTCTGATCTTTCAGAACATTGCCCATGTTGTTGTAAGGTTCGGCATAATCCGGTTTGATCCGTATCGCCTCCTTATAGGCGGCTATCGCTTCATCGCGCAGACCTTTTTTGGATAAGGCGTTGCCCAGATTGTTATAAGCTTCGGCATAATCCTGATTGAGTTTGATCGCAATCCGATATTCTGCTATCGCCTCATCAAATTTACGCTGATTCTCCAGAACGATCCCCAGATTGTTATGGTAGATGGAAATCGCTGAATTCAGCGCGATCGCCCGGTTAATCAACTCTGCCGCATGCTGATTTTTACCCGCCTGATGCGCGATTACACCCAATAAATGTATGGCGTCGGCATGATTGGGTTGCTGGGCGATGATTTGCTTGTAAATGGCTTCCGCATCAACCAATCTGCCGGCTTGATGGTGCTTCAAAGCCAGTTCAAACGCTTGCTGAATCGTTACAGTAGTCATGGGCGTATCATAATCCTAGAGCCTCTAACAAAATAAGCTAGGAGCCGCATTGGGACGCGGTGCCTTTTTGGCCCCATACAGCGTCGCTTCTCCTCGCTGTATTGTATCTTAATACTTACTTCGTCGAAGCTCCTTGTTCAGGAGTCTTTCCGAGTAACCGATGACACTGCGATGGGTTACTCGGAAAGACTCCCCTAAGACCAAAATTCCCAGGCGCCTGTGCCCTATCTTATTTTGTTAGAGGCTCTGAGTCTATAATTCGGCAAAACAGGGGCTAAATATTCAATGGTGGACAATAAAAAGCCATTAAATAAATAATTTTCACATACCTTGTTATCATAAACATTGCATTGTTTGCCTGTGGATTACAGGCCGGCACGAGGAAGTTTCATGGCACACTGGAATGGCGGGAAAATCGAACACTCTCCTGGTAATAACATTCCCTTGGCCGTGCTGGCGCTCGCCTTAATCCTTTTGCTGTTTATTTGTGTCGATCTTTCGCCGGTAAATAGCGCCCTTCCCTGGCCCCTGGCCAATCAGATTCTATCCCAGGTTAAACCGCCGGTTTTCCCCAATCAAATCTTTTCTGTTATTTCCTTCGGCGCCGTCGGCGATGGAAAAACCGACGATACAGCGGCGTTTGCCAGGGCTATTTCCGCATGTAACGCTGCCGGCGGCGGCCACGTCGTGGTCCCCGCCGGAACCTATCTGACCGGAGCCATTCTCCTTAAAAGCAATGTCGATTTACACCTGGAAAAGGGCTCCATCCTGATGTTCAGCGAACTGGAAAGGGAATATCCTCTCGAACCCACCCGCTATCAGGGGATCGACCTGATGAATTTCTCGCCCCTGGTCTATATCCCGAATGCCACCAACGTCGCCATTACCGGCAGCGGCACGCTCGACGGTGCCTTGACCCAAATTTGGAACTGGGACGCGTACGGTGCCTGGGAATTGCTGGAAAAAATGGGGCATGACGGCGTGCCAATCGCACAGCGCGTCTTTGGACCGCGGTTTCCTCTACGCACTGTCTTCCTCGAGCCTTACAATTCCACGAACGTGTTGATTCAGGGCATTACCATACGCAACTCATTTTTCTGGCAAATTCATCCCCTGCTCTGCACCAATGTCATCGTGGATCATGTAACCACCAACAGCACCGCGGGCAATTCCGATGGCTGCGACCCGGAAGGTTCTAAAAACGTGATCATTGAAAACTGTAATTTCAGCACTGGCGACGACGACATCGCCATAAAAGCCGGCCGAAATTTCGACAGCCAGCGCACACATCGTCCCAGCGAAAACATTGTGGTCATCAACTGCACGTTTCACGGAACCTGGGGAATGATTTCCTGCGGCAGTGAACAATCGGACGGCGTGGCGCATGTATTTGCCTACAATCTTTCCACGTCTCAGAACGGTGATCACCCTGGCGTCCGTTATCTCCTGTACCTTAAATCTAATTCGCGCCGCGGAGGCTACATTGAGGATATTAACCTCGACAAAATCACCGGCGTTTTCACCGGTGGAATCGTTCACGCCACAATGACCTATAACGGCGAAACAGGCCCTTCACCGCCGCGGGTGGAAAATATCACTCTCAGCAACATTACCGACGCCAGCGCGCCCTATGTTTTGAACATGATCGGTTTGCCCAATGATCCAATCAAAGCCTTCACCCTTACCGATAGCACGTTTATAAACATTGCGCAGGATGAAAATCTCGTCCAGAATGTCGACTTAATCGTGCACAATGTCACGATTAACGGGCGGGCAATGAAATCGCCCGATTAAAATTTTTATCCTGCAATATTTTCCGTCCCGGATAATTATGGATGTATAGGAAAATGCCATGAGGCAAATAATCTGTAAGTTGTTCGCAACTCCGGCGCTCTGTGTCGCGGCCATATTAGCCCATGCGGCGTTATTGCGCGCGGCGGATATGCTGCCCTGGCCATTGGCCAATCAAATCGTTGCCCAGGCCAAACCGCCGGTTTTTCCCGACAAAACTTTTTCCGTTCTCTCTTATGGCGCTGCCGGCGACGGCAAAACCGACAATACATCTGCGTTTTCCGCCGCTATTTCCGCCTGCAACGCCGCCGGCGGCGGCCACGTCGTTGTGCCGGCCGGAACTTATCTGACCGGCGCGATCTTACTTAAGAGCAATGTGGATCTGCACCTTGAAAAAGGCGCCGTTCTGATGTTCGATGGCGATGAAAGCGAATATCCGCTCGAGCCTACGCGGAATCAGGGAATCGATTTGATCAATTTTTCGCCTCTGATCTATGCCAACGGCGCCGCCAACATCGGCATAACCGGCGATGGCATCCTTGATGGCACACTCACCGCCAAATGGAATAAACAAGTCGGCGCCAATTGGAACCGGCTGGTGCAGATGGAAAAAAATTCCGTCCCGATCGCCCAAAGAATATTCGGACCCGAACATCCCCTGGGCACGGCATTCGTGGAACCCTACAATTGCACGAATGTGCTGATCCAGGGAATCACTATTCAGAATGCGCATTGGTGGCAGATGCATCCGACGCTCAGCACAAATGTCATTGTCGATCATGTCACCACGTTAAGTTCGGCGGCCCATACCGACGGCTGCGATCCGGATGGCTGCGATAACGTGGTCATCGAAAATTGCGACCTGGGCGCAGGAGACGATGATATCGCCATTAAATCAGGCCGCGATCCCGACACACAAAGAGTGCATCGGCCCAGCCAGAACATTGTTGTCATAAACACGCAGTTTCACGGCCCGTGGGGAATGATCGCCTGTGGAAGCGAACAAACCGAAGGGATTGCGCACGTCTTTGGCTATAACCTCGCCACCGATGCCGGCGGCGAAAAATGGAAAGGCGTTCGTTACGTGCTTTACCTGAAAACCAGCATGCAGCGCGGCGGCTATATTAAGGACATCAATGTCGATAATGTCACCGGTCAATTCAATAATGCTGTGGTATTCATCAACATGTCTTACTCCGGCGAACACGAATCCGGCGGCTCGGTTCCGCCGGTCGTCACCGGAATCACCCTCAATAACGTCTCTGATAAAAGCGTCCCACAGGTTTTGGACCTGGTAGGCCTGGAAAATGATCCCATCGGTTCAATTACTCTTTCCAACTGCACGTTCACCGGCATCCAGCGTACCAGCACTATTCAGCACGTAAGTCATTTGGTCTATCAAAATGTCACAATTAACGGCAGTTCAGTTCAATCGAAACCTGCGCAGGAATGACGAGCTTTATTTTGCATCCGGCGGCACGGCCCCGTCTCATTTTGTTAGAGGCTCTATATAAATTTTGCTTACTTCAATTTGTCCGCCCTCAGTCTGAATGCCGATGCTGCCCGATGAAGGCCGGCAACCAGTCAGTTCGTTGCTGAGCTTTCCATTCACATAAAACTTAACATCCCCGCCGCTGCAAACCAGCACAAAAGTATTCCACTGCCCCACCGGGTTTTCATTCGAGTCATCCGGCCGGGGAATATGCACGTTTTGGAGCGTTTTAGGCCCTTTATATTGGTCGCAGGTAAACCCATGATAAAGCCAGAATCCGCCCTGATTATCATGCTGTCCCTGGCATTTGATGCACACTGGCCGCAATTGATCGGGCAATTGCATATGAATCAGGAACCCGATGTTGTTCGACTTTGCCGTGATTTTCACAAAACGCCAAACTACGGTGAGCTTGTAATTTTCATAGCTTTGCAAAGTACGCATGTAACTCGTTGGCTCGGCGGCACATTCCAGCAACCCACCCTGGACAGTCCAGATTTGTTCGGGTTTTAAATCAGTTTTGGTCCAGAATGCCCAGCCCGTTAAATCCTTGCCGTTGAATAAATCGATATGCGTCGTGGGCGTAATGGGAGTCATCGTAGCCGCGAAATTTTGCGCGTCATTTGTGTCGGCTGTGCTTGTAACAGTAATCACAAACAAACCCGCAATCGCCACGACAACAGCAACAATTTTTCTAATATCCGCCATGACGCCGAAATTATGAGTGCGCTTGAGGAATGTCAAGTTATAGATGTTTCTCAATAATTTTTGATAAAAAATGCCACGGTCAGCGCACTGCCTGTCAGCACCACCAGAATCCGAAATATCTTCTGCGGCAATCGCTGGGCAAAATGCATTCCAATAAATCCACCGGCGATTGAGGCCACCGCCATCAATCCTACAAATCTCCAGTCAACACCCGCGAAAGCAAAAATAACGCTGGCCACGCCGTTGATCACCGTTGCCATCAGTACCTTGACGGCGTTTATCTGATTGATGTCGCGAAGACCCGCAAAGCTCAATGCTGCCAGCATCAATATGCCGATGCCCGCTCCGAAATAACCTCCATAAATGGACACGCCCAAAAGCATGATTCCCGTCATAAAACGGCCTCGCGGCCCTCCCTTGCCATGTTCATGGCCTGCCCAGGCGCTGATGCGCGGCCCGGCAGCGAAAATCAACGTGGCAAACCCCAAAAGCCACGGCACCGTCAGGCGAAAGTCGCTTGTTCTGGTAACCAGAAGTAGAATCGCCCCTCCTATTGAACCAATCAGCCCGACCACCAGATACATCGTCAGAAGACTATAGGGTAAACCGCGAAAATCGTTTTTCGCGGCTACGACCGACGCCAGCGAACCGGGCCATATTCCCAGCGTGCTGGTCATGTTGGCCATTTTCTCGGTTAGCTGGCCGGGACCGGTCAACGTCGGAAAGGTCAGAAATGTGCCGCCGCCGGCAACAGCATTGATAAACCCCGCAGCGAATGCCGCTAAAAAAATCAAAAGTAATTGCATTCCGAATCGCTTTGCCCTTCAAACGCGTTTAACACCGCCGCGTCAGACAATTTTCATTTCCAATAACCGCTTATCAACCACCTTATGCGGATGAGGATTCATGTCTTTGAGTACATCACGAACAACCGACGCCACAAGATAATGAGCCACCCATTTGTGATCGGCGGGAACAACGTACCAGGGCGCATGTTTTGTGCTGGTGTTTTCAATCACCCGCTCATAAACTTTTTGATAGCGGTCCCAAAACGCCCGTTCTTTAATATCATCTTCCGAAAGTTTCCAGTGTTTGTTTGGATCGGTTTGTCGCTCGCGCATTCTGTCGCGCTGCTCTTTTTTGGAAATATGCAGGAAAATTTTGACGATCCGGGTTCCGTTCTGCACGAGCGTAAACTCAAAATCATTGATCATCGCATAACGCTTTTTCCACAGGTTCGGATCGCGCAATAAATGCGGCGGCAAAAACTGTTCTTCGTGCACCCTTACCACCAGCACGTCTTCATAATGCGAACGGTTGAAAATTCCGATTTTGCCCAGCGGCGGAACAGCGTCATGTACCCGCCAGAGAAAATCATGCGCTCGCTCCAGAGGCGTGGGAACTTTGAAACTTTTAACGAGAACACCCGACGGATTGACGTGATCGAAGACCTTGCGAACCGTTCCATCTTTTCCTGCAGTATCCATCCCTTCCAACACCACCAATAGCGCCTGGGTGGAATCGGCATAAAGCAAATCCTGTAACCGCCCGATTTCCTGCGTGCTTTCTTCAATAAATTTTTCAATTTTCTGTTTGCCGGGTAAATCAAAAGTTTCAGCGGGATCAATTTTGTTCAGGCGCAGTTTACGGCCCTGTTTATGCGGCTTGATCAGGTTCATCACGCGGCCTCCGAATTTGTACGGTGGCATTATCGCTGTTCGCACGGTTATTGAATAGAACCCCGAAAAATATTCACCACAGAGATTTTTTTACCACGACGACACCCTTCGACGGGGCTCAGGGCAGGCGACGATTTTAACGCAGAGGGCGCAGAGGTGACGCCAAAGGTCGCATAGAAACTTTTTGCTTGTTCGCAAATTTGCGAACGCGCTGTGAAGATGCAGTTCAGAGATTTTTCGAGAAGATTTCAGGGCGGCGTCACCATTTCATTCACCGGCACCATATCGCCTTCAATCATTTCGTCCTTTTTCTTCTGCTTCTCATCCAACACCACAATCAGTTGCTCAGGATCACTATCGACCGATATATCATTCTCACTGGTCTGGCCGAGCAATTGCCGTCCCAGCCATATCATCATCATGACACTGCCTCCCAACGCCGCTTCGATTTGGACCTGGCGCAGATGTTTGCGCACTTCGGCCCGATTTTTGGCGAGAATGGCGGCAAAGCGCCTTGAGCCTATCATCTTTTCAGAACAGCCTAATATATCAGCGATCTCAGAGTTGCTGCATCCCGCCGCGGCAAGTTCGCCAACGATCTTGGAGTCAGGATTCATTATTTTACCAGGCATATTTTTTTTCTCCAATTTTGGGCCTTCTAAGCGCAACAACGTAACAAAGGCTTATTTTATAGAGTATTTCGCACTTTCTGATCCGTAACATGATTAGTGCTTGTTGCGCCCTTAATAGTGGAGGAAACATCTATATTTTCAGGGGTTGTTGCGCTGTAGCGCTTAGATTTTTTCCTAAGAGCCTCTAACAAAATGAGACAAGGCCGCGACGTCGGATTCGGGGCCAGAAAGCCTCGTCCCGAAGGGTTTGGCCTCCAAGCGGCCATCTGCGGCGTCATCACTCCTCGCCATATTATCTTTCGAATATACACTCGTCGCTCTTCCTTGCATCTGTCCACTTGGAGACCAAACGCGGCTCCCGCCTCATTTTGCTAGAGGCTCTAAATACCTCTCGAAAGCCTCACTGAAGGCAGTCAGAAAATACCCTCTAACGATATTTTCCTTTACCCGCATTGGTCGCGGAAGAATATCAAAGGCTCGAAGTTTGATCGCCAGCCAAGCCTGATTTATTGGTTGGCCATTATGAAGTTCGGACCATGGGCGATCGGCCATGGCATTCAGGGTATGCACCAACCTTGTGGATAAAATCCGTTCGATGCGCTGCTCGGTGAAAATCCGGCGAATATCCGTTAGCAGCATAACGCCGATATCTTGTGCATCCTGATCACGTTGATCGGCCAATGCCGTGAATGCGGCTCGGGCGCGGTCCGGCCAGTC
>DATJSN010000016.1:0-6126 GCA_035504095.1 Phycisphaerae bacterium | reverse complement strand
AGAGGTTTGAGCCTGCAGTTGCGTCGAGTCCGCATGCACGGTGCGGCCTTCCAGCAACCCCGCCTGTTGGCACAACCGTACTACTTGCTCAAAGACGCGTTCAAAAATCCCTTCTCCCCAGCGTTTACGCGCTTTGCTCAGCACGCTGTGATCCGGTGGAATACTCTCCCAATCCATGCCGCAGAACCACAGCCAGTCCAGACGCATCGGCAACTGACGCATCAATTCGCGTTCGCTGCGGACATTCTCGAAAAAACACAAAAACAACAGCTTGAGCACCACGACGGGATCCAGCGAGACGTGCCCGTTATAGCCATACAAGGGTGCGACCAGGGGACGTACGAATCCAAAATCGACCGCCTGCAAGACGCGACGCAGCGGGTGATCCGGCGGAATACGTTCTTCTATGTCTACGCCAACGTAAAACAGCTTGGGACCGTTCTTATTCTGTCTACCCATCATAATGGTGTGCCTCCATGCAATCGATTAATGTTATTTTTAACGCTTTTGGTGATTTGGGCAACAGTCCCGAACTCAGAGAGCCAAGAGAGAAATAAATAGGAAAAATCACTTTCTCTATGTGCTCCGTGATTTCTGTGACAAAATATTTTCAAGGAATGTTGCTCGGTTTTATCGCGCCGAGTTCTGCAATTTATGAAGTTTACGAATACCCATCGATGCGAGTTTGAGCATGGCCGAAAATTGCTGCGGCGAAAATGCGGCGCGTTCCGCCGAAGCTTGAATTTCCACGAAGGCCCCGCTGGACAGCATCGCCACGTTCATGTCCACTTCGGCAGTTGAATCCTCGGCATAATCCAGGTCCAGAACGGCTTTGCCGCCAACCATGCCGACGCTGACCGCGGCGACCTGACCGGTGATCGGATTGCCGGCAAATAATTTCTTTTTCTTCGCTGCAGCTACGGCGTCGCGCAAAGCGACGTAGGCGCCGGTGATCGCGGCGGTGCGTGTGCCGCCGTCGGCCTGCAGAACGTCGCAGTCAAGCCACAAGGTGTTTTCGCTCAGTGCCGTGAGGTTAACGACGCTTCGTAGAACGCGGCCAATGAGTCGCTGAATTTCCACGCTACGTCCGTCGGGTTTGCCGGCGTCGCGGCGTTTACGTGATGGCGTCGATGATGGAAGCATGGCATATTCTGCTGTAAGCCAGCCGGCGCCTTTGCCCTTGAGCCAATCCGGCACGCCGGGTTCGATCATCGCGGTGCACAAAACATGGGTGCTGCCGCAGCGAATCAGCACCGAGCCGCCGGCAGACGCGGTGAAACCGCGCTGAAAGGAAATTTTTCGCAGTTGATCGGGCTTTCGTCCGTCATGTCGCATTATTGTCCTCCGATGAGGATGGCGAGCAGGCCTTTTTGGAAATGGAGCCTGTTTTCGGCCTGTTGAAACACAATACTGCGCGGGGAATCCATTACCGAATCCGTAATTTCCACGCCCCGATAGGCGGGCAGGCAGTGCATCACCATCGCATGAGATGGCGCGGCGGCCAGAAGCGCATCGTTAATCTGGTAAGGCGCGAAAACCGGCAACCGTTGCACTTTTTGGTCTTCCTGGCCCATGGAGACCCAGGTATCGGTATAAATCACATCCGCATCTTTTACCGCTTCCTTCGGATCGATAAAGCTTTGAAAATCAATTGCGCCGACCTTGCGGCACGCCGCTATGGAAGCGTCATCAAGCTGATAGCCGGAAGGAGAAGCGATCCGGAACTTGAGTCCCAGCACGGTGCAACCTTCCAAGAGCGACCGGGCAACGTTGTTGCCATCGCCGATATAAGCAAGGCAGCGCCCGGACAGGCCGCCAAAGTGTTCGGAAATAGTTAAAAAATCAGCCATGGCCTGACAGGGATGGCTTTTATCGCTCAGGCCGTTGATGACCGGCCGCGAACAGTATTGGGCGAGCTGCTCAATGGTTTTGTGGGAAAAAGTCCGGGCCATGATGGCGTCGCAAAGACCGGCCAGAACCCGTGCCACATCCGGCGCGCTTTCCCGCGAACCAATTCCGATTTCCGCCGGCGAAATATAAATCGCTGATCCGCCCAGGTGGGTCATGGCGGCATCGAAACTCACCCGGGTGCGCAACGAGGGTTTTTCAAAAATCATCGCCAGGGTTTTTCCGGCCGCCAGCGGTTCATTGCGGCCGGTGGTTTTGTACTGCTGTTTGAGGCGCGCGGCGACCTGGAGCATGTGCTCAAGTTCCTGGCGGGGATGGTTGAGAATGTCAAGAAAATCCCGTTTGGCGGCTGGAGCATTATTCTGATTCATATTACCGATCCTGAGTGATCAATCATCCGCGAATAATTTCCGTACCGACGCCCTGATCGGAATAAATTTCCAATAGCAGCGCATGCGGAAAACGTCCATCGATAATGTGCGTTTTAACCACGCCGCCGTCGAGGGCGATGAAGCAGGCTTCGACCTTGGGAAGCATGCCTTCGTCGATTTGTCCGTCGGCGATGAGCTTTTCGATTTCTTTGCGCGTGGCGCCGCGAAGCAGCGAATCGGGATCGTCCTTGCGCGCCCGGATGCCGTGCGTATCGGAAACCAGAACCATTTTTTCCGCCCGGCAGGCGGCGGCGACAAAACCGGCGGCGGTGTCAGCGTTCACGTTGAGCTTACCGCCGGAGGCGTCCAGCGCGATCGGGGCAATCACCGGAACAAAATCAGCCTGGGCCAAAGCCGCCAGCAGGGCGCTGTTAACGCGTGTAACCTGGCCAACGCTGCCGATGTCGATGCGATGATTTTGAGCATCGGAAAGATAAAGCTTTTCAGCAAAGAGCACGGCGCTGCCCAGCGAATGAAGCGGCATGGCCTTTCCGCCCAGCGAATTGATGGTGTTGACGATGTAGGTGTTGATGTCGTTGATAAGCACGTGCTCGGCGATGGCAAGCGTGCGTTCATCCGTGTAACGCCGGCCCATGACGAATTGGGCTTTGAGTCCCGCGTCGGACATGGCTTGCGTGATGGCTTTGCCACCGCCGTGAACCACGACGGGCCGAATGCCCACGGCCTGCATAAAGACGACGTCGGTGAGAACCTTGCGGAATTCATCCTGATTGTCCATGAAGGCGCCGCCAAGCTTGATGACGACGACTTTTTCATTAAAACGCTGGATGTAGCCGAGCGCTTCGATCAAAGCGCCGGCTTTTTCCAACACACCAGGATTCATTCTCAGGTCCACGTTTTACTCCAACGCACCGGAAGCGAAAAAGAATACGATTGAGAACAGGGGAATTCAAGAACGGGCGCGTCGCGGAAAATAAAAAACCGCCGGTTTTGCACCGGCGGTTCTAAAAATCCGAAGTTAAAAACCTAATTTAGCGGCGCGTCGGCTCAATGATGGACTGAGTTCGCACCAGCACGCGGGCATCGCTGAGCAGGTGGAACCCTTCCAGGTGAACGGCGCGGCGATGAAACTGGGCTACGACTATGGCAAGATACTCGGTCTGCCCCAGATCATTTTTGCGGTGGGAAACTAGGCCGTTCTGCTCCACGGCCAGTCGTAGCAATTCGGTAACCGAATTATCAAAGAGCGTGTCCGTCACGTGCTCTTCATTCAGCGCCAGATAGTAGTGGTAGTCCTCGCCCATGGGCAGGTCGAACTGCTTGTCGCCTTTGCAGGGGAGACGTTCAACCAGGCCGCGATCAGGCAAAGCCTTGTTGGGGAAGCAGGTCACTTCGGTCAGCGTATGCGCGCCGCCGGTGATGGTGACCATGTGGCCGCCGCCGGCAAGGATCCAAAGGGTAAGGTCAAAATCGCCCAACTGGCGCACGCGGCGTGCATCCGCGGCAAAAAGCTCCGGATGCAAAACACGATCATAAATCAGAGCGGAAAGTCCCGCGCTGCGAGGTTTTTTATGTCCAATATTCATGGTTGATTCCTTACTGGTTTTCATAGACGCTCCTTCGTATGACTGCCGCATGCCGACGGCACAGGTAACCCGATTAATATCGGCATTTCGCAGTTGTATAGTGCGTTGCGGCACCCGGGAGGTCCGTTCTCCACGGGTAAGCTGACCGCAACTTTGCCTGCCGTTAACTTTGTACCTTTTTTTCACAAACTCACGCTAACACTTTATACGTACAGGCTTTAAGCCTGTTCATTCCCGACGCGAATCTTTTCCCAAGTCACGAGTTCAGCAGCCGAGCGTAACTACTACCGTCCCGGCGGCTGCTTCTACTTGTTATACGAAGTGCACCGGTTCGTGTTGGTCACATTATAGACGAAACACCGGGGAAAAGTGAAGATTTTTCTTTCAATTTAACCAAATTTTATTGCAATGTTCGCCAGAAAGTTAAAAACATGGATTATTTTCATTTTTATGACAAAAACTGGGTCGCCAAGACCGAAAAATCACATTAAAATCGGCACGATATGGCAGAATTTATAAGCAACTCTTGGATGGAAAAAGTTGGCCAGCATTGGCAGGCGACCAACGCAGTTATCTGTGGCGAAGTGAATATTGGCCTTGAAAGCAGCATCTGGTTTGGAGCTTGTATCCGAGGCGATGTGGCACCGATCACACTGGGCCATGCAGTAAATGTGCAGGAAGGTGCTGTGCTGCATTGCGATACGGGCGAACCACTGGTTATCGGCAATCAGGTTACCATCGGCCATGGCGCGATCGTGCACTGTAAGTCGGTAGGCGACGGCACGTTAATAGGTATGAATGCGGTGGTATTAGGGCGCGTGGTTATCGGGAAAAACTGCATTGTCGCGGCTGGGGCTGTGGTCTCACCGGGAACGCAGGTGCCCGATGGGTCAGTGGTCATGGGGGTGCCGGCCAAAGTAATCCGGCCCGTTCGGGATTCGGAACTTCAGGATATGCGGACGAACAATCGCCATTATGTTGAACTGGCGAAGGATCACGCCGAACATCCGGAAAAATTTTATCAATGGCGGCCCGAGGCTTAATTGGCGGGGTTACATGCCATAGTGTTTCACGCTCCAGCCCTTGATTCGCCCCCGGCTGGGTTTACGGCCATGATTGGCGGCTTTGCTGGACCAGCGTAATTTATGATTTCGTTTCTTTCGGGCCATTTACTCCTCGTTTCTCAAAACCGATAAGATACCGCGGCGGCGATTTGTTTGCAAAACGGGGTCTTGAGCGCACCCATGAATATCCTGATGGCAATAACTTGTCTGAATGTCGAAGTCGGTGGCGTGGCCACGGCGGTCTGCGGCGTTTCGGAAGCTTTGCAGCGGCGCGGTAACCGGGTTGTGGTGGCGGTGCTGGACCTTCCCGGCACGCCTATGGACATCGCCGGTGTGGAAATAAAAAAATTCAAAGCGGATAAAGACTCCGGGCTATTTCCCAGCACCGCAATGCGGAATTATATCGATCGACACATCGCGGACTTCGACGCCGTGCATATTCACGGCATCTGGCAGCATCCGGGGCATTACGCAAGCAAGGCGGCACGCCGGTCAGGAAAACCCTATCTGGTTTCGCCGCAGGGAATGCTCGACGAGCGAAGCCTGAAAATGGGGCGAACATGGGCCAAAAAACTTGCCTGGGTGCTCTGGGATGGTCCTATGATGCGCCACGCCGGTGCAGTTCACTGTCTTACTGTGGAAGAATATCGCGTTTCGCCATGGATTCACGGCTTTCCTGTTTTGATCGCGCCGAATGGCGTTTCCGTTCATGAACTTGATAGCTTGCCCAGGCGAGGCGCCTGGCGGGCGAGCAACGCAAAGTTGCTCGGCCAAAATCGGGAAATAACCCGGCCGGTGGTCGCATATCTGGCGCGAATTCATCCTAAAAAGGGATTGCCGCGGTTGCTGGTGCAATGGCCGGAACTGATAAAGGCTCAACCGGACGCTTTATTGGTAATTGCCGGGACGGGTACAGGCGAGCACGTAGCGGAAGTTCAAAAATTAATTCAGGAGAATCATCTGGAAAATAGCGCAGTGATGGTTGGACAACTGGCGGGAAAGGCCAAATGGGAATTGTTGGCCGATGCGGATGCATATGTTTTACCGTCGTATCAGGAAGGATTATCACTGGCTACGGTCGAAGCCATGGGCGCCGGGTTGCCGGTGGTAATTACCCGAGAATGCAATTTTGAGAGCGTGGAAAAACAAAACGCCGGCATGATCATCGACAATGGC
>DATJSN010000015.1:0-6590 GCA_035504095.1 Phycisphaerae bacterium | reverse complement strand
GGTGAACATTCCGGCGGAGATGATTCACTATGGGATGACAAAAACAGCGCAGATCGCGGTAGCACGCGGACTGGCGGAATTAAGCGCCGGCACAAACGTGACGGTTAACACCGTTCTGGCGGGACCGACCCGGTCGGAAGGTGTGGAGGTTTTTTTAAATAATCTGGCGGCGGCGAAGCAAACGAATATATCGGCGCTGGAAAAAGAATTTTTTGCCTCCGTGCGACCCAGCTCGCTTTTGAAGCGCTTCGAGAAGCCGGAGGAAGTTGCAGCGATGGTGGCATATGTTTGCGGCGAGCCGGCCAGCGCCACCAATGGCGCGGCCCTGCGGGCCGACGGCGGCGTAGTGCGAAGCGTGTTGTAGTTTTCGAGCGCAACAATCGAGTGCAATCTGGTGAGTTAAGAGTAATCAATTTTCGCTGGTGACCGTCACCGAGGTATTGGGGATAAAATCGGCCGACCAATGCAGTTGCCAGAGCTGAGAAAGCGGAATGTGGTCAGCGTGGCCATCGCGAAAGACCATGTTAATCGCGTTGTTGTGGCGATTGATGAGGAATCGATCAAGATGATTGTCGATCGTGGTATAAGTACCTTTTTCCGACATCATCGACCCGGTCGGTTGAAGCGTATAGCTCCTGGTTGTGGCGTAATCGCCAGAGGTATTCGGCCATGCATCGTACCAGCCGCAATCTCCAAACAGGGGAGTTTGAGGCCCCGGGGTGACGTTGTTGTTCATGCTGAAATAACCCGTGACATCATATCCATATAATCCACCGTCGGAAGCGTATGAATTGCCGGTGTAGCTAACCTCTTCTCCAGAGGGATTTCCAAAACCCGAGGCATTCGTATTCCATGGGGACAAAAAGGTGAACGAATCGTTGAATTCATTGAAGCCGTAGCTGCCCGCGTAAACATTGGGCGTTTTGACGGCCAGGTTGTTGGTATTTCCGGTATAAAACAACCACGGCGTCCAGGCGGTGTCGGGTTCAGAAGCATAGGGATATTTTGATTCTTTAGCGCCGGTTACAGCGAACTTGTTGGCGTGTCTGCTGTAATCCAGATAGGGCTGGGAACGAAATGGCTGAGACATAAAAGGCGCTGTTGACGGGCATTGAAAGACCTTCAATTGCGACGTCGATGGATAGTACGTAGTCGTCGTGGTCGGCGGCGTCGGATTGTTGCCGATATACCCGACCACTTCGGTCATCCAAACGCTTACGTTTGGGGCAACATCAGAATAAGCGACGAACTGATTCTGGCACGTGGAAAGGTATTCGTTGTACGCCGTGCCGAGTTGCCGCAGATTAGAAGTGCATCCCGTGCTCTGAGAGAGCGCTTGGGCCATGGTCAGCGCCGGCAAAAGCAAAGCGACCAATAAAACGATGCAAACGATCACCACCAACATCTCGATTAGAGTAAACCCCCGCCGGCTGAATTGTCGTTTGTTCATGGGGCACTTGCATGCGTTCGATTTCGGCATTTAACGGCAAAATGGCCATGCGCTTATAACGCGCAATTCCGAATAGATTTGTCCGATAGAACATCCATTCGCGTTTAATTAAGCATGGCCGCCTGATATTCCCCATCGGCATCGCCGGGATATTTGGTCCATGGTAATAATTTAAAACCGGAGGAGTTTGACCCGTGGATTAAAGCGCAGCGCGGGAAGCGGTGCGATTGCCGGGGCCACAATATTTTTTCGGACGCCCGTCGCGTCCTATAACGATTTGCCCCGGCGGAAGCCGGCGGTGCTTTTATTTTGCCGGTGGCGGCGCGGGTAAATATTTTTCGATGATGGTCGCCACCTGGGCGGCCTCGGCGTTAATGCCCGGAGCAATAAAGTGTATGCCGCCGGTGGTGTAATACTCCGGGTGATTTAAAACCAAGGTAAACAAATCGTCCGTGGGAATATTCAGCCCGGCCAGATACGCGGCGGCGATCTGATTGCGAACTTTGACGCGATCCGTCCGAGGATCCAGTTGATGGAGATTTCCCGCCACACGAACCGGGGTCGTGGTCGCCCAGATTAATCTGGCGTTGGGCGCATAGCGCCGAATGGTTTGAACAAACTGTGGAAAATATTTTTTATAGTCATCTTCGGTGTAAGCCCAGCCGTGCATGCCGTTGTTAAAGTGAATGACATCGAAATGATAGTTGGTGAGGACCATGGCAATTTCATCCTGAAGCGCCGGATCGGAAACGAAGCTGGACGTGGTCAGGCGGGCCACGAGCGCTTTGCCTTCGAGCTTCATTTCCACAGCCGGGTAATAGGCGCGGGTGATCGAATCGCCGATCAAAAGAACGCGCGGCAAATTTTTATCGTCGGTTGTGGGAATCCAGATGTCGTACCATTCGATGGGTTCATGAATCACTTTTGGCGCCGGCGCGGAATTTTGAGCCGACGACGTCATGGCCAAAATTCCCAGGATCAGGCAAAACAGAAGCGCCGCACTCGAAAATACGACCAGTTTTGATAGTTTCATTGATTCTCCTCAGGGTCTCTAACATAACAGGCCATTTGCGGCCCAACCGTTCGGGACGCGGTGCCTTTGGGGCCCCATGCGGCGTCGCGGTCCCGCCCTGTTATGTTAGAGACCTTCTATCGGTTGAATTTCCCGCTCCTGGACCGCGGAAAGAATCAGCCGCTGGGTAAATCCAGCCCACGTGAGCAGCAGTGCGCCGGCGACGATCATAAACATCCAGAGCATTTCCATGCTTCTCCATTGATGACCTTTGCCGAAAAGCACATCGATGTTAAACATTGACGTGTACAGCCCCAAACACATGCTCATGGAGAGGCCGAGCGTGCCCAAAAGCCGCCCGGCGAGATTCAGGCTGCGCTTATAAGGTACGAATGTGCCGGCCAGGCCAATACAGGCGGCGGCGAAGGGGCTCAGCGATCCAATGAGAATTAATACATGAATCAGCATCGTGGAAGGATATTGCACCATGGTGTCGATTTGCCGGCCATGCAGGGCCACCGCCGCCGGAGGAAACCATAGTAAAAGAGCGGCGCCGGAAGCGGCAAGCTGGAGGGCGCGGAAATGGTCGGATTCGGGAACCGCGGGTCTTATGCCTGTAACGGCGTCCAGGCTCACCAGAGCAAGGAGGGCCAATGCCGGATAAACGATGATCATCAGACACGTCGATTGCGGCGCAAGAAAAATGAACATCGGCACAAGCACGCCCAGCCCGCCGGAAAGCATAAGCCGCGCCCGCCAGCGGTGCGAAACAAAGGGCAACAGCAGTATTCCAGCCAGGCCGATGGCGAATTCGATCAGACGCAGGCTCATCGCGTCGGATGTTTGCATCAACTGGATGTCGGAGAGCGAGAAAACGTGCACCATGATGTGGCGGGAAAAAAACAGGTAGACCGGCGACGCGAGCAAAAGAAACCCAAACGCGCCGACAAAAAGACAGGACAATTCCAGCCGTTTTCGCGGAACAGGCCACGGCGTTTCCACGGAGGGAAGGTCCGATTCCGGCCACTGCCGGAGTTCGGAAACAGTTTCAGAGCCAGGTGTCGCAATTTCGGTGGACGAGTTTGCGCCGGGCGAAGGTTTATATTGCCCTGCCGGACCAGCAGTCGCCGGCGGCGGTTCGGCGCCGGCGATGCCGCGCCGACCGATTGTTTCACCCCGACGCATGCGTTGTGTATATCGCACGATGACCCGCCAAACACGTTTACATTTTGTTTAAAAGGGGCCTAAGCGCCTATCTTCTATATTTATTGTATCGGCCTAATGCGGCGTTGACAGTAAATTCGCATTCATACGCTTCGGGGCGACGAGAACACAGATAAGGTCACAAGAGATAGATTACAGGAGACAAACGAAGGGCGACGGGGCGCCAGTTGAACTATTTGTCGATGCGATTTCTGAGATTCATACATGAGGATCAACAATAATTATTTTTGGATGGTTAACTTCCGAATCGTATTGTTAGCAGCATCCGCCACATACAGGTTGCCGTAGCCGTCTATTGCCATGCCACATGGAGAATAAAATCGCGCAGCGCTGCCCGTACCATCCGCGCTGCCTGAACTACCTGCCAGTCCGGCGAGAGTCGTGACAACTTCTGCAGGCGTGATTTTTCGGATCGTATTATTGATCTGGTCCGTTACATACAAGTTGCCAGCACTATCCACCGCAATGCTATTTGGACTGTCAAATCGCGCGGCATTGCCCTTTCCATCCGTGCTGCCTCTACTATTTGCCAGTCCGGCAAAGGTCGTTACAACTCCGGCAGGTGTAATTTTCCTGATGAGATTGTTCCAGTCGTCCGCGACATAAACGTTGCCAGAGCCATCCACCGCCACGCCGGTTGGATGATAAAATCGCGCGGCCCTGCCCATCCCATCCGTGCTGCCTTGCTGGCCCGCCTGTCCTGCCAGGGTTGTTACCATACCATCGGGTGAGATTTTCCGGATCGTGTCGTTGCCATAGTCCGCAACATAGACGTTGCCAGCGCTGTCTACCGCCAAGCCGCATGGACGATCAAACCGTGCGGTGTTGCCCGCTCCATCCGCGCTGCCTTCCTGGCCGGCTTGTCCGGCAAGGGTCGTTACCATACCGTCGGGCGTTATTGTCCGTATTGTATCGTTCTTATAGTCCGACACGTAAACGTTGCCCACGCCGTCCACTGCCACATCGCCTGGCCAGTCAAAACGCGCGACCCTGCCCGACCCATCCGCGCTGCCCTTATGACGCGCTCTTCCGGCGAAGGTCGTTACCATACCGTCGGGCGTTATTTTTCGTATCGTATCATTCAAAAGATCAGCGACATAAATATTGTCGGAGTTGTCTACCGCCACACTTACTGGATCATTAAACTCTGCAGCGCTTCCCACCCCGTCCTCGCTGCCTGATGTCTTGGCAGATCCAGCCAGCGTGGTGACTGTGTAAGGTTCATAAACTGATGGGCCATTTTCATAGAATGGGGGCGGCGAATTTATAACATTCGTACTAAAATTTGTCATAATCGCACCAGTTGGAGGCGTAAAAACAAATGTATCAGGCGGCAACTTACCATTAACAATCAGATCACTAATGGTTAATGAATTGTCCATGTAGAGCTGCTTGCCAGCTTCCATCCAAACTCGCTGGTGAATGGAGGTGGGAAACCAGATACCATTGCTTTTTTCGAATCCGCTATATTCCGCATCCTCAAAATTCAACGTTCCATCAGGACCACCCAGTGCTTTAAACGACTCCCGGTATATGCGCAGTCCCCCATCCAGCTTCAGCTCATATACGAATTCCATGCGGCCTATGCGACCCGGAGGTAAAAATTGATGCACCTGAACATATGTCAACGTTATAAGCCCGGTCGACGGATCGTAGCTCTGGTCGATCAAGTGAAACAACTGACTGCTGTTATAATTTGCTGGTAATCCGTCACCTATAGACCTGTTGAAGGGCATCCAGACCTGGCTTAAGTTGGTTAATCCGAAATCCGAAGGCGCACCCTGTCGCCATGTTTCGCTATCGCGTTTAGAAATAAGCACATTCGCAGCTTCTCCGTCGTTAAACATAAGTTGCCAGACCATATTCGGCCCCACCACCCATGTTTCATGGAGTATTGGCTCGGCTGGAGCCGGCCTCCCCTCATATGTTTGATGGAATATTGGTAAGCCGGGAGCCGGCGCTCCTTCGACCTGAGTTGTTTCCGTGTTCACTAACCCGGAAGCGATTACCCAACGCAACTTTATAATGCTATTGGTCACTCTATACCCAGCGGTGACCTTAGTCATCGAGTTTAGTTTCGCTAACATTATATTTGTGCGTTGCGCCATCTCATTACTTGTGTAAGACAGCGTTCGCATAGTTAAATTCATTTGCAACGAAACAATTTGTTTCGCATAATTATCGAAGAGATCATTCCACTGTTGTTCCGTCAGTTGCGCAGGCGCAGTTGCGGCTGCAGCAGGTGCGGTCGTGGGCGCAGCAGCTGCGCCGAGAGTGTCGTGTGTGGAAAATAGAGAGGATAGCAACAACGCTGCAATATACATCAATGAACACAATATTTTTCGCATGGCCGTATCCTCGATGGAAAACTGAAGGTGAAAAAGTATTATAACCAAGTCAGATAATTAAAGTGCGTGCGAAAATTGGCGAATCGGAGCGACGGGACGCAAGTTGAACTCTTTATTAGTGTGATTTCTAAGGTTGCTAAATGGCAAAAATGAACGTCAGTTCCCGGTTTGGATTTTAAACGTGCGGTTGATCCGTTCATCTAAGACGATACTGTGTAAGGGCCAGACAATAAAATAACTCACGGGAGTGTTCGACTTAGCCCCGATTGTATACGTTGCATTTGTGATCAACACTGTCTTACTAGAATGCCCTCCGCCTCCAGATGGCCAGTCAGTTTCCTTGATTTGCTGCGGCAGCCACACACCATTGACGTTGCTAAAGTCGGTGCAATCGATGCCGAGAAATGCGACGCCTTCATAGGATGCATTGAACGCGACAAGTTCCAGGTTCGGGTTACGTTGAAAAGTCCAAAGATACTTGTAGGTACCTACAACCTGTTGGAGCGTGAAGTCACCATTCATCTCCTGTTTGACGATCATTCGCATGATGTCTTCA
>DATJSN010000014.1:0-13884 GCA_035504095.1 Phycisphaerae bacterium | reverse complement strand
GAGATACCGGCCACGAGTTGCGATGATGCAAAAGGTCATGCGCTTTATAGACCCGGTGCTCTTTTTCATCGAGGCACTGTTGGCACCGATGACCGCACGGATTTAATGAGCTTTCAGAGAGGCTTTGGGCAACAGTCCCGTCCTCGGTGGCCAAACTTTTTTGATAATTATTCCGGCCAGCGAAACTTTTCGATTTGGGCACAGGATCGGAATATCCGCATGAACGCTTCTTCATCGGCACGGGAAAAGTCCCGGCTTCTGCGTGCCATGACGATTTTGGCGATGTCGACAGCCTTTTGAAAATCCAGCCGCTTGATTTCCGCCCCTGTCGCCCAGGCAAAACTGGGAATGAATTTCGGCGGCCGTGGATCCAGCACATGGCTGGCGAAACCGATAGCGCTTCCCGTGCTCAGGCAGACGCCAATGCCGATCTTGGCGTGATCGGCGATTACGGAACCCAGGAAGTTTGTCCCCGTGTTTTGTTCTACACCGCCGATGGGCATGCGTACTTCACCATAAGTATTCTTGAGGTTGCTGGTAATGGTTCCCGCGCCGATGTTCACCCATTCGCCGATGATGCTCTGGCCCATGAAGCCTTCATGCTGCTTGTTGGAATTGGCAAAAAAAATTGACCCGATCACTTCGCCGCCGACCCGGCAGTTGGGCCCGATCGAAGTCTCTTCGCGTATGTCGGCTCCGGTGCGCACAATGCTGTCGTTGCCGACATAAACCGGACCGGTGATGACGCTATTGGCCCGAATTACCGCGCCCCGATCGATGATGATGGGGCCTTCGCCGGCGTCGAGCACCGCGCCGGGATAAATTTTTACGTTCTCCGCGATATGCACGCGATCGGCATGCATCAGGCGCGCCCCGGGCATGGGTTCACTGCGAACCGCCTGGCCGTGAAAAGTAAAATCCGCTTCCAACATGGTGCGCTGGTGACGAATCAGATCCCAGGGGTAACGAATTATCAGTGCGTCAACGGCTTGCGTGCGAAGTGCTCCCAGCAGTTCTTCAAGAGCGTGGATTGGTGTGCCCGGCCCTGCTAGGTCCGCGCTTGCCAAACGCTTGGGAGAAACATGCATCCAGGCGAATGTTCCGCCGGCGCTTCCTGCCATGTCGGGCGGCGGATCGGAAAACGGTCCGGTCATCAGCCAGCGGGTGTTGATAAAAATAGCGCCAAGTGATGGCTCAATTTTTGGATTCAGCGGCAGGCGTCCAACCGTTGCGCCGGCGTCGACAAAAGTTTCATCCGCAAGAAGACCCTCTGCCGGTCGAGGCAGCAGCCGCTGTGCCCGTTCCAGAAGCGTACTGTCTCCACAGCGCAGCAATCCCGCCGGCCGGGAATAGGTCAGTGGATACAGGCCTTCTATGCGTCCATCTTCGACGAAGTAAATCGGCGTCATCATGAGGCTCCGCCACCAAAACCGCTGGAATTACGCTGCGATCCAGGCGGCTCGTCTCATGATCATATCGACATGCGCGTAAAAAAACCTCCACCGTAATGTCGTGAGCGGGTAGAGTTCGAACCCTTATTACAAGGGCGGACCGACACAAAACACCGGCTCCAGACTTCCACAACTGTCCCGATGATTCATCGCGACCAGGCATGTCCATCATTCCGGCATTCGGGGTCCATTTGCAACGTTCATCGGTCCGAAGCAATAAAGCCGCGCTAACACGAACATGGCAGAGGCCCGACTCTGTCTGACGATATCTCGCCGCCCCGATATATTGTCAGACAGAGTCTATATCTATTTACTCGCGCCGCGGTCGGAAAGCAAATTTTATCCCGGTGTGCCCGCGGCTGATAACCACGATAATCCCGCCCCGGAAACAAACGCCATGTCCGGGGAATTGACCGCCTGACGGAAAAATTCTCCGCGCAAGCAGCGCCGTGAAAGCTGATCCACATCCACCTGATCTGATAATTCCCCCCAGCGAACCATCTGTTTGATAAACCAGCCGACCGTCGCCGCCGAAGGACAGCAAAATTCGTCTGCCCAACTGCGGAATCGCCAGCCCGCCTGGCGTGATTGCTTAACTACCTCCGACCCGGCGCTTTGTGCGTCGATCGCCAGACTCGCTTCAATAACCTGGGCTTCCTGGTTTAAATATCCACTTTGAAACAGTAATCGAGCCAATTCCCCGGCATTGGATGGATCCTGGCAATAGCGGCAGCCTTTAAGAACAGCTCGGATCATGCGTGCCAGTTCTTCGCCGCTGGTCTGGGTGAAGGCTTCTGTTACCACCAGCATCTTTTCCGGGTGATCGGCCATCACGTCCGTCGTGGCGGAAAGCAATTTTCCCCAGCCGCTTTGGTCGGCGAGCGTCCCCCATGGCTCAGCAATACAGAATACATCCACATAATGCCTGGCGAGATGATCGGCGGCCTGCGCTGTCGTGATCTGGGTCAGCTGCACGTCATGATCCGGATTCAGACCACCCTGCGAAAGCCATTCGCGCAGCAGGTAGTGGTTGGCGGAATATGGCGAAGGATGGGCGCAAATCAGCTTCCGCGACTGTCGCCTGGAACGAACCAGTTCACCCAGCGTTGCGGCGTTGACAACGCCGGCCTGGGCCAGATCGCGCGAAATAACTATGCTGTCGCCGCCGGCGCCCACGTTCATAACACCCACGAGCGGTTCCACGAACCCGGCGCGGCCAAGTTGGCTCATGATCGGACTGCCCAAAGCTGCCAGGGCGGCGTCCAAAAACCCCATGCTAATGTTGTCACGCAGGCTCACCCAGTCGAATTGCGGCTCAAGGACAACCTGCAAACCTTCCTGAAAAAAATATCCTTGTTCCAGGGCAACAATCAGAGGTGCTGCGTCGATAAGTCTGACAAAGCCGATGCGCAAGATCAAAAAACTCCGTATTGCTGGTTTGTACTGCTACGGACGTTTCGGCCCACGAGAATGAGCAAAATGGTTGCCGTTATGGGAAAAATTTTTATACGCCATGGGACAAGCGGTCATATTTCCTCTACCCCTCCATTTACCGCGATATCGGACGAAGCCCACCCCGTTTAATTCGAGATTTGAGCGAAAAAATCCAGTAAAATAGACCTCAACCCCCGATACATGGCGGTATCAGGTTTTATAAGGCGTGCCTAAAATCCATGCCAAAAAAGCGTTTTGCCGAGGAAAACCGCAGACCTCCGCGGCAACGTATATGGTAGTAGACAACCGGAGACGTCCCGGAAATGGATCGTAATTCGACCTACATGATGCAGGCAGCCGCCATCACCCCGCCGGCCACGGCCGCCGAGGCTCTGCGGCTCTATGGCGTATGGCTGCGGGCGGTGGCCATCGCCCGTCTTAAAACCACCCAAGGGGTGGACGACGTCATGCAGGAAGTCGCGGCCGCGGCGGTACGCAACTGGTCCACGCTGCAATCGGCTCAAAACGCCAAGCCATGGCTTTACCGGCTCACCGTACGGGCGGCCCTGATGCATCGCCGGACCTTAGGCCGATCCCGCAAGCGTATTGCACAGGCTACAGAGGTGTATGTCGCCCGGCATGGTTTTGCCGCTGCCGGTTCTCAGGATGCACTCTCGGCACTTTTAGCCGCGGAACGCTGCGATTTATTGCGGCAAGCGATGACCCGGCTGCCATCGCGCGACGCGGAGCTTCTGATGATGAAGCACGTCGATGATTGCAGTTATGCTGAAATCGCCTCCCGGCTGGGCGTATCGGCGAATGTTGTGGAAATGCGGCTGTTTAGGGCGCGGCAAAAGTTACGGCATGTGCTCGCCCGCTATGAAAGTAATTAAAGAGGCCCTGATGATCGCCTCAATGCAGGAGTAAGTTTATGTTTCCTCTGTTTCTCATGTTCAACAGGCACGACATGCCGCAACCGTCCGAACGCTTCGAGGCCGCATTGGATATGCTTGTTGATGACGAACTTTCTGAAGAATCCCGGCGCGAATTACTCCAAAACCTTGAGCAAGCCGACGGCGGCTGGCAAACTCTGGCCATACGTTTTCTTGAGCGGCAGGTGGAACGCCGTGCCATTCGCTCCATGGTCCAACCGGCTGCTGCACAAAGCGCTTCGTCCTGGCGGATCCTTGGAACATTGCGCATCGCCGCTACCCTGCTGATTACCGCTTCGATTTTCGGCCTGGCGGGCTTATACGTTGGACACCAGAATCATGCGGCGCCAACTGCGCCTGGATATGGGCTAACCGCCGTAACCTCGCACGAAACTCCAGACAACACCACCCTCGCTGAAACGCCCAGGACAATTCAGTTTATCAACGCCAAATTACCGCCGGACCTCGGCGGGTCATCGGTGCAGGTGCCTGTGATCGATTCCAACGTGGCACCCGCCGGTTATCCCTTTGTTTCCGGACAGCCAACCAACGTCATGATCGTGCCCGACGGCCCCAACCAGGCGGTGGCGTTTCCTGTGGTTCCGGCCTCCAACGACAATCAGAAACAGAAAGTCTACTAAAGGATGTTCATATACATGCGACGGAGCAAATTAAATATCTTTAGAAACATCCTTGGCGCGTTGTGCGTGCTGATGGCGCCGCTGTCGCCTTTGGCACTGCAGCCGGTTTTTGCCCAGGTTCCGGCAACACAACCGACAACCGAGAACTCACAACACTCAAACGCGGCCGCTCCGACACATTGGATCGGTGTAATGGTGCAGAAAATTCCAACGGCCTTCAGCAGTTTATTGGGGTTAAACGCCGATCAGGGCCTTTTTATTGTTCAGGTTATTCCTAAAAGCCCAGCCGCTAAAGCCGGTTTGGCCGCCGGTGATTTGTTAATTCAGATCAATAACCAGCCCGCCTCTCAAGGGGAAGCACTGGTTCGCGCGGTCAATATCATGGAAAATGGAAAACCCGCTTCCTGCCTTTTAACTTATATCCGCGACGGCGTTCGGCATTCCATAAACATCGTTCCGGAAGATCGGCCGGCGAATCTTACGATTTCTCCTATACCCGGATCGCTAAGCGGTTTAACTACATCGAACACCGTTTTGCGTGCAGGAAATATTTATATTCAGGGAGCGCAAGGCGCCATTGCCATCGGACCAGGGGTCATTCTGCATCTGGAGCCGAACCCGAACCAAAATACGCCAAACTACGGCGTTGTAACGATTGAGGGTCTCCCTCAACCGAATCCGGGAACCATCCCCCAGGGATCGCGCGTCGTTGTTAATCTGCAGTCATCGCAAGAATCGGCGGAAAATGCGCCCGCCACCGGCACGTTAACCATTCAGGGCCGGCAACCCATGCAGGTCACCGCCAATCCGGTACTCGCACAACGCCTCACGCCGCAGGAATATATCAGTCTTCTAAAAATTCGGATTGTCCAATTACAGGGTGGAATTAATCAAGCCCAGATGCAGCTTGCCCAATTACAAAACCGGCTTGAACAAATGCAGGCTGCTCAAATAACCCCGACTGCCGCCGCGCCGACGACGACGGCTCCATCGCATTAGTCCCTCTTCCTGAACGCTGTTCTTCCATGCAAATCATTCGGGCTTTAGCGGCCACGGCGCCCGGTGCGGAAAAGCCTCTCATGCCCCCATCGGCGCCGATGACTCGATGGCAGGGAACAATGACCGGCCATGGATTTTTTGCCAAAGCGCTCCCCACCGCCCGTGCCGCGCCTGGCCGGCCGATCCGCCGGGCCAGTTGGCCGTAGGAAACTCTCTGACCGAACGCGATCTTCGCCGTCGCCTGGAGAACCTGCCGCTGGAACTCTCCGCATTCGCTCCAGTCGAGTATCTGGTCCAGCAAGCCTATCTGAAATTGATCGACCGGCGGCCGCTTCGAATCGTAATAATCCCGCAAAAAATCACTCACCATCCAAATCCAGGCCGGTTCGCCTGCGCCGCCGGAATTCTTTACCCTTTTTGCCGTTGGAAATAGCGCTCTGGCAACCAACTCAACTTTGGCCGCTTCGTTTTCGGCCGCAAGCACGCGTAATAACGTCGCGTCCCTATCCGCTTTTGTCTTCCAGATTAATCCGCACGTTCCCCAGGCCGTTGCCACGCTTTTGAATATAATCTCATCCATCTGTGTATCTCCGGTAACAACTCTTTCGCTCATTCGTAGTATAATCATCTTTTGTGCTTTTCGAATATCATTTTGATCGCGGATACTGGTGAAACGATATGAATCTCTTCCAGGATAAACCAACATTGATCAAACTGGGAATTTCCGCGATCATTGTTGTTCTCGCGGTGTACCTCTATTTTACCCTCAGCCCAAACAACAAAAACCAGGTTCAGGTTTTTGTGGTCCCGTTTAATTTTGGCGTAAGCCCAAACCTTCCCATCACGACGGACAATCCGGTAGATCCCAAATCGCCCAAGGATTATGTCTCGTATGAATTCGCGGATTATTCAGGAAAAGTGCTTATCAAGGAATATCCCAACGATCCGACCCAAGCGCTGCAGGTAACTTTTCAATCTTCACGGGAATCTCTAAATAATGAGATGCCGGTTACCGCCGAGATTCTCGGCCTCGGCGACACGGCTGAAGAGGCCCTCATGCGGGTGTATCTCCAGGGTTACGCCACCACCGGCATCCAAAACGGCGTGCGCCGCATGGCTGGCCTGCTGCGCCGCACCGGACCAACCGCCGATCAACGGACAAAAATTAATACCTTGAATCAGAATTTAACCAGCGATTTGGAATCACTTGAACTCCGATTCCAGCAGGGTTCCATGTACGCCGATGAACTCACACAGGTCAAACAGGCGTTAAGTGCGTATCTGAGCGCCCCTGGCGACCCGCAAACTTCCGCCGTCAAAGCCGACCTGGCCCGCAACGTGCTGGCGGCGGGAAAAATCTATGCGGAGAAATACATTTCTGACAATCAGGCGATCCTTAAGACTTACCTCGATAACGTCACCGGCTTACTCAACAATAATCAGAAGCAATTTCTCGATCAGAGCATTCAACCCTGGTTGGCGCGAAATAAACTCAACTAAGAGCCTCAAAAATCCCTCAAATCGTTTTGCCCAATGTTTTTATCGGCACCAGGCGCCAACGCTCGTTATCGGCCTATTATGGGGCCTTTCCCGCCGCAGCAAAACCACCTTTCACGCTGATGGCAGGCCGGTTTTTGCGCCGATGAATCAATTGACTGATTCATAAAAACGTTTCCGTTCTTGGGAACGTGGCGAACGAAAAAATGCTTGTTGGGTCGTAAATTAAAGGGTGCTGCTGAATGGGTGCAGGGGAAATAGTCGAATCTTTTCGCAAATGGGTTAAGGGCTCGCCCATCCCATTCTCCGCGCCAACAACTTTGGCTCATCCAAGAAAAAGAAACGCCCCCAAAGTTTCCCCCGGACAGATTCGCCTGGTTGCCCTGGACCTCGACGGCACCCTTCTGGCTTCACGCGATGTCATCACTCCGGCCGTTCATCTGGCGCTGCGCAAAGCGCTTGATCGCGGCGTAAAGATTGTTCTGGCCACGGCTCGTCCGCCCCGTTCAGTTCGGTTTTATCATCGAGCGCTCAAGCTTGATACGCCCATTATCAGCCATAATGGCGCGTTGATCTGGGATGAAAAAAAGCATCGCATTATTCATCATGAAAGCCTCGATCATGCCCTGGTCTGGCGCGTCATCGATTTCGTGCGCCGGCGCTGCCCGGACCTGATCATCAGCATTGAAATCGTCGACAAGCTTTATTCCGACCACATTGGCCTGGTTCCCGCCGACGTTTTGCCGGACGGCTGCATTTTTAATCCCGAGGTGATCGCCGGTCTTGAAACGTTTCTTAATGTGCCCGTGACGCGCGTCATGCTGCACGGCCGCCCGTCGCTGATCGCCGAGCTTATGTATCTTCTCCAGCAGCATTTTGGCTCGGATCTGGCCTTGTTTAACGGCGATTCGCGGATACTGCTGATACTGGCCCCCAGGGTAAACAAGGCCGTCGCATTGCAACGTGTCGCGTCGGACTATGGCGTAACACGCCATGAAGTCATGGCCATCGGCGACAGCATCAACGATCTGCCTATGTTGCGCTGGGCCGGTGTCGGCGTGGCCATGGCCAACGCCGTGGATTCCGTGCAAAAAGCCGTCAAATTCGTGGTTCCCTCCAACCAGCACGACGGCGTTGCCGCGGCCTTGCAGCGCTACGTGCTTTTTGAATCACCCACGGAAAAAACCGGTTCGTGAAAACATCCCGGGCGATTTTCTCATCGCCGCCGATGTCTGAGTCGCGCCGTAATATTTTGCAATACTTCATTGATGCACTGTTGCTTCGGCCCATCGGACGCGTCCCAGCGGATCAATTCGCCTTGCGCCAGTTGTGCCTCGACGCGCTGACAGGCGCCGATGGCCGTCGAATGCGTCCGCTTTCCCATCGCCCGGCCGATATCCGGATAGCTCATCTGTGAGTGTTGGCGCGCCAGATACATTGCTATGCCGCGGGCCGTAGCCGCCGAACGTTCGCGGCCCGCGCCAATAATCGCCGCCGGCTCCATCTGAAAATACTCCGCAACCACGGTGATGATGTGGTCAATCGCCACCAGGCGGGAATATCCCAGCCTATCATGCAACTGTTTTAGTACGCTTTCGCCGGTCGTTGCGCCGCCGGTAAGATGCGCTCCCGCCGCCACCTGCAAGAGCAGTCCTTCGAGTTCACGAACGCTTGCCGCGGGCGCCTGGGCAAGCTGGGCCAGCGTGATGTCGCTGACCTGCCATCTGCGGCGCTGGGCATAGCGGCGGAGTATTTCCAGCCGCGTCGGAACGTCCGGCGGATCCACCCGCACCACCATCCCGCTGAGAAACCGCGACCTGAGTGTTTCGGTCATATCGCTGATGTCCTTCGGGGGGCTGTCGCAGGCCAGCACCACCTGCCGGCCAGTGCCATCGAGTTCGTTAAACGTATGCAACAACTCCTCCTGGGTGCAGGCTTTACGCGAGAAAAAATGAACGTCGTCTATCACCAGCAGATCCGCCTGGCGCAGCCGCCGGCGCAAGGCACTCATGGCGTTGCGCTTCATCGCTTCCAGAAAATCGTTGGTGAACTGCTCCGCGGTCAGATAAATCCACCGGCGGTTTTTATGCAAACTACCGAAGCGGTGGCAAACGCCTTGCAACAGGTGCGTCTTGCCCAAACCGCAGCCGCCGTGAATAAACAGTGGATTAAACTGCCGTTGCGTCTGTTCGGCGGTTTGCACCGCCAGCCGATAGGCCATGTGGTTGCATGGACCGCAGACAAAATCCTCAAGCAAATACCCTTCGCCGAGCAGGCAGTTGCCGCCGGACGAAAACTTTGGCCGCACAACCATGGCCGCCGGGGCCTCCGGCGCCTGCGGCGGCAGTGCCGCGGCCATTTCCGGCGACGCTTCAACGGTTATTTGCACCTCAGGGCCGACAACCAGCTCGCTTGCCCGGCGCAAATCTTCAAAAAATCGCGTGCGTATCCAGCCGGCGGTAAAGGCTCCGGCGGTCTGTATTTTCAGGGCGTTTTGCTCGATCGACCAGCGGGTTTTGCCGTCAAACCACTGGGCATAACGGGCGGCGCCGATGCGCTGCTGCAATTGTCCATGAATTTGGGCGCAGCGCTGATCCTGGGCCGAAAGCTCCTTCTCCGGGTGCGCGACGACACTCACAGGCGACTCCTTTCCCAACACGTCTTTTTAACCAGGCGCAAATTTGCCTGCGGAAGATGTGAACCGTCCTGGTTCTCAAGACGCCGGGCGGTCCGTCGCCGGCACGATGTGATTTAGGTTTATTTTTTTTCCAATGCGCCGGATTTCATTTTTATTCGACGCTTTTTTCAACCCCCATAGCGGCGCAAATTTAAGCTCCGGGGGCGGCTGGTTCCGTCCAGCCGCCGCTACCGGTATTAACGCAACCGTTCAACCAACCCGACTCTTTCGAATTGAAACGCGCGGAAGCGTTATTGCGCGGTATAGATTTAGCATTAACACGGGGTATGTTTCAAGAGGTTTTTAACAAAATTCTTGTTCACAACGCCGGCGCGGCGCATTTGACGCCAAAATCAGGTACAAATATTTTTTTCTTCACAAACAATTCACAACTTATCCAAGCCGTTGTGGAAAATATGTGAAAGAGAGCTTCAACCTTCGGTTTCACATGCACTTACAACTATTGTCTGGCCCGCGGGCGCGCCGCGGTTCAATTTTTTTCACGTCATAAACCGGAAAGTTTGTTAGAGGCTCTTATACAGCGCACGGCGCTGGCCGGTTTTCCGATAGCGCAGACGTTGATACAACCTCAGCGCCGGCGTGTTGTTCTGATCGACGGCCAGCGTGCTGATCGTCGCGCCGCGCTCCACCGTGGTTTTAAGGGCTGTTTGCATCAGCGCGGTGCCCAGTTTTTGCCGTCGCGCTTCGGGCGCCAGCCCCAGATAAACGATTTCCAGGCACTCGCGCTGCGGATGAAGCGCCATCAGCAGTACGCCCGCCGGTTTGCCGTCGCGCAAAGCCAGCAGCCACAAAGACGGATCAAACGCTCCGACGGCCTGGTGACCGGCGATCACGTCTTCGATGCGGCGCAACCCGGAAAGCGCGGGACAATCGAGCGTGCCGATATAGCTGGCCGCGATTACCGCGGCGAATTGTTCATGCCGCGCAGGCGTGTACGTCTGCAGCTCCACGCCCGGCGGAAATTCCGGCCGCGGCGTAAAAAATGGGCGACCGTGTTCCATGTAATACAAAATCGACAAATCGGAAAAGCCCGACGCGTGGAAAACTTCTATCGCCGGCCGATCATCCGTTTCCAGCAGGCACTGCGCCAGCGCCATGCCCGCCGCCGCGGAATCGGCCAGCGCGCCGCGAATACACGATTCAACCGCCGGTATCGCGTCCGGATAGCGCTGCAGATCGGGAATATAAAATAGCGCCGTCTTTCCCTTATTAGGCACCCACAGACACGCGGCCACCGCCTGACCATTGGCCAAGGCCACGCGCTGGCATTTAAGATCCAGATTGTTGTCCCGGCAATAGTCGCGAAAAAATTCGCGGCGCCGGCGCGCTTCAAAACTTTGCGTGCGTTGTTCGCCTTCCGGACCGGCGATCAGGCAATCGACGCCGCGCTGCGCCAGATCAGGAGAATCCGGACGGATTAGTTCATAAGCAACCATAAACAATCAGACTACGACCAACGAGGCTCCGGGGCAATATTTTTCCTCCCCGCTCATTAACGGTTAAATTCCCACAACCGTGAACCGGCAACTCGCAAATGTCGCTCCCGACACCCTAGTCCCATCTCCCGTCGAAAAAAACCCTTGCTCATTGCCCGCAGCATCGTTAGTTTAGTTATATAAGGCGGATCGGCATAACCCGTTGGGTTGAGTTTTTCCGCCGGCCTTCTGGAGGTTCCCAATGCGCCGCATTTTGCTTCTGGCGCCGGTTTTAATCTGTTTGGCGTTTTTAGGCCTCGCCGCCGGAATGCTCAGCGCCCAGAGCACGCCTCCGGTGCCCGCTTTATCGAGTCCGTCATGGCAACTCGACTTTGTTTTCGACAAACCACAGCGCTTTGTCATTGCTTCCTCAGCCGACTATCGGCTGCACGTCTATTGGGCGGTTCATTACACGGTTACCAACAACACCGGGCAGGATGTTTTTTTTAATCCCATATTTGAACTTCGCACGGATACCGGAAGAATTCTCAAACCCGTCGCGGTCGTCGATCCGGCGCTTTTCGCCCAGTTGCAAAAGGCCGTCGGCGACGCGTTGATGGTTAATCCCATGCTGATGGCCGGCCGCCTGCTCCAGGGAGATGATAACGCTCGGTCCTCCGCAGCCTTATTCACCGATTTGCCCGACGACGCCCGCGGCTTTGATTTATACGTCGCCGGTCTTTCGGGTGAAACCGCCACGCAAATGGATCCCCTCACCCACAAGCTGGTGGTGCTGCAAAAAACGCTGGACCTGAACTATTCTCTTCCGGGGCAGGCGATCAATATTGAGCCGAGCCCGCAGTTAATCTCCAGGACATGGGTGATGCGCTAAGATCCGGCATTTCTTGCGCCGGGTTTGTTAAACAAGATCGAGCTCAAGAGCTTCTAAATGCAATCTCTTCAGGGATATTTATTAATCGCTCTACCGTCACTGCGTGATCCGAATTTTTTCCATTCCGTCGTTTTGATCGTTCAGCACAACGACGAAGGCGTCCTGGGCGTGATCCTGAATCGTCCGCTGGAAACATCCATCAAACAGGCCTGGACCAAAGTGGCCGACGAACCCTATGACAACGACGCCCCGCTGTTTCAGGGCGGCCCGTGCTCAAGTCCGCTGGCGGTGCTGCACAAGCAGGAATCCGCCAGCGATATTAACGTTTGCCCAGGCGTTCATTTCACCATGCAGGGGCCAAGTATTTTTTCCCTGGTCAAAGACCAGGCCGAACCCGTACGGTTTTTTCTGGGCAACAGCGGCTGGTCGCCGGAACAGTTGGAGGGCGAAATCAAGGAAGGTTCATGGATGATCGCCGCGGCTCATCCGGAGCATATTTTTGGTCCGTGGGAAAACCTGTGGAAGGATATATCGCGTCAGGCGACTCAGGACGCGGTCTGGCCTTGGATCAAACCCGCGGCCGTTCCACCTGATCCGGCGATGAATTAGCGGCGCTACCGCCGAGTTCTGAGACGGGAGTGGGCGGCGAAGCCGCCGCAAAGTAAAAAGGTATAAGTAAAAAGAGAAAAAAGGCGCAGGTGAGGAGGGCAAACATGTCCATTCATTTTGTCGGGTCTATTTGGTTATAATGACTGGCGAACACAAGAGGAGAATATACATGCGGATGCCGACCATTAAGATAGACCGCCGTGAATATGTGCTGATTCCCAAGTCGGAATATCAAAAATGGCAAAAGCAGCGCAAATCGACTACAGCCAGCATCGGCTCCCAAGTAGCGCGTAAGTTGCCTATTGAGTCGTACACAGATCAACGGGTGGCCGAATTTCTTTTAACCAATACAACCGACACGGCGGATTACGCCCGTGCCTGCAAACTTGTACGTCAAATGGGGTTGGACCCGGCTAAAATCGATCATGATAAGCCGGCCGGGGTCAAGTAATGGACCGTGTCTTTCTTGACGCGAACGTACTATTTTCCGCCGCTTATGATCCACACAGCCGAATTACAAGGTTGTGGAGGATACGTGAGATTAAATTGCTGGTCAGCAGTTTTGTTTCCGCTGAGGCCATCCGCAATTTACAAACGAAACACGCCATTGAATTAAAAACATTGCAACGTTTGCTGAAACGCTGTGAATTGGTCAAGGAAGCGCCAATCACACTAATTCCGCCGGATGTTGAGTTGCCTATGAAGGATTATCCAGTTCTTGCGGCGGCAATTGCCGGCAATGCAGATTACCTGTTAACCGGCGACAAACATTTTCGGTCGTTATATGGACGCATAATCGGTGGGGTGACAACGATGCGTCCCGGTGATTATCTGGCCATACACGAAAATTCGTAAATGGGCGGCTGCCGAGTTCTGGGTCGGAAGACGGGAGCAACGGCGCGTTCCGCGCCGAGAGAGTAGAAAGTTGAGCAGTGGAACATCTATGAGCAAGCCGTTGTCAAGCGCAAATAAGCGTACTTTTTGAGAACGCCACGAAGCGGCGCATTGCTGAATAGAGCATTTTCTGCTTGGCGGCGCAAAGAACCTCCGTTCATTCTTCCACAGGGAAAGAAGGGGAAGGGAGAGAAGTTTGAAGGGAACCCTTGGGGCCTGATGGGTTCCCTTCACTACTCCACAATATTAGAGTGCCAATCCGCCCTGCGGCGCGGGGTGGTCCAACGGGATAGGTTCAAACATCTATTCGGCATCGTCCGCCAAGGACGTGCCATACAATTGATTTCGCAGCCGGCCGCCATTCAGTAGAACGAGGTTCCGAAGGTCTCATGTTCTTACTACGGGGTCCGGCCTTTTATATC
>DATJSN010000013.1:0-9753 GCA_035504095.1 Phycisphaerae bacterium | reverse complement strand
ACCACCTTACCGGTACTGGGCGTGCCGATGCAAGGAGAAGCACTACGCGGGATTGATTCGCTGCTCTCTATCGTTCAGATGCCCGGAGGAGTGCCGGTGGGGACGCTGGCGATCGGCAACGCGGGCGCTACCAATGCCGGTTTACTGGCTGCGGCGATATTGGGCATCGGCGACCCGAAGATTCAGGAACGCTACAAGGCATATCGCGAATCGATCACCAAAAAGCTGGAACAGGAAACAGATCCGGTTTAAGAACCTCTAAATGTCCGAACCTTTTTCACTTTCCGCGGATTTGCCAGACGGCTGATCGGTTTTGGGCATAAGGTTAAAAAGTTCACGGACTGCACCGGCCAGGTGCATGCGGTGAGTTGGAAGGTCTTGCCCTGTTATTTGCGTTACAGGTGCGTGTAATATTTTGCCAACCAGGCGATGTGCAAGCTTTCTTAGAGCCAGTCGCTGTTCTTCGGTTAGTTCCGGATGCGCCGCGATCATAGCTTCCACTTCATTATCGCTGATTTGCCGGCAGTGCTGATAAAGCGCTCGCACCACTGGACCGGTGTTGCGCACGGAAAGCCAGTGCATGAATTCCCGTGTGTGACGCGCCAGCAGAGCCCGGCTTTCTTCAACTTTTCCTCCGCGCTGGCGGCGGTTTCCCTCAGCAACCTGTTCCAGGTCATCAATGTTATATAAATAAACGTTATTGAGTTTGCCTACGTCTGCTTCCACGTCGCGCGGAACGGCGATATCCACCATCACCAGTGGACGATATTGGCGAAGCTTGAGCAAAGGCTTGAGTAAATCAATAGTAATGACCGGTTCGCTGGCGCCGGTTCCCGTCAGGACAATGTCGGCCTGGACCAGAAGCTGGCGCAAATTGGAAAAATCCTCGGCAATAAGTCCAAAACGAGATGCCATTTCCCGGCTTTTTTCCGGCGTGCGGTTGGTTACGATTAATTTACCTGGTTTCAGCGGCAGCATTTGTTCCAGCATCAGTTCCGCCATCCCCCCGGCACCAACGATCAAAACGGTTTTGTCATAAAAACTGTCGAATACACCGCGCAACAAATCAATCGCTACGCTGCCCACGGAAATTTTTCCACTGCCCAGGTCAGTGGCGTCATGAACTTCCTTAGCCGCCGATAATGCGCGCTGAAACAGAACGTGGAACACCGCGCCCACCGTACCTGCGGTGCAGGCGTTTTGATAAGCCTGCTTCACCTGGCCGAGAATCTGCGTTTCACCCAGCACCAGCGAATCGAGCGAACTGGTTACAGAAAATAGATGTTCCACGGCATCCTGTTGTCGGCGGTGATAGACACTATTGCTGATATCCGCGGCGTTCATGGAGCGCAATTGCCCCAATAGTCCGGTCATCGCCTCCTGATCAGGGGATGCTGGACCGTGAACGGCGATATAGAGTTCCACGCGATTACAGGTGGAGAGAATGACGAATTCCCAGCCGGGGTGCGACCTACTCAATTCATTCATGGCGGCCAGGGCGGTATCATTGTCAAACGCCAGACTTTCTCGTAGCGCAATCGGAGCGGTGCGATGGTTCATGCCCACCAGCAGCAGATTAACTTCGTCATGGGGAATAAAGGATTCCAAGAGTCCTCTTTCCTATTTCCAGTTCATAATTGCATAAACAATCAGCAACAAAACAAAACCCAAAATACTCAACCATGCCGCGCGGGCGCCGCGCAAAACCGGGGCCATACGTACATTCAGCAATAATGCGTAAACCAGCCAGATTACCAGCGTAAGCAGAACCTTGGGTGAATGCCACCAGCCGGCGCCCATGGCGGCGGGGGCCTGAAAAATGCCCACAATGGCGCTGGCGGTCAAAAGCAGAAATCCCAGGATGATCGCGTAGTGGTTGATTTTTTCAATACGCTCCAGGGAGGGCAGGATGAAGATTCGTCGTGCGGCGCGACCGGGGGTTTTGAGTCGCCGGTTTGCCGCCAGATAGATTATTCCGCCGATACATCCCATGGCAAAGCACGCCGTACCCAATAGTACGGTACTCACGTGAACCGCAACCCACGGATTGCTGGTGGAGAATATGTGATATTTGGTCAGAGCGAGGGTCACGGCGATCAAAAACAGCACCGCGATGGTTGGATAAAAATAGACATTAAGGGTTTTAGCCTTGTTTGTAGTTCGACGCAGTCCCGCACTCGCGGTTCCATTAAGACGCTGATGCAGCATCGCTTCCGCGGCTTCTCGCCCGCCGGAACGCAGGATATTCTGGATGTCATCCGAACCCAACCATTCAAGCAGGTCACGCCGAACCGCGGGATCGTGCACATGACTGATGATTTCCAGCCGCCACTCCTGGGCAAATTTGGCCTGATCCGCCCAGACCGGATCAATGTGGTTGGAAAGCGAGCGGACAATTTGCGCTGACAGCCTGGGCGATGCTCCAGCGGTGCTGACAGCGATGGTAATAGCACCCTCTCGGTGCACTGCGGGACCGGTGAAATCTGTGTCATTAGGCGAATCGCAACGGCAGCAGAAAATTCCGGCGGCTGCCGCATCAACGGCAACCTGCTCGTTTACCGCGGGTTGATCCGTAGCGGCAAAAACCAGACGCCAACGCGGAGAATCAGGGCGGTTAAGCCATCCCTGAACATAAGGTTCAGTAATTTTTATAACCTCCATTAAATCGGCGAATTCTGAAGTAAATGCAGGACTTATAACGGTGATTTTGGCGCCGGTTTCCAAAAGCCCGCGTGCTTTGCGCAAACCAACGTCACCGCCGCCGACGATCAGGACAGGCTGGTTGGCTAGATTAAGAAATATTGGATATCCGGCCGATGGCATAAGCCCTTTATTTTAGCATGTCTGATGGGGGTGTTCTAACGACGGCCGTAGGGCCTAATATGGCTTTTAACGATCCAAAGAAAAAATTGCATAGCAACCCGGCGCTTCGCCGACGCGCACGTGCGAAAGCTGCGCAGGCGCGGGAATCTGAAATATTAGAAGCTTCGCGATATGTTCCGCCACGCGTTCGGCCGAGGGAGACCATTCTTTATCAAATGGCGCAAAATCATTAAGACGTTTGTTGGGCCATGGAGCAATAATTGTTTTTAAAAGCGATTCAAGCAGATGAAAATCCATAACGGTTTGGATGGCGTCAAGTTTTTCGCTGACGACGCGCACTTCCACGCGCCAAAGGTGACCATGCAAAGGCTCAAATGAACCATCAGAAAGTCGCAGTTGATGTGCGGCGTAAAATTCCGTGTTGACTTCAATGGCATAGATCATAAATCGAAGTTACAACGGGTTTAGCGAGCCAGGTCACGGCCGCGATCAGCAGCGGCCTTCATCACGCCGGCGATCAGGTCGAAAAATTCCTCTGTTTGCATATGCTTGATGGCCGCTTCAGTGAATCCGCCGGGACTGGTTACTTTGCGACGCAATTCGGCCGGTGAATCCGTTGTTTGTTCGAGTATACGGCCGGCGCCGACGATAGTCTGACGAGCCAGAAGATCGGCGTCAGCTGCGGAAAGTCCCATTTTTTGCCCGGCGGCGGACATGGCTTCAGCGAGATAAAATACATACGCTGGTCCGCAGCCGGAAAGACTCGTTACCACATCGATCAAATGTTCCTCTACTTTGACGGCTTTACCGCCGGAAGAGAATAATTTCCAGGTAAATTCCAAGTCGGAATCCAGAGCATACGAACCCCGCGCAATAGCGCTGGCCCCGGCGCCAACCAGCATCGGTGTATTGGGCATAACGCGCACTACACGGGTATTCGGAGGCAGATGTTGTTGAAGAAACCTGGTGGTTATCGCGGCGACAATGCTGATGATGAATTTCTGATTATTTACATGGGGTTTGATTTGTGCAAGAGCCTCTTCAATTTTCTGCGGTTTAACGGCCAGCAAAATCACTTCTGACTGGGCGGCAACTTCCGCCGAATTGTCTGTAGTTTTAATGCCCAACTTTGCGGTCAGTAAGGTTCGCCGCTCCGGGCTTGGGTCGGCGACCAAAAGATCACCGGGCGTAAACAAACCTGCTCTAAGAATTCCAAAGATAAGGGCCTCGGCCATGTTGCCGCCGCCGATGAAGCCGAGTTTAACGTTTTGCTCGTTCATAGAAGCAAGAAGTTTAATCCAGCGCCAAAAATAAAAAAGGCCCGGAATTTTATTCCAGGCCCGGCAATGACTGAACGCAACGGACTATTTGGTTGAATAACTGCCGCCTGTGGCCTCTTTAACGGCAGCCTGAGCCGCGGCGAGACGCGCGATCGGTACACGGTAGGGTGAGCAGCTTACATAGTTTAGCCCTACCTTATGGCAAAATTCGACCGAGGACGGATCGCCACCGTGTTCGCCGCAAATGCCGATCTTTAAATCACCACGTGTTGAGCGGCCTTTTTCAATGGCGACTTTAATGAGTTGGCCGACGCCTTCCTGATCCAGAGAATGGAACGGATCTTTGTGTAGAATTTCCATCTCTACATATCGAGGCACAAAGGTGGCCACATCATCGCGCGAAAAACCAAAGGTCATCTGCGTCAAATCGTTGGTGCCAAAGCTGAAAAATTCCGCTTGTTTGGCAATCTGGTCGGCGGTAATCGCGGCGCGCGGTAATTCGATCATCGTGCCCACTTTGTAATCCACGGTGCGACCGGCTTTTTTGAACGTTTCTTCGGCGACCTGCCGGACCTTTGGCAACAGAAATTCCAGTTCCTTAACGGTGTTAACGATCGGAATCATGATTTCCGGATAAACTTTGACGCTTTTTCCGGCAACTTCGACCGCGGCCTGAAAAATGGCCCGCACCTGCATTTCCTGAATTTCCGGATAAATAATCGCGAGGCGGCAACCCCGGAAACCAAGCATGGGATTGGCTTCGTGCAGTTCGCTCACGCGGTGTTTAACTTTATCGATGGGAATTTTCATCTGTCGGGCCATCTGGCGCTGATTTTTTTCCTCGTGCGGGAGGAACTCATGCAGCGGCGGATCGAGCAGGCGGATGGTGACCGGCAGGCCGTCCATCGCTTTGAAAATGCCGATGAAATCTTTTTTCTGATACGGCAGAAGTTTTTTAAGCGCCTTGCGGCGGTCGGCTTCGTTGTCGGCGAGGATCATTTCGCGCACAGCGATGATCCGGTCGCCTTCAAAAAACATATGTTCGGTGCGGCACAGGCCGATTCCCTCGGCGCCGAATTCACGGGCTACGCGGGAATCGTTGGGCGTGTCGGCGTTGGTGCGTACTGCAAGTTTTCTCAGTTTGTCCGCCCAACCCATCAGCATGGCAAAATCGCCCGAGACGGTGGGTTTAACCGTCGGCACTTCGCCGATGAATACCGCGCCTGTAGAACCGTCAAGCGAAATGACATCCTTTCGGCTGTATTTATGCATTTTTCCGTCGGCGGTGCGAACACTTAGAGCGCCCGCTTTGGCGTCGATATGCAATTCGCCGCAGCCGGCGACACACGGTTTGCCCATGCCCCGCGCTACGACCGCCGCATGGCTGGTCATACCGCCGGTGCTGGTAAGAATGCCCACGGCGGTTTGCATGCCGCCGATATCTTCAGGCGACGTTTCCTTGCGGACCAGGATGACTTTTTCTCCTTCTTCGTGACGATCCTCGGCTTCTTCCGCGGTGAAGGCAGGTTTTCCGACTGCTGCTCCGGGGGATGCCGGCAGTCCTTTGGCAATCTGAATTTTTTTCGCCTTTGGATCAAAAGATGGGTGCAATAGTTGATCCAGACTTGCCGGATCGACGCGCAAAACAGCCGTATTTCTGTCGATCAGGCCTTCCTTGACCATTTCCACCGCACAGCGGACTGCGGCTTGGGCAGTGCGTTTACCGTTGCGTGTCTGAAGCATGTAGAAATGGTTGTGCTCAACGGTGAATTCCATATCTTGTACGTCGCGGAAATGCTTTTCGAGGATGTCTTTTACACGAAGAAGTTCGGCGTAAGCTTCAGGAAGTGTGTCGCCCATGCGGACGATAGGCTGCGGCGTGCGGATGCCGGCCACCACGTCTTCTCCCTGGGCGTTGATCAGAAACTCGCCATAGAAAACGTTTTCGCCGGTCGACGGATCGCGAGTGAAACAAACGCCCGTGGCGCAATCCTCGCCCATGTTGCCGAAGACCATGGCCTGCACGTTCACCGCGGTGCCCGCGAGACCGCTGATTTCATTAATCTGCCGGTACTTGATCGCTCTGGGGCTGTTCCAGGACTGAAAAACCGCCCGGATTGATTTGAGAATTTGTTCGCGTGGATCGGTGGGAAATTTTTCTTTGGTGTGTTTCTCATAAACCTTTAAATACCGGGCGCAGACTTGCTTTAGTTCGTCAATACCCAAATCGGTGTCAAGACGGACGCCTTTTTTTGCTTTGATCGCGGAAAGTTCATGTTCGAAATGTTCATGATCGACGCCCATGACAGTATCGCCGAACATATTGATCAGGCGCCGCCAGGAATCCCATACGAAGCGGGCGTTTCCACTGGCCTGTGCCAGCGATTCGATCATGCTTTCGGTTAAACCAATATTCAGAACGGTATCCATCATTCCAGGCATGGATACCGCGGCGCCGCTGCGGCAGCTAACCAGCAGAGGGTTGCGCGGATCGCCAAGTTTTTTACCCAGCGTCTGTTCCAGTTGACGGAGATTCTGATTGATCTGTTCTTCGAGTTCGTTGGGAAACTTCTGACCATTTTTATAATAAGCGGCGCAACATTCGGTGGTGATGGTAAATCCCGGCGGAACAGGCAGACCGATATTGGTCATCTCCGCCAGATTGGCTCCTTTTCCTCCAAGAAGAACCTTATCTTTCGCGGAGCCTTCCGCTTTGCCTTTGCCAAAGAAATAGACCAGCTTTTCAGCCACTTGTCGTTACCTCCGTAATCAATTTGGAGCCGGTTTTGCCATTACTCGGATGCAGCGACTCGCCTATAAAATACGACGAGTAGCAACAAGTCGGAAAGTATAAGGGCATGAATGCGGGAGTCAAACGCCTGACTGGCCATTGCATGTGGGTTATAATTCGTCGCACGGTCTTTGTGGAGTAGCTGTGGTTTATAGAGCCATTCTGCTGGTTTCTCTGTTTTTTTTTCTAGCGCCAGCGTCGCGGGGGATTGCCGCCGATGTCCCCGATGACATATTTTCCAAACCGTTCATAACCACTGTGATGCAAAAAGCCGCCCAATGGCAAGTCTCCAATCTTACCAAAACAAAAGATTCACGACCTACATGGATCAACGCCGTCTTTCAAATAGGAATTATGCAGGCGTATGAGGTGACTGGTTCGGAGTTTTATTTAAACATCGCACTGGATTTCAGCCAGGCAAACGATTTTCAGCCGGGCAAACGATTTCGCCATGCCGACGACCTGGCGGTTGGTCAGATATATACGCAATTATATTTAATCAAAAAAGATCCGCATATGATCCAGGCATTTGAAAATCGCATCGATCAGATCATGGCCCAACCTATGCCTGGTCATCTGGACTGGTGGTGGTGTGACGCTTTGTTCATGGCCCCGCCGGGAATTGCCGAATTAAGCTCCGCCACCGGCGAAAGTAAGTATCTGGATTATATGGATAAACAATGGTGGGACGTTGTGGATTACCTACTCGATAAGAATGAACAATTATTTTTCCGCGATAAGACTTTTTTCGATAAAAAAGAGCCGAACTCTCAGCCTGTATTTTGGAGTCGTGGTAACGGTTGGGTTCTGGCCGGAATCGCACGTGTCCTGACTTATATGCCCCGGGATTACCCCGACCGGCAGCGTTATGTGGATTTGTTCACTCAAATGGCGGCGCGCCTTGCGGCATTACAGCAACCAGACGGATTCTGGAAATCCAGCCTGCTGGACCCGGACGTTTATGCTCATGGTGAAACCAGCGGCACGGGGCTTTATTGTTATGCAATTGCCTGGGGCATAAATAATGGAATTTTGCCGCGAGACAAGTATCTACCGGTGGTGGATAAGGCATGGCAGGCGCTGGTCAGCGCAGTACAACCATCGGGGAAACTCGGCTGGGTGCAGGGAGTTGGAAAAGCGCCGGGCCAGGCTGCTATCGACGGCTCAGCTCCTTATGGCGTCGGGGCTTTCCTATTGGCCGGTTCCGAAATGCTCAAGCTTGCGCAGCCGATACCTTAATCAAACTGTCCCAAGCACTTCCCTGAGATGTTCCGCGGTATGCGGCAAATGAATGGCGGCTTTGCCAAATCCCTCAACTGCGCCGGCGGCGATGGCCTGGCGCTGAGCCTCCGTTAAGTTGCTGACCAGCATCAAAGGCGGGCAGTTGGGTTGGGCGCGCAGTTTTTGAATTAATTCAATGCCGCTGGACCCATCTGCATCAAGAATACGGTTAATTAAGACCAAATCATACTTTTTACTGGCCATAAGTTTACGTGCTTCATCGGCGTTTTGCGCCGCATCGACTTGGGCATTGCAGCTTTTTTCGATAAGCTCCGCAATCGCTGAGTGGTCGAATCCACATTGACCGACATCAAGTACCTGCCGCGGCATGAATCGTCCTCGATTTAATGCGTGGGCTTCCAGAATGGCAACCCAACAACGGTGGCTTTCACCTGGCCTCGGATGGTATACACATCTACCTGACGACCCGCCTCGGCAAAAGCACGCTTTAAATATCCCATGGCGATAGGTGTGTTGCCAAGCATCGGCGACGTACAACTGCTGGTCACAATCCCCACCTGCGCAGTGCTATCCCGTAAATCGGCGCCGGCCAGCGGCGGAGCATCACCGGCGATTTTAAGCCCCACCAACATTTTTGCGACCGAATTGTGAGCATGCATGCGGGCAACAACTTCCTGTCCGAGATAACAGCCCTTGCTTATGTGAACCGCCCGGGTGTACCAGTGGGCGGTTTCCATGGGTAGATTCTGGTCAGTAATATCGATGCCCAACAAAGGCGTGCCCGATTCGATTCGTGCAATGTTAAAGGCGGACCAGCCGATTGGATAAAGCTTTTGCGGACGATGCTCTTCTTCGGGCTCCGGGTTTGCGGTTCGGATAATAGTTTCCCAAATATCAACCAGATGATCTGCAGGAATCACTAATTCTAATTGCATCTGGTCGCACAAATCATTGCGAAAAACCATCGTTTTAGCGCCCAGAATCTCAGCATCTGTGTTTTTCAGCGGTGCATTGAGGCCTTCCAGCTTTCGCTCGGCGAGCGTTTCCAAAATAGTTGTGCTTCCCGGACCGATGAGCGTAAGACGCGAGAGATCATTTGAACGGTCGGTGATGCGGACATCATCTGAAAACAAATAATTTTCTAATATTCGCACAAGTTCCGGCGCCAGACGTGTATCGACTTCCAGATAAGCGGATTGGTCGCGCTGTAGAATGTTCATGTCGGCGATGATGCGCCCTTTAACGTTGAGCAAATATGAATAGCAACCTGCCCCGGCGTCCAGTGGTTTTACATCGTTGGTAATGAGATTCTGCAAAAACTTCAGACGATCTTTGCCGGTTAATTCGATCACGCTGCGATGCGCCGCATCCATTAGGGCGGCTGATTTGCGGATGGCGGCATATTCTATTTCCGGTTTGCCGTAGCTTTCGACAATCTGAATCGATGGGCCATAGGGAAGAAATGACGCTTCGGCTCGCTGGTGCCATTGATTCAACGGATGATCGCGCATAAGGATATCCAAATTTCCCGAGGAATTATACAACTCACACGCACTCTTCGCGCAGGCTATAATCATCTCCCAAAGGAGACGCTATCAGATATCAACTGGTCATCTT
>DATJSN010000012.1:0-40596 GCA_035504095.1 Phycisphaerae bacterium | reverse complement strand
GGGATGAGTTGGTTTCCGTGAAGGTCGGGAATTCTTTTGACGTCATCGGCGAGCGCACGCAAACGGATTTTCATGTCGATTCGGTCGCCCGAACAGCTACGGAAAGTTATAGCATCATGCTAAACAATCATTCCGATGCCGTCGTTCATATGGAAGTACCGCAATATCTGTGGCGATGGTCAAACTGGCAAATTACCGCTAATAGCGACAATTTCCAGAAACTTGATTCGCGGACCATCGAGTTTTCCGTGGACGTGCCCGCGAACGGTAAAAAAGAAATTACTTACACCGTCGTATATTCGTGGTAATGGCGTTCGCAGCTTACTTTGTTTGAGGCTCATCATTTTTTATCGGGGCGGTACTTGCTGATTCACCCATTTTCGGTTCGGTACCGGTCAACAGTCGCCTGATGTTGCTTCGATGTTTCCAGATGACCATGGCGCACAGGAGCCAACTGGCAATCAGCAGTGGCATAAGCTCGTGCCAGGATTCCGGCTGGATAACACCGGGAATCGGCGAGAGAAAATGACCCACCAGCGGCACCAGCACGGCAAAACTGATCGCGGCTACCATTGATGAAATGGAAATGATTCGTTTGGACATAAACACAACCGCAAACACACCAACCGCACCAAGCGCCGAAAGGGTAAAGACCGGCCAGATTCCCAGCATGGCTCCAAAACTGGTTGCTACCCCTTTGCCGCCCTTGAATCCCAGGTAAATCGGAAACAGATGTCCCGAAATGGCGGCCGCCGCGGTTATCAGCGGTATCCAGATGGGCCCATTCAGATTTGTGATCAGCAGATCGCAGACAAGTACCGGCAGGAAACCCTTTAAAAAATCAAGAAAAAAGGCATACCAGAAATAACGCATACCCAGTACGCGACCGGCGTTGGTCGCGCCGATATTACCGCTGCCGTGTTTACGGATGTCCACGCCACGCGCCAACCCCAGAATCAACCCGAAAGGTATAGAACCGATCAGGTACGTGATGGGGGCAGTGACAAAAATAGTTAAAACAATCTGTTGCTCGGTCATCATCTTGTTGATTATTCCCCATGTGGTCTTTTGATTTTGAATGCGATGCATTCCTTATACAAGTCCATCAGGCGATCCAGGTACCTTTGCGGTGAAAGATGGCTGGTCATGGCCACGGCCTTCATCGCCGTCCCCATGCGTATGGAAATGCTTTGATCGACCCAGTCCAGTGCAACGGCCATTTCCGCGACGTTTCGCGGATCATCCACAATGGTCCCCAGACCGCTCGAGCTAATAAAATGACTTGCGCCCAAAAATCGGGTGCTGATTACCGGAAGGCCGAACGCCAGTGCTTCAAGGGCAACGAGTCCGAAACTTTCATAAAACGTGGGCAAAATCAGTGCATCGGCGGCGCTGTAAACGCAATCCATCTGTTGTGTGGGCCCAATGAATTTGATGCGATCCGTCATATTCAACCTGCGGGAAAGTTCAAGATATTTTCGCACACGACCTAATCCAACAACGAGCAACTTCCATTTCCGGCCGGTTTGCGCCACGGCACGAATGGCCCATTCAAGCCCCTTGCGCCGAAAATCATGTCCTACAAATACGGCTACTTTGTCCTCTTCCGCAAGACCATATATTTGTCGAAACCAGCTTCGCATGCGTGCCAGCTCTTCCTGCGTCGGCGCCGAATACATCATCGGGTTTTCCAATACCGCGAGCTGGTGTTCCGGCGCCGCATATATATCCTGAAAATCGCGCATCATCTGCGGAGTCAGGCACAAAATTTTCCATGGGCCGCCCGCTTCCGGAATTTTGACGGCCTGTTTTTCAAGAGCTATCAACGTTCGCTGTTTGCCGGAAAAACCCAGCATCAGCCGCTTCCAATGCGCGGCCGCCGGCGTTGCTCGCGAAGCGATTGCCTGAGCCTGAATTCTGGCATAAATGCCGGCGTGTGGCTGGTAAATATCGCCTGCAAAAGCCACGGACATCGAATGCACCACATCAGGGTTGTGTTGCCGGCACCACTTGCGGGCTTGGGCGCCAAACTGCCGAAAACCTATCCCCGTACTAAGTTTGATACCGGCATGCCGATGTACGTTGATTTGGTCGGGCAACTCAAGCTCCATCCGTCCATGCGCAGTCGCCGAGCGTCGCGCATCGTGGGAAGCGCCGTGATGCGCCGCCTGAAATTTATGGCGTAATCGCGTACTGTCATGGCAAACCACATCGACCTTGCATCCGCGCTGGACGAGTTGCCGAGCAAGCCATACTGTGAAATGCTCTGCACCGCCCCGATTAGGATCGAAATGTTCAATGATCAATGCGATATTCATGCCAGGCACTGTCTCACAACACATCGGGGCCGCGACGTCGGCTGCCTGGCCACGAGCCTAGGAGCACCGACGAAGCCCTTATTAAAAATACAGCGAGAAGGTGCGACGCAGGATTCGGGGCCAGACAGCCTCGTCCCGAATAGTTTGGCCTCCAAGCGGCCATCTGCGGCGTCATCGCTCCTCACCATATTATCTTTCGAATATAACCTCGTTGCTCTTCCTTGCATCTGGCCACCTGGAGACCAAGCGCGGCTGCCGAGGTGTTATGAGGCAGAGCCTAAACTCCATTGTTGACGCATTGCCTCAAGAACCATCTGAGTCGTCAGGCCACGCATACAGCGATGATCAATGGGACAGCGTTTGAGCTGGCATGGCCCGCAGGGAACCTCGATGGACAATATTCTCTCGCCTTTATAAAACGTTTCAGCCCAGCGCGGATCGGTGGGCCCAAACAGCGTAACCAGCGGGGTATTCAACGCCGCAGCGAAATGCCGCGGACCAGTATCGTTGCACAACACCAATCTGGAACGGCGAACCAGTTCCTTGATCGCTCCCAGGCTCACGCCGCGCCCTTCGGCGGCAGAGGAAAGTCTTTGAATGCGATAGCGTTTATCTGATGCGTTAAAGTCCGACGGAAGAGCGGCAAAAATTGCATCCACCAGTGATTTTTCGTTAGGTGCAGCACCAATCAATACATGTGCCCGAAAATCACCCTTCGGATCAGCGACATGGGAAGCGATCTCGGCGAAACGTTCCGGCATCCAGCATTTGGATGAACCAAAATTTGCCCCTGGAAAAATAAGAAGATAAGGATCGGCGGCGTCGATATGGAGACTCTGAAGTGCTTCCTGAGCTTCAGAGCGCTCCGCTTCAGTCATTCCCAAAAACATTTTTTTGCAATCAATTTTTCCGCCCAGGCGCTCTGTCAGTGCCAGGTACTAATCGATGGTGGGCACAGGTTGGAAATTACCTTGTTTTGCCAGATTTTTACACCATGTAGACATTGACACTGGTCGTACCGGTTTTCCTGGCTCGACGATTTGCCACCCCGCACCGTGGGCCAGCAGTCGCGCATCAGATACAATTTGATTGGCGGCAATCAGGTTTCTGACACGCTTTCGAGCCAATTGCAGTGAAATTTCCGAATCTGTGCGAATCTCCGGATCAAGACCATCGGTCAGCAGCACGCCGCGGCATTCCCGCCGATATCCCAGGCGCCGCGGAATCGATGCCCGCCAGGCGATTAATGCACTGCGAAAGCTATTGGGCAAAAGTACAGCAAGATCGAACTTTTTCCCCGCAAGAATCCCCACCGTCGCCCGAATGCTGATGCGCAAATCGGGCCGCAATATATACTCAATTGCTTCATCTACGCATGCCAGGCCGGTAATGACCGGTAACGCCAAACGCGAGCATAAGGCCGCGATGTGCGCGTCAGGATAAAGTTCACGCAACGACCTCAAAAATGGTGTCGCCATGACGGCATCTCCAAGCCAATTCGGCATGACGACCAAAACACGTTGTGGGGGAAGATGGACCTTTTTGGACACAGCATTATTGTCGGCGGGGGGTGTGGCCTATGCAACTTAAGCGGACTAAAATGTTAACAAATAGCGGTGTTAACCCGCGCCAATTTTTAAAATAAAAGAGAAGTAAGTATTAGACGATATATTATCAGATGATCGAAGACACAATATTTATGGCTGGTATTTCCGCACCGGCCTACAAGCCGCAACGCGAGCCCATGGAACTTTTTGAGTTCTCAGAGACGCTTCTTCCTGTACGAATGTTTTCCTTTGGTCGACCCGCCGAAGAAACCAATGTGGAAAGTTATTACCTTGTCTTTGATGACCGGCAAATTCCGTTCAAGGTCTTGCGCTACGCGAGGAACGCATCTGTTGCCCGGCCGGTCCTCGTCTTGCTGCACGGCATGGGATTACACATCGCTTCGTTCAGAGGCATTGCCGCCCACCTATTACCGCTATGCGATCTGGTGTTAATTGACTACAACAGTTTTGCTGGAATAGGATGGCCCGAAGGCGGCCCCAGTATCCGCATGCTCATGCATGCGGCTATGCGCATTCCGAAAGAACTGGGCCTGGAGCATATCTTTATGGGGGGGGCGAGCCTGGGCGGTGGTATGAGTGTGATGGCAGCTCTGGATTATCCGCAAATCGTTGACGCGCTGGTGCTTCTCAATCCGGCTGTGTTTCCTCAAGAGCTTCCCCAAATCTATAAAACGCTTCGCGTACCCATACAGGGCGAAATGTTCATGAGAATCATTCCCCCGGAACAGCTAGTCGGTGGAGTTGCGTCTATCGGTTATGTCGACCAGAAAAAAATGGATTCTCAACTGGTCGATATCTATATGTCCAATATGTCGAACATTGAAAACCGCTTCAAACTTTTGGATGTCATCCGTCAGTTGCCCGCGCATTATGGCGAATCTGAACGCTACCTGACCCGGGCGCATCAACTCAAACAGCCCGTTCTGGTCATCTGGGGGAGTCGGGATAACTTATTGGATCAGTCCACTGGTGATCGGCTCGTGAAAACGATTCCCCATATTGATTTTGTGAAATTCTCCGATTTGGCCCACCTGCCGCATGAAGAAGATCCCGATCGCATCGGCCCTATCGTTGCCCGCTTTATCGCCAGACAAAGTACGCACAATTAGCGAACTTGTTCATGTAGCTCGGCCTGTTCTTCGGCATGGTAGCTTGAGCGGACCAACGGTCCGGATTCGACCACTGAAAACCCCAGTTCCCGAGCGATATACTTCCACTGATTGAATTGTTCCGGTGTTACCCAGCGATCGATCGGCAGGTGTTCGCGAGTCGGTTGGAGGTACTGGCCAAGAGTAAGAATATCCACATTAGCCTGGCGAATGTCGCGAAGCGCCTGAAGCACTTCATCATCGGTCTCACCGATGCCCAGCATCAGGCCGGTTTTGGTGGTAAAACCCTGCTGTTTGGCGCGACTAAGAAGCTCCAGTGAACGTGGGAATTTGGCCTGCGGGCGCACGCGATAGTATTGGCTGGGCACGGTTTCCACATTATGCGCCAGAATCTCCGGCCTCGCACCCAACACGCGTTGCAAATCATCCCAATGGCCGCAAAAATCCGGAATTAATACTTCAATGGTCGTGCGGGGAGAAGCCCGACGAATTAAAGTGATTGTCTGTGCCCAGATCGTTGACCCACCGTCCTCGAGCTCATCGCGATTAACGGAAGTAATGACAATGTGCTTGAGCTTCATGATCGCCGCGGTTTCGGCGACGCGGCGCGGTTCATCCAGATCTAATATCGGCGGCCGGCCGGTTTTAATATGGCAGAATCCGCAGTTTCGCGTACAGACATCGCCCAAAATCATGATGGTTGCCGTGCCGCGTCCCCAGCATTCACCCATGTTGGGACATTTGGCGGATTCACACACGGTGTGCAACCGATGTTCATCGATTAACGCTCGAAGCCGCATATATTCCGGACCACCCGGCAATTTCACCTTCAGCCATGGAGGTTTGCGTCCGGGTTGCATGTAGTCCGGTCGTCCCATTAGATCTGAAATCGCCAGCACCGGCAGCGATCGGGATGGCGAAGATTGTTCAGATGAATTTTGCATATCCATTGCCAAAGTATAGCAGGATATGGCAACTGCATAAAATAAGCATGATATCAATGCAAAGAAATAGTCGCGGGATATAATGTTAATGCCGCTGCGGGAATGGATTCGTTGCAGGCACATTTAATTTTGCGCAGGCTTATGTCCAGACAAACAGTGAAAACAAAGCGTCGAAAAACATCTCGTGAACCTGAGATAAAAAAGACAATTTCCCGGCCTGATCCGTCTGCTCTAAACATTGTCTACTGGCCGGAAGCGGTATTAAAACGTCCCGCGGATCCTGTCGAACACATCGATGACTGGTTGCTTCAGGTAATACAAAAAATGAAAGAATTGATGGAAGAAAATCATGGCGTCGGCCTGGCGGCGCCGCAGGTGGGTTTGTCTTTGAGATTGTTTGTGGCGTCTGAAACCGGAAAAGCGGCCGATGCCCGGGTTTATATCAATCCTGTTCTGGGTGACCAATCGGGTTGCGAGGAAGCTGAAGAAGGATGTCTTTCCCTACCGGATATAAGGGGAAAAATTGCCCGTTATACACGGCTGCGCATCAGTGCAACTGATGCTCGAGGCGAACCAGTAACGGCTGAACTAGAGGGATTTCCCGCACGCATCGTCCAGCATGAAAATGATCATTTGGATGGGGTGCTGATTATCGATCGTATGTCGCCAGTGGCGCGCATGGCGAATCGTAAAAAGCTTAAAGAGCTGGAGAAATGATCTGCTGGGCACGTCGCACAGGCATCGGGCAGTAAAAAATAATACGAACGCCGTTGGCAAAGTTTCCCTCGTAGAAATTCTTGTTTGCCGATATATTACTTAGAGGCTCTTAATACCCGGCGGACGTTTCTAAGTTAAAGCCGAATCTGTTCAGTTTCTCGTTTCGGTTTTGCCGAATCATGCGGAGGCCGTTCATGTTTAAGCAAATGAGTCTGGTTAAAAGATTTTTTTTTGCCTTACTGATTGGCGCTGGTTCAATCTTCGCGCCGAAATATACGTTTGCGCAAAGCGGCGCCGATCACGGTTTCGCCGGCCTCAACAGCCAGCAGGTCGAGGCTAGAGTTAATCAGCTTTTGAGCGAATTAACCCCGGATGAAAAAATTCAATTACTTGCGGGCGACGGTTACATGGCCACCCAGCCAATCGACCGTCTGAACATACCCGCACTAAGAATGAGCGACGCCTCGGTCGGCATCCGTGTTTATGGGCTTGCCACGGCGTATCCAGCCTCCATCGCGCTGGCGGCAACATGGGATCCACAGTTGGCACAGCTCGAGGGCATGGCAATTGGCCGCGACTGCCTGGCCAGGGATGTGCAGATCGTTCTGGGTCCGGGTATGAACATTACACGCGAGCCGCAAAATGGACGTAATTTTGAATATCTCGGCGAAGATCCGTATCTGGCTTCCCAAATCGCCGTCGGGTGGATTAAAGGCGTGCAATCCCAAGGAGTGGCGGCATGCGCCAAGCATTACATCGGCAACGAACAGGAAATCGACCGCATGACCGTTGACGACATCATCGATCGCAGAACGCTGGAAGAAATATATTTGCCGCCGTTTCGTGCCGCCATACAGCAGGCCCACGTTTGCTACGTCATGGCAGCGTACAATCAGGTCAACGGACAATACTGCACGGCGAGTCAATTTCTGCTGACAGACATACTCCGCAAGGAATTTGGCTTTCAGGGTGTTGTGATGTCAGACTGGGGTGCCGTGCACGAAACGCTTGGTCCCTTCACCGCCGGCCTGGATCTGGAAATGCCCGGCGACGATTTTTACAATCAGGCAGCCATCGAAACCTTGCTGGAAACGGGGCAAATCACCCAGGCCATGCTCGATGAACACGTTCGACGAATTCTGCGCACAATGGTGGCCATGGGGTTCATGGACACAAAAACCGATCAGCCCAATATCCCTTATGACGATCCAATGAGTGCGGCAACGGCGTTACAGGTGGCGGCAGAGGGCACTGTTCTGCTGAAAAACAGCAACGGGATTTTGCCGCTCAACGCCTCCCAAATTCATACCATTGTCGTTGTCGGCCCGATGGCTACGCCCGCGGTGACAGGCGGTGGCGGAAGTTCATTTACCTCGCCGATTCGTACACCTGTGGACGTTGTCAGTGCCATCGAAGCGGATGTCGGCCCGGACGTTTCAGTTGTGGACATTCCATATAACGATTTACTCACAAATGTATGGGGCACCGGAGACATTCAAACTCAAGAAGGTAATACTGGTTTATATGGCGAGTACTTTAATGACACGGATTTACTTGGCCCGCCAAAATTCACTCGTGTGGACAAGAGTATAAACTTCAAATGGAACGGGACAGCCCCGCAAAAAAGTGATTCAACAGATAAAACGGGAACGTCGAGTAAAACAAGCGCCGCGACAAGTACCGCGGATGTGGTCAACAGTACGGAGGATAAGACCAAGCTTATTACCACGAATAATTATTCAGTCCGGTGGACCGGACAAATCAAACCTTCGAATACCGGAGATTACTTTTTTGTAATTGGCAGCAGCGGCGGCTCACGAGTTTATTTGGACGGCGACCTGATTATTGATAATTGGCGACCGCAGAGTTTTACCGCTCAGAGCGCTGTTGAACATCTGATTGCGGGCCAAACCTATCCGCTTAAAATCGAATATTTCAGTAACTCGTCAAGCGCACAAGTGCAGTTTGGGTGGGTTCCTGTCAGTTCCATGGAACTCAGCGATGAAGATCGCCTGGCGATTTCCTCTGCTGATGTTGTTATCGCGTGTATGGGACTTGGCGGATTTGAATCCGAAGGCCGGGACCACTCATATGATTTACCCGCTCCACAGGGTTGGTATCTCAAACTGGTCGGCCAGGCCAATCCGCACACCATTGCGGTCATTACCGCCGGCGCCGGGGTTGGCATGAACGAATGGCTTGATCAGGTTGCAGGTTTGATCTATGTCTGGTATCCCGGTGAAAACGGCAACACGGCTCTTGCGGATATTCTCTTTGGAAAAATTGATCCGAGCGGCCGTCTGCCCGACACCTTCAGCAAACAATGGAGCGACGAACCGGCCTTTATGAATTATCCCGGCGATGACCATTGCGTCCATTTTGACGAGGGAATATATGTTGGGTATCGCTGGTACGATAAAAAGAACATTGATCCGCAATTTTGCTTTGGTTACGGACTTTCCTATACCAATTTTTCGTTCGGTCCGCTTCAAGTGAGTAGTTCCGGCGATGGTCCGAATTGCGTCATTTCCGTTTCCGAAAGTGTCACCAACACTGGTAACCGTTCGGGAGATGAAGTAGTGCAGCTTTATATTCGTCCACCGGAAAATTCACCCATAGACCGTTGCGTGCAAACTCTTCAGGGTTTTACACGCGTTTCGTTGGATCCTGGACAGAGCAAAACGGTCGAACTTAATTTGACGTGGCAAAGTTTCGCCTGTTTTAATCCGGCCACCAATGCCTGGGAGGTTCCGCCGGGTCAATACCAGATTGCCGTCGGTTCATCCAGCCGCGATACGCCATCGACGGCGGTAGTTCAATGGTAGGACGGCAAATATGTACGGCAAAGAACTATACCGCGAGTAAAAGGCAATAGAACTGAGAAAAAGGTGAGCAAATCAGGAATTTTTAAATTAACCATCACAAGTAACTAAATTTATAGGTAAATAGTGGGTAAAAGCGGCTCCTATAACAATGTTTTCTGTAACATTATTATGGTATAAAGTATTATAAACTGTTATAATATGTTACAGACGCCGATTATGGATAAAGGCCTATGACTAAGCCGGACAAGCAAACCGATGCGGCTGGTAAGATCGAGCCTTTGTTTCGCATTCGGCCAACAAGACAGGCTCAAAGGGAAAGCCGCAAGGATTTGTTCCAATCCGAAGATGAGAAATTATGGGTTATCGCACAATTAAAACTTCTAAGACATTGGCCGCTGGACGTGAGGCGGCAGGAGAGGCTTGGGTCAGATTTGGATTTTTCAAAAGTAACGCATCGCAATGAAACGTTTTTTGAGTTACGCCTTGATGATGAACATTTGCACCAGAAGAATTTAAGAGTGTTCTTTTGGGTGCATGATAAAAATAGAACGATATGGATTATTCATGGATATTGGAAAAAGACTAATCGACTGGATGACGCAGTGAAAACGCGAGTTGCCAGACGGATTAAGAACCTCAAGGGTGGTATGCAAGACGGGAGTATCACATGAGTATTATTGAAAAAATTACAGAGATGAAACAGCATCAAGGCAAACGTGATGACGCACTCAACACGATCACGGCCATTGCGCAAATGGATCCTCATGCGCGCGAAGACCTTATCATCTATCTTGAGGCTTTCAACAAGGCACAGGCTGCTGGCGATGAGGACGAACAGAATTATCTTGTGAAAGCCATCATCGAACTTTTTGACATCGGTGGTGATGATGGAGAGAGCTCTGATTTGGACAAGTGGGAGCAGGAGATCAAATCTTCATCGAAAGGCCGTGGGGCGTATAAGAAGCTTCAAGATGAAACCAATCGATTTTTCAAGGTTTATCAGCGTCAAAAGGCCCGATGCGGTCTGATGACGATCCGTTCAGTTGCAGAGGCTGCGCATTTAAGCCCGACAACCATTCAGGCAATTGAAAAACAAAGGGTGAAACCTCAATTCAAGACTATTCAGGCGTTGTCCAAAGCCTTTGGTATTGAGCCTGAATTGTTTATTCAAGAATGAAGCAGCGTCGGATGATGGTCTGAAATTCGTCAGATAGGTCCAAGCAATTTGGCACCGAACAATTCGCCTGCATTTTGCGATGTGATTGAAGCAACATAGGCAACGTTGCAGCCGCGCTCGGCGGCAATTTGCGCCGCTACGTGTGTGACAAACGCTGGTTCATTGATTTTGATTTTTCTGACTGGTTGAGGGCTTAAGTAAGGAGCGTCTGTTTCCACTAAAAGCCGGTTCTCAGGTACCAGTTTGCAGGCTTCACGCACACCGGGGGCATTTTTATAAGTGAGAATCCCTGTGAAGCCGATGTAGGCCCCCAGGTCGATCCACTGCCGGCATTCCTGAGGTGAACCCGAAAAACAATGCACGACAAACCGCAATTCGGGAAATTTTTTTATTATATCCAGGGTATCCTGATGCGCATCGCGAACATGAAGTATGACCGGCAAATTTAGGCTTTTAGCAAGCTCGAGTTGGGCTATAAAAACTTTTTTCTGCAGAACTTCGGGCGCCGAATTTCCGTGGTAATCCAATCCACATTCACCGACCGCGACGATCTTTTCACTGGATCGCAATTGCTTGTGCAAGAGATCTGAAAAATCCTCTCCGACTTCGTGGGCATGATGCGGGTGAATCCCTAAAGCAACGAACACCGCGGCAAATCGTGAACCGGCCTTCAGAGCGCCGGCATGATCGCCCGGATGTGTTCCTATAGTGATGATTTTCTTTACGTCCGCTTCCTGGGCCCTTTGCACTACTGCAGCCTGTTGTTCCATCAACCCGGGGTAAGTCAAATGGCAATGGGTGTCGATCAACATCGGAGTATTTTATGCTGTTTTTCGCAAATTCAACCAGTGTGCCGGTTGGAGTCTTAATCAAATCCCCTCACCATTTAAACCAAATCTATGCGCATTATTAAAACAGTATTTGCGCTGGGCACAAATACCTCTTACATAAAAAGCGTAAGCTTGGTTATCTAATTTCAAGACACACCTCTTCCCGCCGGAAGCCGTCGGTCCCGAGCCGCCGGCTTCTTTTTTTATGCGCGACGCAAAAAAAACAGCCGCTGGTTTTCACCAACGGCTGCCCATAACACTGCAAACGCATAACCTACAACCTCGCGTCGCAGCAGCTATGTTTTATACAAATATCAGATTATGTTTTGCTTCCCCGTCGGCGTCCGCCGAAAGCCGCAAAAAGCGAATTTTTATGCAGCACCTCAATATCCACGAATCCCACCTGTCGCATCAGATCGATTTGCCACAGCAGTGGTCGAGGTGAATCTTCCTTCTCCACATAGGCGAATACTTCGTCTCTATATGCAACGCCCTCTTTGGGATCAGATTTCTGGCTTTGCAGGTATTGCCCCCAGCGGTTTCGCATCAACTGCTGAATCGGTTCATGATCATGGGCGATCATGTCAAAAATCCAGAGAGATCCATCCGGACGCAGCGCACGAAATAGTTTCACAAAACAGGCTCGCCATTCAGCATCGGTGCGTAAATGATGAAGCGACACTGCCGTCATGATGATATCGAAGGAATGTTCGCCTAGATCGGCATCGCGAATATCCACTTGCAGGGGACGTATTACTCCCGCATTACGCGTCTGGACGCGCTGTACCGCACGGTCCAACATGGGTTTACTCAGGTCAAGCAGCGTACAATTCAGACGTGGAAGTATTTCCAGCAGTTTGAGTGTGTAATTGCCTGCTCCGCAACCGACATCGAGAACGTCAAAGGCGTTGGGCGTTACCGCCGCCGCGGCCCGCGTCACAAGATCCATGGCCAGGGGAGAATCCATTACGGCGGTCTGCCCGGTTTCCAGATTGCTGAATCGTTCGACTTCCTTATCAAAACGTTTTCGAATTTCTTCATTGCTCGATTTCATTTTTTCCATACTCTCTATACTCTTTCCTGGTAACTGAAAGCGGGTTATTATAGGTATTGGCAGTTCATCGACAAAATTAATATAAACTATGATAATAATTGACATATCCTATGGATAAACAAATTGAAATCCGCCATTTGAAAGGTTTTCTCGCTACGGCCGAGGAGTTGCATGTTACGCGCGCCGCGAAGCGACTGGGTATATCTCAACCCACTCTCTCACAAACCATCCACGATCTGGAGCGAATTATTGGTATGCCGCTCTTCGATCGGATTGGCCGGCACATTGGCCTGACCGATGTTGGAGAATCATTGCTGAACCCGGTGCGTCGTATCCTCCAGGATATTGGTCGCACCTTTGATGATATGATTTCAGATTTGCGCGGCGGCCGCAGTGGTTCATTGCGGGTTGGATTGGTTCCTATTCTACTTGGGGACGTTTTACCATCCCTGATCGCAGCCTATCATCGTGAGTTTCCTCAGGTCCAGCTTTTTATTGAAAATGGCAACAGCCGCGTGATTCAGCAACGTTTGCTCACTGGATTACTCGATTTTGGCATGGTTTTTGGCGACATTGAATCCGATGAATTGATTACGGAGAGTCTATATGTGGAATCTTTTATGCTGGGCTGCAGTCGGGATAACCCGCTGGTCAAAAAAAACAGGATTAGACTCGTTGATCTTTTGCGGCAACCTTTGGTGATAACGCCCAAAGGATATTTAAACCGTCGGCTCCTGGAAGCCGCAGCGCAAAAAATGGGCCTGAAGCTTCAGGTGGCCATGGAGATTAACGATGTGCAAATTATGATGGATGTCGCCGCGCGAAGCCATTTGGTTACCGTGGTAACTGCTCATGCGGGAAGGGAACAACCCATGCTCGCCGTTGTTCCCATTGTCGATCCCGAACTTACTTATCAGGCTAATCTCGTATGGCATCGAGATCAGTATCGCACAGAAGCGGCCAGGAATTTTGCCGCCAGACTTAAGTCGGCATTGATCGAGCGTGTCACAAAGTACTCAATGAATGTTGAAAGAGACCGAAAGAACAAAAAGAAGGCCGGCCCAAACGGACCGGCCTCATAGGCTCTTATATTAAAATCACAAAAACTATTCTGCGAAATTACTTGATAAACAGCATTTCCCGGTACGTCGGCAGCGGCCAATCCGCATCGGAAACCAGTTCTTCAAGCGCATCGCCGTATTGTCGTGCCTCATTCATGGCGGGGAGGATCTTATCCCGGGCATATTTGGCATGAGCCAGGGTGTCGCCTGAAACATGATGCTCCAGAATTTCGTCAAGCTCCTCGACGGATTTTTGCAGGCCGGCGATGTTCTCGGCGATTGCCGCCAGCGCCTTTTCCTGTACGGACAGGCTCTTGGCCGGAGCACCGGCTGCTTTGGCGGCCGAAACCGACGAAGCGATTGCCTGCTGGTATTTGTACGCGGCGGGCAGAATCATCGTCCGGGCGATCAGCGCCGTCATTTCGCCTTCGATGACGACGGTCTTTTTATAATTTTCCAGGTAAATCTCATACCGGCTGTGCAGTTCACGTTCGGTGAGAACCTTGTATTTGGTGAACAGCGCAATCGATTCCTTGCTGACCAAAAATGGTATTGCATCGACTGAATTCTTCAGATTGGGCAAACCGCGTTTGGCCGCGTCTTTCTGCCATGATTCCACATAATTATCGCCGTTGTAAATCACGGCTTTGTGTTCCTTGATGATGCCCGCCAGAAGCGCTTGCACGGACTTGTGGAAATCCTTGCCGGCTTTTTTATCCGCTTCGAGCTTAGTGGCGACGTAATCGAGCGATTCAGCCACGATTGTGTTGAGCACGGTATTGGGGCCCGCGATCGACTGGCCCGCCGAAACCGCGCGAAATTCAAACTTATTGCCGGTAAAAGCGAACGGAGACGAACGATTGCGGTCTCCCGCGTCACGCGGCAGCTTGGGCAGCACGCTCACGCCGATTTCCATATGGCCGCCGCTCTTGGTGCTTTTGGCGCCGCCGGCCTCGATTTGATCCATGATGTCCTGAAGCTGTTCGCCCAGGTAAATCGACATGATTGCCGGCGGAGCTTCGTTGGCGCCCAGACGGAAATCATTGCCCGCCGACGAGACGGCCACGCGCAGCAGAATTGCGTACTTATGAACCGCGCGAATCACGGCAGCGCAGAACACAAGGAATTGAGCATTCTCATGCGGCGTATCGCCGGGGTTCAGCAGGTTTTCTCCGGTGTCCGTCGACATGGACCAGTTGTTGTGTTTGCCGGAACCGTTCACCCGGGCGAAAGGCTTTTCATGCAGAAGGCAGGCCATGCCGTAGTTCTCAGCAACCCGGCGCAGCGTTTCCATGGTAAGCATCTGGTGATCGTGAGCGAGATTGGAATTTTCAAATATGGGAGCGATTTCATACTGAGCGGGGGAGACTTCATTGTGGCGCGTCTTAACCGGAACGCCCAGTTTATAAAGCGCCTGTTCCGCCTCGAGCATGCATGCCAGCACGCGCTCCGGAATGCTGCCGAAGTAATGATCTTCCATTTCCTGGCCCTTGGGCGGCTTGGCCCCAAAGAGCGTGCGGCCGCAGTTAATCAGGTCGGGCCGGGCAAAATAAAAATTCCGATCAATCAGGAAATATTCCTGTTCCGGCCCCACGGTGGTGAAGACCTTCGTCGCGTCTTTGTTGCCGAAGAGCTTCAACACGCGCATCGCCTGGGTGGAAAGGGCTTCCATGGAACGCAGCAACGGGGTCTTTTTATCCAGGGCTTCTCCAGTCCAGGAAACAAATGCCGTGGGAATCACCAGCGTGGTGCCATTGGGATTTTCCAGGATGTAAGCCGGTGAAGTCGGATCCCAGGCGGTGTAACCGCGTGCTTCAAAAGTGGCGCGAATACCGCCCGACGGGAACGAAGAAGCATCCGGTTCGCCGCGGACCAGTTCCTTGCCGGAAAATTCCAGGATGGCGCCGCCGCCTTCCAGCGGAGAAACAAAACTGTCGTGCTTTTCAGCGGTAAGGCCGGTCATCGGATAAAACAGATGGGTGTAATGCGTGGCGCCTTTTTCCACGGCCCAGTCGCGCATCGCGGAGGCCACCGCGTCGGCGATCGAGGGATCCAGCGTGGCGCCTTTCTTGATGGTCTGCTGGAGTTTTTTGAAAACAGCTTTCGGCAGGCGTTGGCGCTGCACTTCTTCATTGAATACATTGCTGGCAAAAATGGTCGATACCGGCGTATCCTTGAAATTGATCCGCGGAGAAACGCTGCGAAAATTGGCTAGCGCTGCAATCGCGGCACGACGAGCTGTAAATGCACCCATAATCTCATGACTCCTCATAAAAAAAGACACAAAGTAAACTGTTGTTTACCACAAAAACCCGTTAAAAAACCCATTAATCCATAACGACAAAGGCGGTGATTCTACCGAGGCTCCAGATGTCAGGCAATCGGGAAATACGCGCCGCTGCCAACATGTTTTTATAATAGAACCAAACCATCCGTGGATATGAAAAACGATCTCTCCGGACCGCCGTTTGAACTTCAGAATAGTGTAAAAACACCTCCGCCTGCGCTTTTTCAGGAAAACAGGAATGCGCGCAGCCATCCTACCCAAGCTTATGCTCCAGTCTAACCTGCTTATGGCGCGCAGATTCTGCATAAGCCAGACGGACTTACTAGAATGCAAGCCGCGTGCCGGTTTTAACGGCAATAAATCGACGAGTGCAAGCGGCGATTATTTATATTGGGCGGATATAAATTTTTCGCTGTTTTCATGGGTTAACTGATGAAACTACGCGGTTTAGAAGATTTCCCCATAGACGAGAAAGTTATCACAACATCAACCGGCGACGCCCAATGTTTGGGCAGGCATTTCCAATTTTTGCGGCAACGCACAATCATCGGGCATGCCGCTGAAATGGAGTTTTTGGCCTTATTCGGCACGTTTTTATCGCCTTAATACCGGTTACAATAGAAGCATGTGCAATCTTGATGTTCATTTACCCGGTATTTCGCTGGGAGGCGAAGTCTGGATCGACCGCCAGCGAATGCGGTTCGGGTTTTCCCGCTCCGGCGGGCCGGGCGGGCAAAACGTTAACAAGGTCAATACCAAAACAGAGTTGCGCATTCATCCCGATGACCTGCATGGTTTCTCGGTTCGCGCACGCCTGCGTTTTTCGCAGTTGGTTGCCAACCGTCTTGATTCCGAAGGGTTTATTTTAATCGTGAGTTCTTCCCAGCGAACCCAGGAAGCCAATCGCCGGGCGGCGGTGGAAAAATTACGTTCTCTGGTAGCCGCAGCGCTCGTAGAACCCAAAATTCGCCGCAAAACCAAACCTTCCCGCGCCAGCAGACGGCGGCGCGTGGAATCGAAAATGGCGCACAGCCGCATCAAACAAAACCGCCGTGCTGTGAAAATGGGTGAATAGAATCACGCCGCCATCTTCGTCTGTGTTTGAGTCTCCGGCATTGTTTCGCCATCAATCATTTCGCCCTTTTTCTTCTCATCCAACACCACAATCAGTTGCTCGGGATCACTCAGTTCAGCATCGACCGATACATCATTCTCACTGGTCTGGCCGAGCAATTGCCGGCCCAGCCAGATCATCATCATGACACTGCCTCCCAACGCCGCTTCGATTTGGACCTGGCGCAGATGTTTGCGCACTTCGGCCCGATTTTTGGCGAGAATGGCAGCAAAGCGCCTGGCGCCTATCATCTTTTTAGAACAGCCTAATATATCAGCGATCTCAGAATTGCTGCATCCCGCCGCGGCAAACTCGCCGACGACCTTGGAGTCAGGATTCATTATTTTCCCAGGCATATTTTTTTGCTCCAATTTTGGGCCTTCTAAGCGCTACAACGTTACAAAGGCTTATTTTATAGAGTATTTCACACTTTCTGATCCGTAACATGATTAGTGCTTGTTGCGCCTTTAAGAGTGGAAGAAACATCTATATTTTCAGGGGTTGTAGCGCTGTAGCGGTTAGATTTTTCATGTTTTAGTCCAGAAAGCACAGCAGAACGATCCATAGAGAACAACGAAGGGTACAGGCCACAGGCCATAGTTTTTAACCACAACGACACCACGACACAGCGGAGGAGATAGAGAATAGTGCCGCGAGGCCACTGCTTGATATTTACTTGTCAAAGAACCGGCTTTAAGAGCCTATACACTGAATAGGGAAACCATCCGACGCGGCCAAGCCACGCCGAGTTCTGAGTCGGGAGACGGGAGCGACGGCGCGTTCCGCGCCGAGAGAATAGAAAATTGAAAGTGGAAAGTAGAACGGCACGGCAACACCGCCGCGACCTCGTCCGGCTGGCAAATCATCTCAACGGTGTTTTTGATATTACTTGGAAAAACTCACAAATATAGCTCAGGCTCTCCAGCCTGTGATTTGCCACTCTCTGCATAGCTGCCCCAGAGCATAGATTGCTATACTATGCTGCAAGGTTATGTAATATATATCGAGTGTTATCTGATTCTGATTCGCTCCGAGTGCATGGCACATGCAAGCAAATATCATCCAACAAAACCCGGCACATAAACCAAAACCAATTAAATTTTCTTTGGCCAACGAAGTAAGCAAACGTCGCGATCTCGGCCAGGTTTTTACACCAGAACCAGTGGCGGATTTCATGGCGGCACTTTTTCGGATCGACAGGCATGAAGTGAATTTACTGGATGCGGGCGCGGGTTCGGGCGCTTTATCCGCCGCGTTGGTGAAACAATTCTGCAGGGCTCATCGCAAACCGAAGCGAATTTCGCTTACTGCTTACGAAATTGATCCAGCACTGTTGCCTTTATTGCGAGCAACTTTGGACGAATGTCAACGCGAATGTATCTCCGCAGGCGTTTTGTTCTCGGCCTTTGTTTTTAACGAGGATTTTATTGAAACTGCAACATCAATGGTAAGTCGGGATCTATTTGCGACAAAGTCGTTGCGTTTTAACGCGGCGATTGTCAATCCGCCCTATCGCAAGATTCGAAGTGATTCCATGGCGCGGCAGTTGCTGCGCTCGGTGGATATCGAGACAAGCAATCTTTACACCGGCTTTATCGCGTTAATTATCAGATTATTGACGGATGGCGGCGAACTGGTTGGCATTACTCCGAGAAGTTTTTGTAATGGTCCATATTTCAAACCCTTTAGGACAGATTTTCTTCAAACGATGGCGCTGCAGCGTTTGCATGTTTTCGAGTCGCGCACCGCCGCGTTTAAACGCGATAAAGTATTGCAGGAGAACGTGATCTTCCACGCAATTAAAGACAAAGCAAAACCAGATCGCGTGATCATTTCCAGCAGCAGCGGTGAACCGGGGAGTGCAGTGAACGAATCTAAAGTTGAATATTCGGACGTTATCGCTCCGGATGATCCGGAACAGTTCATTCATTTGACCTCAAATAATGGTCAGGCCCAGGCGCGCTTGGCGATGAACCGGCTATTGGCCACATTGCCGGAACTTGGCCTATCGGTATCGACTGGCCGCGTAGTCGACTTTAGGGCCAAAGAATTTCTCCGAAGTCATCCGGAAAATGACACGGTTCCACTGGTTTATCCCTGTCATTTTAACGGCGGCTTTGTGCATTGGCCGAAAGAAAACTCTCGCAAACCAAATGCGATTGTGAGTAATCAGCGAACGCGGGAATTGCTTGTGCCGTCCGGGGTATATGTGCTTGTAAAGCGATTCAGCCCGAAAGAAGAGAAGCGACGTATTGTGGCCTGCATCTGGGACCCGAAACAAATTTCGGCAGAGCTTATCGGCTTTGAAAATCACTTGAATTATTTTCACATTAACGGTCATGGTTTGCCGCTGATCCTGGCAAAGGGACTGGCGGCTTTCTTAAATTCGAGCATTTTGGATGTTTATTTCCGTCAATTCAACGGTCATACCCAGGTCAATGCGACCGATCTGCGCAGCTTGAATTATCCGACGAAAGCCGAACTAAAGCGAATAGGGCGCAGGATTCATAATCCTTCGATCTCACAAGAAGAACTGGATGCCGTTGTTGAGAAGGAGCTTTTCTGATGGCCAAATCGAAACCTTCCGCCGTGGCCATGGCGCAAGCCAGAAAACTCAGTGAGGCAATGGAAATTTTAAAATCACTCGGATTTTCCGGACGGCAAAGAAACGAAGCCGCGGGCTATACATTGCTGGCAATGCTTGATCTGGAACCCTTGAAACCTTGGAGCAAAGCCGCTGAACCGCGGCGCGGAATTACGCCCATTATCACTTTTATTGCTCAGGCCTACGACGTTCGCTATGCTCCGAATACGCGCGAAACAATTCGTGACGAAGCGGTAAAGTTTTTCGTAGACGCCGGTATGCTTCTTCGGAATCCCGATGATCCGAGCCGACCGGTAAACAGCGGCAAGACAGTCTACCAAATAGAGCCAAATGCGCTCGCCTTATTTCGGAAATTCGGAACGCTTGAGTGGGAAAATAATCTCAAGATGTATCTTGCGATGCGGGGGCGCATCCTTAAAAAGTTGCGACGTCAACGGAAATTGAAACGAATCCCAGTCGTACTCCCTTCGGGTAAGAGAGTAACCATTTCGCCCGGTGGTCAGAATCCACTCATCAAAACCATTATTGAGCAGTTTTGCACGGCTTTTGCGCCCGGCGGCACCATCGTTTATATCGGCGATGCCGAAAATAAATTTCTGCATCTTGATACCGAATATTTAAAGCATCTTAATATTGTCATTCCAGCGCCAGCGAAAATGCCGGATGTCGTCATTCATGACACGCGTAAAAACTGGCTGTTGTTAATCGAGGCTGTCACAAGTGCGGGACCGGTGGACGCCAAGCGGCGAAATGAACTCAAAACGCTTTTTGCAGTATGCACTGCGGGATTGATATTTGTCACCGCCTTTTCAACACGGGAAGCTATGCGGAACTTCCTGACGCAAATTTCGTGGGAAACGGAAGTCTGGGTCGCCGAAGACCCGGATCATTTGATCCATTTCAATGGCGAACGGTTTCTCGGCCCATATGATGATTGATCGGCGTGATGAAGTAACACCCGCGCATTCGGTGATAACATCCCAATTGGCAGTACATCTGAAATCGGTGTTTCATGTGCAAGCATCGTGTCTCGTTACAACCTGACGATCGTCTATGGCTGAAAAAACTGGTCCGCTGGGGCATAGCCAGCGCCGCCAAGCTGGGGCACGCGCGGATTCTGCTCTTGACTGACGAAGGCCCTGACGGACCACGGTGGAGTGATGGGCGGGTTGTCGAGGCGCTCGGGGTGGCGAAGAATACGGTCCGCCGCGTGAGACAGCGATTTATCGTGAGAGGTCTGGAAGGTTGCCTGTGCCGCAGCCCATCCAAACAGTCACTCAATCGAAAGCTCTATGACCCGAAGTACAAGGATGCCATTCTCGCAATCATTCATTCTCCGCCAAAGGATCACGGATTCAATCGCACGACTTGGCGGCGTAAGGATCTACATGCAGCCCTGATTCAGAGCGGAGTGCAGATCGGGAAGAACTATCTCGACCAGATCATACGCAATGCGGGTTACCGGGTCCGACATACTACGACCAGGCTGACGAGTAATGATCCGCGATATCGGGAGAAAGTAGATGCAATCCTCACCGTCCTCTCGCACCTCAAACGTGACGAGCGGTTCTGCTCTATCGACGAATTCGGTCCCGTGGCGATCAAACAGCGGGGAGGACGTCGCCTCGCTGGTCCCAATGATAATCTCACCGTGCCCCAGTTCCAGTCGTCAAAGGGAACACTGCTGATAACCGCGGCTTTGGAACTCTCCACAAACCAAGTGACCCACTTCTATTCGACAGCCAAGAACACCGAGGAGATGATCAAGCTCCTTGGCATGCTCCTGTTGAAATATCGCCGTTGTAAGACACTGTATTTATCGTGGGATGCTGCAAGTTGGCACGTTTCCAAAACATTCTTGGCAAAGGTCGCGGAGGTGAACTCCATACGCCATGATTTAAAACAGCGCACCCCGTGCGTGCGGCTCGCCCCCCTGCCGGCACGAGCTCAGTTTTTGAACGTAATTGAATCCGTATTCAGCGGTCTTTCTGCGGCGGTCATCGAGAATAGCGACTACGTCTCTTTGGATGATGCTAAGATAGCTGTTGATCGCCACTTCAAAGACCGCAATCAGTACTTCCGCAAACATCCAAAACGTGCCGGGAATAAGATTTGGGGAAATGAGCGAGTACCGCCAACATTCCGTGAAGGGCAGAATTGCCGTAACCCGAGATATAGGTGAGGCCCAGATTACGCTTTTGAAGGAATTTATATTGCCCGGCGGCTCGGTTTTAGCGGCCCAGTTGCACGTGGCACGGACGGTATGCCGGTAGAGCATGCGAGGTTGAGAAAAAAACATGGTGAGCTGCACATTGAAACGGCTTTGACATCGCAATATGAAACAGAGATCTTACGAATGACTGGCGCAAAAGACTTGCACGAAGCACTTAGTCGGCAACTACTACTGCCCAGTTGTCGAGTCAATGATAGATGGCTGCGTTGTCATTTATAATTTTTTTTATTCTGTAGCCAGTTGGCGCATCTTGAGTCAGCCAGAAAATGGAGACACCTCATGTGGAAAGGTGAACCTGTCGAGGGTCTTGAGCTTTACTCACTCCTATGCTCAGATGACGAATTCTGTGCCGAACTCGGGCGCGCGGTCTTGGCCGCAGGCAGACTCGAAACGGCGCTTAAGAAGCACATTCTTGCAACGCGCAGCAGTCCAAGAATCGTCCGCGCGACCTTAGGACAACTTATCAAACTTGCAACCAAAGATAAGCTTCTATCAGAAATGGTCCCTGCGTTGAAGGGACTGAAAGTCCAACGTAATTATCTAACACATTTAGTACATGCCCTCTTCTCGGGATTTATCGAGGAGACCATTCTCCCTAGGTCTAATCTTCTTGACTCTGATGTGCTTACATTTACTGAGCGTGCATGGTTGCTCGCACAAAACCTCAATGGACTTGCAGAGATTCTGGAGAAAAAGTGCACAAAGCCGATCACAACTGGCCGGAAAGTGAAACGGGTCCGCATTTAGTATTTTCTCCGCGGCCAATTTTGCAACCACAACGGTTGTACCGAGTTGTAAGTCTGGAGACGGGAGTAGTGTGAAGAATGACAGGCAAGATGCCTGTCCCACAGTTTTACGCCGAGGGTTCATAGGGAACTGTGATACTATTAAGATTAATTCGCCCGGAGTTCTCCTGGTCGTTGCGCAGCATGATGATGTTGAGCCCCGCGCCCAGCGGCAGGTACATTTGAACATCCTGCCAGCTATCCCAATCACTGAGCGTGGGCGCCGTCAGCGGTCCAAAGAATATACCGTTGACATAGACATTTAACGTTTGCGGCGAACCCGATCCGTTGGCGAGCCGAAAATTCGCCAGGTAACGCCCGGCCTGATTGCGCGAAAAATAAAACGTCGCTCCTCGGCCTTCCTGATCAAGACCCGCAATAAATCCGTCGCCGGTATAACCCGTGTGATCGTTGTCGATAAACGCCCGCTGATCCGACCATGTTCCGGTAAGCGATGCTTCCGTTGCTTGTTGTGTTTCCAGAGGGATATCGACGGCTGCCGTGCCCGTTGCCGAAATTTGCTGCATCTGATTCGAACCCGCCGGCAGTTTGATCAACGTCACTGGACCGTATACATCACGGCAAATTGACCAGCCTGAATCAACATTCTTGAGGTTCTCCGGTTTATCGATCTGCGTAAGCGCACTACCGTCAACGGTCACATCCGCGGCGGCTTTGCCGTGAATGCGGACCACAAAATGCTTTACCGTTGATACATAAGTTCCTTCCCGGGCACCAATGTTGACGTTCACATTGTTCTCGTTCAGATTTTGAACGCTAATGACCTGTCTGTGGTAACCACCGTGACGATAATCGAACGTTTTGCCATCATCATCATAAAATTCTCCCTGCGTCTGTTGATCTGATGGAAAAATGTCCAAATTAATCAATTCCGGAATCGCAAAGTCAATTGAAGGAACCGGCGCCGTCGTCGGGATAATCGCGCCTTGTTTGATAAACAGCGGATGATCGGTCCACAGACCTTCATTGAGTTGATAGTCAATCCACTGTCCGCCCGCATAGGGGTCTCCACGATAAAAATCGATCCAATTTCCCGCGGGCAGATATACGCGACGCGTCATGCTTTGCCCTGCATCCGTACCAAGAGGTGTGAGAACCGGCGCGGCCAGCAGGTAATCCCCGAACATCCACTCATCATGTAAATCTTCGGTGACAGGGTCTTCCGGATGAACGATCACCAAAGGCCTCACAAGGCCAATGGCCGTTTGCGTGCAGGCTTGATGATCGGCCGCGTATGTATAGGGGAATAATGAATAGCGCAGACGCATTGCCGCCTTGGCGATTGCCGCCGCCTGGTCGCCGTAAACCCATGGCTGGCGTTTTTCGTTTAATACGCCATGCACGCGGAAAACCGGAACCATGGAGCTGAATTGAATCCAGCGGGCATAATTTTCCGGATCGGGATGGCCGACGAACCCGCCGGAATCCATGCTCCAGCGCATCTGGCCCAGGCAAATCATCGCCATCATGCGCAGAGGCTGATGGGCCATGGAGCCAAATCCTGTATGAATGTCACCAGACCAGGTGGCATAGGCAAACCGCTGAGATCCCAGATAAAAATTGCGGTTGATCGACCAGGCTCGCTGATTGGGGCGCGCCTGCATCTGGCCTTCAAAGAGCGACTGCTGCATGTGCAGGAATTCAAAGTTGTCCAGATCGGGATAGTCGGCTTCATCATTCCAGAACCCCACAATTCCCCTTTGCATCGCCTCGTTTCGCCACGTGGCGTTCCAGTACCACGTCCGGCAGATTTCCTGGCTGAGGTCCAGATCGTTGGCGAAGAGGTTGGAAACATAATCAATGAACGGCGGATGGTCGGGATAAATAATTCCCAGTTGCGTCGCCGACGCATATTCCTTGGTCAGCGGTTTGGTTTGTCCGATGGTTGTGCACATGATAATCCGCGGCTTCATAATTCCCGTAATCCGCGTCGTCAGCGCCGTCGTCCAGGAGAGCAAACTTTTTGGATCGCCGGGTTCCAGCAGGGCGGTGGAATATTTCACCGGATTCCAGCGAAACTCGCCGTAGTTGTCCTGTCCCCATGCTTTCCAGTCAAAATCCAGGCAAAAATTGTCGATCGGTATGTCCTGGGCGCGGTAGGTGTTCAAAATGGTCTTGAGTTCATTTTCATCGCTGCCCCATTGCGTGTTGGTGAAACCGTAGGACCATTTGGGGAACATCGGCATCATGCCGGTAACCAGCGCCGCATTTTTTAATATCTGGGCCGGCGGTCCCACAAATAAATAGCATTGCACACTGTTGGGCCGATGATAACGCCGCCGGTATTCAGCAATGTTGGTCACGCCATAGTAAAATTCAACTTCGTTTGGCGTCACGCGGACATAGCCGCCATCGGTGTCCACTAACATTCCATAGCCGGTGGGCGACCAGAACATTGGCGAACCGCCGCCACCTTGCTGGCGGGCTTCAATTATATAGGTATTGTTCTGCTGTTCGTCGCCGTTGCGCAAAATCGACGTATCATTGGTCCATAAATCATAAGCCCGCAGGCCGTAAAGATTGCCCGGGGCTCGTCCGAAGGTTACGCCGCCTTTTTTATCTGAAGAGGCGTCGACAAAGAAGCTTTGATTGGCCGATTGATTCATCAGCATGTTGCCGGCGGCGTCAACCAGCGCCAACCGGCAGGGATTACGGGAAATCAGCAATTGCAATTCCTGGGTTTTCACGCTGATCGGATCGCTGGTTACGTCGATGACCGGCGGCGGATCAACGGTAAACTTCGCCGTCGGATCGATCATGGGTGTTTGCGGATCGTTTTTGCCGGCTAATAGATAATCAATGCGGACAATGCTTTGTGAGAGCACCGTAATGCTTAAAACGTCGGCCCCGATTTGCAGCGTTAGCTCGTTGCCAAACGTTTTGGCGCCGGTCACGGCGCCCAGGCCGGCGGTTGTATTGCCGGCGTCGGCATTGATGACAGGAGCGCGAACCGCCGCCAGTGCACCCGCGGTCGTGGTTAATACTTTCAGGAAATCTCGGCGATCGAGCATGCGCATACTCCGAATGTAAACAGCGGATTAAGGAGCGTATGGAGGCCCGGTTAGTTTGCCCGAAAAGGCGCAAATAGTCCAGAGAAAATTTGCCTTTGCATTTCCCGCAGCAGCCTTTTTTCATCACGGCCGGGACCAGGATTTAGTTGCGAACATCGAGCGATTCGCGGTTGAAAACATTCGGGCCGACAAAACCGGGTTTCGAGTTGAAATTGAGCAAGAACCATACTCCACAAACATCATCTGATATTTCAAACGGCGGCAAGGCATTTCCAAAGGGAACGGCGTACGCGGAAGCTGTTATACGGCATTCTTGGGCAATCCACTTTTTGGCCTTTATAATTTCATCGCGTGCGACAGAAGGATCCAGCGCTTCGATTGCTCCATGCGTCCAGCCATGATTGGCTATTGAAACGCCCATATCGCGGAGCACCAGGATTTCCTCAAGGGAAATAACGCGCAAATGTTCCGGAACAGAAAGATCCGGAACATCCAAATCGACCGCCAGTCGCTGGACAAACTCTGTTCGAACGGGCTCAGTGGTCAATTTCATAAGTCTGCTTTTTAACTCTTTTCTCAGGCTGAGTTTTGCATTAAAAGAATCCAGGAGAAAGCGACGTTCATTAAACATAATTTCCGATCGCCGGGTTTTATCAAGGGCCATATCCAATACATTCATGAAATATGGAGTTCGATCGATCACGTTATGAGGATTGATGAATAAAGTAACTTCGTGGCCGTACTTACGCGCGAGAATTGCAGCTTCGAATCCGGCGCTTGTGGCGTCATCTATGGTCAAGGCGTCGCCCTGACCCGAAAGCGCCATATCCAGGGAAACATAGCGATTGGTGCGTTTTCGAAGGTGTAATTTAAGGGCTCGAGAGGCAAAATAACTGCGATATACAAAGGTTTCGGGGCGTGGCCGCCTTGCTACTCCATGAATTGCGAAAATTTTAGACATAATTATTGCTGTCAGATTAAGCGCCGGCGGTGAAGATAGCGTTATTTGAAGAGCCTGGCAATAGAGCATTCGATAAAATCCCGACTCATGGCTGTGTATGGATACTTCACGCCGTGGCTATTGTTGGAAGCACTACTGGCCGGTTAAACTGGCTTCAAGCTTATTGGGCTCCAGTTTTACACCGCTCTTCGTACATAGACGGCGAATGAGATTTCTATGATTAATAGCCCCCTGTTTTTTATAGTCGGGTATGAACGTTCGGGCACCACCTTGTTGGCCGCCATGCTGGACCGTCACAGCCGTATTGCAATTCCCCCTGAAACCCATTTTTTTGAACACGTATGTCGTGTGGAAGATGCCCGGAAGTGCGCCAACACGGAGACTCTTGTTGACCGATTTATAAATGCTCCCAGGTCGCGCGATCTAAAATTGAATAAGTCCGAGCTGTTGAACCAGTTAGCCGGTTCTGAATCTACCTGGGCCAATTTACTTGCCGCCGCACTGCAACTCTACATGGTTAAACACGGCAAAGAACGAGTGGGAGAAAAGACACCGAATCATCACTTGATCGTGCCCGAAATACTCAATTTATTTCCCGGTTCGCGTGTGATATGGGTGCTCAGGGACGGGCGCGACGTTATTTTATCCCTGATGAAAACACCCTGGCCGCGACATCGATTGCTTCGTTTACATGCGTTTGAATGGCGCCGTTCAATGGAAAAAATGATCGAATTTGAAAAACGCTTTCCAGAGCGCATGATTCGGATGAAATTTGAAAACCTCGTGACTGATCCTGAGGCTGAACTCCGGCGCGTCTGTGAATTTATTGGCGTAGATTTTGAAACACGGCAACTGGATTCCAATGTTCACACCGATGTTGTACCGGAATGGGAATTATCCTGGAAGCATCGTGTATTCTCTCCGCCGGACCTGACACGCATCGGTACATGGAAACACGAATGTACTCGAGAAGATCAATGGATGCTGAATTCGGTTATGCAACCGTGCCTGAGCAAATTAGATTATTCGGTCGATCATGCGATGGATGATTGTCCTTTGTCGGTGCAATTTAAGAATAACGCGGCCAATGTTTTCTGTAGATACAGGCCGAGCTGGTACCGATCGTGGTCCCAACGTTTTTTTTCAAAAACTTCTCCGGGGCAGAATGTTTGGAAAATTTTTTGCAAAACGGAGTACAATAGTGCAATGGAAAAAACGGAAAATCATTGATGGCGATTTGATTCGCTCTTTCTAATGAGCCCAACAAGAGCCCGGTGTCGCGAAGTTTGGCGAAGAAATTTTGCTGACAAATATGACGAAAAATCTCATCGACCATGTGACCATTGCCATACCCACACATCAGCGGGCTAAATTGCTCTCACGTACGCTGGAGAGTCTTTCACATCTGACTATTCCACCTGATTGCCAGGTGGAGTTGCTGGTCATCGCCAACGCCTGCACCGATGATACCGAGCGGGTCTTTCGCGAGAATGCACCCAAGCTGCCCTTTAAAACCCGTTTTATGCACGATCACATATCCGGTTTATCGCGCGCACGAAACAAAGCCATCCAGGAGACGTCGGGCGACTTGCTGGTATTTCTGGATGATGATGTCTGGGTAGATCGTGATTTGCTGGTAAATTTGCTCGCCGACATGGACGCAACGGAAGCGGACGTTGTCATGGGCAAAGTGGAACTGGACTGGCAGGAAGTTGCCAAACCCATTTGGTTCAGCAGCGTAATCGGCGGTCTACTTAGCCAGGTGGAACTTGGTGAAAATCTCCTGCAATTAAGCGAACCCATGGGCGCGGGATGCAATATGGCAATACGAACAAGCCTGTTTGGCGCCATTGGTACATTTAACGAATGCATTGGTCGGAGCGGCGCCGGACTTTTAAACGGTGAAGACACCGATTTTTTGCAACGCGCGCTGGACACCGGCGCCAATGTGGTTTATTCGCCGCGTGTGAGCCTCAAACACTGGGTGGCGCCCCACCGTCTTCATCTGCGTTATTTATGCCATGTTGCCTTCGGGGCGGGATATGTCGAGATGTTTAGTATGCCGCATCTTTCTCTGTTCTGGACTTTGGATAAACTGACAGTCAAATCAGGCCGGGCGGTGTTTCGGACTCTTCGTGCGGCCTTTTCGCTCTGTTGTGGAAATACCGCGGCGTCTCGCAAGTATTTCATTGGCGCAGCAACCGCGGCCGGTGAGGTTTCCGGTCTTATTAAACGAATATTCGCCGGTTCGGTTCAGCCGCCGATGACCGCGACTAATTCGGCTTGTGCAGGCGAGTTTCAACAGGCAAACGTCGCCGGTGATAAACATCGGCCGGCAAATAATCTTGATCGTTCCAGGTTGCATATCGGTCTGGTCTGTAATGCTTATCCACCCAAACAGCATGGCGGCATAGGAACGGCGACGTCGATCCTGGCTGAAGGGTTCGCTGGCAAGGGGCACAAGGTTACAGTCTTCGAATTTGGTACATCTGACCGTGTGAGATTTCAGAATGATGTTCGCGTTATCACTTTGCGACAAAGCAGTGCCGGCGATCATCCTGGTTTGCGAGACCGCTGGAAACTATGCAAAAAAATATCTGCTTTGGCACAAAATGGCGAATTGGACGTCGTTGAGTGTCCTGATTACCTGGGATTGATTCCATTCAAAATTCACGGATGTCAGGTGGTAATAAGGCTTAGGAATACGGAAACAATCATCAGACGTCACGCGGGTCTTCGAACGCACCATTTGCGACATTGGGCTGAACGCCGCACACTCTCTCTGCATCGAACGTGGGTGGCTTTATCTGAACATATCCTGAATTTGACGCAGGCCGCTTTTGAGCTAAGTCCCGAGCGCCACGCGATTATTCCCAATGCCTTGAATGTGGCCATCGATGAAAATTCGCCGGCCGCCGAATATCCAGGCCGTTATATTCTTTATCTTGGCAGGGTTTCCGGGCCCAAGGGGGCGCTGCTGTTGGCTCAAGCCGCCAGGCCATTGATGGAGGAATTTTCCGATCTGACGCTGGTTTACATGGGAGAGGTTTACACTGAATCAGGCCGCCGTATGGACGAACAAATTCGCGGGATTCTGGGTGAATCGCTCAGCAAGCGTTGCCGTTTCACAGGCTACCGAAAGCGTTCACAGGCACTGCGCTGGCTCCAGCAGGCCTCGGTGCTTGCCGTGGCCAGCGGAATGGAAGCACATCCTAACGTGGTCGCGGAGGCCATGCTTCTTGGCGTTCCAGTGGTGGCATCGAATATCGCGCCGTTCACCGAATTTTTGAAAGATGGATATAGCGGGCTGCTGGTCGATCCCCAGGATACGGTTGCGTTTACCACCGCTCTGCGGCGAATACTTCTTGATCCGGAGCTTGCTGCGCGGCTTGCATGCGCAGCCAAAGCCGTCGCGGAAGAACAATTCTGCCCGGAAAAAATCCTCAATCGCTTATATCTGTTTTATCGTGAGTGTATTGGTTCCTCAGTGGCCATTAAACAAGAACCGTTTCCAACAGACGCCGATGTCCAACCGTCGGGAAAATAGGTTAATAACTGTCCTAAATATTGAGAATTAAGGAATCTCATGGCAAAGTCTTCGTATGCAACGCGCGTCCCAAAATCGTTCTCCTGAGTTTTAACCGAGGAAATACGGCGGGCAATTATTCATCCAGATGCTGGATTCATAGCGATTTTTCGGCGAGACTATGGTGCTTTGGTTCGCCGGAGTTCAGAGGTAAACATGCCGGAAAATTTGCAAACACAACCAGACCCCGCGATGGACTTCGCGGCGCAGTTGGCGGGTCTGGCCGCAGACACGCGCTGCGTAGACGTAATCGTGCTTGATGTGCGAGCCCGTTCGCCGGTGACGCGATTTTTCGTCATTTCCACCGGCACCTCAGCGAGGCAAATCCGCACCGTCGCGGATGAATTAACTGATCTGGGCAAGAAAGCGAATTATCCCGCCTGGCGCACCAGCGGCTATGAAGCGGCGCGCTGGATACTTGTTGATTTTGTGGATGTGGTCGCTCATGTATTTGATGAACTAAGCCGGAATTTTTACGACCTGGAATTACTCTGGGGCGATTGTCCGAAAGTGGATTGGCGGGCTATGCTTGGCCGGCAGGCCGAATCCGCCACAATCCAGACCACGGCGGAAATTCCGTACCGTGCATCCGAAGAATATCCGCAGACCGAAGAAACCGAGCCGGCGCTCAATCCAATGCAGGACTTCATCGGTGAGGCTCTGGGCCCGGCAGGTGATACGCTGGAAGAATTTATTGAGGAAGATGTTGTCGTTATCGATATTCCGTCGCAGCAAACGATCGTCGAAAAATCCGGACCGGGCGCGATAAAACCCCGCAAAAGCGCCGGTAAGAAGTCCGCAGCTAAAAAAGCACCGGCAAAAACCAGACGAAAAACCGCGGCGAAAAAGACTAAAACAACCAACACTCCCGATGGCGTTAAGAAGAAAACCTCGTCCGCAAAGAAAAAAGGCAAACTTTGATCAGCGCACTATCAATTCTTCGCCAGCGCTTTTCTGAAGCGATCGGCCTGGCTTTCGGTTCGGAATTTGCCGACGATCCGGCGCTGAAGCTCGGCGATCCCAAATTCGCCGATTACCAGTGCAACGCCGCGATGGCCCTGGGCCGCAAACTTTCGTTGCCGCCGCGCCAGACGGCCGAGCAGATCATCCATCATCTTAACATTTCCGATATCTGCGAAACCCCGCAGATCGCCGGTCCAGGCTTTATCAACCTGCGGCTTAAACACGAATGGCTTTCCGGTCAATTGATCAAATTGGCGGACGACCCGGCGGAGCTCCAGCGCGGCGGCCTGGATAAACATGAACAAACACAAACCGTTGTGGTGGATTATGCCGGTCCCAACGTCGCCAAGGAAATGCACGTCGGCCATCTGCGCAGCAGCGTTATCGGCGACGCGATCGCCCGGGTGCTGGAGTTTCTGGGTCACCGGGTGATTCGCCAGAATCACGTGGGCGACTTCGGCACGCAGTTCGGCATGCTGATCCGCCACGCCCGCGATCTGAATTTTTCCCTCGCTTCAGTGCCGCATATTTCCGACCTCGACGCTTATTACAAACAGTCTGTTCAGCGCGACAAGGACGATCTGGAATTCTCCCGTGAAGCGCGCCAGGCGGTGGTCGCGTTGCAATCCGGCGATCCCGAAGCGCAGCGGATATGGCTGTGGTTGCGCAATGAAAGCACGCGCCATGCGCAGGAAATTTTTAACTTGCTGGGAATTTCGCTTTTGCCCGTCCACGAACGGGGCGAAAGTTTTTATGCCGGGCGCCTGCCCATCGTCGTGGAACGGTTGAAAGCGGCGCTGGAGTTCGGCGGCGAAGGCCCCGAAGCCGGACTGACGGAAGAAAGCAACAATCCGGAATCACCCGAAGTGCAAGAGCAGGTTAAAGAAGCGGCGGAGCCGGTGGTGATAAAACGGGCATTCGCGGCTTATTCAGAAGGGGCTTTCTGCGTGTTCCTGCCCGGCTACGTGGATAAAGACAAAAAGCCCTTGCCACTGATCGTGCAGAAAAGCGACGGGGCGTTTCTTTACGCAACGACGGACCTGGCCGCCTTGTATTTCCGGATCATTGAAAGCAAAACCATACCCGTAGACCAGGCTCCGCTAAGCCATGACTGGTACGCCGACCGCGTCATTTACACCACCGATGCGCGCCAAGCCCAGCATTTTGCAATGGTCTTTGACACGATCCGTGCCGCCCACTGGGACGTCAATCCTGTTTCCGGCAAAGCGGCGCTGTTGGAACACGCTGCATTCGGAACCATTCTTGGTGAAGACGGCAGGCCGTTTAAAACCCGTTCGGGCGAATCGGTGAAGTTACGCGAGTTACTGGACGAAGCGATCATTCGCGCCGCCAAAGTGGTTACTGAGAAAAACCCCGAATTAACCGAAGAGCAGCGGAAACTCGTGGCGCAAGCGGTGGGCATCGGAGCGATTAAATACGCGGATTTAAGGCAGGATCGCGTCACCGATTATCAATTCGTATGGGATCGGCTTTTGGCGCTGGAGGGAAATACCGGCCCATACCTGCAGTATGCATACGCGCGTCTTCGGAGCATTCTCCGCAAAGCGGCAACGGAAAATGGCGGTACATTTTCTGCGGCGGAGGTGCTGATGGAAACCAGCCAGGAACGCGAATTGGCCATTCGATTGATGCAATTTGGCGAAGTTGTTCAAACAGTCGCAGGCGATCTTAAACCGCACCATTTGTGCACGTATCTTTATGAACTCAGCAGCGCATTTTCGGGCTTTTATGAAGCCTGCCCGGTTCTTAAAGCCCCGACGGTTAAACTTCGCAACAGCCGACTTACCCTTTGCATTCTGACCGCAGCCGTCCTGCGCGTGGGGCTTAATGAATTGCTGGGGATATCGGTGCTGGAGGAAATGTAAACAAAGTTTTCAGTTTTCAGATATTTTTACCACAACGACATAACGGCACGACGTTGGCCCCGGGAAGAAATCCCGGGGCTATGCTCAGGCTAGAGAGCCTGAGCTACATTTAATGATGCCAGTAATCGACGGGCGGATTTTGTTGTCAGGAGATCACCGCCCCCGGCAAGCCGGGGGCTATGTAAGACATAGCCTGAGCTACATAGCGGGATAGAATCCCGATCTGGACAAGCCAAATTTTTCACAAAGGTAAAACGACCCTTTCTCGAATTTGTACATTACTTTTTCCCCGATATAATGATTGGTCCTCGCCGGATGACGCTTTTGTCGGCTGTTCCGGCGGCCCTTTGGAGATTGGCTGCGATGCTCATGCAAGCATGCGGGCTTAGTTATGCGGCGGCGTAAGGGTTACATCCTTGTGCCGCGGCCGTCTTTCCGACGGGCGCACCGCACGGTGTGTCAGCAAGGTGGACACGTTCCCTCCTTGAATTAGGTCACACCTGTTGCGGTGTGATGTTGTTTTTGCCGGGTTGGCTTACGCGCTGATCCGGAGAAAACGGCGAAGATATAGATCTTTGCCGGGTTGTTTTGTTTTTGCGGCCAAGCCGGTTTTGGCAAGGCGGGCCGCGGGTCGGGCCGGGGAATGTGGAAACGCTAAAATCCGCAAACCGGTCCATTATTAAAGTGAGCCATCTATGAACCAGGATCTGTTGCGCATCGTCGATTCCATTGCGCGCGATAAAAACATCGAAAAGGAATCCATTTTTGCCGACATCGAAACGTCGCTGCTTTCCGCGGCGCGCAAGTTTTACGGCGAAACCGACGACGTTAACTGCACCATCGACCGTATGACCGGCGAAATCGAGGTGCGCAAAAACGGCGTGCTCATCGACTACCGCGAGTTCGGACGCATCGCCGCACAAACCGCCAAGCAGGTATTGATCCAGAAACTCCGCGAAGACGAGCGAGGCAGCATCCTCGAAGAATTCAGCGAACGCAAAGGGCAGATCATCACCGGCACCGTGGCCCGCGCCGACGGTCCGGTTCTTTCGGTAAACCTTGGACGATGCGAAGGCTTCCTGCCGCGCAGCGAACAAATTCCCGGCGAAACGCATCATGTCGGGGAGCGCATTCGCTGTCTGGTCCTGGACGTCAGGGACGTGGGCAATCATGTGAAAATCGTGCTTTCCCGCTCGCATCCGGATTTCATCCGCCGGCTTTTTGAACTGGAAGTGCCGGAAGTGCAGGAAAAAATCATCGAGCTTCGCGCCCTGGCGCGTGAAGCCGGCTACCGCACCAAGATCGCCGTGTCCTCCATCGATACCAAGGTGGATTGCGTCGGCGCATGCGTCGGCGTCCGCGGCAGCAGGATCAAGAATATCGTTGATGAGCTGGGCGGAGAAAAAATTGATATTGTCCGCTGGAACGAATCCTCGCAGGTTCTGATCACCAATGCCCTCAAGCCCGCCGAAATCGTGGAAATTTCCCTTAATTTTGAACTTAATCGCGCCACTGTGGTGGTCAATGAGTCTCAATTGTCGCTGGCCATCGGCAAACGCGGTCAGAATGTCCGCCTGGCCGCGCGATTAACCGGCTGGGACATCGATATTCTCACCCCGGCTGAATACTCCAAAGGACTCGACGATCTGGAAAAAGCGATGCACACCATCGAAGGCGTCGACGACAAACTCATCGACCGATTGGTGGCCCTGGGGATTATCAACCCGCTGGATCTGGAAGAGGTCGGCCCCGAGCCGCTCGTAAAGGAACTCGAACTTTCCGAGGAAATGGCCCAGAAAATGATTGAAACCGCCCGCGAAGCCGCCAAACGCATCGCGGAAGAAGACGCGGCCCGTAAGGCCGCCGAAGCGCAGGCGCCAACCGCGACCGCGGAAGTCGCCGATGCTTCGATACGCTCAGTCTCGGCGGATGAACCGGCCGCGGATGCCGAACAGGCGCCCGCTCAAAGCACGGCGGAAGCTCCGGCCCAGAGTTCGGCCGAGGCCCCGGCGGAGAATTCATCACCCGCGGTTTAACTTTAAAAACGCTCGACCAACGGGAGTTTATTTTTGAGCACGTTGAAAGTATTTGAAATCGCCCGTGAACTAGGCGTTGAAAGCAAAGACATCATCGCCAAGTGCAAGGCCGAAGGCATACCGAAGATCGACAGCTACCGCAGCCCGGTAAGCGTGGGTCTTGCCGCCACCATTCGCGAATGGTTCAGCGCCAGCGCGGCGACAACCGCGGTGGAAACCACAGCCCACATTGACGTGGAAAAGGTCAAACGTAAACGACCGACAAAGTCCAAAAACGCTAAATCGACAACTACCGAAGAACCGCCGGAGGCAGCCGAAGCCGCACCGCAAGCTGAGCCCGCCGGGCGCGATCGCTCCCCAACACAAACGCCGGAAGAACCGGAGATTAAACCATCAGACGATGGTGATGCTCCGGCACCGGCCCGAACGGTACAAACCGTTGCTGCCGCTGCTGCCGTGGCGCCCGCACCGGTTAAACCGGTGGCTCCGCCGCACGAAGTTCCGGTCAAGCCGGTTAAGCCGGCAGTTATGCCGGTAAGCCCCCGCGGCGTGCCGAACGTGGTTCACAGGCCTGAAGTTGCGCCAGTTGGGCCGCGAAATGTGCCCGCACCTGCGCAACTGCAAGGTCCCAAGGTAGTTCGTGTGGAAGCTCCTGAGGCCATCGCCGCTCCGCGGGCCCGGCCTCGCCCTTCGCCGGGTTCAGTTGTTCCTATGGTAGAGCCGCCAATGCCGCCCGCGAGCGCCCCACATCGCGGCAAAACGCGGCAGGACACTGAACCGATCGAGGATGAAGAAGGCGGGGCGCGTCACAAGGGACGGTCCGTCAGAAGGCATACCGGGCGCAGCGCTGACGCCGGCATAGACTTGATTCGTGAGTGGCGCGAAGCGGATCTTCTGGACCGCGCCGAACGCCTGGCTTCCGCCACCGGCGGAATGCTGCGCGAACGCCGCCGCGAAATGACCAAATCCCAACAGCGCCAGCAGCAGCATGCTGCGCCCGCGCAGCGCCCGACAAGCGTTGAAATTACGCCGCCCGTAAGCGTACGCGAACTTTCCGAACTCATGGGCGTTAAGTCCAGCGAACTATTAAAGAAACTTATGGCACAGGGCGCGATGATCACGGTAAACCAGCCGCTGGATACGGACGTGGCGCAGATGCTGGCGGTGGAATGCGGCGTCGAGTTGGTGATCAAACAGAAAGAGTCGCAATATGCGGCTTTGGAACGGGAATTCCGCGAAAGGGAGGAAAAGGCGGAAAAATTCCCGCGTCCGCCGGTCGTCACTGTTCTGGGGCACGTTGATCACGGCAAAACGAGCCTGCTGGATAAAATTCGCTCCACCAACGTCGCGGCGGGAGAAGCCGGCGGCATCACCCAGCATGTCGGCGCATACACCGTGAGCATCACCGGTTCCGATGGCAAGCCCAAACGCGTCACGTTCCTCGATACGCCAGGGCATCAGGCTTTTACCGCCATGCGCGCCCGCGGCGCCAACATGACCGACGTGGTCGTGCTGGTCGTTGCCGCGGACGATGGCGTGATGCCGCAGACGGTGGAATCGATCAACCATGCCAAAGCAGCGGGCGTGCCGATCGTGGTGGCGCTTAACAAGATCGACAAACCCGAAGCCAACCCCAATAAAGTGCTGGGACAACTTGCCGAACAGGGGCTAAACCCCGTGGAATGGGGCGGCGACGTGGAAGTGGTGCGCACCAGCGCCGTGACCGGCCAGGGCGTCAAGGAACTCATCGAATATTTGGATTACGTGGCGACGCTTCGGGAGCTAAAAGCTCCAACCGCGGTCCCGGCTCGCGGCACTGTGATCGAAGCATTTATGGACCCGTCGCGAGGCGTTGTAGCGCGGGTGATGGTGCGCAGCGGCATGCTGCGCATCGGTGATCCGCTGGTATGCGGATCGGCTTCGGGTCGCGTGCGCCAGCTTCTGGACGACAAGGGACATTCGCTGGAACAGGCCGGTCCCGCTTCACCGGTTGAAGTGATCGGACTCGATTCAGTGCCGGTGGGCGGCGATCCGCTTTTTGTCGTTGAGGATTTAAGCCAGGCCAAAAGCATTGCCGAAGAACGGGCACGATCCGACCGCGAGACGGAAATTGCGCAGCGCAACAAGGTAACGCTCGAAAACCTCTTCGACACCATCAAAAAAGGCGAAATCAAGGAACTCAATGTTATCCTCAAGGCCGACGTGCAGGGATCGGTCGACGTGCTGCGGCAGACGCTCACGGAAGAGCTGTCCAAGGAAGTACAGGTCAAACTGCTCCACGCCGCGGTGGGGGGCATTAGCGAAAGCGACGTGCTGCTCGCGGATGCGTCCAATGCGATTATCGTGGGATTTTCCGTAACCCCCGATGAAACGGCGCGCAAACTCGCCGAGCGTCTGGGCGTAGACATCCGGCTCTACCGGATTATTTACGAAATATCCGACGACATCCGCAAAGCGCTCACGGGCATGCTTTCGCCGGAAAAACAGGAACAGGTTCTGGGCCACGTGGAAATTCGGCAGGTCATCAAGGTCAGCAAGGTCGGCAACGTCGCCGGTTGCATGGTTACCGATGGCGTCATTCAGCGCAACGGCAAATACCGTCTCACCCGCGACGGTGTGGTGATTACCGATGGGCTGGGGCTTGATTCGCTAAAGCGTTTTAAGGAAGACGTTCGTGAAGTGCGCAGCGGTCTGGAATGCGGTCTGAAACTATCAGGTTACGATGACATTAAGGTTGGGGATCGCCTGGAGGCCTATCGCACGGTCGATGTGGCCCGGACGCTCTAAAACATCGACGTGACGCATGAATATAGGCATTCTGCAGCTGGATTTGAAAATCGGAGACGCCTGGAACCTGCGGGAAAAGCGTCGCGTTGTTAAATCGCTCAAGGATCGCTGGCATCACCACCATAACGTATCCGTCGCCGAGGTCGATTACCTCGAACATCCGCAGCATGCGATGTTAGGTGTGGCCATGGTCGGCAACGATCCTGATTATCTGCAGAGCGCGCTGGCCAGGATGGTCGAAAAGCTCAAAACAGAGCGATACGCGGAACTGTTGGATTTTCAGATTGAGATTATATAGAGGTTCTGGCATAAGTGAACATACGACAACAGAAGATTGAAGCCCAGATTCGCCGGATTGTCGGTTCCGTTCTGCAGCGCGACCTGTCCGATCCGCGGGTGGCGGGCCTGATCAGCGTAACGCACGTGGAGCTTACGCCCGACCTGCGCGAGGCCAGGATTTACGTCAGCGTTCTTTCCGACCGGCCGGAATCGACGGTCATGCAGGGACTGGTTTCCTCGCAAAAATTCGTGCAACAGCGGGTGGCCAAAGGCCTGGCCATGAAATTCGCGCCACGGGTGACGTTTCGCCTGGATAGTGCGCTGAAAAATCAAAACAAAGTGCTGAAAATGTTGAAACAGCAGGATGCCGAAGGAAGCCCCGCTGATTCGTCAGAAAATAAAGAGGTTATATGAGTAAAATTGCCGTCAAACTCCCCGTCTTAAAAAAGATGATCAATCGCTTCATCAAGGAAGCACCGATCCGTCCACCGGAAAAAGTCGATCCCCTCGTGCGCCTGGTAAGGGCTTTTCTCGAATACGATTGCGATTCGACCCGCGCCCATGCGGCGGAAGCCCGCATCATGAGCAGCATCGTCGATCTCAATGAGTTGCGCGTAACGCCTGCGATCGAACTCTCCGCCACGCTTGGCGTCAGATATCCGTTTGTCGAATCGCGCTGTTCGGCGTTGCATCGTACGCTCCAGTCGATATTCGACCGCGAACACCACATGGGCCTGGCGAACCTGGAAAATATGAAAAATGCCGAACTCCGCCGTTACCTCCAGACGCTCTCGGGCATTAATACCTACGTCGAGGCCGTCGTGGCTTTGGAATGTTTCGACGTGCCCGCCGTGCCGGTCGATACCAAGCTGCTGCTTTGGCTGATCAGCAAAGGCGCGCTGCCGGAAGGAATCACCGCGGCGGAGGCGCAACATATATTGGAAAACCATCTGAAGGCGTCGGATGTTCTGGATTTTCACCGTGGAGCGCGTCGGGATCTGGAAAACTGGGTTCCCAAGACATGGCCGGCGGTCCCCAAGGCCCCGTCGCCCATGCTGGCGCCGCCGCCGCATCATGGTTCGATTCCTCAACCCAATGCCGCGGCGCCAACCGCCAGGCCGCAAACAGCGCCGGTGGCGCACAGCGCCGTCAAAGGTTCTTCGCAGGAGCCGGCCGGCAAAAGAAAGCAGCCGCCGGCTAAAACAAAAAAATAAACGGAGTTGGTAATGCTCAAGACTTCGCCGAATATACTTCGCCTGGGAATCCCCAAAGGTTCCCTGGAAAACGCCACCATCGACCTGTTCGCCAAGGCCGGATGGCGTATTTCCATCGGCGATCGGAGCTATTTCCCATCCATCGACGATCCGACCGTCGAAGTCGTCCTCTTTCGCGCCCAGGAAATGTCGCGTTACGTCGAGGAAAACGTTATCGATGTCGGCCTGACCGGTTCGGACTGGATTCGCGAAAACAATTCGGACGTCCATGAGGTGAGCGAACTCATGTACTCCAAAGCCACCGCCCGTCCCGCCCGCTGGGTGCTCGCCGTTCCCCAGGAATCGACGGTGCAAAAGGTTGAGGAATTGCGCGACGGCGTCATAGCCACGGAGCTGGTCCGGGTGACGCGCGAATATTTCCAGCAGAAAAATATTCCCGTCAAAGTTGAATTCAGTTGGGGCGCCACGGAAGTTAAGGCACGCCTTCTCGATGCCATCGTGGATATTACGGAAACGGGTTCGTCGATCCGCGCCAATAGCCTGCGCATCATCGATACGATTATGACCAGCACCACGCGTCTGATCGCCAATCACAAATCATGGGCGGATCGCATTAAGCGGGAGAAAATTGAAAACATCGCCCTGCTTCTGCAGGGGGCGATCAGCGCCCGGGACAAGGTTGGCCTGAAACTTAATGCGCCGCGCGAAAAGCTCAACGCAATTGTCGCGCTTTTGCCCGCGGAGAAATCGCCCACTGTTTCTCCGCTGGCCGATGGGTCCTGGGTGGCCGTCGAAGTGATCGTCGATGAAAAAAGCGAACGCGACCTGGTTCCGCTGCTCAAACGCGCCGGCGCCACCGGGCTGATTACCTATCCATTAAACAAGGTGATTTCGTGAGTTTGGCCGTGCATTTTTTTATTTTTAAGGCGTTTCTCGCTGCCGCAGACAGTTCATCCGCGCCCGCCACGGTCAATACGATTCATCCGGCCTGGTTCCGTTATGTTTTGCTTGTAATCGTATGGATGTTCGTCGCCGCGGTATTGATTGGTCCGATCGAGCACCATTTTTCCCAGCGCCGCGAATCGTCCGGTCCCAGGCCCCGTGCATGGTAATAGAGGTTAACGTCTATGCCTTCTGATTCATCTTTTGATATTGTCAACGAAGTGAACCTGCAGGAACTCGACAACGCCGTGGTTCAGGCCCAACGGGAAATCGCTCAGCGCTT
>DATJSN010000011.1:0-5838 GCA_035504095.1 Phycisphaerae bacterium | reverse complement strand
CGTCGTGGTAAATATATTTACGAACTACGTGAATCATGTGGCCCACACAGTGGTAGACTTCCCGGAGGTGAAACCCGGTCTTGTCGAAGCGTCCCGCTGACTTCTAAGCGCCTTCTTTATCACGAACTTGCCGGTCAGGAGCTCGTGACGGTTAGAGTAGTTTGGCAATGGTAATCATTACCGTTTGTTTGCAGGCGGAGCCACCTACAAAAAAACCTTTGCCGGTTTGCGTAACATGAAATCGCCTGCCGGTGGAATTAAATGGATTGAATATCGCTTATAGAGAGGCAGGCGAACGATGAGAATCAATTACCGCACTACTAATGTCAATGGCATTAAAATCTTCTACCGGGAGGCGGGCATTCCAGGCGCCTCGACCTTGTTGCTGTTGCATGGATTTCCAAGCTCCAGCCACATGTTTCGCGATCTGATTCCGATGCTCTCAGAGCAATATCATCTCGTCGCACCGGATTTCCCCGGCTTTGGGCAGTCCGACATGCCGGACCGCGGCAAGTACCAATACACATTCGCTAACATCGCAGACACCATCGCCGGATTTACCGAGGCAATTGGTCTGAAGAAGTTTGCCATTTATATCTTCGATTACGGTTCTCCGGTGGGCCTTCGCATGGCGCTCAAATTTCCGGATCGAATCTCCGCCATCATCTCCCAAAATGGAAATGCCTACGAGGAAGGATTGAGCAGCGGTTGGGACCCGATTCGAGCCTATTGGAAGGACGCTTCCCAGGCCAATCGCGACGCCTTAAGGGCGTTCCTTAAACCTGAAACCACCACATTTCAGTACACACATGGCGTCGCGGACACCAGCTTGGTTTCACCCGACGGCCGCTCATTGGATGACTTTTATCTGGCACGTCCCGGCGCGGACGAACTTCAGTTGGACCTTTTCAAGGACTACGCGAGCAACGTCGCCTTATATCCAAAGTTTCAGGAGTATTTCAGGAAGTATCAGCCGCCACTGCTGGCGGTTTGGGGAAAGAACGATCCGTTCTTTCTCCCCGCGGGCGCCGAAGCGTTCAAGCGCGATATCCCCAAGGCGACAGTGAAATTCTTCGACACGGGACATTTCGCCCTTGAAACACACTGCCGCGAAATAGCCGAGGCCATTGTTCCATTTCTGGCCAGAGCCGTTGGCAACTAATTAACCTTATTTAGGAAGCTGAATATGCCTGATGCCAAATTGACTATCGTTGCGGTTCATGGCGCCTGGGCGGAATGCGCGAGTTGGACCCAAATCATCCTTCCTTTGCAAAAAGAGGGATTCGGCGTTCTCTGCGCGCCGCTTCCGCTGACGAGTCTTAGCGACGATATTGGGGCACTTGATCGGGCATTGACCAGGATTCAGGGCGATATTGTTCTGGTCGGTCATGCGTACGCCGGTGCGGTCATTGGCGCCACCAGGAATCAGCGCGTGAAGCTGCTGGTTTATGTGGCAGCCCTGGTGCCGGACGAAGGAGAAACAGTGGCCGATGTGTTTTACCGGGAACCACCGCATGCTCAGGCCCCGAAATTGGCTCCCGATGACGGCGGATTTATTTGGATGCCGCCCGAAGGCTTTGCGCACGCGTTCGCCCAGGACGCGGCCCCTGATGTCAAATCGGTGCTGCTCGCTACGCAACGGCCGCTCAACGTGAGGTGCATTCAGGAGAAGGCTCCCCGGCCGCTTTGGAAAGACAAGCCGGTGTGGTTTCTTGTCGCCGAGAATGATCGAATGATTCCGGCGAAGACCCAGCACTTCCAGGCCGGGCGCATGAAAGCCGTGGTGCGCGCTCATGCCGTCGATCATTCACCAATGCTGACCGCTCCGGGCCTCGTCGTTGACGTTCTCCTCGAAGCCATTCGAAGCACCTGGAAAAATGCCTGAGCGCCTTATTCGAGAGAGGAACCAAGTGAAAAACAATGTCGCGATTATCACCGGGGCCAGCCAGGGTATTGGCCGCGCGACGGCAATCCGCCTGGCGAAGGATTTTTCAGGACTCGTGCTCGTCGCACGCAACAAAAAAGCCCTGGACGAGGTCGCCGCCGAAGTACAAAGTGCCGGCGCCCAGAGCGTGATTCTGGACCTGGACCTGAGCCAGACTGAAGCCGCGGCCGCGGTCGTCAAAGCGGCGCTGGATAAGTTCCGTCGCATCGACGCGCTCTTGAATATCGCGGGAGCGGTGCCGCAGATCGACCTTTTTGAAATGACTGACGAACAATGGCGGGCGGGTATGGAACTCAAGCTTCATGGAGCACGACGATTGACGATAAAAGCCTGGGACGCGCTTAAGGCAACCAAAGGGTCCGTCGTGTTCATGTCCGGAAGTGCGGCGCTGGATCCCAAGCCGGCGTTCGCGGCGGTGGCCGCGACAAACGCGGCAATCATCGCTCTGGCCAAAGCTTTTGCCGAGCAGGGCATCAAAGACGAGGTCCAGGTCAATAGCATTGTGCCGGGAGCCGTAATGACCAACCGTCGTCAAACATTTATGGAAAAATGGGCGCCGGCACACAACATGACTCTCGAAGAAGCGATGAAAAAATTTCCCGAGCAGGTGGAAATCAGCCGTTATGGTCAGCCGGAAGAAATCGCCGAATTACTCGCGTTCATGGTATCGCCTGTGGCGAAGTGGATGACTGGCACATCCGTACGCATGGACGGCGGCGAGATCAAAGGCATCTAAGCCCTGATGAAAAACACCCGCCGTTCTAAACAAAAAATCGTCGTGTCGTTCCCGGGGGCTATCGGGATTGTGGTAAAAAAACACTTAAAAATCTCTGAGTTCTCCATGCTCTCTGTGGCTTATTTTTGCGTGCCGAGTCGCTCTGCGATCTTGAGCGAAAAATCCTTCCACATCGTCGCCGCCCGGCGGGAGATCGAATCCACTTCTTCGCGTAAACGCCCGGCCTCGGCCGGGTCATCAAGCAAAGGCAGATTAACCAGCACGTTAAGCGCTGAAGTTTCCACCGCCGTATTCGCCAGGCTCGCCGCGACGCCCAGATCGGAAACAAGCTGCGGATTGCTGATATCCACAAGTTCCGTGGAGACAAGCAGAACCTGGGCCGCCGTGACGCCTACGCTTTGCGGCGTGCGTATCGACGCGAGAAGCGCGGGTGCAAAGCGTGGATTTTTCCTCCGCTCTTCGGGCGAAAGTTTTAAAAGCGGTTGAAGAACTTCATAGGCCGCCGCGTCCATTTCCGCCAATTCAAGAAAAAGATTCATCGCCGCCAATAGGCGCGACGCGTGTTCCCGGAGCACTTTTTCCATGGCGGAAAATTTGGGTTTGCCGATGGTGTACGCCACCACCATGTGAGCTTGTGCCGCCGCCAACCCGCCGGCGAGTGCGGCGGCCGATCCACCGCCTGGGGTGGGTGTTTTGGCCGCTAAGCGCACAAGAAATTCCTGAACGCTTAGCGAGCGCAAGTCACCGGGGGAAGCAGAAGACGATTGATCTTTCACGACAATCTCTTTTTGCCCCAACGGGGCATAATCAATAAGCCTGGTGTTGTCCCGCCTCGCGGGACTACGCCGGGAAAACGGCCAAACATACCAGCCTACCCTGAAAGGGTTGTGTCAAAGGGAAATGATACACGCTCCATCTGGAAATGACGCAACCCCTACAGGGTTGATGACATTCGGAACCGTTGCCCCGGCGTAGTCGCTGCGCAACAACACCGGGCTAAAATAAATAGCCCCTTCAGGGCAGTCCCGACATTCGGAAATTCGATAGCCAAGGGATTCAGAGATACCCATTTCTGTAAAAGCGGCAAAAGTGGAGCTAATTCCCCTTTAAGGTTGTTCCAGTGATTGCAGTTCCGATGAATTCACCGCCGGACGCGTGGCCGGCGCAATCGCCACCGGCGGTCCGACCAGCGGCGGCTGGCTCCAGCCGTCCAGATGCACCAGACGATATTGGGCCATCGGGGCGAAGGCTTTTTCCATCGGCGTCGCCTGGTCGGAAAGCATGTTTTTATAAATCGCCGCGGCCTGGTCCCACTCACCGGCGTCTTCATACGTGAGCGCCAACCCCATTTGAGCGCGGGCCGCCGCCAGCGACTGATCGGGATAATTTTCCAGCACGGTGTTAAAGGCTTGTTCCGCGGCGGAAATCGCCCCGTCCCGAGTCACTTTTACGCCGTTGACGCCTGCCGCCGGATTGCCCAGGTTGATGGTTCCCAGATAAAAAAAGCCGATCTGATCGTATGCCTGGGCCAGCACGGCGGGGAAGGAATATTGTGAAATAACCGTGTCCTGGATTTTCTGCGGCGTGTCCGCCTGGTTCAGATCGGACCATGCCTGCTGCATTTTGCGTTCCTGATTAACCTGATGGATGCGCAAAAGCTCGAAACCCAGAATACCCAAAGCGACCAGCAAAAGCAGGTATGCCCCGTAATCACGAAGGAAAACATAGATCTGCATGGTCACGCCAAGCAAATCGTTTTTCTGTAGTTCATGGCGTTCTTCGGTTTCCATCGTTTGAGTGCGACCTTTCTAAAAAGTTAACAGTCCGCCTTATTTGGTCAGAGCCCCTAAGTATAAATCCAACACATATTTGACGCCATGCAGCAGCCTCCAATTGTGTCTATAATTAATTATGGCGGAGGCACGGAGCAATCGCCGCAATGGGGATGATCCGGAATGAACCGTTCAATTATCGATGAATACATTCACGGAGCCACCGCGGTACAGGCGGCGATCAAAGGTTTAACGCCCGCTGATTTTAGCGCGTTTCCCGTGCCCAATACCTGGAGCATCCGGCAGATTGTGCTGCATCTGATGGATAGCGACCTGATCGCCTCCGATCGCATGAAACGGATCATCGCGGAGGAAAATCCCACGCTGGTCGGCTTTGATGAAAGCGCCTTTGTTAAAAATTTATTTTACAACGAGCTTGATCCGCACCTCGCCGCGGAAATTTTCGCCAAAAACCGGCAGCTTACCGGCGAAATTCTCCGAAAGCTTCCCGATTCAGCGTTCGAACGCGTGGGCGTGCATAATCAGCGCGGCCGCATCACTTTGGGCGAAATGCTGCAAATGTACGTGCAGCACCTCGATCATCACCTCAAATTCATCAAACATAAACGCCAGTTATTGGGTAAGCCGTTGTGAACAAACCCTCAGAACCAACCGGCAAGAGGCGAAGAAAACGCCATCGCGGCAAGGGCCGGGATTCCGGCCATGGCCACAAACCCGGCGTGCGGTTTGAAGAGTCCGCGGGATTTGTTTTATTTCGCCTTATCGAAGGGCAGAGACTGTATCTATTACTTAACTACGGCAAACATTGGGATTATCCGAAAGGACATGTCGAAAAAGGCGAAACATCATGGCAGACGGCTCTGCGGGAGCTTTTTGAAGAGACCGGCATTTCCCAGGTTGGGCGTGTGGGCCGTTTTGAACACAAAATTCAGTACGAATTTTTTTCTTCGCGCAAAGGAAAAGTGCACAAAACCGTAACTTATTTTCTCGGACAAACAGAACAGGAAAGCGTGCGGCTTTCAGATGAACATGTCGGTTATGTGTGGCTGGCTTATCAGGACGCAATCAAGCAATTGACCTTTGACTCGGCCAAAGAAGTGTTGCGATTAGCCGACGCGGCGGCGCAGTAAAACTGCGCCGAGAGCAGATGAAAGTAGATCAGGAGAGGCAGGGGAGATGAAGTAAAAAGTAAAAAGTTAAAATCAAAAAATGAATCTCTGAGCTCGGGACTGTTGCCCAAATCACCAAAAGGCGCTAAAAATAACATTAATCGATTGCATGGAGGCACATACTTATGATGGGTAGACAGAATAAGAAGGGTCCCAAGCTGTTTTACGTTGGCGTAGACATTGAAGAACGTATTC
>DATJSN010000010.1:0-14447 GCA_035504095.1 Phycisphaerae bacterium | reverse complement strand
CCGACGTGTTGAACGTCAAAACCATGTCCGTCGGGCCATCAATACGATCTTCCACCGTCGGGGTATCACCCATGCCCAGGGTGATTCCATATGAGCCATCCCCCTGTTGTTTATACGACACCACGGATACCAGCGTCGGCGGCGTGGGGTTGATGATCGTTACATTGGTGTTGCCGGTAACCGATCCGCTGGCGGCCTGCACGGTGGCGTAACCTCCGGAACCGGGTGCGGTATACAGCCCTGACGAATTAATCGACCCGCCGCCGCTGGTCACTGACCAAGTGAATGTTGGCTGAGTGGTCATGGCGTTGCCGAATTGATCATCGGCGACAGCCGAGAACTGCTGGGTGGAGTTGACGTTAACGGAGGGGTCACTCGGCGAAACGGTGATGCTGGTCAACGTCAGATCCACCGTGACGCTAACACTGCTGGTGCTCGAGACGCCTGCGTTATCAGTAACGGTGGCCAGGAAGGTGTAGGCACCTGCCTGACTGAAGGTGGCGGTCGTATTTTGCGCCGCATTGGTTCCATTGACGCTGAAGGTCGGCGTCGCCGCGCCGTTGGGCATGGACGTGACGGACCAGGTATAAATTAAAGTACCGTTATTTTGACCGTCGATATCAGTTCCTTGCACGCTCAGGTTGGTGGTTGTTCCAGTAACCGGGTTGGGGGTCGCGGTGGAGGTGCTGTCCCCGGTGAGTTTCATAAGGCCGGAACCGGTTTTGGTAAACGAGTTGGAGCCATAGGGCACTATATTTGATGTGACCAGAAGGTCCGGTGTAACGCCGCCGCTGGTGACGCCGATGGATCCGGCGCCGCCCACTACATCGAAGGTGGTGGGCTGCTCAAAGCTGATCTGTGCAGCACTGATGGTCGCGGTGGAGGCCGCGGCATCAATGGTCACGGTGGCCGTCCCCCCTTCGCCATTTAAAGAGTAATTGCCATAGGCGTCGCCGGTATTGCCGGTTGCGCTGGTAAGTGTCCCGCCGTTGATGAAGATGAGATTCGGCAACGTGATGCGATAATCGGAGGTCCCAAGGTCGGTAACGGTACCGCCATTGATGGTAATAGTCTGGGGCGCTGCGCTGCCATAACCAAAAGCATCCTGATCGGCCCCGATGAGTATCCCGCCGGTCTTGACGATCACGTTCCCACCGCCCAGGCTGGTAGAACCGTTGTCGGCGGTGTCGCTGACTTCAAGCGTGCCGCCGCTTATGGTCGTGCCGCCGGAGAAAGTATTGGCGTCAGTAAGAGTCAGCGAACCACTGGCCAGAGCAAGGGCCAGGTCCGCACCACCGGAGATCAGACCGGAGAAGGTGCTGGTACCGCTCGCGAAGGTGAGGTTGCCGCCTGCGGCGCTGCTGGTAATGGTGTCAGCCGTTCCGCCAGCCACCGTCAAGCCAGTGAGCGTCTGGCTGGTGCCGTCAAGATTAAGTTCGCCGCTGAGTGGCGCAGACTCCTGGGCATAGCCTGTGGTGGCGCTGCCGAATGAAACATTGCCGAGGGGATTCGCCGCCATATTAACGGTGGTTTTTAATGCACCGCTGAAAATATCCGTTCCGCCGGTCCAATTGTCGGCGGCGTTGGTCAGGGAAATGGGATCAGCACCAACAGTTGTGCTTTCTGCCGCAATTTCCAGTGCGCCAGCGCCGGTAATCTGACCAGAGATGGTTTGGCTGCCGCCCTGGGCACTTATCAACGCCGTGTTGTCGAGGTTAATCGTGCCGGAGAGAGTAGAACCATTCAGACGAATAGCGCCGAAGACGTCGGTATCGCCTGCCCAGGCAACACCGGGTCCGCTGGGGTAGATGGTTATAGTCCCGCCATAAGTCCAGCTGCCGTCCACCCACAATTGTCCGCCGGAATTAATGGTAGTGGAAGAAGCGTCGGGTATGGCAGCGGCGGCATTGATCCAGTAACGCACACCGGAGTTAATAATGATGACGCCGGTAAAGTTTGAGGCATTGCCACTGGTTTCGAAGTTGGCATTAGAAGATGGAGAGTTCAACGTTAGAGTGCCGTCCCCGCTAATGGTATTGGTCCAGACGGGACCGCCGGCGGTGAGGTCCGTGATCAGGTTGCCATCATCGGTGATCGGACTGGTTCCCAGGAAAGCGGTGTTATTCGATCCATTGCCGACCTCTAATGTGGCGCCGTTATTGATCGTGGTTGCGCCGGTATAGGTGTTGGCGCCATTGAGCGTCAGACTTGAACCGGTTGTGCCGCCGATGGTCAGACCCGCAGCGCCCGAAATGACGCCGCTGTACGTATCCATCATGGTTGGTACTACGGTCAGTGTGTCACCGCTGGTCAGGTTGATACTGCCCGAGCCGTTCAAATCCGTGATATCAAGAGTATTTTCGAAGTTTAAGGTGCCATTATCGTCTACCGGACCAACTATGGAACCGGAAACATCAAGCGTAGAGCCCGAATTAATCGTCGTCAGACCCTTGTAGGTGTCGGCGACGGGAAGCGTGATGACGCCGGTTCCTGAATCCAGCAGACCGCCTGTTCCACTTATGATATTGGAGACAGTCAGTGGGCTGCTCAGATCGAAAGCCAGTGTACCGTTGTCGGTGATCGGAGCGGTTCCCAGGTTGCCCGATGTACCGCCGTTGCCGATCTGCAGCGTGGCGCCGCTATTGATCGTGGTGGCGCCGCTGTAGGTATTGGCACCGGTAAGAATCAGGCTCGATCCCGAGCCGCCGCCGACCGTCAGATTACCGGCACCGGAGACTATGCCGCTAAAAAGGGTATTGGCGGTTGGATTAACCGTGAGCGTATCGCCGGAGCCGATAGCCACATTACCGGAATCTGACACCAGGCCTGAAATCGTTACATTGCCGGCTATATTCAGATTTCCACTGATATATCCCGCCCCGCTGATCGTGGTGCCGCTGTCGATGGTGAGGGTATCCGAGGCGCCCACTTCGAATTGCCCGCCATTAAGATCAATATCTCCGGCGCCGCTGAGTGTCTGGGAACCTGTAAAGTCGATCACTGCGCCCGGCTCGATCGACACTGTCACCCCACTGTCAATGGTTAAGCCGTTTTCAATGGTGAGCGTCGAGCCGGAAAAGAACGCCTCATTCTGGCTTATAGTCGCACCCGAGAGCGTTTCATTCATCACCTCGTTTACTACACTCACATCGCTGAACGTTCCGGTGGCCAGTGCGCCGTTGTCATGCGATGTAACCGCCAGGCCTGCCAGCACGACGTCGGACATGGTAATGGTTTGCGTCGATCCGATCTGGATCCAGGTGCTGTCGTTGGTGCTGTAATAGGCGCTGAAACTGCTGCCGGAGCGGACGAGTTTCACCCAGACCGGTGCGTTGATGCCGCTGGGGCTGGCGCTGGCCGACGAAACCGAACCACCGACCGTGCTACGCCATTCGAATTCCACGCCGCCACCATCCGGCTTGACCACCACGTCGGCAAAAACATCGTCGGCGGCATTGGAATTGCGAAACATGACGCCCGCCTTGGTCGAGGCGTTCACATCCTGAACGCTGTCAACTTCGGCCGAAATGGTGGCATAGCTTCCGGCGGCTTCACTGGCGAATTGGAATTGATCGTAGATGGTCTGACCATCAACAACGGTATTATTAATATCGGTCCCGTCTCCGGTAACCGTCCAGACGCCGGTGCTGTGATTATAGCTGGAATCGCCGATGGCTTCCGGACCGCCGATGTCCTGGGCCGTCCAGCCTGTGGGCAAAGCATTCTCCGCCAGACGCTGGGCAAGCTGTGCTTCGTAAAGGCTGGGGATGCTGCTGATGGGCACGCCTTGGGAATAGATGATTCCCGGCGGTTGGACTGGACCCCCGGTAGTACCCTCGGTGCCTGTAGATCCGACAACCCAGACTTCCGTACCCGGTGGGTTTTGAACGGTTAATGAAGTAGCGCTGGAATTCCATACCACTCCTGAGCCTATAGTCCAGCCGTGGCCGGAACCGTCGGTTTCGCGATTGAAAATATCGATGCCGGAGTCTGGGACACTCACGTCATCAATGAGCAATCCTGTCGACCAGCGCATGTGCGGCTCGAGAGCACCACCCGTGCCTGTAAAGGTGGAATTTTCCACAACAATCGGGCCGGCAGTTAAGTCATAGGTTGTAAAAAACCATATTTTATCACCATTATCTGTAATGTTATTAAACAAAATCTGCGTCGTGGGGCCGTCACCAACGGAAAAATCGGCCGGGAGCGAATCACCGGAAACTTCACCAGTGTGGTTTGATATGATATTTTGCACGGTAATTTTGCTGCAATTGCCTCCAACACCAACGTCACTGATCATATTGACCATGTTCATATCCTGGACCCATCCGTCGGTGAGGCCGTTGATATTGATGGCGGCGTCACCGGCGGAATCGGTTGGCTCCTGCGCCGCAGCGAGCAACTGCATATTCTGAATTCCAACCTGGGAAATGGCTCCCGATGTACACTCCTCCACATATGCTCCCGGTTGGAGGTTGGCATTGATGGAAGTGGACATCGGTGCGTCAAGAGTGATCTGATTGCCATCGATCGCCGTAATGGTTCGTTCGGTGATGAGATTGGAACCGGCCGATATCCATGTTTGCTGTGCACCATTGCGGTACAACTCATCCATTCCCATGTACTGGATAAAGGCCGCAGTGATTTCGTCCACAATTTCAATCTGATCACCGACCTGGTAGGGTGCTGTGGAAGCCACCGTTAGCGTGTCAGTCCCGGTGGGCACGTAAGATTCCGTAATATTTTCCTTTGTGCCGCTGACCCCGGATAGTGAACCTCCACTTACTTCAATCAAATTTTGTACGTCGTTGATCATTTGAATGGATGTTCCACCAGAGCTAGAGCCGCTCTCGCCGCTGCCTTCGAGCACCACGCCACTGGCGGTGATGTTCAACGTCCCCGAGACATAAAACTCCCCGGGCTCCAAAAGCACTGCGCCGCGGATACCGTCTACCAGCGGCAGCGCCGAAACCGTATTGATGGCGTCCTGGATATTGGTTGTGTCCGTTGATCCGGTGGTGTCGCCACTGGGATCGACTGTCGCCTCCACAGGAATATTTGTCGGAATCGGCATGTTGCCTTCTTCATAACCGGCAGTAGAAAAATCCATAACCTGGTCGCCATTGGGCAGCGCGTTGTAGGCCAGTTGGCCGCTGGAATTGACGTACACCGGCTGGTTGCCCAGATTGACCCAGGAAAAACCGGCGGTGGACGACGTAGAGTTATTTTGTGCTGTCACTGCCATGCCGGCCAACACCGTCGAATTCATGGTAATGGTTTGAGTTGAGCCGATCTGCGTCCAGGTTTCATCATTAGTACTGTAATAACCGGAAAACTGATTCCCATTGCGGACTAACTCGAGCCACACCGATGCTTTAATGCCGCTGACGCTCGCGGAAGAATATGATCCACCGGCGGTACTGCGCCACTGGAATTCCACGCCATCACTGGGCGTAACCACCACGTCAGCAAACGCCGAGTTGGCCGCATTGGTATTGCGGAACATCAAGCCAGCCTTGGCCGAAGCATTGGAGTCCGTTTGGGAAGTGACTTCGGCGTATATTTCCGCATTACCGGTGAAACTCTGGGATACGAAGTTGAATTGATCGCTGGTGCTGGTGCCCAAACCGCCGCCGGTAACGTTCCAGGTGGTGCCGTTATAGATGGCGGTATAGTCCGCGCTGCCGGCGACCCCCGGCGATCCAATATCCTGATCCGTCCATCCCGGTGCAAGCGCCTTGAGCTGCCAATCCTGGCTGGCAGACCCGCTGGCCGCATTCTGAATAAGCTGCGCCCCGTAACCACCATAAGCTGAAGTGCTGGTTACATCCAGATTGAGTCCGCTGTTGACGTTGGTGATCAGAAAAGCGCCGCTGCTGCCGACCGAGGTTAAAGTCCATTGCTGGCTCGTGTTGCCGACATAGGTTTCCTGATCCACCGTGGCGCCGCTGGTTGTTGCCGCACCGGTGACACCCAGTGCCTCGCCGCTGGCGGCGTTGATGATTTCATAATGGCCGCTGCCGAGGCTGGTCATCTTCCATTCCTGCTCGTTCCGGCCGGACCAGTTGTACTGCACCACCACGATGCCGGTAATGTTCATGCCACTCGGCACATCCGCCGCCAGATTACTGTTGCTGTTCACCAGGGCGTAGGTATATCCGGGAGTGAGGCTGGAAAGCATGAGCCGCGGTTCAAGGGCTTCTATTACTGGGCGGAGCAATAGATTACGCGGAGATTTCTTATTACGGCGAATGACTTGGCGATTTTTTTGCAACGGCGAGAACAACATAATAACTCCGGTTGCTATTGGGGGGGCCATGTTCGCCAACAAAATTCAACTAATCGAACAGGCTTAAAACGACACCCATCGTTGGATGCCGGTATTACTTCCTAATGAGATGGGAAAACTCTGCACAACTCCCTACACTAATTTCATTCCGCCGAACTTTTCGATCATTAACGCCAAGAAAGCGAGCGTAAGATCTATAGTTTATCTTAGATATTGTGTATCATAATAAAAACGATAGTCAAGAAAAAAACATGGAATTAAGCAATTTTACTACTATGGACTCGTGTTTTGTCGGCTGGTCAACCATTAACTACAGACATTACTTTCGTTTACGTCTGATAAATAGATGGATGAGAAAAGAGATCGAGCCCCACATTTATAATGATTGCAGGTACTGTCTAAACACTCAATTTTGAAAAAGTAAGTATATCCTTTACCAACTGGACCCTTACTCCATAAACAGGCTCAAGATTCACTGGCGTAAGAACTTCCATTGGAGAACCTGACGTAACAACCCGTCCACAATGCAAAATGATCACATGATCGGCGAAGTTCCTGGCCTGATTCAGATCGTGGGTGACCCAGGCAATGGTTTTTCGCTGTTGGAGCACTAAACTTTGAAAGTGGGCAAATAATTCCAACTGGTGCCGCAGATCCAACATGGAACTTGGTTCATCCAACAGCATGACCGGCGTATGCGCAGCCAACGCCCGGGCAATGGCGACGCGCTGCTGTTCACCGGCGGAAAGTTCGTTAAAGGTCCGATCAGCAAGCGTTGTCATATCCGTAACGTGCAAAGCATCATTCACCCATCGGGACGGAATCGCTTCGTTTTCATCTTGCCGCAATGACCAGACTCCCATGTTCACAATTTGTTCAACCGTAAAGGCAAAACTGACCGCCGGCCGCTGGGCGACAAATGAAATTGCCGCAGCGCGGCGGCGCGGAGAGAACTCGTTCAATGGAGTTTCGTTGAGAAAAACATTTCCTGCCTGCGGGCGTAAATATCCCAACAAAAGCAAAAGAAGCGTTGATTTACCGCTGCCATTGGGACCGACAATAGCCGTGATGCGGCCGGGAAGCAGTTCCGCCGTTACATCGGATAAAACCTGTCCGGCGCCATAGGAGAACGATACATTGAGCGCCTTAAGCGAGCATGTGCCCGCGGAGGCATGAGTATTAGTAATTGCGGACGACATTCTTGAAGACCTCCAAGATTCAATTCAGTCCCACGTACGACGACGTACAAGCAAAAATAAAAAAAATGGCCCGCCGCAAAGAGCCGTTACCACACCCACCGGTAATTCACCGTTAAACCAGGCTCCGGTACCGCGGACAAATGCATCTGCCGCCATCAGAAACGCCGCCCCCAGGCATGGAGCGGCTAAAAGCAGGCCGCGATGCGCCGGACCAAGTAACGCCCGGCATATATGCGGACAAATCAGTCCGACAAAACCGATCGGCCCGGAGACAGCGATGGCCGCCGCCGTAACCAGGCCCGCGAGTACAAAACACGCCGTGCGCAAGGCGCCCATATGAACGCCCAGGCTCGTGGATTCAGCGTCAGAAAGAGATGCAACATCGAGCGCACCAGCTAGCATCAGAGCACAAAGCCAACCGACGACGATCACCACCAGTGAAACGACCAGGGCGATTGTCGGTGTACCGTCGCTGATGTAACCAAACAAATAATCCATGATATCGGCGCGCGCCCCGCCGGGAAGCAGATTCTCCAAAAGCATAATTAATGCGCCATTAATGGTGGCCATCACCACTCCGGATAACAGCAGCGCGATCGGATCCAAATTACCGCCGCGCCTGCGCCCCAGAAGAAAAACCATAACTGCGGTAATCAGCGCTCCTAAAAGGGCCGGCAGGCACTGACCTGCGGTAAAAATTTTTTCGGCTATTGGATTAGAGTAAAGTGCATAGCCGCTCATCTGGCCTAAAAATATCCACGCCACAATGCCGACGGTGGCGCCATTGGAAATTCCGAGAATGTACGGATCAGCCAGTGGATTACGCAACAGGGCCTGCAATAAAACGCCGGCGATGGCTAGTGCAGCGCCGACAATGGCCGCGGTGGCAACGCGTATCAATCGGAGTTCAAACGCATCAGCCGATGGATAACCAAAAGGCTGAAGGTGCGCGCCGGGCAAACTGGGGCCGACGCCAAGAGCTAAAATAAAAACCACCGCCAGAATAAACACCACCAGCGCAAAGGCAGGAAGGGATTTGAGACTTGCAGGCCTCATAATTCACCTTTCGGCGGAAGCTGAGGCTGTGTTTGCGGGTTTGATTTAGGCGCCTTGAGGTGAATGAGCCTGGCCAGTGATTGAACCTGGGTGTCCACGTTAAGTGTCGGCATTTCGGCGTCGGACCAGCGCACCAGGTAAATGCGGCCGAATTCCGCCGCGGGTATAGGCAATTGGTTCCATGCGCTGAGGCGCGGATCGTTCGGGCCAACGGAAGGCTCCTGACCAGGAGCGGCGATTAATAAAACGTCGGGCGCAAGATTAACAAGAGTTTCGCGATCAATAACCGGACTATTTACGCCGGCCAAAGCACCGACATTTTCTCCACCGGCGAGTTTGATCAACGCGTCCATAAAATTTTCGGAACCGACGATGCGCACGGGCTCAACATCTTCCAGATAAACCACCCGTGGACGCCACGCATGGGCATAATGGGCGGAAATTTGCGCCAAGTGTGATTTAAGTGCGGCGATAGCCCGGGCGGCTTGTGGCTCGCGACCGCTGATTTTTCCAAGGATTTGCGTGCTTTGGTAAATTTGATCCAACGTGGTCAACTTGAGGTTTACAAGATCAATCTGATGTGCCTGTGTAAACGAAATAAGTTCCGCAGGGACGCGGGGAGGCGCCATTTGAATAATTAAAGCCGTGGGATGAAGCGCCAGAAGAAGTTCATAATCCAGGTTCAGATAATCGCCCACCACCGGCAAAGCGTTTAAAGGCGGCTTAAGCAGCGGCGGATCGTAGCTCGAAACGCCGACCAGCGTATAACCCGCTCCAATCTGGACCAGAATTTGCGTCGCCGCCGGAACAGTGCTGATGATGCGCGGAAGATTATCTGCGGCTGGAGACTCTGAACGGCGGCAACCAGCGCATAAAAGCATCCCAGCCATGACAAGCAGGCAAACAGCCCCTGATAAAACATGGCGAAAAATGCTGTTGCGGAATACCCGGCCGACAATCGACATGGAAATTATCATAACGCAAAACTGGTCATTGGTATTTAACCGTGTATTATGGATATTGATGTTTTTTCATCGCAGTAAAAAGTCCAGCCCGCGCCGGCGTTACCGCCTGACTCGAACGCAGCGACTGCGTGGAAAAGCGCTGATCGACGACATTTTCAGGAACGGAAAACGGCGCCATTTTCATCCACTGATGGCCTGCATGGTAAAACGCAATGATCGGGCTCCAAGCCGGTTGGCGATCTCTATCACGCGGCGCTGCGGTTCGGCGGTCACGCGCAATGCGATACGCCGGCGGATTCGGGAAGCTTTTCGACTCATGCAGCATGACGTAGCTCCAGGTCTGGACATTCTGCTGGTGGTGCAGATGCATACCAAATTGGAAGTAAAGGAATATGCCGAGCGGCTCCGCAATTTGATCGTTTAGTTTATATGTTACAAAATTCTGTTACATGGCTGATGACTGGTTTGATACGAATTTACCAGTGGACGCTTTCTCCTTTTTTCGGCGGGCAATGCCGCTTTAGTCCATCCTGCAGCGTTTATGCGATCACGGCAATCGAAGAATATGGCCCGTGGCGCGGCGGGTGGATGGCGCTCAAGCGAATGCTGCGCTGCCACCCTTTGTCTAAAGGCGGTTATGACCCGGTAAAACCAAAAAACTAAATCCATCAAAAATTATTTTTTGCGCACGTAAGGGCTAAAGAGCAAAACCAGCGCCAGCATTAAAAGCGCAAAACCGACAGGCAGCGCGATGAGCATGATATAAGCAAACGTTTTGGCAGACTTGATAGCTTCGGGATCGGATGACGGCCCAAACGGAACCGCAAAATCCTTAAGCACCCCGATCGCCCAGAGACCGATCAAAAGAAGAACAGCGCCCAAAATCATCATCATGGGAACAAACCAAAAATTGATACGATGATCCTGCGTGGAACCGGGGCGATGGACCGAAGTGTCTGTGCAGGGGGACGCTGACGGCGGTAAATCCGCTGTCGGCGTTGGCGCTGATTCGCGCGCACGAGGCTCAGGTTCCTTCCGAAATTCGATGACTTTCGCTTCGGGTATTTCGGCGTACCTGGAGCGGGGCCTGTCGGAAATGGCTTCGATGATGGAGGAGGAGCCGACTTTCCCGCCGGGATCGGCGTTCGCGGAGAGACCGGAAATGGACGGAGATTCCTCTACGCCGCCGCGAGCGAGAATTGCAGCAAAACCTGTGGCGCTGCTTTCTTTGTCGAGGGGTTTTGACGGCGGCGGCAGAAATGAATCCGCTTGGGAAAGAGAATCTTCCGGAGGATTGGGTTTATTCTCGAAGTCCCCGAAGCCGCTGTCGTGTTGTGTTTTCTTTTCGTCAAACATTGCGATCGCCCCAAAAATTGTTGGTACATGGGCGAAGAAAGGAACCGTCCACCGCCGCGCCCGTTATTCACCGGGCTCACACCATTTTATCGGCTAAACGCCGCATAACAAAGCAATACTATAAACAATTATATTGGCAACTCGCCCGGTTTGAGGCCTCGTTTAAGGGCTGCCCAGGCGGGGTTTACGCCGACAACTGGACCGGCGAAAGATCGTACCCTACCCTATTGTGGGCGCTGAATTCAGGACCTGCCTGAAAAACGCCGTTTTTTGAGGTGAAAATTCGATGCAGACCGCGGATTATGATCTGGTGGTAATTGGCTCGGGGCCAGGCGGATATACGGGGGCCATTCGCGCCGCCCAACTGGGAATGAGAGTGGCGTGCGTGGAAAAACAAGCCAAACTTGGCGGAACATGCCTGCTCGTCGGCTGTATCCCCAGCAAAACACTTCTGGAAGCAACGGAAAAGTTTGTTCTCTCGCGCGATCATTATGGCCGCATGGGCATTCGCTGCGAAAACGTCGCTATAGATCTGCCGGTGCTGATGGCTCGGAAAGACAAGGTTGTGGATACGCTTTCCAGCGGCATCACCGGATTATTCAAAAAAAACAAGGTCGACAAGCTGATTGGCATGGCGGAATTTTTGAGCGCCAATCAATTGAAGATTACCGGGGTAGACGGGGAAAAAACTATTACCGCCCGTAAGATTTTGATCGCCACGGGAAGCGTTCCGATTGAGCTGCCTCATATCAAGTTTAACGCTCAAAATGTCATCAGCTCGGATCAGGCCATCGCCCTTCAGAAGGTTCCGGAGCATATGACGGTTATTGGCGCCGGCGCGATCGGACTGGAGCTTTCATCGGTGTGGCAGCGGCTGGGGACAAAAGTCACGGTGCTGGAAATGATGCCCGGCGTTCTCCCCGGCGTGGATGATGAAATGCGCCGTCTGATGGAGCGGACTCTGCGCGATCAGGGGCTGGAGTTTTATTTTAATGTGCAGGCTACGGGAGTGAAAACAGAAAACGGTAAATTGCAAATCGGTTTTGTTTCAAAGGCGCCAGAGGCAAAGAGTGAAGAAACATTTTTGTCCACGGACATCGTACTCGTAGCTGTTGGCCGGCGAGCGTACACGGAGGGGCTGCGGGCAAATGAAATAGGTGTTAATACCGACAACCGTGGGCGGATCCTGGTAAATCATGCCTGGGAAACCTCGGCGCCCAATGTGTTTGCCATTGGCGACGTGATCAGCGGTCCAATGCTGGCCCACAAAGCTGAAGAGGAAGCTATCGCCGCGGTTGAGCTTATGGCGGGAAAAGCCGGCCATGTAAATTACGACACGATTCCATCCGTCGTTTATACGGCCCCGGAATTCGCCTGGGTCGGCAAAACGGAAGAACAGCTCAAAGAAACGGGAATCAAATATAAAACCGGAAAGTTCCGTTTTACCGCCAATGCCCGGGCGCTGTCCATGGATGAAGCTCAGGGAATGGTGAAAATTCTGGCCGAAGCGGCAAGCGATCGCGTGCTGGGCGTACATATCATCGGCCCGCAGGCATCAAGCCTGATCTCTGAAGCGGTCATAGCCATGGAACTCGGCGCCAGCAGCGAGGACATCGCCCGGACGTGTCATGCGCACCCAAGTTTACCGGAAGCAATTCGTGAAGCCGCCCTAGGCGTGGAAGGGCGTACGATTAATTCCTAGGCTTTGTCTGGAAAAACACTTCGCGAGCCTAAAGTGTCTGGAAAAGCTCGTCGATGATTTTCTTTTCCAGTTTCGGGTCGCGCCCCACCAGACTCCAATATTGCTGAACGGATTCTCCGGGCGTGTAACCATTTTCCAGCGGAAGAACGTTCGCACCGAATGCGGTAGTACCGCCATAGGCTATATTGCCCGGATTTCCAAGCGGATTTTCTCTTTTTTCCACAAGCACCTCGACGGAAACCCTCCACGACTGAGGTGTACTTCCCGGCGTAATTGTCAGGCGTATACTGCGGCGGAATGTGTTAATGGTGCTTTCCATCATCGATTCGGCATCGGTGGCGTCGGGACGAAGGAATTCAATGATTTGCGGCCCAATCCGCGGATCAGTGGTAATCACGCCCAAACGATAATCCTGCCAATTGATGTGATAGCCCATGGATGAAATGAGATTCAGGCTTTGTTGCCAGATGTGGTCATATGTTTCGGGAGCGATCGTCTGGACGATGCTGTTTTCCGGATTGACCAGCCAATCTGACGAAGCGGACACCGTGGTCGATGGGGAAGTTGAGGGGAAAGTGGTTGGCGCCTCGGTAACTGGCAACGCCCATGGCGGGCCAACCTCGGAAGGCTGCAGCGGAACAATGCTGGACTGACAACCGGCCAGCATAAGAATGGCGGCAAACAAACCCGAAAATAGCGCGAAACCGATTTTCATGTATAGCGTCTCGAACCTGCGGAACATTGTAACATCGCCTGTGCAGGACGAAAACGGCGATCCGGAGTTCACCATTCTTCTGGTGGGCCTAAGTTTGCTGACGCTTTCCATACTCAGCCAGATCATCATCATGACACTGCCTCCAGTGCCGCTTCGATTTGGATCTGGCGCAGATGTTAGCGCACTTCGGCCCGATTTTTGGCGAGAATGGCGGCAAAACGCCTGGCGCCTATCGTCTTTTCAGGACAACCTAGAGCAGTTCCACTCCAGCTTTAGCGTCTGCGTCGCTTAAAGCGACCCTTCGGGTTGGCACAGACAGGGTCGTCCGCTGCGTCATCGCTCCGCGACGGGGTTTTGCAAACCCGCCTTGTCGCTCTTCCTTGCGGCCAACCCCGTTTACACCAACGCAGACGCCATATCTGGAGTGGAAATGCTCTAATATATCAGCGATCTCAGAATTGCTGCATCCTGCCGCGGCAAGCTCGCCGACGACCTTTGAGTCAGGATTCATTATTTTCCCAGGCATGTTTTTTTGCTCCAATTTTGGGCCTTCTAAGCGCAACAACGTTACAAAGGCTTATTTTATAGAGTATTTCACACTTTCTGATCCGTAACATGATTAGTGCTTGTTGCGCCTTTAAGAGTGGAGGAAACATCTCTATTTTCAGGGGTTGTTGCGCTGTAGCGGTTAGATTTTTCTTACTTTATTCCCAAGAGGGTGACAATTAGTCATCTGGACAGAGAATGGACAGACGGATTCCGTAGAATCAGACATTTTGTCACTGCTCTTATTCACTTGTCAAAGAACCGGCCTTAAGAGCCTTTATACTGAATAGGAGTATCAACTGCCTAAAGGGGATAGGGGATAGAGACAAGTCGGGAGTCGGGGGACGGGGGCGGCATTTGGGGTGCCGAGTCGGGAGACGGGAGCGGACGGCTCGGCGAAGCCACGCCGAGAGAGTAGAACAGTAGATCAGGCGAACAGTGGGGCATCTATGAGCAAGCTGTTGTCAAGTGCAAATAAGCGTACTTTTTGAGAACACCACGAAGCGGCGCATTGCTGAATAGAGCATTTTCTGCTTGGCGGCGCATCTATGAGCAAGCTGTTGTCAAGTGCAAATAAGCGTACTTTTTGAGAACACCACGAAGCGGCGCATCTATGAGC
>DATJSN010000009.1:0-15939 GCA_035504095.1 Phycisphaerae bacterium | reverse complement strand
GGGCGGCGAAATAATCCATCGCCTCATCAATACTACCGAATAATTTAGTCGCCGTCTGCGTGATAAACGGACTGGGGTTGGCACTGGGCCGCCAGATGACATAAACCTCACGTGAATGATCGTGGGCGTGCTGGAGTTCGCGTTCCACGCCGCTGGAAAGCCCCGGCCGTCCGCCCGGCAGCTCCGGAATATATGAAACGATCATGTCGCTCTGGCGAACCATTAAAAAATCCCTTGCGTAAATTTGTCCGTTAATGTCCGAACCGATCGAGAGCATCTCAGGTACAAGTAGTTCAATTTCCTTCCCGTTGACCTGCGCGGCAAACTTTTGCCGGCCATCCGCCGCTGCAGCCACGGCCCGGTCATAAAGCTGCTTTTCGTCCACGTCCGCCGGGTCAAAAGTGATGAACCGCTCCGTCATCTGTTTTCTAAAATCATTGATCTGGGCCTGAATGTCCGGCATCTCCATCACGTGGCTCATCGGAAAACTCGGATAGACTTTGCGCATCCGCGGCCGCAAAAGCAGCCGGAACAACGTTTCGGCGGTGCTGGAATTGCGTCCGCGCGAAAGAACAAAGAATGTCCCCGGATAATCAGGGTTGGCCCGCGAAAGTAAATCCGTCGCAAGAATTTCCTCTTCGCGCCACACCATCAGATCCTTAAGCGAATGTTCCACAGCATGATCGCGCGTCAGGCGCTGATGAACCGCCTCTATATTGTCCAATAGCGTCACATACATGTCCGCCTTAAATAGCGCAAGCTGATCAAAATCAAATGCGGCGAACAAGCCGTGTTTCCAGCGGAACGTCGCATGTGAATTGACGATGACATTAGGGTGCTGCGGCAGTTCCGAAAGGATGTCCTTAAAAACCGCCCGGCGAAGATTGGTCAGGCGCGAAAGCGGCAAATCCAGAATGCGTTCCGGCTTTACGTCTGGCGCCTCGCGATACATCATCTCGCCGACGTGAAAAATTTTCAGTGGTTCGCCCTCGGCCCGGGCGATCGCTTCAACTTCGTTGAGATACGCTTTGCGGTCCAGGCCCACCTGACCGGTCAGTAACATACGCATGATAGGGTCTCCATTGCTATGCGACAGATGAATAGGTTACAGGCAACACGCCGTCGTAGCTATCACGCAAATGAAAACAGACGGCCAAAACAATCCATCATCTAACGATGTAGTAAAGAAAGCCCTGTGCATAGACCAAACAACCGAAATTTCGTTATGGCGTAGTTTCGTCCTGTTTTCGAGTTCCCGTTCCGGCCGTTTCTTGTTAGAATGCCCTCCTTGCCTGCAATCGGTTTTAACGAAAAAGGTAATTCTGAATGTCCGGTCAACATGAAATTTACGATTTAACCATCATCGGAGGCGGTCCAACCGGCCTTTTTGCGGCCTACTATGCCGGCCTGCGGCAAATGAAAACCAAGATCATAGACTCGCTCGATCAGCTTGGCGGGCAGCTTGCCACGCTTTACCCAGAAAAATACATCTATGACGTCGCTGGTTTTCCCCGGGTAATCGCCCGCGATCTGGTCAAAAGTCTGATGGAACAGGGACTCCAATACGGGGCCTCAATTCACTTATCTGAAACTGTTAACGCCTTGCATCGCGATGAATCAAAGGATTGTTATGTCCTGGGTTCGGATAAAGGCCGTCATTACACAAAAACGCTCCTCATCTCCGCCGGTGCCGGGGCTTTCCATCCCCGAAAATTGCCCTTACCCGATGCTAGCCAATGGGAGGGGCGCGGTGTCTATTACTCCGTAGCCAGTAAAGCGGTCTTTCAGGACAAGCGTCTGCTTATTGTTGGAGGCGGCGATTCTGCCCTGGATTGGGCGATGAACCTGCATGGGGTGGCTTCGCACATTACCATTATTCATCGCCGCAACCAGTTTCGGGCACATGAAGACAGTATTGCGAGGGTTTTAGGCCACGGGACGCCAATTTTAACTTTTTATGAATTAAAGGAGTTGCAAACAACCGATAATATGATTAGCAGTGTTGTCATTGTACACAACCAGACGCATGAGGAACGGATTCTGCATGTGGATGCGATTTTGCCCCAGCTCGGATTCATCAGTTCTCTGGGGGCCATCAAGGACTGGCCCATCAAAATCGAAGGTCACTCCATCCTGGTTGATTCGCATATGCAGACAAATATGCATGGGGTTTTTGCTGCCGGAGACGTTGCAGGTTATCCGGGGAAGCTTAAACTAATAGCGACCGGTTTTGGTGAGGCCGCCACAGCGGTTAATTTTGCCAAAACTCTTATCGATCCTAAGGCCAAGGCTTTTCCGGGCCATTCAAGTGAGATGGGCCCGCAAACGATCACGACCATTATGCCTGGCAGGACGTCAAACTATGCAGTTTAATGGACGGCCGAAAGGCAGGGAAAACAAGTCCGCAAGGGAATGAATGTTGAAGTCCAGAAAAGACATCCTGATTAAATCGATCGGCGCCGCGCTGCTGAGCGGTGCGCTTCTTTGCGCCTTACCCGGTTGCAAAGACAGCAGCAACGCCAACGCCGCGGCTGATTCACAGCAGAACGTCTCGGAACCGCTGGTTATGAACGCGGTTGAGCTTACACCCGATTCAACTCCCATGGCCGGCCCTTTGGCCAATCCATTTTGGGCCTCCACCCGTTGGTATACTCTTAATTCCGCATCCGCTGGACAAGACCCGGCGGCGGTAACTCGGGCTGCAGTTGCTTATGACCAATCCAATCTTTACATCGCCTATATTTGCACGGGCACGCCGCCGCGTTTCGATCCAACCGCCGCGCCGATGAATTTGTGGCGGCACGACTGCGTCGAAATCTGGCTCGATACTTCCAGAGAGCAAAACGGCACCAATTTTTTTGAAATTGTGGTCGCCCCTAATGGCCGCACCAACGCGGTCTGGCATTCATCCGCAACGCCTCCGCAGCCGGACCCCAATGGCAATCTGGACCTGAATCATCCTTACAGTGTGATTCCGTGGAAAACCACCGGCCTGAAAACCACCGCCGCAACGGGCCTCTGGCAGGGACAATCCGCATGGACACTCGTGGTTCAGATTCCACTTAATTCGATGCCCAAACCACTGCAGAGCATACCGGCCGTCGGCGATCGTTTCCGGATTAATCTGTTGCGTTATCAATGGATGCCCGGCGACGCCGGTCAACCTGACGAGCTGACGCAATACAATCTCTTCCCCGTTCCCAGCGAGGCGCAGGCTGTTACACCTTATCTGATGGGCCGCCTGGTTCTTGGGAGCTCCGACGAAGGCAATCTGGCGATTAAGTAAGCAATTTAAAAATTATCGTTCGTTCCACCAATGGCCCTGGGCAAACTTTGTGGGTCAATCCGCGTAAATTCCATGACATCGCGGTTGAAATTAATTTTTGCCGAAAGCAGTTTTTGTCCCGCCGGGCTTAAGAGAAACTGCTCAAGCTCTTTTGAAGATCCAAATCCATTTGGCGGCAGGGGACTGTTCTTTTCGTTGCCGGGGTCCATCAGCGGATATACATCGATGGCGTCGTTTTGCACCTTATCAACCAGCGCGAGAATGTAAACGCGGGCAAAACCGCTGTTGCTCAGCGCCTGAGTAACGGAACGGTTCAGGACCGCATCATAGGAACTGGTGTTGGCGTCAGCAGCGAAATGTTTCAGATCATCGGCAAGATATTTCGGACCGGACAAGAGCGTCGGCAAAAAAATCTGGCAATTCAGGCAGGTCTGTCCGTTGATGTCCAGTTGCCAGGCGCGCATCGTCGCGGCCAGGGTCGGGTTTTCGATATCGCCGTCATCAAGATTCCATGTGAACCAGTTGATCAGGAACTCTTTTTCATCCAGGGGATAAACAACCAGCGTTAATACAAACGTGCTGTCGTCACCGGGCTTATGGTTGGTGAACTGCCACGCCCCGGCAAAACTTGTGTCAATCACCACGCTGTGTTGCGGAGCGATCGGCTGATCCGACGCCAGCGGCACGGCGCAGCCCGCGGCGAGCGACATCACCCCGGTGAACGCGGTTAGAAAGACGCTCTGCAAACCAGTCGGCATAAAACACCTCACGAAAGGATTGCCCGGTCGGAGGCGATTTTAAAGCAGGCGGCTTTTTTCACAATCCGACTTGTGGCGCCATGCCGATGCGTCTTTTTACCTATATCTGTGTCATTTACAATATATAATACTTTGTATAACCTATATGGGTGTTGGGGGCCTGTTGACTTTATGCAGTCCCACCAACTGCAAATCGAAGGAGTCAATCATGAGCGACAAATGTAAAATCCATGAAAATCATCCCCACCAGCATGGCCCCGATTGCGGCCATACGAAGATTGAACACAAGGGTCACGTTGATTACCTTCACGACGGCCATCTGCATCACCCGCATGATGGTCATGTTGACGAGCATGTCATTGAAGTCAGTGAAACCAATCCGGATAAATGCAACCCGATTAAGGGTGAAAAACACAAGCACGGGCCCAACTGTGGACATCCGCAGGTGCCGCACGGCGATCACGTGGATTACCTTGTGGACGGCCATTTGCATCATCCGCATGGCGATCATTGCGACGATCACGGCCCGGTGCCGGTGAAAAAGTAACTCCCATCGATGTGACCGCTGAGAGATACACAGAGTCGCGGTGCCCCGGCGAAAATTACCGGGGCACATCTTAGTATTCGAATGGTTTGACGTCTGAACTCTTGATTTATTTTTCTACTTCGCTTCCCCAGGCGCTTTTGAGCCACTTAGGCGGGATGCGTTCTTTACAGCCGGGATCGGCAAGTTTATCCGCGAATTCGGCCCCGACGCGATACTCGCCGTTTGGCAACTCGCGACAGAAACGAACTTTGGAAAGCACCAGCATGCCGCCGCCTTCGCGGAATTGCAGTGGAATCACGACGTGTTCATTTTTATAAAGCCGGCGGCGCGTATGAAAACCGATTCCCTGCAGCGAGACATCATCGCTGTGAATCTTGAACGCCGCCGCTCGTGGGTTGTCCGGCCGCGGCAATCGCTTCAGCCACATGAGTTGATCGATGCTCCGGCGGCGATGGCGCCGGCCGAATATTTGCCCGTGCTCTTTAAGCTCATTGATGACCGAGACTATTTCACGCCGTTCTGCCTGCGTCAAAATCGTTGTGCTCACTGCACTGCTCCGCGCATAAGAATTTCTGCTCCAGAGATTATCGAACCTGTCTGCCCTTAAAGTTTACGAAATATTATGGAGTTTATAAGTCCTTGTTAAGCTTTCATACCCGCCTGTATGAAACCCTGAATTACTTCATTGCCAGGGTGGCTTATTCTTTTGCCCTAGCGCCTCAAAACATTATATTTTATCGGTCTTTTTAATGCTATATCCCCAACAAATTCCAAACCGTTTTTCCGGAGTCTCTAAAGCGATTAATTTTCCACTTTTGGAGCAATTCGGTTAGTGTTCTTTCTCTGGTTTGGCAAGAGAACTTGGCGAATGGAATCTTCAACCAAAAGCCCGATTTTTTTTCTCTCCGCCGCTGAACACAGCGGCGATGCTCTGGGCGCCGCCCTGATCACTGCGCTGCGCCAGGAATTTCCAACGGCGCGGTTTGTCGGCATCGGCGGAGATAAAATGGCCGCCGCCGGATGCCGCCTCCTGGCCAATCCGACACGACATTCCGCCATGCTGCTGGGCGCTGTCAAACAAATCGGTTACTGGACCAAACTCCTCGAACAGGTAAAGCAACAGTTCGCCATCGAAAGGCCCGCCGTGGTTATTCCCATCGACTCCCCGACGGTAAACGTTCGAGTCGCGCGGCTGGCCCGGCGCGCCGGTATAGGCGTTTGTTATTATGTCGCGCCCCAGCATTGGGCCTGGGCCGCTTGGCGCACAAACGAATTGCGTCATGTCGTGGACACGCTTTGTTGCGTACTTGAGTTTGAAGAAAATTATTTCCAGCAAAAAGGCCTGCACGCGGTGTATGTCGGCCATCCGCTTTTTGACCGGCCCATAGCCGGCCCTGATGCCGAGTCGGCGCAACTGGACCCTCCGCTCCCCGCCGGTCTGGTTAAACTGGCCATTCTTCCCGGCTCACGCCGCGCGGAAGTGGACGCCAATTTTCCCGTCATGTTGGAAGTTGTACGAGCGGTGAAAGGGCGTTTCGCCAACAGCATTTTCGCCGCCGCCGCCGCCGATGAAGAGCGCGCCTGGCAGATTCGCCGGCTTCTGCGGCAAACCGGCACGCGCGCCGAAGTCCGCACCGGAGCCACGGACGCAATTATTAGCTGGGCCGATCTGGTCCTTACGGTCAGCGGGACCGCCACGCTCCAGGTCGCCCGGTGGCATAAACCCATGATCGTTCTTTACGCGCTTGCCCGCTGGAAATGGAATCTCGCCGGAAGATTTCTTGTTCAGACTCACTTTATGTCGCTGGTTAATATTCTCGCCAACCGAGAACTGGTTCCCGAATTCATGCCTTTCTATGGTTCACCGGCGAAATTAATTCAAACCACCCTGGATTTATTGAACAGCCCGCAACGGCTCCGGGAAATGTCTGGCGCCCTGGAAGAACTCACCGCTCCGATAGAAGTTTTCTGCCGGCAAATGCCGGCGTCGCGGCGCGTGGCTCTTGAAGTTGCCAAAATTATGGCGCGAAAATAGCCGTCTTTACGCCGCATCCAATAAAAAAAGCACCGGAACACAAACGCGAGGCAAACGGCTGGCGTCTGGTCCGGTGCGGTTTAGGATTTAAATTTAATCCGTGAATCCGCGCCTGATGCGCTGCGATTCGGATTCCGGTTTTTTTACGATTACAGCGTTTCCGGCTCCGGATGAGCTGCGTCTCCCACAATTCCATCCGGAGTGACCAAAAACAATTTGTCGCTCAGTGGGTGGGCCGCCTGGGCGTAGCGTATTTCCACCTGCCGGCGCAGCCAGGTTACCGTCGCCGGCTCTTCCGCGGAAAAAGCCAGCAGGATGTCCCGGTCTGGCACGGCCATGTAAAACGTTTTTCCCAGGTGCGGTTGCAGGTGCTTGTACACCAGCGGCAAAAGCATCCGTGAAGAATTTAGTGCGTCTTCCTGCGGAAAACTGAAAAGGGTGTAGTTGTTGCTGGTGCCCCCGGTCATGCTCAGCGACCGCGTCATGCGTTGCAGGTTGCCCAACGCATATTGTGCGAGCATCTCCAGATCGACGCCCCATTGTGTGCAGTCGGCGTAGGTAACCAGCGTGCTGGAACCATGAACCTGATAACAAATCACAAGCCCGTTGATCCAGTCTTCCTTGTAAGCGTTGGTCGTCAACGATCCGCTCATGGTTTTGGGAACCAGTATCGGATAGACCTTGTTGCGAATGCCCGGCCAGCCGTTGGTCTGGTTCGGATCATCCGTGTGTTCCACCATTAATTCATCAAAAAATCGTTTGACATTTTCCGCCAGTTCATTGGGCTGTTCCAGGTAAGCCTCGTGCAGCGGCGAAACCTTGATCCTCATTCCACCGATGCTCAGCGTATCATCATCAATCGCGCAAAGGGAAGTTGATGGCATGTGTTCTTTGGCCAGATCGACGACGGCCTGAATAAATGGTTTTTTCATGACCTCCGGCATGGCGCCGATGCTGACGGTCGCCACAATGCCGTCCACGATTGGTTTGAGAAATCCCAGCGCCTGTTTCGACCCCCGGCATGTGATCAGAACAATCTGATTTGAATGAAACACGGCCCAGAAGCGCCAGCCGATCGCCGAATCCTTCCGCCAGATGGTCTGCAGCCAATCCGCGAGAATTCCCTGCCGCTCGACGCCTTGGGCCGTACACGCAATATGATGAGTGCCGAGAATGCGCCTGGATTGCTCGGCCACGCGAACCGAATGGATCTGTCCTGCCCAGTTCCGCATAAACGCCTGCATTTGTTTGGGGCTTTTGGGAACCGGAATGCCGGCTCTGGCTGATAACTGATTCCCAGGTCCCTCTGCCTTTGATTCAGTTGCGTCCATTTCCAGCGTCATTTGTATACTGCGGGCGGGATCTTCAAGAACCAGCCTGCCGTCTTCCTGGAGAATTCCGTTAAAATCCAGTGGAATTTCCAGAGCGAACCCATTGCCGTAAATTTTTCTCCAACTCTTCATCACCTGTTCCCCTCCGGATCATCCCCGCCGGCCGCGGTTTAATGCGCGCCGGCCAAAGACGAATAACTCCTTCGTCGTTGAAAATCTGCAAACAGTTTTTTCACATCACATGGCTCTCTGACCTGCTACATCGCTGAGAGCCGGACAACAAAACGTGTACATTTTCTATCGACGCTTGTTAAAGTTGTGATAAGAAAATACGCGCTTTGAAAATTTCTGGGACGCTCTTTTATGTTCTGAAAATCAAAGGTGCGCCGCCGCGAAAAAACCGTTTTTCTCGGCCCTCCGGCGCATAGCCCGGCAACAGGCGATGCGCAAAACATATTATTCATATAGTTTTATACGACTAAAGAACCGTTTTGTTCTCTACCGGCGCGCTTTATCGGCGTGGCTGCGCGGGCCTATAAATTCCGACGCTGCGACGTGCTTGCGGTAAACCGCTAAATGGATTCCACAATTTCCACAGGCGTGCCCACGGGACAAAGCGGATAGAGTTCCGCAATGTCCGCGTTTGTCAGCGCCATGCAGCCTGCGGTTCCATCACGGCCTTCTGCGCCGCCGTGTATGAAAATCTCCCCGCCCAGCGGCGTTTTCCACACACGGTCCTGTACCGCCGGATCGTTCATGTCGCCGTGCGCCAAATCATCCATGAGCCGCTCATATTGTTCCCGGGTCAGCAGGCCTGTTTGAAGGCCGCGTTTTGCGTCCGATTCGTCCGGATAATTCAATCCCAGCGAAAGATGAAATTTACTCTGCGGATTTTTGTAGACCACGCGGAAACATCCCAGCGGCGTTTTGCGGTCTCCCTCTTTTTCCTTGTCGCCATGATTGGAACCCGTGATGCATCGGTACGTTTTGACCAGTTCGGGCCCATCACAAAGCCGCAGTTCCCCGGTTGCCAAAATCACTCGGATTCTTGGATCGCGCAGGTTCAAGTCGCCTCCTATTCCCGATGGTAGGTTGTGTTCAGCCAATACGTCGGCAAAGCGATCCATTCCCGTACCATGGATTTGGGGTCGCTCTGGGACCAGTAACCGTTGATCGCCGGAACCGTCCAGGCGTGCACGCCAAGCTGGGCGAAGGCCAGCGCGATGCGCGGCAAATGATAATCCGAGCTTACGCCGACCACGCTGGTCCAGTGATTTTCCCGCATGATGCGCACCGCGTTTTCCGCGCTGAAGCGCGTGTTATCACCGTGAAAATCGAGGATCAATTTGTCCGCCGGAATTCCATTGCTCAGGCACAACGCCGCCATCGCCAGAGTGGAATTGTTCTCCAGATTGTCAATTCCGTTGGGGGCATTTCCACTGACGATGATGTATCTGACCCGTTTCTGCTTATACAGCTCGATCGCGGCAAGCACACGATTTCGCATAATAAAACCGCACGTGTCGTTCGGTAAAACCAGATTGCCCAACACCACGGCCACATCTACCGTCGTGTTTTTCGGCGGTGGATCAGCCCGATACTCAAAAAAGAACACCCAAATTACCAGTAGCGCTGCCGGCGCGATTAAAACCGCATCCAGCGCCCGGCCGGCGCGCCATCGGCAGCCCAAAGGCAGCGCTTCTGTTGCCGGCTTACCAGCCGGGCCCGCCAGCAGTTGATCCGGACGGCCTAAAAGCCATGCCGCCAGAACCAGCATCACCGGCAGGCACATCGGCATCCAAAAGGGCAAATCGCCGTCTACCATTTTCCAGAGCCGGAAATAGTCCGCCGTGTTCATCGCCAGCACCAGCAACACCAGCCAGGATGGTATTAAAAGCAGCCGGTTGATTCGCAACTTTCTGCGCAATTTTTCCTCTTCCATCCCGCCGGCAGGCGTCCGGCCTACACGCCTATTTAGCGCCAGGCAGATCAGTGAAACCAGCCACACAATCGGCAAGGCCGCCGCCGTGATTTGTCCGGCGAAGTCCAAGCTCATCCAGCGCCAGGTTTGTCCGGTCAGAACGCTTGCTGTCGCGGATATAAAAATAAAATTATCCAGGAATCGATATGCCGCACCGCATCTGGTCGGTGCGTTTTTAATGGCATTGGTAATGGAATCCGGCTTTGTTCTCATCCTTCAATGGTATAACCGATAGTGTTCTTCAAATGCTAACCTTAAATGAAATCATTAGCGTTCGGGATTAAAAAACGTTCCTGATGATTATCGGGATTGTGTCGTTGTGGTAAAATATTCTTCCATCGAGGAAACAAAGCCATGCGAAAAATTTTTGGGGTTCTGACATTCATGGCGGCGATAAGCATATTGCCGATGTTGGTGAATGCGCAGGCTACTACAATACCTGCCGCGACTACAACTGCACCGGATTATGAAGCGTTAGAAAAATCGGCGGTTAAAGGTAATGCTTCAGCGCTGGCGCAGCTTCAGACCGCAGCCAAATCCGGCGATGCCGATGCCCAGTATAATCTCAGTGCTTACTATTATTTAAACAATCAATACGCAGACGCCTTCAAATGGAGTCAGAAGGCATCAGAACAGGGTAATGCCGATGCGGAAGATAATTTGGGCATGCTCTATGCACGTGGTTTGGGAACAAAGCAAAATTACACGCAAGCCTTTTATTGGTTTCAAAAAGTAGCGGAGCAGGGTATTCCAGGCGCAGAAGCCAATCTGGGCGCTTTGTATGCGGAGGGCTTGGGAACGAAACGAAACGACCTCCAAGCATTTTACTGGTTTCAAAAGGCGGCAGAGCGGGGAAATGCAGAAGGGGAAAATAATCTGGGCGCGGACTATGCGCATGGCCAATTAATGCCGCAGGATTACTCACAGGCTTTCAAATGGTATCAAAAAGCCGCAGAACAAGGCTATGCAGTTGCGGAAACTAATTTGGGCTCTCTCTATGAGCATGGTCAAGGAACGCCGCAAGATTACAACCAGGCTTTTAATTGGTATCGGCAAGCTGCTGAGCAGGGTGATGCATTAGCGGAAAACGATCTGGGTGCTTTCTATGAACGTGGTCTAGGGACATTTCAGGATTATACCTTGGCATTCAACTGGTATCAGAAAGCCGCCGAACAGGGTTTTGTAGTTGCTGAAGTTAATCTTGGTGTTTTGTATGCGAAAGGCCAAGGAACACAAATAGATTACCGCGAAGCATTTAATTGGATTCAAAAGGCAGTTGCGCAAGGTTCTCCAGATGGAGAAAATAGTCTTGGCTTTCTTTATTTACAAGGCTATGGAACACCGCGAGATTACATCCATGCATTTAATTTATTTCAAAAAGCCGCCGCACAGGGAAATGCCAATGCCTGCCTTAATCTTTCATATATGTACAGCAAGGGGCTGGGCGTGGCCAAAGATCAACAAAAAGCGCAATATTGGGCCGACCGAGCCCAACAACTTCAAAGCAATGGGAATTAACGTTTGATCCGGCTCAATGGGAATTTAAAGTGATGTTCAGTATGAAATCTAATTTTGGGAGCCAATATCATCACCTGATTAAGTTGGGTTGCATGTTCGCCGCCATTGGTCTAATTGTGTGGCTAATCAGTCCCTGGCTTCCACCTACCGAAAAACATGCTTCGACTCATCAGTACTTGGGAATACAAGTCCATGTCACTACTGTTAATGATTGGAAATTCTCCATATTTATTACGGCAAGTATCATCTGTGTTGTAGTGTACTTATTGCTTAATGCAAAAAACCGCTCAAAGCGATAATCTTTATCCTTGGGTTTCATATTAAAAATTCAAATTGAGCGGCCAACCAATTTTTCGTCCCGGTTATAATACTTTTTCATCTTCGGTTTAAGGAGTCGAACTATGAATAAAACAAAAATATTTCTTGCACTGGCTGGAGGTTTCGTGATCGGAGCTATTGTAAGTTTTTGGTTCTTTGCGCTGGGATTACGCCTGTTCGGGAACCCAGAGGTTAAATTTTGTCTTATTGCAAACCAGGCTCAAACAATCAATGAGTTATTTGTTTTAAATAGAGTGCTTGCGGATACAAAAGGTATCGAAAAGTTAAATGGGCTTAGGGCTGATCTTGAACAAGAGAGACAGGGGCTTCTCGATTTGCTAAATAGTGATAGACGTGTTTTAGGACTTCCACAGACTCAAACAAATTTCTTATCTGAGCCGACCACCCGCGACGAAAGTGAAAATGACTGAAGCGAAGCTCGTGTTAAAATTTACAAGAGATCATTAACCCTTATTGAGTTCGGGATTAAAACGTCGTGTCGTTCCCGATGGCTATCGGGATTGTGGTAAAAAAAATCTGAATACTGAAAACTGCGGCGGCAGCCGCCTTCTCCCGACTCCCTACCCAGCGCAGCTGCTTGCCGCGCCGGATGGTTTGCCTATTCAGTGTATAGGCTCTTAAAGCCGGTTCTTTGACAAGTAAATATCAAGCGGTGGCGTAGCATTGTGTTTCGATGTTCATTCTGCGCTAATCTGCGTTATCTGCGGATTCGTGGCTTGTCTCGGCATCCTTCATTAAAACCATTTGAGGTCGGGTTAAAAATTTATCCGTGGCATCCGTGTAATCAGTGGTTTTATTGTATTGACCGCATTTTGTAACATTTTGAGAGGTATTTGCCCATGTTAGGAAAATCCAACCGTTACAGCGCAACAATCCCTGAAAATAGAGATATTTCCTCTATTTTACAGCCGCTACAAGCCCCGAACATGTTACGGATCAAAAAGTGCAAAATACTCTATAAAACAAGACCTTGTAACGTTGTAGCGCTTGGGAGGCCCAAAAATAGGAGTAATAAACCCGACTACGTAGTTAGAAGGCTCTTAGGACATTAAGGAACAATATGCAGCCCTCGTTGTGGTAAAATATTTTTCCGTCGAGGAAACAAAGCCATGCGAAAAATATTGGGTTTTTTGGCATTCCTATTGGCGATAAGTGTATGGCCAACGTTGGTACATGCGCAGACTACAACCGCACCTGATTATGACGCACTCGAGCAGGCAGCGCTTAAAGGCAACAGCCAAGCGCTGGCTCAGCTTCAGGCCGGGGCCAATTCCGGCAATACTAATGCCGAGGACGGTCTTGGTCTTTACTATTCTTCAAATACTCAATATGCCAATGCATTTTACTGGTATCAAAAAGCCGCTGAGCATGGCAATGTGGATGGAGAATTTCATCTGGCTTATTCCTATCAATTCAGTGAGGGCACGGCAATGAACAGCCAAGAAGCGATAATCTGGTATCAGATCGCCGCCGCGCAGGGTAATACAGATGCGGAAGTTGAGATAGGAATAATGTATTCCATGGGCTGGGGCGTGGTGTTGAATAATCAACAGGCGGTAACGTGGTATCAGAGGGCCGCGGCATTGGGTAATCCTGACGCAATGTTTTTACTCGGTGAAAATTATGAGTTCGGCGAGGGTGTGCCCAAAGATTACTCCAAAGCCAGGGCATGGTATAAAAAGGCTGCTCAATTGGGAAATCAGGAAGCTCAAAAGGCTCTTGCCGATCTTTCTACACAACAGCAACCCCAGAAATCGCATTGATGAATAATTCAATCGGTATTCTGTCGCCCTGGTTAGTAAAAAGCCGAGATTGAACAACGATTTACATTTAGATAACCTATTTACATGGCCTCACCATTTCGATACAACAAAAAAACCCGTAAGCACTATCGACGGCATGCCAAGAAGCAACTCGTATGGGCCGAGAAGCACGCGAGTACCAAACCTGCCAAGAACATAGAGTTGATACGATGGCTCGCTGAATATAACCTGCAACTTGCCCAAGGCAGGCGAAACAAATCGGCGAGGTAAAAGGCTGAGGATATAGCGGAATTGCAAAAAGCGCTTCCAAATCTACAAATCCAACGCTGAAAAGTATTTAAAATCCTCCGTGGTCTACGTCGTGTCGTTGTGTCGTCGTGGTAAAATATTCTTCCGTTGAGGAAACACACCATGCGAAAAATATTGGCGGGGTTATGAGTTCAGACGATAAAAATAACATGCCCAGCGATGCCCCTATTATGTTATTTAGACGGTACTGAAGCGATGGTTGGTGACATCGTTACACTTCAAGGGGAACGGTCAACGGTTGAAACTATTATCGACAAAACAGAGGCGAAGGTTTGGGGCATGGAGAAACCCGAAATTCTGCTTCAGAATAAGACTTTTGGTCGAATTTATATAGATTACGATGATTTCGAGGGTCAAGAGGTGGTCTTCATTTCGCGAAGTTCAAATTGAGTCGCCACGATTCGTCAATTTCCCGGCCCGGTTATAATATTTTTCCGCCTTAGGTTCCTCGGCGGGGAAACAAAGCTATGCGAAAAATATTGCGTTCTTTAGCTTTACTATTTGCTGCGGCGCTGGTCGCCGCAGGAGTATTCACGGCCATCAAATTACCGGTGGTATATCCAAAACCGCCTGATACGGCAGAAGTATATATTCAGAAAGATTTTACTCATCCACATGTGTTTGTTCCCGATTATATGGTGTCGTTCAAGATGGCCCGTCAATACATACCGATCGGTTACCGCGATGCTCTAAATCAGGGATTCGTTGCTGCCACCGGTGCTGACTTGAGAGTGGAAGGACCTCCCTTGTGGATATCAGCGCTAATGCCCGTTTACATGCCCATTGGTGCATGGCGACATTGGAAACAAATAATTGCTTATGGAAGTGAGGAACCGTTTTTTTGCTGGTTTCACACTGCTACGGGAATATTTTCATGGCCTGGCGAAGGAGTAATCACGGGCATAGGTACCGTGAACTTCGTCGAATCAGATTATATAGAGACATTTTCTTTATGGCCTCCCCTGATGGCATTGGTGATCATGGTGATTACTACCTGGTTTTCAGTAAGGCGCGGGCAAAAGGCGGCGCCCGGGATGTTGGTGGTGGGCACAACGCTTTTTATCATCTGGCATGGTGCGACGTTTTTAATACCCGTCATTTCATACTGGATCCTGCATGTTCAATGGCCATGGTCGGCAGGCACTTTCTTACTTTTGTTCAGCGGGGGAATTGGAGTCGTAGTCAAACTGATCCGGCTTGCAATTCAGCGTCAGCCGCAAACCACGCCATGCAACGATTCGACTGCGCCATGTGAAAATAATTGATATAATATTTCTCCGCCTTCGATTTTCCGGCAAGGAAAACAAAGCCATGCGAAAATTTTGGGGTTCTTTGGTCTGCATCGCGGCTCTGATGCTTTTCTTGTCTGTTGCGCTCTTGCCGACAAACAACGATGCCATCGCCGCCGCGTCAACAAATATGCCTGGAGCGGCGCAGTCAGCGCCGACAACGCAGACGGTATTGGTGGCGCAGAGTGCGTTGCTCACGACAGTGGCGAAGCGGCTTGAACAATTGAACAATGTGACGGTCACCTTCATTGAAGACGACGACTATACCCCTTTCGATGTGCCCCAAGCAGACGCGGCTATGAAAATTCTTGTGGCAAAATATCATCTTCACTTAGGTCCTGTCATACGCGGTCATCGCATATTTGACTGTTTGTTTTCGTATCTTGATGGTCGCGCGCGTTATGAGAACACGATGACGCCGTGGACAATTGCTAAACTTGCGGCAACTATAGGGGAAAGCTTCATTGGTGATTTCAAAACAATTCAGACATTTGCCCCGGAATGCGTTGAAAATTTGCATTATGAACCCAATGTGAAATTTCCATTGGGTTCCATCCAGGCAGAAGCACCGCTCCCCTGGTCAACGATTGACGTAGCATTGGGGCTCAGAGTAAGTGGCACTTCTGTATCTTGGCTCAGACCTGAAGACATCATGCGAATGATCGTCAAACAGGAGATGAATGGTGACTTCACGCTCCAACAGGTTGTAGGTACCTACAAGTATCTTTGGACTTTTCAACGTAACCCGAACCTGGAACTTGTCGCGTTCAATGCATCCTATGA
>DATJSN010000008.1:0-55014 GCA_035504095.1 Phycisphaerae bacterium | reverse complement strand
TGGCCGCAAGGAAGAGCGACAAGGCGGGTTTGCAAAACCCCGTCGCGGAGCGATGACGCAGCGGACGACCCTGTGTGTGCCAACCCGAAGGGTCGCTTTAAGCGACGCAGACGCTATAGCTGGAGTGGAACTGCTCTAATGTAAGAAAAATCAAATCGTGACAGCGTGACAACATCGGTAAATATAGAGTCTTTCTCACTTTTCTAAGCGTGACAAACGAAAATGATGTCACGATTGAAAAATGCAAAAATGTGCTGGAAATTAAGGGTTTGTCACGCTGTCACGACTCGGCGGCCCAAAATAGGAGAAATAAACCCGACTACGTAGTTAGGACATTGAGGAACGAAATGCAGCCGTCGTTGGGGTGATATAATTTGTGTTAATCTGCGTCATCTGCGGATCATTTACTGTCCTCTGTCACCTATTCCCTATCCACTCCGTTGTGTTTCCTCCACTCTTAAAGGCGCAACAAGTACTAATCATGTTACGGATCAGAAAGTGTGAAATACTCTATAAAATAAGCCTTTGTAACGTTGTAGCGCTTAGAAGGCCAAAAATTGGAGCAAAAAAACATGCCGGGGAAAATAATGAATCCTGACTCCAAGGTCGTCGGCGAGCTTGCCGCGGCGGGATGCGGCAGCTTCTGGATCGCTTCACGCTCACGCCGGTTCCGTTGCCGCCGGCTCCGGATGCAGAACTGGCGCGTCTTCGCTCACTTTCACCGTGTATTCATCGGTGTATTGTTTGCCGTCGGCGCCCGTGGCTACGGCGGAAATTTTCAGACTACCCGTAGCAAGCTGTGACTCCGGCCAGGTGAATACCACGTCATTGGTCGGCGATTTTTGGCCCAGCGATACGCCGTTAACAAACAATTCCACCGTTGGGCAATTCGAATACACCTTCAACGTGGCCGGCCCCGGCTGCCGGGGATTAAAACGCCGGTCGGTTATGTACACCATGGGCTCCGGCGTCCAGCTTGCCTTGTAAAAATAAAATGCATCTTTGCGTGTCTTGCGGTCGTAAGTCATCAGGCCTTTGTCGTTGCGCGCAGGGGTATCGCCTTCGTCGCGGGTCTGGACGGCAAAGTCGAACATCACCCACAGCAGCGTGTTCCACAGCCAGGGACGCTCTTTCATCTGTGCATAAGCCGCTTCATGTCCGATGCATTGCCATTCTTCAGGGTGAACTTTTCCCGTGGGCTGCGGTTGAGTCACCGGATATTCATGCTGCGTTACATTGGCGCCATAACCGTACTCGCTGATCCCGGCGCAGCGGCCCAGTTTTTTGGCCGTGGTGCGGATCGTGTCCAGAACCTTCGGCCAGTCGGTGACTTTGCTGCCTTTGCCATACCAGCCCGGATAACGGTTAAACGCCATGATGTCGGTCTGGTAGCTCATCGGGTGTGTGACGTCATGATTCGACGCCGAAGTGGTTAGGCGCGTTGGATCAAGCTGGTGGGTCAGAAGGTTGAGTTCGCCGATCAAATCCCACGGCTTGGGGCCGGGAGTATCGGTTGGATAATCTTTTTTGTGGAAACTGAATCCCAATTCATTAAACAGGCTCCAGAAACAGATACTCGGATGATTGAAATTCTGCTTGACCAGTTCCGTAAGCTGTTGACGGGCATTGTCGGTAAACGCCGGCGTGGGAAATAGGGTTTTGTTCATGACCTCTAATTCCTCAGGCGTCGGCGGCGGCGTTTTGGCGTCGGAAGAATTCCCACTTTCCTCTGTTGTAGCGGACCCATGTCCGTGCCTGGATCCGCCGGTAGACGTTTCTTTCTCACCGGCAACGACCGGATTGAGATTCAAACTGTTTACCAGACCATCTTCCGCCCAGACGATAATGCCCAAACGGTCGCACGCGTCATATTGCGCCTGAGCGTGCTGATAATGCGCCAACCGCACGGACCGGGCGCCAACTTCATGGATAAAACCGATATCCGCCGCGAGTTGTTCATTGGTCGCCGCCAGCCCCTCGCCGGGCCGGTCCTGATGGGCGTTGACGCCATGCAAACGGTACGGCTGTCCATTGAGATAAAAACCGGTGTCCGGATCAACGTGGAAATAGCGCAAGCCAAGCGGCTGAATTACTTCATCGAGAATACCTACGGCAGTGCTCGCGGGTTGATCGATCGGCATGATCGATCCGGTTAAAACCTGCGTGACGACCTGATACATATATGGATCGATGCGTCCATTCCACAGATGCGGATTAGGGATGGTGATTTCGCCCTTGGCTTGGGCAGTCGTGGCGCCCGCCGGAATAGTTTGGCCGACGGAAAGCGTGGCCACCGGATCGCCGATGCCATCGAATATGTTCCACACAACCGTTACATTTTGATCGCCGATGATAGCGTTGCGGAGCATGGTGGTGATTTGGATGGTTGCCTGCTCCTGAGAAACATTTTTCTGCAGCAGATAGACGCCTGAAGAGCCGAAATCCAGCGGTGAAATGGAAACGGGATTTAAAATCAGCAGCCGCGCGGGACGGTATAGGCCGCCATAAATATTGAAATCGCCCGACAACGGCGGAACATCGGCGACCCGTGTGTTGTCCACTTTCACGGCGATGACGTTGTCGCCGGTCGGGTTCAATTGTTTTGTTGCATCAAAGGTGAATCCCGCAAATGGTCCGCGATGCTGGCCCAAGTGTACGCCATTGACGTAAACGTCGGCGACGGTTCCGGCGCCGTCGAAATAGAGGAAATAGGACTTGTTCGGCGGGTGTGGGGCCGTCTGAAGTTCCGCCGGCGAGGCAAATTCCGGCGGCAAAGTCAGATGCAACCGATACCAGCCGGGCCCGCGATAATATGAGGCCTTTTTACCGCCGTAGGTTAAGGCATCGATGTTGTTCCAGGTATGCGGCAGAGAGACATTCGCCCAGCCGGCATCATTAAAATCGGGCGCCTCCGCGCCGGTCACATCCTTACGGATGAATTTCCATGGGCCGGTTAATTCGATCGCGGTGCGCGGCATGACGGTTTCCGACGCGGGAAAAATGGAATTGGCGCTGCTAAAACCACTGAAGACCACTGCGGTTCCCGCGAGGCGCAAAAGATCGCGCCGTGAAAGTTCCGCATTGCCGCTTGCGTTTATTCCCATAATGTCCGACATAAACACCCTTTCCGCCATTAATGACGTTACCGCCAAAGTATAGCTTATAACGTGGTTTTGTTGACTCTGTTGCATATCAGAACCTGTTTGACGTTGGCATGACCGCGGTGTACAAACACATTTACATTCAAAAGGAATTTCGCCATGCCCAGCGCCGCTTGCCCGAAATGCTCAAAGACGATTGAAGGCGCCGCCGGTTCGGCGACCTGCGATTCCTGCGGCGCCACGGTGCAAATTCCCGCGCCGGCGGAAAGTTCTCCGCCAAATTCGCCAGGCACTTCAGCAAGCGCTCCGGCCAATTCTTCGGCTGGTTCGGATTTCAAGGCTGTAGCCACGCAGGCCTCGCGCATCGCGGGTGAAAAAACCAAAATCGCCATGGGCAGCACCCTGGTGGCCCTGGCCATTCTGGTTAAAAACCCCACGCAGGGAATCTCCGAAGCCTATGAAAAACTCGGGGCGCAAAAGGCGCTTTGTGCGGGCATTTTTTGCGGCATTATTTTTGACATGGCCATGCTCGTTTCCGCACGGCAATATCTCTGGTTTTACTCCAATGACGTACTTTTTACCCTGACTTTCGCCAGCTATTGCAAAATTTTTATTTCGGCCAGCGTGATGTTCATTTCTCTTGCCGGGACGTTATTTTTATGCCGCCTCGTGGGGCGCGGTAAGGGACGTTGGACTTCGGATGTTTTCGTTGCGGGCATTGCCCTGCTTCCGGCGGCGATCGTGGTTTTATTTTCCGCTATTTTCGGACCTAACAATTTTGATCTGGTTCTGGGCCTAGTGGCGGAATGCCTGATGGTTTTGATTTTATTCCATGCCTTTCGCGATCTTTCGGGATTATCGCCCAATTTTTCGGCTTATGCGGTTCCCGTCGCTTTGGTAATCAGCGGTTACGTTGCCAAGGCTCTTTTGGGCGCGATGATGTAAAACTGTTAACTCCGCGCCGCCATTGATATAATGTTCGAGTTCGCTAGGGGTGTCCCAAATTGCGGGACTGAGAATAAACCCTTGGAACCTGACCCGGGTTGTACCGGCGTAGGGAACGCGAGCCATGCGAATCAATTGCTTCCCGCCTTGCTTGCTTACCTGCGAGTGCAACCCCTTAACCCTCTGTTTTGGAGTGCGCCATGATTAAACCCGCAACATCCAACGGTTACAGTCCCAACCTGATTACGCAATATGAATTTGCCCGCGCCGGCATCATTACCCCGCAGATGCGCCGCGTGGCCCAGCGTGAAGCACAAACTCCCGAATTTATCCGCCAGGAAATCGCCCGCGGGCGGCTGGTAATCCCCGCCAACATCCGCCATCTGCGCGGCGCCGGCGGCAAAAATGGCGACGTTTCCGTCATACAAATCGATTATCCGCTGCCCGCCGACGCCGGCCATCCTGGCGCAATCGGCGACGCCGCCAAACTGTGGGTGAATCAAACCGTGGCCCAGCGCGCGGCAACCATCGCCGATCCGGCGGCGTTTGCCGGCCAGATTGCCCCGCGCCGGCTCGATCCCACGGGCATCGGACGGATGATCAGCACGAAAATCAACGCCAACATCGGCGCTTCACCGGTCAGCAGCAACACGCTCGAAGAAGTGGAGAAACTTCACTGGGCGCAAAAGTACGGCGCCGATACGCTTATGGACCTTTCCACCGGCGGCAATCTGGTGGAGTGCCGGCAGGCCATCATCGACAACAGCACCATTCCCATCGGGACCGTGCCGATTTATTCCATGATCATCGGCCGGAAAATCGAGGACCTTTCTTACGAGATCATCCTTAAAGAAGTCGAACGCCAGGCGCAGCAGGGCGTGGATTATTTCACCATTCACGCGGGCGTATTAAAGGAACATCTGCCGCTGATTAAAAACCGCGTTACCGGGATTGTCAGCCGCGGCGGCAGTTTATTGGCCAAATGGATGATCGTGCACAACAAACAGAATCCGATGTATGAACTCTTTGATGAAATCTCCGCGATCATGCGCCAGTACGATGTAACCTATTCACTCGGCGACGGCCTGCGCCCCGGCTGCTGCGCCGATGCCACGGACGCCGCGCAACTTGCCGAACTGCGGACGCTTGGCGAACTGGTCATCCGGGCGCGCGAAGCTGGCGTGCAGGTCATGGTCGAAGGCCCCGGCCACGTTCCGATGGATCAGATCGCGGTGAACATGCAAATGGAGCAGCGGATTTGCGATGACGCGCCGTTTTACGTGCTTGGTCCGCTGACCACCGATGTATTTCCGGGATATGACCACATCACCAGCGCTATTGGCGCCACCGAAGCCGCCCGCGCCGGCGCCGCGATGCTTTGTTATGTCACACCCAAGGAGCATGTGGGTTTGCCCAAGGCCCAGGACGTTAAGGCGGGATGCATCGCTTATAAGATCGCCGCCCACGCCGGCGACATCGCCCGCGGCATCACCGGCGCACGGCAATGGGACGACGACATGTCGCGCGCCCGCGCCGCTTTGAACTGGCCGAAAATGTTCGAGCTGGCCTTTGACGGCGAAACCGCCCGCGCCCTGCATGATGAAGACCTGGAAGTGGACACCGATTTTTGCGCCATGTGCGGCCACGACTGGTGCTCGATGCGCATCAGCAAGGAAATTCAGGAATTCGCCAGCGGCAAAGACCCGAATTTTCAACCCGAGAAAAAGGCCGCCCATTCCGCCGGCGTTTCATCTGAAGGAGCGGAATTGCTCAAACAGCGCGGCGTATTAACGCAGGAACAGATTCACGCCCTGGCGCATAAAGGGAAAAAAGCCGATTGCCATAGCGACAACGTCAATGATCCTCAGGAAGCGAAACTCGTGCAGTTGCGAACGCTAAAGGAAGCGGGCATTTTACAGGAATAATTCAAGCGGCTCTAAGTTAATTATGCGTCGGATGGGCCATGCGCGTCTGAGCCTGGGCGTGATTAACCGCGGTTTTGCTCAGCGACCATACGCCTGTGGCCATTTGTCCGGCCGCCTGGTGAAGTTTTCTTAATACGTTCGGATCGGCCGGCACCATGTAGGTCAAAAATCCGTGCGCGCCCATCCGCGCAATCAGGATCGTCCAGGTGTGTTCCTTGTGCGGCGGATGACTGCCGCAGTGGCCGTAAACTTCCAGCACTTTGGTCACGCCGCGGCGCATCACCGGACTCAGGGTGAGTTCCATGTCTTCAAAGCCCAGGGCGCGATCGCGCAACACCGGGCGGAATGTCTGGGCGATATATTCCACAAGCTTTTTAAAATCATGCATGTGATGGATTTCGTCGTCGAAATGTTTGGGGTCAATGGCTTCGACGGCTTCAGCCCGCGTTAACTGCGGCAGGTAGGCCATCGCCGTCTCAAGCTGCTTGTGGAATTGGTCCATCCATAGTGTAAACGAATGCGCCATGACATGTGCCGCTTCAGTCGGCGACGCTTTGCCACAATGCGGACAGGTGATGTCGCGCGATCTGAAGACAGCGATCAGATTTACCAGCCCTTTGGGTTTTTCCAGCACCCCGGCACAGGAAGGACAGATCATTGGTTTTTCGCTCATATGCGCGCTCCTTGGGAAGCTCGCCAGCCCCATTTCCTCGTACGCGAAGCCATCGGCTCCACCTGCATTTTCGCGCTTTTGATGGGTGGATTGCAAGAAAAATCTTTAACCTTTTTACCCCTTTAATAGTTATAGCTCTTTGGAATCCGCGTTTTTGGCGTGTTTTAAAGGATTATGCGGACGCAAGAGCCGATGAATAACTCGAAAATCGCTATGGACACTGAAATTCAAAAGGAATTTTTCGCTGTTTTATTAAACGCCGGCGGCAACTTTGGGCGGCGTGCGCGCCGCGACATCGGCGGCCTGCTGCTTTTGCCGCAACGCGTCTGTGGCGGTTTTGTAAATCAGGTCCTTTTCGCGATTGATCAGCATGCGCACGTCATAGGGACTCAGCCCGTAATTGAAACCCACGCCGTTAAAGAGCCGAAGTTCCGGCTGGCTGATCTGGCCGTTGTCGATCAGCGCGGCGCTGATCATGGCGCCGAGCCATTGCTGCACCTGGGCGACGTTGCGCGGTTCGGGCGCGTGCAATTGTCTGTGACGGGCGGCGTCGAGCATCACTTGAATCTGCTGATCGGAAATCCCTTTTTGCGCCCCGATGTTGTCCAGCATGCGGCGCTGCGTGTCGTCGATAGCGCCGTTGCCGGCAACCACTTTGACCATCCAGGCCAGCAGCACCGCCGGATCGGGCACGTCGTTATCGTAACCAAAATTTGCCACTCCGGCGACGACCGCACTGCCTAAACTTGGTGCGATGCCCGTGTGCATGTTCAATTCCGTCAAAAGTTGCCGCCCCGTATCGCTTAATTCAGGCTGGAAGTCCAGAAGAACCCAGCCGCGCGAGCCGTCGTTAAGGACCGTGCCGCAGAAACTGCATGCATCGGAAGCGTCGTCGGTCATCGGCGCGCCGCAATTCGGGCAGTGGGCGGCGGAAATGCTCGCCGCCGGATCGGTTTTGATTCCGGCTTTGCGCCCCAGCACCATCAGATGCTGCGACATGTGGGCCTGTTCCATCGGCTTGGCGCGGCCGTCGGCGGCGACCTCGTACCTTCGGCCCGACCAGCGCAATTCCACCACGGCTTTGGTTATTGAATCGCCGGGAATAATGCCGCGCGTTTTGACGCCGCCTACGGAACAATCACCCCAGAACATTCGCGTCTGGCCCGCGGGAGCCATAAATTGTTTCTGATAACCGGCGCAGAATTCGTTTGACGCTACTTTGCGCAGCGGATCGATTTTTCCCAGATGATCGGCGCGAATCATCCGCCAGAAGATTACCGATGAGCGGTCTTCCAGATCAGCCAGAGTAAAACCCGTATCCTGCTTTACCAGGTCCGACACGCCGGGCAACGCGACTTCATATTCCGGGCGCCATTCGGAGCCTTCCGTGATTTCGGCAAGGACCCAGTCGTACTGGCCGCTGCGCAGCAGCGCTTTGCAATTCGGGCACTGGGCATTTTCATTGATGGCGATTCCCGCACCGCAATTGGGGCAGTTGCCTTCGATCAGACCGTCCTTGTCCGTGCTTTGCACGCCCCGCCGTCGCAGAAACGTCCAGTATTCGGTGAACTCTTCCGGCGCAGACGAGCCGGAGAGAACTTTGCCATCGATTACGGAGATGTGCTGGTCGACGGAGCTGGCCACAATCTGCACCGTCGCGGCGTCAAATACGTTGTCGCTGACAACCTGCATCAGCGTGACGCTTTCGATAGTGAGCTGGCTCATCATGTCGCGGACGCCTTGCTGTTTTTGTTCCATGAATTGCAGGCTGAAGCGTTCGTGTACGCCATCGGAAATAAACGCCTGCACGGTTTGCACGTCCTGTTTGCACCAGGCGTCCTGAATTTTTTCAAACGCCGTGCGCACGCGGCCGTAGAATTTTTCGCTATTGAATGCCGGGTCGCGCTGCTGGAGGGCGGCGATGGCCGCAGCTTCACGATTCTGGTCGATAACGCCCATGCCGCGATCGATTCTCTGGCCGCGGACATATCCGGAAACGGAGCGGTGCGTCATGTAATAACCGATGCCGACACAAATCAGCACGGGAACACCGAGGGTGGGATGATCCAAAAGCAACCAAACAACAAGGTAAACCAGCCCCCCGCCGCCACCACCACTTCCGCCGTAACCGCCGCCGTCATCTCCGCCGCCATAATCGTCGCCACCGGTAAAATCTTCCCCGCCGCCGGCGCGAGCGCGGGCCAATACCGGCAACAGGGCAATCACCAAGGCGCCAAGCCCTAAGGCCCAGAGAAATAATCGTGGATTTTTAAAGAGCTTCATCACCAATGATTTTAGAAGTTATTGGGGAATATGGCGAGTGTGAAGCGAATAGTTCCAACTAATTTGTCTGTCCATTATCGATCGCTATATTTTTCAGCAACAACTCATAGGCCGGGCTGGGATGGAGGTGCTCTTCATTAATAATTAACGCCGCGGCGAAGCGCCCCAGTTGGTTATAGTCCTCAACTAATTGATTAAAGTCCAACGAATCGGCGGGCATTGTGGCCATTTTATTTAGTAGCGCACGCTGCTCCGGCGTTACCAGCTCAATCCGGCCCACCATCACGCGCGTAATATCGGCCGGGGTGTGAACGTCCAGAGGCAAGACCCAATCCGTCCAGACTTGCGGCACGATGAAAAAGACGCGCTCGCCGCCGCTTCTGAAATACGACAATTGCCAGGTATTCAAAAGCGCTGTTGCTTCATCATCGTAGAGGCCCGCCGCTACAAGACCTTGATGCATACTTTTGCGCAACAGGTCTACATTTTGTAACTGGCTGCCGGTTTGAATGATGCGCAGCGGCGAATCGAGGTGACCTACGCCGCGATAAAACAAAAACCGTTCCGTTTCTCCGGCGGGAGTTTGAACATAAGACGCGTTTACTTGGCGTGGCGAAGTCCAGACGTAATCATCCGTTTGCGGACCGCCGGGCGAAGCATTCAGTTCAACGTTCTGCCATACCAACCTTCCGACGGTGTTGGCGGTGATGCGGCCTATCTGGCTGTTTATGTTGGAGCCGGCGTTATTAACCCAGAGACCCGGAGCTATAGCGAGGGCATCCGGGAAATACTGCGTCAGCCAGCCGCCGTGAAAATCCACCGAAACGCTCACATATTTAGGTGCTGAATTCCCCTGTGGATAAAAATAAAGCACAGGCGTTTCCAGGCGCATGGTTACGTCAGGATCGCAATCGGGAACGCCTTTTCCCCCCAGGAACAAACTGCTATTGGGGTTGATTAACATCGGCACAATATCGTGTACAAAAGGCGGCAACGGCTCGTCATCGGTATTAATTGCTCCGAGTGCGCTGCCATTTTCATCCTGGCAGGAGGTAAACGTCCCCCATTCATGAACAATTAAACTCCCCGGATCAGAATTAGCCGTACGGGAAATTTGAATCAGCAACGCCACTGGTAAAGCAATTAAAACCGCCGTCCAGAAATATTGGTTCATCTTCATCCGCCGGCTCCTCATGTGAAGTGTCTCTACTTGATTTTAACCGCGAAAACTCGCGGAAAATAGAAAGTTTTTTATAAGAGCGGCAACGGACACTGTATGGACAACCCAGCGGGTTGTCCTGCGTGGTGCCGTCTGTCAATGGAAGGCTAAAACCCAGGGCTAAATTTTAAAAATTCCCGTATTTTTCCACCTTTTTACAAGGAGCAAACCATGCGGCGGACGATCAAACTGGGATTGGTTACTTTGATTACTCTGGCGGCTGCGGCGGCTGCGCCCGTCTGGGCGCAAGAGGACCAAACTTCCTCCAATTCTTCTGCCTCGGCGGTTCAAATGACGGCCAGCGCCGCCGTTAACCTGCCCGTGCGGCGTGTGGTTCTATATTCCAGCGGCGTCGGTTTTTTTGAACACGAAGGCCAGGTGACCGGCGACGCCCAGACACAATTGCTTTTTAAGACTGAACAGATCAACGATATTCTCAAATCACTGGTGCTTCAGGACCTCAATGGCGGAACGGTAAGCACGGTGACTTATCCTTCGCAGGACCCATTGGACAAAACGCTCAAGAGTTTTCAAATCGACATCAGCTCCAACCCGCCGATGGCGGACCTGCTGAACCAGCTTCGCGGCGCCGCCGTCACCATCACGCTGGCCGATGAAAAAATCGACGGAACGATTCTGGGTGTGGAAGAACGCGACCAACAGGCGGGAACCGGCGCCAATGCCCAGATTATTCACACCTGGGTACTCAACATTATTGATGGTACGCAAATCCGTTCCATTGACCTGGACGATTTGCGCGGCGTGCAACTTGATGATCCCCAATTGCAAAGCGAACTGATGCAGGCCCTGGCGGCCGTGGCCCAATCGCGCGATAAAGACAAAAAGCCCGTGGTGATTGACTTTAACGGCAGCGGCACGCGCACGGTGCGCATTGGATATGTAACCGAGACGCCGGTGTGGAAAACGAGTTACCGGCTTTTGCTTCCCTCGCCGGGTTCCAAGGATTCCCCACAGCTTCAGGGCTGGGCGATTATTGATAATCAGACCGACAACGACTGGAACGACGTGCAATTAAACCTGGTGGGCGGACGGCCCATTTCCTTTGTGGAAGATTTGTATCAACCGTTATATATCCCGCGACCTGTTGTTGTGCCCCCATTGTACGCATCGTTGATGCCGCAGCTTTATCAGGGCGGCATGAGCGGCGAAGCTGAGATGATGCCGGCACAAGCGCCGGAAGCCGCTGCGGAACTTCAGTCATTAGCAGCGCAAAAAGCTGCGTTTGGAGTTATGACAACCGACGAGAACACCTACACCGGAGCATCGACAATAAATGGCAACGCCCCAGCAAATTATTCCCAAAGCATCCTTTCCATTGCCGCCGCCGGGAAAGTCGGCCAAATGTTTCAATATTCCGTCGATCATGTCACGCTGCCGCGGCAGCAATCGGCGATGATTCCGATTATCACAAGCGATATTCAGGCTGATCGTGTCTCAATCTATAACGCCGGCGTATTACAGAACAGTCCTCTTTATGGCGTGCGGCTGACAAACAATACAGGCAATTACCTGTTGCAGGGGCCGGTTACCGTTCTTGACGACAACAATTATGCCGGCGACGCACAAATTGACGACGTGCCCGCAGGGCAAAATCGGCTTCTTAGTTACGGCATCGATCAGGATGTGTACGTGGATTCGACGCACAATACGCAATCCAATGACATTGTGACCGCTTCAATCGTTAAAGGCGTACTGCAGGTGACTTATAAACAGGTGTACAGTCAGGATTTTGACATCGACAACAAAGGCAGCACGGACAAAACGATGATTATTGAATATCCATTCCACCAGGGCTGGCAGCTCGACCAGCCGGCCAAGCCGCTGGAAACGACCGATGCACTTTATCGTTTCCAGACCGACGCGCCTGCGGGCAAAAACAGCAAGCTCACGGTTCAGGAAGAGCAGGTCTACGGCCAGGGCGTCGCAATTCTCCCGGCCGATATTGGCTCTCTTTTGTATTTCAGCAGAAACGGGAAAATTCCCCAGGATGTGCGTGATGCACTGGCCAAAGCCATCGGTCTGCGCGATGCGCTGAGCGACACGCAACAGCAGATTTCCCAGGACCAGCAGCAGGAACAGAATATAGCGACCGATCAGGATCGCATCCGGCGGGACATGCAAGTGGCGCCGCGTAGCAGCGCTTACTATACGCGGCTCCTGGATAAACTTAACGATCAGGAAAATACTTTGGAAAGCCTGGATCAGGACATCGCCACGCTTCAGGATAAGGCCACAAAACAGCAGGCGGCTTTGAATGATTATTTGTCGAATCTGAATGTGGATTAAAGCAGTTTCACTTCAAAGGAAACATAGTCATGCGAAAAGTTTTGATTTCTTTAGCGTGCATAGTGGCGCTGCTTTTCTTTTTGTTGTTCACGAATAACGCGGCCTTCGCTTCTGATCCCCAGCCGCTCCCAGCCGCCATTGTCGCTGCATGGGAAAAAGCCGGTGCTCAATCCGGCTGGATGGACCCGCAAGGACCAGACACCTTTTGGGAAGATTCACCAACTGATCGATCCGGAGAAGTCCCAGCGTTTCTCTTTTACCAATGGACTCCCGGTGTAATTTCTAAATTGCCCCAGCCAAACCAGAGCTTCGGTTTGGACCTAGAGGATATGAATGGTGTAATACTTGAATCCGGCCACGTGATCTTCCTAAACTTTTTTTTTGCATCACCTTCCCATCTTCCCTCCATAACAGACGCAGGTCTGAAGGAATTAGTTGGCCTCAAACACTTGCAATCGCTAGACCTCGGCCGCACCCAGGTGACCGACGCAGGTTTGAAAGAATTAGCAGGCCTTATGCAATTGCAAGCACTGAATCTAAGCGGCACTCATGTGACTGACGCGGGGTTGAAGGAATTAGCTGGATTTAAGCAGTTACAGGCGCTTTATCTTTATGGCACCAAGGTGACCGATGCGGGATTGAAGGAATTAGCAGACCTCAGGCAGTTGCAGATGCTGAACCTTGGCAACACTCATATAACAGGCACGGGCCTAAAAGAATTGGCAAGCTTGAAGCAGTTGCGATATCTGGATCTCACCTTTACACACATAACTGATGCCGGTCAATTGGTTGGTCTTAAACAATTACAAACACTTAACCTCTCCAATACTCAAGTGACGGATTCTGGTCTGAAGGAATTAGCTAGCTTAAAGCAGTTGCAGTGGCTGGGCCTCACCGGGGACATACACATTACGGATATGGGTCTAAAGGAATTGACTGGCCTTACGCAGTTACAGACACTGTCGCTCGGTGGTTTCAAAATAACTGATGCGAGTCTGAAAGAATTGGAGGGTCTGACGCAGTTGCAGGAATTGGATCTCGTCGACACTTCCGTAACCGACGCAGGTCTGAAACAATTAGCGGCATTTAAACAGTTGCATACGCTGAAGCTCTTCAGCAACGAACTAATTAAAGAGGGAATAACCTTTGGCCAGGGGCAGGAGGTGGACCTCTACGGTATTCATGTGACGGATCCAGGCGTTACAGAATTGAAGGAAAAACTGGAGCATCAATTAACTGAAGGGGCAGAGTTCTGGAATTCACCTCCACAGCCGCTTCCAGCCGCCATTGTCGCCGCATGGAAAAAAGCCGGCGCCGAATCCGGCTGGATGGATGAAACTGGCTTTTGGGATAATTCGACAAATTACCAATGGGGAGAATTTCCGGCATTTTGCTTTAAGCAATGGGCGCCCGGGGTAATCTCTAAATTGCCTCCGCCCGAACAGAGCTTCGGTTTGTATCTGGGGGATACAAACATAACTGATTCAGGCCCGAAGGAATTAGCTGGTCTAAATCAATTACAGGCACTGGATCTCTGGGGCGATACCTCAGTGACGGATGCGGGCCTGAATGAATTAGCTGGCAAGCAGTTACTGGTGTTGTACCTCTACGGAACCAACGTGACTGATGCGGGTTTAAAAGAATTAGCCGGCCTCACGGAGTTGGATGCACTGAACTTGGGCGATACTCATATAACGGGCTCGGGATTGAACGAACTTGATAATCTCATATGGTTGCAGTGGCTGGATCTCGGCGACACTAAAATGACGGACGCGGGCATGAAGGGCTTGGCTGGCCTGACAAGGTTACAGGTATTATGGCTCAATAACACCCAAGTGACAGACGTTGGCTTGAAAGAATTGGTCAACCTGACGCAATTACAGTCGCTGGACCTCAGTGACACCAAAGTGACGGATGCTGGTCTGAAGGAATTAGTCGGTCTGTCACAGTTGCGAACGCTGAACCTTATTGATACATCCGTGACAGAGACAGGTGTAGCGAAGTTAAAAAAGGCGCTGCCGCATCTGCAAATTTATCACTAAAAACCATAAAAATTTCTCCGCGCATTCACGTGAAATTCGTTAATTTTTCGTGTGCTTATCTGTGTAATCCGTGTTTTCCCTCATGCTATGCCGTGCTGAATCCCGATACATCGTGGAGACCCTGATTCCCTCGAAAAAAGCACCGTTTGCGCGTATACTTGCCAAAGGCGGAGCGGGGAAACGTGTCTGTAAATTTTTGTTTTGGCCGGGACGCGCACCCGGAGGGATTGCCGCGTCGAGGAGAGTTTTTTACCCATGGCGATCCGAGTTGCGCTCTCACACAAGACGCGCTATCAATACGACAAACTCGTGCAGCTTGGCCCGCAGGTGGTTCGTCTGCGGCCGGCGCCGCATTGCCGCACGCCCATCCTGGCTTATTCGTTAAAAATAGAACCCCAAAAGCATTTCATCCACTGGCAGCAGGATGCCTATGCCAACTACCTGGCGCGCCTGACTTTTCTGGAACCAGCAAATCATTTTCAGGTGGCCGTCGATCTGGTCGCGGAAATGACCGTCATCAACCCGTTCGATTTTTTCATTGACCAGCACGCCGAACATTATCCTTTTAAATATCCCGAGGCGCTGGCCAAGGAATTAATTCCATTCCTGGAAACGCTCCCTTTAGGCCCTCTGCTGGAACAATTCCTCGCCCAGGCCAAAAAAGAATACGCACTTAAAGGCCGGCGCGTCGTCGATGTCATCGTTGATCTGAACCGCCACGTACAGAAAATTCTGCGTTACGACATCCGCATGGAACCGGGCGTCCAGACGCCCGAGCAAACGCTGCAGAAACATCATGGCAGTTGCCGCGATTTTTCGTGGCTTTTAGTCCAGGCGGCGCGGCATTTGGGCTTCGCGGCCCGTTTTGTTTCCGGTTATTCCATTCAGCTTGCGCCCGACGTCAAACCGCTCGAAGGCCCCGCCGGCGTAGCCAAAGATGTCTGCGACCTACACGCGTGGGGGGAACTATTTCTTCCCGGCGCCGGCTGGATTGGCCTGGACGCCACCAGCGGCCTGCTGTGCGGCGAAGGGCACATTCCGCTGGCGGCCACCGCCGATCCGTCCAACGCGGCGCCCATCACCGGCGATTTCGCCTGGCTGGATGGCAAAGAGGGCAAGGATAAGTTCTCGTTTGAAATGAGCGTGGCGCGCATCCACGAAGACCCGCGTGTCACCAAACCCTACACCGATGAGCAATGGAAGAAAATTGAATCGCTGGGACACCGCATCGATGAAGAAATAAAACTTGGCGACATCCGCCTGACGATGGGCGGCGAGCCGACATTTGTTTCCGTCGATGATATGGAAGGCGATGAATGGAACACACTGGCCATGGGTCCCAACAAACGCCGGCTGGCGGAAATTCTCATCAAGAGGCTGCGCGGACGTTTTGCCTCCGGCGGCCTGCTGCACTACGGCCAGGGCAAATGGTATCCCGGCGAAAGCCTGCCGCGGTTTGCACTGAGTTGCTGGTGGCGCAAAGACGGCCTGCCCATCTGGGAAAATGCCGAACTGATCGCGGACGTACAAAAAAATTACGCTCACGATTCCGAACTGGCCGCGAAATTTATCCGGCAGCTCTCTGATAATCTGGAAGTCGAAGGAAAATTTGCGCTGCCTGCTTATGAAGACGTCTGGTATTACCTCTGGAAAGAACGGCGGCTTCCGACCAACGTCGATCCGCTGAAGAACAATCTCAAGGATGCGGAAGAACGCGTCCGAATGGCCAAAATATTCGAGCAGGGTCTGGAAAAAGTCGTCGGCTACGCTCTGCCGTTGCGGCCGCTATATGACGATTCACGCCGGCGCTGGGAAACCGGCGCCTGGTTTTTCAGACCGGAACGCATGTATCTAATTCCCGGCGATTCGGCCATGGGTTTCCGCCTGCCGTTGGATTCTCTGGGCTGGGTCGCGCCCGGTGATTATCCGTTCGTATATGAACAGGATTTGCGTGAAGAGCGCCAAGAGCTGCCAGATTACCGCCAGATGCGCCTGGCCGGCGTACCGGGTCCGCTGAATCCGCGCGGCTATCGCGAGCAGATCGCGGGTCCCGGGCGACGCGGTAAAACGCCGGGTAAAGTTGAGGAGCAATTCGATCCCTCACGCCGAGCGCAACCCGGCCAGAGCGCCCCCTGGATCATCCGCACGGCGCTGTGCGTTGAACCGCGGCAGGGGCGGCTGCACGTGTTCATGCCGCCGCAACGTTATCTGGAAGACTATCTCGACCTGGTGGCGCGCATCGAAGGCGCCGCGGCGCGGCTCAATACACCCGTGGTCATCGAAGGTTACCTGCCGCCGCGCGACCCCAGAGTAAATCACATTTCCGTCACGCCCGACCCCGGCGTTATTGAAGTGAACGTTCAACCGGCGAACAACTGGAACGAACTGGTGGACATCACCAGTGGGCTTTATGAAGAAGCACGGCAAACCCGATTGGGTACGGAAAAATTCCAGATCGACGGACGCCACACCGGCACCGGCGGCGGCAACCATATTGTCGTCGGCGGCGCGACGCCGGACGACAGCCCGTTCCTGCGGCGCCCCGATCTATTAAAAAGCCTTATCGGTTATTGGAATAATCATCCCAGCTTAAGCTATCTATTTTCCGGATTGTTCGTCGGTCCCACCAGCCAGGCGCCGCGCGTGGATGAGGGCCGGAATGATTTGCTTTACGAAATTCAAACCGCCTTTGAGCAGGTTCCCGGCAAGGATGCGCCCCATTTGCCGCCCTGGATAACCGACCGTCTATTCCGCAATTTACTGGTGGATCTGACCGGCAACACCCACCGCGCGGAATTCTGTATTGATAAACTTTATTCGCCGGATACCGCGAGCGGCCGGCTGGGGCTGGTGGAATTTCGCGGCTTCGAAATGCCTCCCCATCCGCGCATGAGCCTGACGCAACAATTGCTTTTGCGTTCGTTGATCGCCCGGTTCTGGAAAGCGCCTTATGAAACGCGCCTGGTAAAATGGGGCACCGAACTTCACGACCGCTTCATGTTGCCTCATTTTGCCTGGCAGGATTTTTCCGACGTGTTGGAAGAAATGCAACAAAGCGGTTTTCCGCTGCAATCCGAATGGTTCGCGCCGCATTTTGAGTTCCGATTCCCGCACGTCGGCGTTTTTGGGGCGCGCGATGTAAACGTTGAACTGCGCCAGGCCATCGAACCCTGGTACGTTCTGGGCGAAGAACCGGCCGGCGGGGGAACGGTGCGTTACGTGGATTCATCGGTCGAACGCATGGAAGTTAAAGTCGCCGGGATGGTGGACCCGCGACACGTGCTCACCTGCAACGGCCGGACCTTGCCATTGCATCCCACCGGAACCCGCGGGCAATTTGTCGCCGGGGTGCGCTATAAAGCCTGGGCGCCGGCTGCGGCGCTGCATCCGACCATCGGCGTGCACTCGCCGCTGGTGCTCGATCTGGTGGATACGTGGAACCATCGCTCGGTCGGTGGGTGCACTTATTATGTTTCCCATCCGGCGGGACGCAATTACACAACTTTTCCGGTCAACGCTTATGAAGCCGAAAGCCGCCGCGCATCGCGATTTTTCCGGACCGGCCACACCCAGGGCCGCATGGAAGTTCAGCCGCCGGCGATTTTGCCGGAATTTCCCTTTACACTGGATCTTCGGCGGACATAAAAGCTTTTTAATCTCATTTTTTTGGTCTTTGAGAGCATTTAAGTTAAAGTCGATTCGAGGAATTTGGACTTTAAGACGCTATGGTCCAGGAAATGACGAATCCCAATTCCGCCGGCAATTTCGCAGGCCGTTATGGCACCGCCGCCGGCGCTTACGACGAGCTGCTTGCTTCCGACGGCTCCGTGCGCCCCCATTGGTCGCAATTCATGCACTGGCTTGAAGAACTCGGCCCCGCGGAACTCGACCGCCGCTGGGTTCAGTCGCGCCGATTGCTTCATGACAACGGCGTAACCTTTAACGTCTACGGCGATCCTGATGGCCTCGATCGGCCATGGTCGCTGGATCCGATTCCGCTGCTTGTTGATTCGGTTTCATGGCACACGTTTGAAGATGGGCTTAAACAACGCGCCATGGTGCTGGACATGATTATTGCCGATTGCTACGGCGAGCAGAAATTATTGTCTGAAGGACTCCTGCCGCCGGAACTGATTTACCTTCATCCCAATTACTTCAGACCCTGCCGAGGCTTGGAGCCGTATGATCAGCGCAGGCTTTTTTTCTACGCCGCTGACTTCGGCCGCGCTGCTGGCGGTTCGTTTCATATCATCTCCGACCGCACGCAGGCGCCTTCCGGTATGGGTTACGCACTGGAAAACCGTATTGTGCTTTCGCGCTGTCTGCCGGAAATTTTCCGCGACTGCCAGGTGCAGCGGTTGGCGCATTTTTTCCGCTGTATCCGCGAAACGCTCGGGTCCATCGCACCGCACCAGAAGGAAAATCCCGCCGTCGTGCTGCTTACACCCGGTCCATATAACGAAAGCTATTTTGAACACGCTTATCTTTCGCGCTACCTCGGTTACACGCTTGTGGAAGCGGGCGACCTGACGGTTCGCGACCAGCGTGTGTTTTTGAAAACACTTTCCGGTTTACAACCTGTTGACGTGATCCTTCGCCGGCTTGAAGACGATCTGTGCGATCCCCTGGAACTGCGCAGTGAGGCCAACCTCGGCATCCCTGGCCTGCTGCAGGCGGTTCATGCGGGTGGCGTGAGAGTTGCCAATGCGCTGGGGTGCGGACTGGCGGAATGCCCGGCGCTATTGCCCTTTTTGCCGGGAATCTGCCGCCGGTTTCTCAATCAGGACCTGCTTATACCTTCGGTCGAAACTCATTGGTGCGGCGATCCTGATTCGCGGCGCTTTGTGCTGGAGCACCTTCGTTCTCTGGTGATTAAACCCACCTTTACAGGCGGCGATCCGGTTTTCTGCCAAAATCTTTCTGAACACGAACTTGCTGAACTGGCGGCGCACATCGAATCCACTCCTGTGGAATTTACCGCGCAGGCGCAGCTAACGCTTTCCAGTTGCCCGGTCTTCGCGGACGGCACGCTTGAGCCGCGGCACGTGGGCTTGCGCGCCCAGCTTGTCGCTTCCGGAGATTCCTATGTGGTCATGCCCGGCGGGTTGGCACGATTTTCCAAATCCCCCGATACACTGATTGTTTCCATGCGCGAGGGCGGCGGCTCCAAGGATGTATGGGTTCTCTCCGATGGCCCCGTCGATGCATTCAGCCTTTTGCCATCGCCCGGCGAACCGGTGCAAATCAATCGTAGCGGCGACGATTTGCCCAGCCGCGTAGCCGATAACCTATTTTGGCTCGGTCGCTATGTGGAGCGAGCCGAAGGCCTTGCCCGGCTTTTACGATCCATTTTGCTGCGCACCACCGATCAATATGGCCACGATGGCGGCACGGTATTGCCGCCGCTGCTTTCCATAGCCCTGGACAACGGCGCTGGAGCCGATTCTTCAGTTGAATCCGGCAGCGGAATTCTTTCTGATCCTCGTTTTCACGCTTTGCTTTTCGACGAAGCCCGCGTCGGCGGCCTGCAGAATTCCCTTACCGCGGCCCATCGCCTGGGCGCAGTGCTTCGCGACCGGCTTAGCCTGGATACCTGGCGCATTATTAATAATCTTGTGGATGAGCGCTCCTGGTCTGACGCCTTTTGGGGCGGACATGAAGTGAATGACGTTCTTCCCGCTCTTGATCAATTGATTGTCAGCTTTGCGGCCTTCAGCGGATTGGTGGGCGATTCGATGACGCGCGGCAACGCCTGGCGTTTTATCGACATAGGCCGCCGCCTGGAACGGACCATCAACGTACTGCGCCTGCTGCGCGGCGCCGCGGAAAATACATCTTCGGCGCCAGCGCCATTTCTTGAAGCGATCCTGGAAATTGCCGACAGTTCGATGACTTACCGCCGGCGCTATCTGACGGTCATGCAGCTTGCCGCGGTGCTCGACCTTTTGCTTGTCGATGAAGCCAATCCGCGCTCGGTCGCATTTCAACTGGCGGCTTTGGACGAACATATTCGCCGGCTGCCGCGCATCGCCGATGGTCCATATCGGAGTCCGGAAGAGCAGGTTGTGCTGCGCTGTCTGACCGGCATTCGTCTTGCGGACGTTCACGTGGCCGTGGAGCCCGATGCCGGGGGCCATCGCCCACGCCTGGCCGAATTACTGACGGTGGTTACCGAGCACATGGAAGCGCTCTCCGACGCCATCAGCCGCAGTTATTTGTCCCATGCCGACGTGGCTAATCAGCTTGGATTACTTCCGCCGGTGAGCAGCTCATGAAATACCGCATCACGCATCTGACGCACTACGACTATGCCGAGCCCGTTTCCATAGGCCACAACATCGCCCATCTGACGCCGCGCAATACCGAGCGGCAGCGGCTTGATAACTGCGAGCTTTCTATCGAACCTTCTGCATCAACTCGTTCCGAGCGTCTTGATTATTTCGGCAATAAGACCGTCTTTTTCTCCATTCAGATTCCGCATCAGACGCTCAACGTGATTTCTCGTTCAGAGGTCCGCGTAGATCCTGCTCCGCTTCCCGATCTCGGGTTGGACCAACCATGGGAGTCGGTTCGCGACGATCTTTGGAACAGGAGGCACGAACATCTCGAGGTCTTTGAATTTACCCTTGATTCACCATCCGTTCGCCGTTCCTCCGAGCTTGCAAGCTATGCCGCGGAATCGTTTCCTCCGGGCTGCGGCCTGGTTCACGGCGCGCTGGACCTGATGACGCGGATTTTTCATGACTTTACATTTGATTCTTCCACCACCACGGTTTCCACGCCACTGGGCGACGTACTGGCAATGCGCCGCGGCGTTTGCCAGGATTTTGCCCATCTGGGCATCGGTGCATTGCGTTCGGTGGGCCTGCCCGCGCGTTACGTGAGCGGTTATTTGCGTACGATTGCCCCGCCGGGTAAATCGCGACTGGTCGGCGCGGATGCTTCCCATGCGTGGTTGAGCTTATACGTTCCATGGATGGGCTGGCTGGACCTGGACCCAACCAACAACCAGGTTGTATCCGAAGATCACATCACTCTGGCCTGGGGGCGCGATTACAGCGAGGTTTCGCCGCTGCGCGGGGTGATTCTGGGCGGACGCGGCCAATCGGTGAGCATCGCTGTTGATGTCGAGGCTTTGGAACCTGTTTCATAATCAAATACAAAGCGCGGTAGATTCTGAAACCGGGTCTGTAATCAATAATGAAGCACTGTTGTCTGGATTGATGGATCAAAAATTTTGTTCAAAACGGCGGCCAAACGGACGCCGGCTTTTTCCAGTTGCATATTGATGACCGCGGTACTGTTTTTTACATAATTCATGTCGATCACCGCGCCTTTGGCGGGAATACCCTTATAAGCGCAGGAAACCGCCAACGCGTTGGATTCATTGGCCCAATCCACGACGTTCATGTCCGACGTCCATTGCTGCGCTTGCTGCGGGGTAATGTTGTGATTGAGATAATCGGCGAACTGCCGGTCGGTCATGTTCATCTGCTGCAATTCCATTTCAATCATCGTTGTGTCCCAAATGTAATGCAGGTTGTAGGGATAATCGGGATGCTGATCCAAAAACTGCACCATGCACTGGTTTCCACCACGGTCATCCCGGTTGCTGCAGTGCAAGGGCTGATGAATGTCGCCGGTAAAATGCACCACGAATTTCAGGGCGATCATTCGATCCAGCGGCGTATTGGACAGATCGGTGAGCTGCGAAATGAAATAAGGGAGCTTCTCTACGATGCACGAACCCGGCTCGGGGCAGTCGCGCCTGGGGTCGTATTTGAGTCCGAGCGGAATGTCGACATAGTGCCAGGGACCTGTTGACAGCTGCTCTCCGGTTGACGGATCTATGGTAAACCGATCATTGGTATCCTGGTCGGGGTTTTCCCGAATAAAGTCGGCCCATGACGCCACGTCAGCGAGCGTTTCTGTCTGAAGCGGCTGCTGATTTTTATCCACGTCCAGTTGAAGCAGCGGGAAAACGGCCGCGCGCGTCGCCGGCGTGAGACGATCGGTGGCTATGTCGGCAACGATTCTGTGGCCATCGGCGCCCCATCCGAAAACCGTTCTCGCTGAAATGGAAATTACCAACAGAGCAACGAAAATAAAACACCGCATTATGGTGCTCTTTGCAAACCCGATTCATTTTGCCCGGCATTCTACTGTTGCAGTTGAATTGTTGGGTAGAAAACAGACCATCATCATTACTTTTGAAAACATTTAGCGCGGCGCTAATGAAAGAAATGAGCGGCCTAAGTAGTAGCAAAGAAAGAGACTTTTGTTCTTAAAGACGAAATTTTATGGTCCTATAATGAGTGGTCTCAAAAAAAATTTAGATTTTCCTTGACAGAAGCGGTAAACCGGTTAAATTCGTTTTAGTCACGTTGTACTAAATTAATTCCGGGGGGTTTCGCATGGCGGCGACCATCTGTACTCGGTAAATATTGGCGGTTTGTTGTACTGATTGAATAGTTAATGGTTCGGGTTGGTGAGAGTTTCACCTCTGAGCTGGGCAAATTAGACATTCGAGGTCTTCTGGGTTGGGAGGATTCGTCATGCACCGGAAGAAATTGGGGACTGCGACCTTAGCCTCAATTGCGGGCCTGTCGCTAGTCGGGGTGTCCTGTGGGAGTGCATCTGCCGCACTCGAAGCTTTTGATAGTGCACAAAATTACACTGCGACTGCTTCGCAACCCAATACTTGGAGCGCAACCCCAGCGAATGAAGGAAGCGGATTTGGCGCATGGTCAAGCGTAGTTTCCCAGCCTAGTGGTCCCGATTACGCAGGAACCTTCCTTGCCAATAAAAGCTCTAGTAGTGATTCAGCCATTGCTTCCGCTAATGGCTATGCCTGGGGTTTTTATGCCAATGGCGCTAATAGCAATGCCAGCATTAATATGTATCGTCCCTTCGACGTTAATCCGTCGGGCTATCAGGATCCGTCGGGCCTGGGCACTTTGATCAACCAGCCGTTTAGCATCGAGATGCAGTCCAGTTCGCTTGTAAGCTCCCCCGCGAATTTCGGATTTAACCTTCAAACGGGGCAGGGCACCAGCCCTACCCACACTGATATTACTTTAAAATTTGTGGGTGGCGGCAGCGACATGGTCTTGACCGATAATGACGGTGGAAATCAGACCAGCACTGTTTCTTTCGCTGATTTAGAAGGTGGAATTGTCGCTACGGTAATGGTTGGCGGCAATCCGGACGGAACCAATCCCTATACCATTACTGTGACAAATGTATCCGGTAGCACACAATATTGGACATATAGCAACTACACCCTAGACCCAATTCAACAGGTTAATATGTTCCTTACGGGCGAAACCGTGGGCGGCAGTAACAATGACGAATTCTTTAACGATTTGCAGATCACGCCCGAACCCGGGTCGCTGGCACTGTTTGCAATGGGCGGCATTGGATTGATGTTGCGTCGCCGCAAGAGAGCATAATTCATTTACGTTTGATTTTCGTGGGGGTTATTAATATAAAGGGCCGCGAAATTCGCGGCCCTTACCATTTTCTGTCCAGCAATCGATAGCCGATCGCCTCGGTCACGTGCGTGGCGGAAATTTTTTCTGTTCCCTCCAGATCGGCGATCGTCCGCGACAGACGGCGCACTTTGTCAAACGCCCGGGCGCTTAAGCCCAGTTCCTCCATCGCCTGTTTCATCAGCAGCATGCAATCTTCATCCAGTGGGCAAAATTCCTTGAGCTCTTTCGTTTTCATCGCCGCATTGGTCATCGTTGAATCGCGCCCAAAACGCCGGGCCTGGATCGTCCGTGCATATTCGACTTCTTTGCGCATCTGCGCTGAAGAGGTGCCCGATGCCTTGCTGGTCAGGTCACGATAGGTAACCGCGGGCACTTCCAGGTGAATGTCGATGCGGTCTAATAGCGGGCCAGAAAGTTTGGCCATGTATTTATCCATCGCGGCAAGTTCCGTCGCCTTGGCTTTTCTCCGATCCAGCGTGCCTTTGCCGCTCGCCGAAGGATTCATCGCCGCCACCAGCATGAACCGCGCTGGAAAACTCACGCTGGAATGCGATCGGGCAATGGTCACTGCCCCTGACTCCAGAGGCTGGCGGAGCATCTCCAGAACGTGCCGCGAAAACTCCGGCAGTTCATCCAGAAACAATACTCCGTGATGGGCCAGCGACACTTCACCCGGCCGCGGAATGCTTCCACCGCCGACCATCGCGGCTCCGCTGGCTGTGTGATGCGGCATGCGGACGGGGCGCATTTTCATCAGACTCGATCCCTTGGGCAGAAGACCGCACGCGGAATAAATTCGCGATGTTTCCAGCGCCTCCTGCCGCGTTAGTGGAGGCAATATCGTCGGCAAGCGCTGGCAAAGCATCGTTTTGCCCGCGCCTGGCGGACCCAGTAAAAGCACGTTATGCCGCCCCGCCGCGGCGATGGTCAGCGCTCTTTTGGCCGATTCCTGACCGCGCACGTCCGCGAAGTCGACGTCATATTGATCCACGTCATCTTCAATTTCGTCCTGAGCGGTTTGTTCCGGCGCCAATTCCAGTTGGCCATTCAAGAATCCAACCAATGTTGCCAGGCTGTCGATCGGATACACGTCGATCCCCGGCACTACGCTGGCTTCACGCGCATTGGCTGGGGGAACAAGCAGCCCATCGTATCCATCGCCGGCGGCCAGCATGGCCATCGAAAGTGCGCCTTTGATCGGCCGCACCGAACCATCCAGGGCCAATTCCCCTGCCGCCAAAAATTTCTTATGCCGGTCCGTCCCGATTGTTTTGCCCGCGTGCAATATGCCCAGGGCGATCGGCAATTCCAGGGCGCTGCCTTCTTTTTTCACATCCGCCGGCGCCAGGTTCACCAGAAGTTTTTGTTGTGGAAAGTTAAAGCCGCTGTTGACCATTGCCGTGGCAATTCGATCCAATGCTTCGCGCACCGCCGCGTCGGCAAGGCCGACGATCAACGGATCGCCGTATTCTTTCTGCGCGATGTTGACTTCAACCTCGCACTTGAGGGCTTCGATGCCCTGAAGAACAAAACTATGTACTTTGGCCAGCATAAGAATCTATCTCAAAACATATCGAGGCCGCGACGTCGGCTGCCCGGCCCCGAGCCAAGGACCACCGACGAAGCCCTTATTAAAAATACAGCGAGGAGGTGCAGCGCCGGATTCGGGGCCAGGAAGCCTCGTCCCGAGGGGTTTGGCCTCTAAGCGGCCATCTGCTGTGTCATCGCTCCTCATCATATTATCTGTCGAATATACCCTCGTCGCTCTTCCTTGCATCTGTCCACTTTGAAGCCAAACGCGGTTCTCGCTATGTTTTGAGATAGATTCTCATCCCTCCGAATTTTTTGCGTACCATACACGCGAGTGTTTCGATATGCCAGCAAAAATAATGCCCTGGAGCCCTATAATCACCGTCTCATTGACCGCCAACGACGCCTGCGGGATGATTACTTGAATGGTCGAACCTGGCGTTAAAACAGATTCCGCTCCGATGTCTGACCAGGCCGTTTTGCGCATTGTTTCCGCGGTACCCAGAGCATGGAAAATAAAACGCCTGCTCTGGTCCATGGTACAGGCAATTTTTTATCGACTTTCCTTCCACACCTGGTCCGGTTGGCGTTGCTTTTTGCTTCGCTTTTTTGGCGCCAAGGTCGGCGTACACTGCACTATTCGCCGCACCAGCCGGGTTTACTATCCGTGGCTTCTGGAAATCGGAGATTTATCCTCCTTTGGGGACTACGCCGAGATTTACAACCTGGCCCAGGTAACCATCGGGTCGCGCGTCACCATAAGTCAGGAAGCGTATCTTTGCGCCGGCACACACGATTACACACGGTTGTCCATGCCTCTGGTAACAGCTCCAATTAACGTGGGAGACGACGCGTGGATTTGTGCGCGTGCGTTTGTCGGGCCGGGATTGAATGTAGGCGACGGCGCGGTGGTAAGCGCCGGCGCCGTGGTGATGAAAAATGTGCCGGCATGGACCATCGTTGTCGGCAACCCGGCCGTGCCGGTTAAAGAACGTGTGCTTGAAGAACATGAATCATGAGGTTTCACCGCTTACACCGCCAATTTTCTGTGGATAGACCAAAGCGGAGCATTTTTCTTTCAACACTATCTATTAAAAAATGCCGCATTTCTGAGATGCCGAACTTCCAGAATATTTGATCGATTAGCCGATAATTTCTGTTGTTTCCGTATGCCCGTATATGCAATCAAAGCAGGCTTTCTTTATAATAGCCGAGACTGGTTTTATTAAGGATGATATGAACCGCATCACCGCCGATTTACAAAAGGCGACGACCGATAACCCAGCGCCCACGACGAGCCAAAAGGTTCCTTCGACGGAGGTGGTGCCGGACTGGTTTCGAACTGCATATCTGATTCGCGCCGTCGAGCAGCGACTGTTGGCGCTTTTTGCCGAAGGCAAACTTTTTGGAACCGTGCACACATGCATTGGCCAGGAACTTTCCGCGGTGGCTGTGGCCCGCGCACTGCGACCGGGCGACAAAATATTTTCCAACCACCGATGTCACGGGCATTTCATCGCTTTTACCGGAAACGTTTCGGGGTTAATCGCGGAAATCATGGGCCGTCAAACCGGCGTTTGCGGCGGTCGCGGGGGATCACAGCATTTGTGTGAAGAGGGATTTTTTTCCAACGGCGTTCAGGGAAGCATTGCTCCTGTTTCCGCCGGACTGGCCTTGGCTGAAAAGTTTAAAGATTCCGAAAACATCATTACTGTATTCCTCGGCGACGGCACGCTTGGCGAAGGCGCCGTTTATGAAACATTGAACCTGGCTTCCAAATGGGAACTGCCGCTGCTGTTTGTTCTGGAAAACAATTTATACGCCCAAAGCACCAGCCAGAAACAAACGCTGGCCGGCGACATTCTTGCCCGCCCGCAATCTTTTGGAATCAAGACGCTGCACACCAGCACCTGGGATACACAGCACATTTTTGATATGACCGCCGCCGCGGCGGATTTTGTGCGTAAAAATAAACGTCCGGCTTTTATCTGCATCGACACATTCCGGCTGATGGCGCATTCCAAAGGGGATGACGACCGCAATCCGGCGGAACTGCAGGAATACTGGGCCCGTGATCCTTTGCAACTGGTCTTAAACAATCTGACGAATCAGGGCGCGGAAATTAAAGCTCAGGCGGACCGTCAGATTGATCAGGCGGTGGCCGCAGCGAACGATGCGCCTTGGGCTTCAGCGGATCCTCCCGCCTCAGCGAATCTTACAACTCTTCATTGGATTCCCGCTCCGGCAACCACACTGGACCGCTGCGTGGTGCAGATCCGCGAAGCATTGCGCCGCAATATGGCCCGGGATTCGCGCATCATACTGGTGGGAGAAGACATTGAATCACCCTATGGTGGCGCTTTCAAAGCGACCAAGGGGCTCAGCGATGAATTTCCGGGGCGCGTCCGCAACACGCCCATCAGCGAAGCCATAGTTGTGGGGCTGGGCAATGGTTTGGCGCTTAACGGCATGATTCCGGTTTGCGAGATCATGTTCGGTGATTTCCTGATGCTCGCCGCCGACCAGATCGTCAACAGCGCCTCAAAATTCCGCTATATGTACAACAATAAAGTCCGCGTTCCTTTTATTCTCCGCACCCCCATGGGAGGCAAGCGCGGCTACGGCCCCACGCACAGTCAGTCCCTTGAAAAACATTTTCTGGGACTGCCCGATGTATGCGTACTGGCCCTGCATCATCGCCTCGATCCAGGAATCATCTACGACGAACTTTTCCGGGAAATTGCGGGGCCTGTCCTGGTTATTGAAAACAAGCTGATGTATTCGTGGCGCATCACCAGCGAGCCGCCTGAGGGATTCGTCATCGAAAATAGTTCCGACCCGTTTCCCACAACGCGACTGCGCCCCGCGACGAAAAACGTCGATCTGACCGTTGTGTGCTATGGCGGCATGTTGCCCGAAGTCGAGGCCGCGGTGATTCAGGCGTTTGAGCGGTACGAAATCGCGTGCGAATTGGTGGTTCCCACGCAACTGTATCCGCTGGACATACGACCCTTTGTTGCGTCGGTAAGTCGCACGGCGCGGCTGCTGGTGGTTGAGGAAGGGCTTGGATTCGCCGCTTTCGGTGCTGAGCTCGTCGCCCGTCTGACAGAAGTGGACTGCGGTTTACTGAGCAAAATCCGCCGCCTGGCTTCGCCGGAGCATCCCATTCCCTCCAGCGGGCCGCTGGAAAAGTCGCTTTTACCCAATCCGGATAATATTCTGCAGGCTATTGCGGAGACCGTGCGCTCATGAGCCGCATCACCAAGATCAGCGTACCTCAGGAAAACGTTAATGATGATTCCGTGACCATCAACCAATGGCTCGTGGAAGACGGCCAGAGCGTTCAGGAAGGTCAAATGCTGGTGGAAGTGGAAACCAGCAAAGCGGATTTTGAAATCCCGGCGACGGCCGCGGGATTTGTAAAAATTCTTGCCCGGCAAGGCGCTGACGTTCCAGTCGGGTCGGTCATTTGCCTGATTGGCGAAACGTCCGAAGCGTTAGACGCCGAAGCCGCGCACCTGAAGGATCAATCACCATCGCTCGCCGGCGCCGCTCATATTCCAGCGGCAACGACACCGGCTGCCTCCGGAACGGGAACTTCGCCGCTTGCATCTTTTTCGCCAACATCAGAAGTTCCTGTCGCCGAGGTTCCCGCTCGTTTCAGCCGAGAAGCTCTGGCGGTCATGAAAGAACATAACGTCGATGCGGCGCGGTTCCGTGGACGAGGATTGGTGCGCGCTCAGGACGTGTTGGAACTGCTGGGTAAAAAGCCCGCGGAACAGTCCGGTTCTTTGCCCGGTTTTGCGGCGCACCCCGAACCGACCGCGGCTCATGTCGTGCCACAACCCGCTTTGGGCGTACCAGCTAAAATCGAAAAACTGTCGCGCAGCAAACAAATTGAAATTCGATATTTGCGCTCCAGCCACTTCAACACGATACCCAGCACTGTTTGTATATCGGCGAGATCTCTTGGCCGAGGCGCTTTGAAAGACGATCCGAGCCGCAGTTTTTCGGCGGTTATTTTGTTTGAGACGGCGCGGCTGCTGCGGAAATATCCGGCGTTTAACGCTTTTTTCGCCGATGGCAGCGGACATTATTACCAGCAGATTAACATTGGCTTTGCCGTTGACGTAGGCGAAGGGTTGCGCGTGCCTGTTATACGTGATGCGGACAAAAAAACCCTGGCCGACATTGAAGCCGAATACCGCGAACTTGCCATGCAGTGCATATCAGGTGAAATTCGGCCCGAGTCGCTCTCCGGCGGCACATTTACCATTACCGACCTGTCCGCCGAAGCGGTCCGCTCGTTTGTTCCCGTGATTAATCAGGGCCAATCCGCCATTCTGGGCGTCGGCGCCCCGCCGATAAACAGACCCGGTGAATATGATCTTGTTCTGAGTTTTGATCATCAACTCAGCGAAGGCCGTGCGGCCGCCAAATTTTTGCAGGAATTGCGCGAACGGCTCGAGGCTCATGAACAATATTTCGCCGGAACGGTTCGGGGGCCGCAACCATCGGACATTCGCTGCGCTCGGTGTGGAACGCCCGTGACGGAACTGCTGCCGGATAATTTTATGCTCGCCGGCTGGATGCCCGGTTCCTCCGACGTTCAGCCGATATGCACGCTTTGCGCCAAAGGATTGTGAAATGGATAAAAGCACCGGACTTCGAGAAATTGTCGCCCGTCTCGCGGGCGTCGACCCTTCGAGAGTCGATTCGGCTTTTGCTCTTGATACCGGCGGCCTGCAGGGTTCCATCGGACGGGCGCGGCTTGACGCTTCCTTGCGGCGGGAATTGGGCATAAAAAATCCGCTAGCCGTTAATCGCGCCAAAATATTTTCGGAACTTGAAGCGATCCTTTCCGGATCGCCGCCCGCGGCTGCCGCGTCACCAGCCGGTCCGGTCGCAGCCTCGAGCGCGCCGGCTGGGGTTTCCAACCCGATTCCTTCATTGGGCCCGTCTGTGAATATAACAAACGGATTTTCCTGTGGTATCGATATTGAAGCCGTTGAAAATATGCCCGTCGCGGTGGATTATTGGGAAGATGATTTTTATCGACTGTCTTTTTCACCGGATGAAATCGCGTATTGCGTGAGCCAGTCACATCCACGGGAACATTTTGCGGCTCGCTGGTGCGCCAAAGAGGCCCTTAAAAAATGCGACCCCGCGTTTGAGCAAATCGAGTTGAATTGCCTTGAAACACTCGTCGATTCCCGGCAACGACCGTTTCTGGCATCACGCGTAAACGGCGTTTCCAAACGGCTGGCCCACGCGGTAAGCCTTTCCCATACTCCGATCATGGCCGCCGCCATGGTGGTTATGGGAACGGGATTATCGACGAAACATGTTTCCTCGACGCCGGGACGATCATGATGAACACACTTTGTCTGGCGTGATTTCCATGAGCCCTCTGGTTTCCGTGATCATCACCACTTACAACCGCGGGGCGGCGATCCGCCAAACTATTGATTCGGTTCTCGCCCAAACGCTCAAGGATTTTCAGATCATTGTTGTTGACGACGGCAGCACCGACGATACGCCTGAGGTTTTGCGCGGCTATGGTGATAAAATTCAGGTCATCCGGCAGCCCAATGCCTGGACCGGTGCGGCGCGCAACCGCGGAATTGATGCGGCGCGAGGTAAATACATCGCGCCACTTGATCATGACGATGTCTGGCTGTCCGACAAACTCCAGGTGCAGACCGATTATTATGAAAAACATCCCGAACTGGCCATTGTGACGGCAAAATTCGCCTACCTTGGTTCCGCGGCCTTAACCATGGATGATTTTTCGCGTGCTGTCGATGCGAATGGAATTATCCGTGACCCGCTTGCCCTGCTTGCTTCGGGCTCGACTTTTCTAAGCACCTCTTCGGCCATGATGTTCAATCGTGAAAGGCTCGGCGCCATCCGTTACGGCGAAACACGCTGTGCGATTGAGGACGTTTCTCTTTACCTTCAGCTTTTGGCGCACGGCGGCGTGGGGCTGTGCAGTCCGGAAATTCTTGTCCATTACCATCGCCATGACGCCAATATCTCCGCCGACGCCGAATACTGGTACAACGGCATGCTGTGGCTCTGGCAATGCCAGACGGCAGGGTTGTTTGGCATGAATTCACCCGCGGCCGACCGGCTTGTGGATGCATACCTGGCGCATCTTGGAAGAATCGCCGTTCGCAAACAATATCGCGCGGGGCAACGAGGCCGGGCGTGCCAATTATATTTTCAGGACTGGCCGCGGCAGGTTCGTAACGGAAAGTGGCGCTATCTTGCATTATTCCCTATTATGGCAACCCTTGGCCCACACATTTAGAGGCTCTGGGTAAAAACAGTCGGGCTCTATTGCGATGACGAATTCAGATTCACATGCCGGCGTCTGCCGAATCTGCAACAATACTGCGAACAATTTGCATCATACCGCATACGAAATGCTCTTTGGAACCAGAGAGGCCTTTGATTACATAGAATGCCCGGCTTGCGGAACCGTACAGATCAGCGCCGTGCCGGAAAATCTCGGCCAGTATTATCCCAAGGGCTACTATTCTTATGCCAAACCGATCAAAGAGCGCCAAAACTGGCTGACACGAAAACTCAAACAAAGACGTGTTGCTTATGCACTGTATCATCGAAGCCTGGTGGGCATGATCCTGGCAAAAATCTACGGTTACTGGCCTTATTATGACTGGTTTCGCGCGGCCAAAATCCAACAAAGCGACTCTATTCTGGATCTGGGTTGCGGGAGCGGAGAATTTCTCCTTCGCCTGCAATCCGAGGGATTTACCAATCTGAGAGGCGCTGACCCGTTCATTGAAAAAACGATCGCCCATGACAACGGGGTAAAAATCTTCAAGCAGTATCCTCATGAGCTATCGGGGCAATTTGATGTGGTCATGATGCATCATGTCTTCGAACACGTTCCAAATCCCAGAGAAATTCTGGCCACGGTTCGTCGTTTGCTCAGACCCAATGGTGTTCTTCTGCTTTCCATGCCCGTCGTGGGTTGGGCATGGAAACATTACGGCGTTAATTGGATACAACTGGACCCGCCGCGACATTTATATGTTTACACTCAAAAAGGTTTCGACAACCTGGCTAAAGAGGCGGGGTTTAATCTTATAGAAACCTTTTACAATTCCACGAGTTTCCTGTTTACCGGCAGCGAAATGTACAAACGCGGATTATCGTTTTATCAAACCGCGCCGGGCGCCGATCCGGTGCGAAGGGATCTCTCGAAAATTTTCACCAGCAAACAAATCGCGGAATTTGACCGCCAGGCTGCGGAATTAAACGGCAAGCGCGCGGGAGATCAGGCCTGTTTTGTATTGCGCAGGGTCTAAAAGCCGCGCAATTAATCAATAATGCGCGGCTTCCTTGAACGCCGCAGCGTTGCGATCGCGCTCGGAAATAATCGGTTCACCAACCAGCGGCCATGTAATTCCGACATCTTCGTCATTCCACAAGAGCGCCCGCTCAAATTCCTTGGCGTAATAATCCGTCGTTTTGTAGAGAACTTCCGCCGCGTTGGACAAAACCAAAAATCCGTGGGCAAATCCGGGCGGAATCCACATCATTTTGTGATTTTCCGCGGTTAATTCCGTGCCGACCCATTTGCCATAATTGGGCGAACTTTTACGGAGGTCCACCGCGGCGTCAAAAATTTTTCCCGCGATGGCTCGCACGAGCTTTCCCTGCGGCTGTTTGATCTGATAGTGCATTCCCCTCAGCACGTTTTTGACGGACCGCGAGTGATTGTCCTGCACAAATGTTTCGCGTATGCCCAATTGCACAAAAGCCCTTTGATTGAAACTCTCTAAAAAAAAGCCCCGCACATCCTGATAAACCTCCGGTTCCAGGATCAGCACTTCGGGTATTTTCATCGGCGTCACTTTCATCGCGTCGCCACCTTTTCCTTTAGGATATCCAGCAAATACTGGCCATATTCGTTTTTCGCCAGAGGCTCCGCCAGCTTTCGCAGTTGCTCGGCGGTGATGAATCCCATGCGCCAGGCCACTTCTTCCGGGCAGGCGATTTTAAGCCCTTGCCGTTGTTCGATCGCCCGCACAAACAAAGATGCTTCCAGCAATGAATCATGCGTTCCGGTGTCCAGCCAGGCCATTCCGCGGCTTAATAACTTCACGTGAAGTTCTCCCGCGGCTAAGTATGCTTTATTGACGTCCGTGATTTCCAATTCGCCGCGCGCTGATGGTTTTAGACCCTCCGCGATCGAAGTCACCATTCCGTCGTAAAAATAAAGCCCGGTGACCGCATACCGCGACTTGGGCTTGGCCGGTTTTTCCTCCAGGGAAACCGCCCTGAATCCGGCGTCAAATTCCACCACGCCATAGCGTTCCGGATCGGCGACCGGATAGGCAAACACTGTTGCTCCGTGATCTTCGCCCGCCACCTGTAGCGTGCGCACAAAATCATGCCCGTAAAAAATATTGTCTCCCAACACGAGGGCGCTGGCGTGATTACCAATAAAATTTTTCCCGATGATAAAGGCCTGGGCAATGCCCCCCGGCGACGGTTGGATTGCATAAGACAAATTGATCCCCCACTGGTTCCCATCCCCAAGCAATTGCCTGTATCGCGGCCCATCGGCAGGTGTCGAAATAATCAGTATGTCGCGGATGTCCGCGAGCATCAGTGTCGTGAGCGGGTAGTAAATCATCGGCTTGTCGTATATCGGCAGCATCTGCTTGGACACCGCCAATGTCACCGGATGCAGCCGGGTTCCCGCTCCGCCGGCCAAAACGATTCCTTTTCGCATATCTGATTCCTTCTGTTTTCCGAGGCTCTTACCCCCGCTGTGCGTAATTTTTCTCGATCCATTTGCGGTATTCTCCCGATGTTACACGCCGCACCCAATTGCCGTTTTCGAGATACCATTTTACAGTCGCCGCAATCGCTTCGTCGAAGGTATGGCGCGGTTTGAAGCCCAGTTCCGTGCGGATTTTCCCGATGTCCATGGCGTAACGCCGGTCGTGTCCGGGGCGGTCTTTTACAAACGCAATTAGTTTTTCATGCGGGCGGTATTTTGACGTTGGCTTTAACACGTCAAGGATGCTGCAGATGGTTTTCACCATAGTGAGATTATTTTTTTCGCTTTCTCCGCCGATATTATATGTCTGCCCCGGCCGCCCCAGCGCCAGCACCTTGCGCAGCGCTTCGCAATGATCGAGCACATACAGCCAGTCGCGAACATTAAGTCCGTCGCCATACACCGGCAGAGGTTTGCCTTCAAGGGCATTAAGAATCATCAGGGGGATGAGCTTTTCCGGGAATTGATATGGGCCGTAATTATTCGAGCAATTCGTGATCAGCGTCGGCAAACCGTAGGTGTGATGATAGGCGCGAACTAAATGATCCGACGCCGCTTTGGAAGCTGAATAGGGACTGTTCGGTGCATATGGCGTGGTTTCAGAAAACGCCGGGTCTTTTGGTCCCAGTGAACCATAAACCTCATCAGTGGATACGTGCATGAAGCGCAGCGAACCCCGACGGTCCGCCGACAATGGCGCCTGCCAGGCGCGAATCGCTTCCAGCAGTTGGAAAGTCCCCATTACATTGGTTTGCAGAAAATCTTCCGGAGCGTGAATGGACCGGTCAACGTGGCTTTCGGCGGCGAAGTGTACGATGGCCCAAGGTTTGTGCTCGCTGAGCAGCTTTTCCACGAGTTCCCGGTCGTTGATGTCGCCATGGACAAACGTATATCGCGGATCGTCGGCGATTGATGAAAGATTTTCGATATTTCCGGCGTAGGTGAGTTTGTCCAGATTTACCACCGGCGTACCGGCGGTTTGCAGCCAGGAAGTAATAAAATTCGATCCAATGAAACCGGCGCCCCCCGTCACCAGAATAGGTCCGAACCCATGATTGCCTGCCGGCGTCAAATTCGTCTCCTGCGCTAAATGTTTACGATTTGTATTTTATCGCAATATACCGCTGGAGGGCATTTCGCCAGTGCCCCATCATATCCATTCCCAGTGTTCGCAACCGCGCGTTATCCAGAACGGAATAGCGCGGCCGGCGTGCCGGGGCGGCGAATTCTTCGGTGCTTACCGCGGCCACGGGATGATTGATTCCCGCCAACTTCAGTGAGGCAACGGCAAATTCATGCCAGGAACATTCTCCATGTGAGACGGCGTGATAAAGTCCCGGCCCGGGCTTTTTTTCCATCAGATCGATCAATTGCTTGGCTAATTCTTCTGTGGAGGTTGGCGCCACAATCTGATCAGACACCACGCGCAGCGGCTTACCGGCACGGGCCGCCGCGATCATGGAATCAACAAAATTCATACCGCCTTTAAGTTTGCATCCGGCGGTGCCAAATAATCCGCACGTTCTGACGACATAGCCGTGCTCGGGCGCGCGCGTCAGCGTGATGCAGTCGCCTCCAAATCGTGTAATCGCATAGATGCTATGTGGATGCGCCGCCGCTGTTTCGGGAAGAGGTTTATTTTCCGGCCATCCATCCATGACATAATCTGTTCCGATTTGCACGAGCATGATATTTCTTTTGCGGCACTGATCGGCGAGATTTCCCACGGCGACCACATTCACAAGAAACGCCTGCTCAGGTTCAGATTCGCACAAATCGACGTTGTGAAATGACGCCGTATTGACGACGGCGGCGGGCCTGCCGGAATCCAACATGGCGGCGACGGCGTCGGTGTTGGTTACGTCGAGCTGAGCGCGGCCGGAAATGGCCAGCACTTCATGGCCGGAGCGTACGATCTCTTTGGTCAGATCCACGCCTAACTGCCCGGAACTGCCGATGACCGCGATTTTCATAAGCAGGATGGTAAATGAAATTATGGGTTACGAAAAGAACCAGGAAATGAACCACGGATTACACGAAAAGAGCTGAGGTTCCTCTTGATTTATGCCGACTTGTTATAATCACTACACATTTTACGAAAATGTTAATCGTTGACGGGTCAAATGATGGACATAAACGATTTCAACAAATCAAAATATGGTTCATTTCGGTTCTACCTGACAAAAGCTCGCATGCCATACAAACTGACATTTAGAGATCTTGTAATACTAACTATATTTAATATACCTGTCCAAACTCTTTGTGCATATGCACTATCATACATAGCTCCTGGCTATAGGCGGCTTTCCAATGTAGGGTTTGTAGAATTTATATCACGTTTTTTTGTTATTAATTCGAGACCAAATCCAGCATTTGTATTCATGCTATTTAATCTGTTTGTATTAATATTGGGAATAATTTACAAGATAAGGGGTAGAAGTCTTTTTCAGCCGAAGCTTTCGAAGAACCGGTTACTTCACAAACCATCATATGCTTTCGCAAGCACCAACAATTCGAACAAAACCATCTCGACCAAACTACTCCAGGGCAATGGTTTTAATCTGGAGTTGCTGGGTGATTCTCATATTCGATATATACGAGCCGATAATAGAGAGATTGATTTTGATGCCAATATACCAAGCGATTCTTTGTCCACTATTATTCTTTTTATTCAGAACAGTCCTTCTCATTGGCAAAAACCATACGAAACCGAGATGATCACTGATGAAGAGCGAAAAACAATCATTGCTAACATTCGTTTGGTTCTTGAATCAACAGGCTCTAGTCTGGAAACAATTTGAAATGATTGTCGGCTTCGACAATCGTAGTTCATTAATCTTTGGAAAGATAATTCCATGAATAACCGAATCATCTACCCATCAACCATCATTAGTTTAATATTTCTAGCGTGGGTCGTAATGCAATTCGTAAGATTATATCAGATAAATACCGGTGGGTTTCAACATTATAGAATGGTTTATAATTTTTCCGGCATTCAAGGTGATGGTCTTAGGCCTTGTGATACACCGATTGAATCGGATTCAACTCTTTATGGTACGACATTGTATGGAGGTACTTATTATAAAGGAATAATCTTTTCTTATGATATTACTCTCGACAAGGAAAAAACCTTATTTTCATTCGGCAACACCTACGATGGCGCCAATCCTCGCGGTTCACTGATCCAATCGGGATCAACATTATATGGAATGACTACTAAAGGCGGCATAAAAGGCTTGGGCATAATTTTTTCTTATAACATTAATACCGGTACAGAAAACATTTTACATTCATTCGCCGGAAAACCCTTTGATGGCGCCACGCCTCTCGGATCGCTTATAAAAGCCGGTTCAATTCTCTATGGCTTAACATGCAATGGTGGCATCAAAAATGCTGGTACGATCTTTTCCTATAATTTAGATACCAATACAGAAACCATATTGCATTCATTCGCTGGCGGACCATTGGATGGCGCCTTGCCGTGCGGGTCACTAATTAACTCCAGCCCTGTTTTTTACGGTTTAACGCTCAAAGGCGGCATAAACAAAATGGGTACAATATTTGCCTACAATATTGAAACAGGTACGGAACAAATATTGCATTCTTTCACAGGTGGATCTCAGGATGGTGCTTTGCCTTTTGGATCATTAATCAAGTCAAAGTCAATCCTTTACGGTTTAACTGCCGCGGGCGGAACGTATGCTTTCGGCACCCTTTTTGATTATGACGTTAATAATCAAATGGAAACCGTGTTGCATTCATTTGCCGGCGGGCCACGCGACGGAACTAATCCTAATGGTTCTCTGCTCGAAATAGACACAATTTTATATGGTACAACACGTAACGGCGGCAACAATGACGAAGGTATTATCTTTGCTTACGACGTCAACACAGGGTTGGAAAAAGTCTTGTATTCTTTCGCTAATGATCCAATCAATCCAAGTGGTTTAAGCGCTTCAATGTACGGGGCTAACCCAGTTGACTCGCTTATCGAATCAGGATCGGTTCTCTACGGTACGGCTATGAAGGGAGGATTAAACACCGGCGGCCTAATTTTTTCGTATACTCTGCCACAATAATATGGCTGTATGCAATTTTATTCATCGCATCATCCGATCAAGATTTTTCATCGCTTCCGCCAACCGGCTGCCCATTCCTGTAAACTCCCCACGCTTCGCCCGCCGCCAGATCGACTTGACACATGAACCCGCATTATGAAAGTATGCCGCGCGAAATTTGCCTTTGAGTTCCGGCTGGTTCCAGATTTTCCCCGCCTGAGCGAACATATAGCTGAGCTCGAAACAAAACTGATCTGCGTTTTTGTACGCCGCCGTCACACTGGTGTCCAGAACCCGGTACCAGGCCGCCGTTCCTGAATACCAACCGACAGGATGATGGCGCGCGATGCGGAACCAGATTTCCCGGTCTGAACACCAGTTGAGCTTGGGATCAAATCCGCCGACATCGCGCCACGCCTGCATCTGAAAAATCATGCTTGCCGAACACGGCGACGGATCCCAGCGAAAAATAAAATCCAAAGCATCGTCGCCGCTGATTTTTTTCAGCTCGACCGGACTTTCATCCAACGCCGGCGGAGAGTCCAGATTGTCCTGTGCGCCTATTCTGGCGAAGCGGCCAGCGGTTACGCCCACGTCTTTGCCGGCCCGCAGAAATTCCATCGCCTGTTGCACGTATTGCGCCGCAATCAGATCGTCGCCGTCGAGTTTGAGCGCCCAGGGCGTTTGTACCTGCCGAAACGCGCTGTTCCAGTTTCCCGTCATTCCCAGATTTTGTGGATTTTCCACCAGGGTGATTCGGGCGGGATTTTCGTCTGTAAGACGACGCGCCGTCGCAGGCGTGTTGTCGCCGCTGGCGTCATCGGAAATCAGGATTTTTGCCCCATCACAGGCGAGCGCGCTGTTAACCGTCGAGGGAAGGTATTTAGCGCAGCGGTAGACGGGGATCACGATTGTCAGATCGTCGAGTGTCTCGCCCGACATTAATCCTGCCTTTCCAAGAGATAGAAAGGCCCCGGGAAGAAATCCCGGGGCTTTTGATATCTTACTTTTTTTCTTTCTCTGTGGCCTCTGTGATCTGGGTGGCATAGGCAATAAAATCCCCTCATGTTTTTATCGCGGCGCAAAATGACGCCTGAGCTGATGGATGCTCCTGATGTTTCACCGGAATTGCACCTCGAGGCGCTCGGCGCCCTTGGGCGTATCAATCATATTGCCAACGCCGATCGCATCATCGCCCGTTGTATTTTTCAATATGCAAAAAAGAACGCCCTTTCACAATTTAAAATCCTCGACGTCGCCTGCGGCGGAGGCGATGTCCCTATCACGGTCGCCAAACGGCTGATTCGTTGCGGCATCAGGGTTGAACTGGGTCTATTGGATATGAGCCAGACTGCACTGAATCGAGCCGCAAGGCTGGCACAAAAATCCGGTGTCCCCGCTCAAACTTTTTGCGGCGATGCACTGCAGATTCCCATTCCCGATTCGTTCGACGTTCTCACATCCAGCCTTTTTTTTCATCATCTTTCCGCGGATGGCGCCCGTGCCATGCTCACACGTATGCGAGCGTTGGCCCACCGCCTTATCGTCATCAATGATCTGCGACGTTCTTGCGCCGGTTTTGCTGCCGCATGGCTCGGCTGCCGTCTGCTTACCAGCAACTCCCTGATACGTAACGACGGTCCGGTGAGTGTGCAGGCCGCCTGGACCATCCCAGAACTTCGGGCACTGGCTGCTGATGCGGGACTTGCTGACGCTCGCATTCGCCGTTGCCGGAATTGGCGAATGCTGCTGGCCTGGGAGAAAAAGTAACCACGAAAGGAACCACGAAATTCACGAATAAAAGATGCTGCCACAACGACACAACGAAACGACGGCACGAACGAAAAAAGTCACTTGGGAGCATAGTATTGTTATCGTGTTTTATGGTGAAAAATTGTCTGAAAATTGAAAACTGGAAACAGGAAATTACGGCGAAGCCGGAATACGACGCCGTAATTGTCGGCGCCGGCCCGGCAGGCGCGGTTTCCGCGGCCATTCTCGCCGCTCGGTCTTGGCGCGTGTTGCTGATCGATCGCGCCATTTTTCCAAGAGAAAAAACATGCGGTGGATGCGTTAATGCCCGCGCCATACAAACTCTTCGCGAACTTGGCCTCCAATCTGCTTTAAATTCCGCAGCGACTATCATCAAGTACGACCTGAGAGTTAGGGAACATCGCCTTAGTTCACCCATACCGGCGGGCGTGGCCATTTCACGTTCTGAACTTGATTCCGCCCTGGTCACCGAGGCGCAAAAGCGCGGATGCGATTTCTTGCCCGGCACATCAGCGGTGCTTTGTCCCACTGATCCTGGCAAGCCATTTCGCCAACTGATTCTTCGCAATAATTCTGGTTCTCAAACAATTGCGGCGCGCATCGTTTTGGCCTGTGATGGCATTGCCGGAACACTTCTTGATTCTGAACCCCGTGCTGCCTGGAAAACCACAAAAAACCCCTGGCTCGGCATTTCCACTTTATTGGAGCCGGGAAACGCTATTCTCGCCGCCGGGACTATCCAGATGAACGTCGCCGAAGGCGGCTATGTTGGGCTGGTAAAACTCTCTGATGGACGAATTCACATGGGTGCCGCACTGGACCCGCGCGCCTGCCGTAAAGCGGGGACCGCGACCGCATTAATTCGCAAAATTCTTTCGGATTGCCTCGGTCCCCGCATAGCCGGCTTGGAAAAGGCCAAATTTTTTGGCGTCGGACGCTATACACGGCGGCGCACTTATCCTGGGGCACATCGTGTTTTGGCGGTCGGCGACGCCATCGGCTATGTTGAACCATTTACCGGCGAAGGCATCGCCTGGGCGGTTTGCAGCGCTCGCGAGGCAACAGCTCTTTTGCCCGATCCTGACGCCGATTGGCCGGAGTGTCTTGTCCAAAGTTGGGCCAAACGCCATCACATCATTATTGGTCGCGGTCAATGGCTCTGCCGCGCCTTGCGTTACATGGTTCGCCATCCGAATCTGGCATCCGCCGCCGTCGCTTTCGCTTCGGCATTTCCAACGATCCCGGTTAACATAGCTTTCAGAATTGGTCAGCCCGATTCCCCCCTGCACGCACCTGTTTGAAAGGCCTGCTCATGGATCATCTGGCCGCCGCACGCCCTGATTTTGCACCCGAGCAACAGAGCGAATCCAAAATTGACGTGGCGATTCTGGGCATCGGGACGGCGACGCCTCCACATGCCGACCAGACCCTGATGACCGACCGCATCGCGGAAATGTGCTGCACCACCGACGGGCAAAAAGCCTGGCTGGCGCGCGTTTTTCTCCGCTCAGGCGTGCAGCGCCGCGGCAGCGTCCTGATCGATTCGGACAATCAACTTTCCAAAAGCAAAGAATTTTATCCTCCGCCGTCTACTTCCAATCAGCATGGTCCTTCCACCGCCGTGCGCATGCGCCGCTATGCCGCCGAAGCTCCGCCCCTCGGCGCCGCCGCCGCCACAAGTGCACTGGCCGCGGCTCGGACATCTCCTGCCACGGTTACTCATTTAATCAGCGTTTCCTGCACCGGTTTTAGCGCACCAGGCCTGGATATTCAGCTCATTCGCCGCCTTGGGCTAAGGCCCGACGTCCGCCGATTACACCTCGGCTTTATGGGTTGCCATGCGGCCTGCAATGCACTTGCCGCGGCGCGCGACGCCGTCCTGGCCGATCCTGAGGCGCTCGTGCTGGTCTGCTGCGTCGAACTATGCACGCTGCATTTTGCCTATGGTTGGAATCCGGAAACGCTCATTGTCAACGGCCTATTTGGCGATGGCGCCGCGGCTGCCGTGGTTGGCCGCCCGTTTTCCGATTCCGGCGGCCATTGCAGAGTTTGGCGCTTGCGCACCACCGCCAGCCGGCTGTTGCCTGAGAGCCTGGAGGCGATGACCTGGAACATCGGCGATCATGGCTTTTCCATGACGCTTTCGCCGGAAGTACCCGATTTAATTTCGCGCCATTTGCGCCCGTGGTGTGAAAGCTGGCTCGCCGGCTGCGAACTGAGCATCGCGGGAATAAAAAACTGGGCCATTCATCCCGGCGGCCCCAAAGTACTCACCGCCGCGGCGATGGCGCTGGGGCTGGATGAAAGTGCTTTATGCTGTTCGCGCGACGTTCTGGCGGCGCATGGCAATATGTCTTCGGCAACGATTCTTTTTCTGCTCCAGCGAATAGCTGAATTGAATGCGTCTGGCCCGTGCGTGGCGCTGGGATTTGGGCCGGGACTTATGGCGGAAGCGATGCTGCTGGACCGCTGATTTTTAAGCCACAGAGGACACAGAGGCTACAAAAACTGAACGCTGAAAACAACGGCCTCGCTGCCGTTGATGTATAATTCACTTCATAATTCTCTTTGGACGAGGAAACTTATTCATGCCTCGTTTATTTTTAAATTTGCTTCTCACGACTCTATTTCTGGCGCTTGCGCCCATTCGCTCTTTCGCCGCAGGTTACACTTTAACTATACTGGACGATCCAGCCGCAGGAAATCAAAAGGATGAAGGGACCATTGCCATTCGCATTTCCGGCAATTTCATTTTGGGCGACTATATCGATAATCAGAAATCTATGCATGGGTTTATCTACAATATGCAAACCCGGCGCTATACAACTTTCAATGGTCCGCAAAGCAGAACATACGTTTATCTGGTAGGCGTCTGGAGCAATGCCATTATCGGTTATTACTTTGATAATATAGATAACCCTCATAGTTTCATTTACGATCAGAAAATGCGGAAATATACCTTCTTCGACGATTTATTAAGAAAATATCTTCCTAGCACAGAACCTGATGTGCTTCTCCTTGAAAATATTGAAGGTAGCGCCATTACAGGCATTTCTGATAATAACGTCTGCGGCATATATCTAGTCAGTAGCAGTGAAAATGGTTTTGTCTACGATCTCCAAAGTCATAAATTTATGCTAATCAATAATCCATCCGCCGCGCCTGGGACCACGGACCATTACGGGGTTCAAGGCACACATATTTCAGCAATTTCGGAAAAGGTGATTGTCGGTCGGTATACCGACTCCAATTTTGTAATCCACGGATTCATCTATGATCGAATGACACATAAGTTTACGACGCTTGATGTTCCTCAATCGGTTACTGGCAAAAAATGGGGCGGTACATATGTTGTTGGAATGTCAGGTCCGACTATTTTTGGTTGGTATTCCGGCGATACATTTCATGGCAGTCGAGGTTTTATTTATGATCGCGGTGATTTTACAACGCTGAGTTATCCACAAGCGATGAATACTCATGTCGGTGGTATTTCCGGCAATAGAGTCCTAGGAATGTATGTCGATGACAATGGGGCCATTCACGGCTTTGTTTATGATGCTAAGAGTATGAAGTTTACTAATCTGGATGACCTGTTGGCGGAAAACACGAAATACCAAAGCGATTTCATTCCGGAAGCCATTTCCGGGGACACTATTGTTGGGCGATATATAGACAACTCTGGCGTATTTCATGGCTTTATCGCCACGCCGAAGTGATGGTGGCTAGACAGGCTGGAAGCCTGTCCCACAGATTTGGATTCAAACTTACATGCTCTGGCGGGGAATGCCGGGGTTATTTTCATCTTCTCTCCCATGTAAGTAAAAGCCGAATGCCCGCGGCAAGCGAACCGAGCAGCAAAACCACACCGATCACGCCGGTGCCGATAACCGCATACAAAATCGTCCGTTCGACCTGAAGTTCCGAGGGCTTAAAGTATCCCGGCGGCATATCGCCGCCCGATGCGCCCCACGCCGCCGGAATCAGCATCACCAGGCCAAGGCCGGTCATGGTTAATCCGAGCAAAAAGCTAAAACCAATAAAAAGCATCGAACGTACTTGTCTGTCGATATGCGGCAGATGGCCCGATATGGAGGGATCGACCGCTTTACGGGTATGGCGTATGAACGTGCTGATCGCCAGAAACAAGCCGACGATCGGCCCGCCGAACTTAAGCGCTGCCCAGGCAAGGATACAGCATGTAGAAGACGTGCTGGCGTGGTTTGGCGACAGAATTAACAACAACAACCACGCGCCTAACTGCGAGGCGGCGACGACGACGATTAAAACCAGTAACGCTCGAACACTTGGGGGAACTGGTCGCATGAGCAGCTCCGAGTTATCTCTTAAATATGTAATTCATTTTAACTTCCTGGGGATTTTTAGCACATCATAAAGATGTTGTTCCTTGCGACCCTCTGCTCCCGGCAAGTCGAGGACTAGGTGTAATGCCTTTGTATCTGCAGCGATATAATTCTCCAGAGTTACTTAGAGCATCTAAACTTTAAGAGAAATGCCATGACATCAAACCCGCGCCCCAGAGTTTTCATCGTCGGCGGCGGTTTCGGCGGACTCGCCGCCGCCAAAGCGCTGGCTCACGCGCCGGTCGACGTTATGCTCATCGACCGGAGCAATCATCACGTCTTTCAGCCATTGCTTTACCAGGTGGCAACTGCTTCGCTTTCGCCGGCCGACATCAGCGCCCCGATTCGCGCGATTCTCCGCGGCCAGGCCAACTGCCAGGTGGCTCTGCTGGAAGCGACCGGCGTGGATACGGCGCAAAAGCAATTAATCTTTCCCAATGAACGCGTCGGTTACGACTATCTGATTCTCGCGGCGGGCGCTACCCACGCCTATTTTGGCCACGATGAATGGGCCGCGATCGCCCCGGGAATTAAAAGCCTTGAAGACGCCGTTGAGCTTCGCCGACGGATTCTTCTGGCTTTCGAATCGGCCGAGTACGAGCCGGACCAGGAAACGCGCCGCGCGGCGCTTACGTTCGCAATCGTCGGCGGCGGACCCACGGGCGTGGAACTCGCGGGCGCTATAAAGGAAATCGCTGGGCACACGCTTCCACGGGATTACAAACATATCGACACGCGCACCACGCGTGTGATTATTTTCCAGGGCGATTCGCGCCTCTTGCCGCAGTTTCCGCCGGTGCTTAGCGAGCGGGCCAAGCGCGACCTGGAAAAAATGGGCGTCGAGGTGCGCCTGAATGCCCTCGTAACCAACGTTACCACCAAAGGGCTTTACGTCGGCAATGAGTTTATCGGCGTCAAGAACATTTTCTGGGCCGCCGGGGTGAAGGCTAATTTGCTGGGTAAATCGCTCGGCACGCCGCTGGACCGCTCCGGACGAGTTATCGTCGGACCTGATCTGACCATCCCGGACCACCCCGAAGTTTTTGTTATTGGCGATATGGCCGAGGCCATATCAGCCGATACCGGCAAGCAGGTACCAGGTTTAGCCCAGGGCGCGATTCAAATGGGCCGCTATGCCGGCCATATTATCGCTGAGGAAACTTTGGGCCGGCCTGTCGCCGCGAGACGCAAACCTTTTGCCTACTGGGACAAAGGATCGCTGGCTGTGATCGGCAAAAACAGAGCAGTGGCTCAGATCGGCAAATTCAACATCGGCGGCGTGCTGGCCTGGGTGCTTTGGGGCGGCGTGCACATCGCGTTTCTGATCGGTTTTCGTAACCGCCTGCAGGTGCTTTTAAGCTGGTTCTGGAACTGGCTAATTAACGCCCGCGACGCACGGCTCATCACCGGCAACGTTCATCTGGATATCCAACTCCCCACCGAACCGATGCCGCCATCTCAGCAGCCTCCGAGTTAAAACGGCCCATCGCGCTCTACTCTGGACTTTCTAATTTCTAATTCCCCGGCGGCTCCGCCGCCATCCGCGACCATTCTGCGACGCTGCTGGGCGGCAACGGTTTGACATCCAGATGCCGCAGCATGTTCAAACATTGGGCGCGATGGTGCATGCCGTGGGTGGCGACGTGCGCCACAACCACCGCCCGTGAGTATTGAAATGTTTTTCCCGCGCGCTGGCGCGAGACCATTTCATCCAGCGGCCGCTGGTGGGCCTCGAGAGCAAATTCGCGGTAACACGATTTGGCGAGTGCCTGCAATTCCGCAAGCGTTCGCTTTTTGCCGTCCTGATCAACTCGCGAGCCGAGCTGCTTTCCGGAAAGCGTTTGCGTCCATGTCTGCATCGCGCCCAGCATGTGGGTGATGGTGTCGTGCAAACTACCGGGACCGATGGGGAAACTCTGGTGAAATTGCGCCTCGGTGAGTTTGGAGCAGCTATCGAGAATTTGCTCTGTGGCCCATTGATCGTGCGAGAGAAGAATTTCCAGAATATCGGCTGTGGACATAAATAACTGTTTCGGCAAAGAGTTAAGCTTCGTTTACGATCTGGTTTAGAAACCAGACGCGCCGCTGGGTTTGATCGATCCACACTTCGATCATGCTCGTTGTGGCCACGTCATAATATTTATCGCAGAGTTCATGGGCCTGGATCAGATAGTGCACAAGATCCTTGTTGTCGGAATGCAGTTCAGAGAGCATGTCCCGGGCGCTAAGTCCATCCTTATCCTGATCCTTGAGACGCTGATGCCGGGAAATATCGCCGATGGAGTGAAGCGTTGTGCCGCCGATCTTTCTGGCGCGTTCGGCGATGTCGTCAGTCATTCCATAGATCTGTTCGGCGTGTTCATCCAAAAGCAGGTGATAATCGCGGAAATGCAGACCACTCATGTGCCAGTGAAAATTTTTGGTTTTCAGATACAGCGCGAATACATCCGCCAGCAGAGGGCGCAATTCGCGCGTAATTTCTTTTACGGCTTTTTCGGTCAGGTCGGGCATGGCTGTCTCCTTTCATGGTTTTAAAGTCAGGGTATCTGTTTTTTTCAGCTTATTCTAGCACGGGTTTTTGCCGTTTTACTATTAATTTTTGGGCCCGCCACTTGTTAACATTCTGTTAATGTTTTAGGCCAACGGTTAAAAACCGGTGCCCAACAGACTATATTGTCAGGCAAATGGATACAGCCCAAGAGACGAAAATTCTTATGCTCCGCCATGCAACGGCGACGCTGGCCTATCATGCGGCAAAGGTTCTGCGTAATCCGCCCGAAGAGTTTGAGGAATTTCGTGCCGGACCCACGACGCGCTCCGCCATCGAAATTCTTTCTCACATGAGCGATCTATTGGAATGGACCCGCCGCACCGCGGACGGGTCAAGCGATTGGCGCGAGCCGCGGGCGGGCGACTGGCATCACGAAGTAGCGCGTTTCTTTTCAGCCTTGAAATCGTTTGACGACCGGCTGGCGTCCGGAAGTCCGCTGGCCTTTCCCGCGGAAAAATTCCTGCAAGGGCCCATCGCCGACGTCTTGACGCATGTAGGCCAGTTGGCCACGCTCCGGCGTCTGGCGGGGTCGGGCATTCGCGGCGAAGCTTATTTTAACGCCAACATCACCATCGGCCATGTGGGTATGGACCAACCTAAACCGGAGTGGGAATTTGATTGAGGCACATTGAGGGAATAGGGGATAGGTTAGGTGCTACAGGACTGATTGGTCAGCCAGCGGGTGCGATACTACGCGCAAAGTGTAGGGGCGGCGTAGCAAAGCCGCGCCGAGAACAGGTGAAAGTTGAGCAGGAGAAAAGACCTTTCGCTCAATTGCGATTTACTGTTCAACTGCACTTTTGTTTCATTCGTCGCCATGATCTCGAGTGAGCGCGAAGTGTTGTGCTGCATACACCTTAAGATCCACGAGCTTGTCTTCGGTCACCCATTTCATCAATCGGGCGTCTACCTCTGACAACAGGACTTCATGAACCTGAATCGCCTCCGTATCGACCCCACCGCCTGGGCCGAGTTTCCGTAGCTTCCGGGCGAGAATAAGCGTGATCACTTCGCTGCTCAATCCGGCAGATATCGGGCCGGAGGCAAGAATGGATAGCTCCCCGGCGAAATAGCCCGTTTCTTCCTGAAGCTCTCTACAGGCTGCCGCCAGAAGTTCTTCGCCTGTCTGCCCCGGCTCATCTCCCACAAGCCCCGCAGGCAGTTCAATGACATTCTTGTCGACCGGCGGGCGGTACTGCTCAACGAGAATCAGCTTGTCATCATCGGTAACCGCCACAATTCCCACGACGTCGGTTACTCTCAATCGATCGACATACTCCCAAGTTCTCTTTCGCATGAAGCGAAGATGCATTCCCTCGGCCAAAACAACAGGTGTGTCATCCATAAATAGTCCTACTGCTCTTCATGAAGGTGTACGCGACTGTCGCGCCCCCCTTCAATGCGGATCAGTCGATCCGGATTTTGGTACTGGGCAACCAGATATCTCGTCAGATCCACCTGCATTCCGCCAAGTAAACGGAAAAATTCGGCCTGCTCGCGATTGTGTTCCAACTCGCGAAGAATCGCCAGTTCATTGGCAGCTTTGCGGGCCGCGAGCCTTGCCTCGTGCTTGGCCCGCATCTGCCGGATCTCCTCATCATTTGAACTCTTGCGGCCGGAAAGCTCAAGTTCGCGATCGGCCTGAAGCTGACGGAGTTGTTCCGCGTGAGCCGTTTTCTTAAGCAGAAGCTGATGCTCGGCTTCCGCCTGTTCCATCTCGCGCCGCTGACGAGAGCGTTCCTGGTCTCGCGTGAGCTTCAGATCTGCCAGCGCCTGAACCTGTTGCTCGGTTTCCGTTTCCAGGTGCAACCGGGTGCGTGTCTCGATGGCATTGTCGTGCATTGCCTGCAGTTTGGAACTGGCGTGGTAACCCCGATAAACCACCTTGTTGATCCCGTAACCGATCCGCTCAGCCCGTTGTGTGAGTTGGGTATATGTATTTAAGTCGCCAAGGCGTTTGGTTTGTTCCTTGAATTCATCGAAGCTGAGTTGCGATGCCATGTCGATGACATCGGCACTGACGGCATTGATGAAATCGGCGATTGGGTCATGGGTCTCATTCAGCATCGTTTCGATATTCCGTAACTCGAAGAAGATCATCAGCTTCACGACCAGCAGTGCATCGTCGGCGGTGCGAACGTCTTCCACATCGAAATACATCTGATCCGGGATCACGCGTAACTTCGTGAAGTTGAGCGCGCCTGGCGCCTTATGCCGTGGGTCGGCCGGCGTTGCGCCATGCCAACTGAACTTATGCAACCACTCGCTGGGATCGGGCACGAACAATTCCGGCCCACGCATGATTCGACGAGCAATCTTTGACTGCTCCTGCCGATAGACCACCACCGCCTCGTTTGCATCCAACGAAATCGCCTCGGCCATATGAATGCTCGCATGCTCGACAGGGTCCATCCAGACCGAGACCGGCCCTCGCTCATGAACAACCCGGCCGTCGCGGTGCTCGATGACCAAGTACTGAGCCGGACCGGCGACGAATGCCTTAAGCAGTATGGCTCGCTTTCGAAAGAGCAATAGTCGTTTAGGTCCGGTGACCAGTTCGCGACGTCCCCCGATATCCCAGATCGCGGCTCGCTCACCATCGGCTATTGTGTAAAAGTGGAACATATCAAACTCCTAGTTTTAATCTCTGCGCCTGATCGTAAAACGGCGCGAAATGACACTCAAATGGCCGGCGGTTTCTGGAATCGGGCGTCGGATCGAAGCACATCGGCGCCGTGTATGACTTTCACTCCGGCAGATCGAACCTGTGCAATCGCCTGCTCGACATCTCCCGGATTGAGATCGACGCCACGGCAGGCGTCTTCAATCAAGTGTGTTTCAAAGCCGAGTTGCCGGGCATCCAACGCCGTGAATTTCACGCAGTAATCAGTGGCTAGGCCGACGATATAAACGTCGCTTACTTCCTGCGCGCGGAGATAGTCGTCTAGTCCGGTGGCCTTCCGGTGGCCGTTATCGAAAAAGCCACTGTAACTGTCGATTCCCTGGTCGGTGCCCTTGTGAATGATTTTCTTTATCCGGGTGGTTTGCAGACCGGGAACAAATTCAGCTCCGGCGGTTCCCTCCACGCAATGGATGGGCCAGAGCATCTGGGGCAGTCCGCCGAGGGTGGCCAATTCGAATACCCGTCTCCCGAGATGGTTGGCGGCGAAACTTCCGTGGTTGGCGGGATGCCAATCCTGTGTGGCGACGATGAGATCAAAGTGCGACTGGAGTTGATTGACTAAGGGAATGATTTCGTCGCCGCCGATAACTGCCAATGCTCCGCCAGGCACGAAGTCGTTTTGAAGATCGACGATAATCAGTGCTGGTTTCATGGTTGAATACCTTTCTCGACGATCGTTCGTCGATTAGAGCTCAAAGTTAAATCCCTTCTTCACCAGCTTGCGGTATCTGGCTTCATCGAATCGATAGAGCCTTGCTGCGCGATGCGCCACATCTGTTTCAATCTCGTCCGTCTCCTTCAGTACATCCATGCCGAGGATCTTTTTGCGGAAGTTTCGTTTGTCCAATTGGCGTTCCAGGATCGTTTCATAAAGGTGCTGAAGGTGAGAAAGCGTGAACTTTTCAGGAAGAAGTTCGAATCCGATCGGCTGATAGCGCACTTTGCCCTGGAGCCGCTGGATCGCGGCCTCGACGATGACATCATGATCGAACGCCAGCGACGGCAGTTCACTGACGGAGAACCACGCCGCGTTGCTTGCATCCGTGGAAGCGATGAGTTTTCGGCCTTCTAGTTTGACCAGTGCGTAGTAAGCAACGGAAACCGTCCGGCCGCGCGGATCGCGGCCAGGAGCGCCGAATGTGTAAAGCTGTTCCAGAAAAAGATCCGCCAGGCCTGTCTCTTCGCGTAGTTCGCGGAATGCCGCGGTTTCGAGAGATTCGTCCATATAAACGAAGCCGCCGGGGAGTGCCCAGCGACCCTTGAATGGATCCAGGGCCCGCTGAATGAGAAGGACCTTGAGGTCCCCCTCATCAAAGCCGAAGACGACACAGTCAACAGTCAGCGCCGGTCGAGGATGTTCGTATGAAAAGGCCATGAGCCGCTCCACTTCGTGTATTAAGTACACCTATCTTATTGTATGAAATACACTATGTCAAGAGTTCGAATGTTTTTTTCCCCCGTTAAAGACATTCTCGGCGGCTGAACTCCGCCAACTCGGTCTCGAAACCGCCGGACAGGATGGGGAATCGGCACCACGTTTTGGGGTCTAGATTTTCGTCATCCAGATGGAAGCTGGGGGCATATCGCTCGCGCTTCCACTGGTTGCGCGACCAGAGACGGAAGAATCTCACCACCCACCAGGCGAGCTTTTTGCGTGAATGAAGTGCGAAAATGGGAACCAATGCCTCGAGAACCTCCGCGGGAGAGAGCTTATCGCGAATGGCTGCCCGCTCGATAAAGTCCAGAACGTCATAAGGCATGAGGTCCTCCTCATCCGTTTGATGGGCGGACTCCGGACGAAGTTCGGCGGTGGGTTGTTGTCTATTGACTGCCGCCAGCGCAGGAATCGGACCGAGCCCCTGGGGTCCGATCGTTTCCAGCCATTCAAGCCAGTGGCGGAGAAACGCCTTGTCAATGCCGGCGATCGGTGCCAGCCCTCCCGACGTATCCCCGTCCATGGTTGCATACCCGACCGCAGCTTCAGAACGGTTGGATGTGGAGAGGAGAATGGCATTTCGGATATTGGCCAGCATCCATACCCCCGGAGAGCGCACCCGGGCCTGGATATTCTGCAACGCGATATCGTCCTGTTCCCACGTGAGCGAACGGCCTAGCGTGGATTCAATCATCGCGCAATAGGCACCCAGAATAGGATCCACATTTAGGTTCAGAAAGTCCGTACCGAGAGCGACTGCGATGTCGTGGGCGGCTGATTCCGTGACCTTGCTACTGTTGCGCGTCGCTTGATACACACAAAGCAATAATGCACGTGTCCAATTCAACGCATCATCGTTTCGCGCAAGATAGGATAGACGCGCGGCCAACTCATCGGGTCCAAGTTCACTCAGCGCAAGGCGAATCATCATCGAGCAAAGGCACGCGACGGCGGCTGAGTCTGCTCCTCCGGACAGAGAAACGACAAATCCCCTAGAACGGCTCTTGGTTAGGTAATCAAAGAGGGCCAGGGCTTCGACACGGACGAATTCTTCCTCTTTGCGATATGCACCGGATTCCCAATTCGGCACAACTGGGGCGCTTAACTCCAATGGACGTTGAGCAAAGGTAAAGGGAACAGCGAAGCAGCGCGCATCTGGATTCAGGTCAGGAGAAAAGCTGGCGGTCCGGGCTTGCGCGGATCGGTTTGCATCGACGTCAATGGTCGCGGAAATAACATGAAATTCGCGGAAGCTGAATCGCGGACCTTCTGCCAGAATTTTTCCGCCTGTGGCGATCATCGCTCCGCCATCATAGATCGCGCGACCAGCCTCGTTGCCAAGAAGATTGGCGTAGATATACGTGACGCCAAACGCGCGTGATCCTTCCATCACCAGCCGCCGACGAATGTCAATCTTGCCGAACGCAAAGTGACTGGCCGAGGGGTTGAGAATGATATCCGTCGCGCCAAGGCTCAGTGCGCCGCCGGGGCGCCTGGCGACCCAGGCATCCTCGCAGATCTCAAATCCCAGTTTTACGCTGCCTAGGTCGAAATGGATGTCGCCTAGCGGAGCGGTCTGTCCCAGAATTGAAATCTCAGCGGCCAATCCCTGAGGCCACGCCTTGAACCAGCGCGGTTCATAGTGAATGCCATCACCGGCGAGAAAACGTTTCGCGACAAATCCGGCGATGCGACCATCCACCGCGAGGCATGCAACATTAAAGATGCCGTTCTGGAATATCAGAGGCAAGCCAACGCTGACCGCCATTCCCTCCGTCGCCGGCAGGATCTCCGATAGAACATCGATGGCCCTCTGGCGAAGCGCGGTGGAATGAAACATGTCTTCACAGCCGTAACCGGTAATACAAAGCTCCGGAAGGCAGAGGATCTGCGCCTTCTGCCGGCGCGCCTCGGATATTGCAGCCAGAATTCGCCGGCGATTCCCTGCCCAGTCAAGTGGGGTTTGGTTGATCACCGCAGCGGCAGTTTTGATCAGGTTCATGGTCACTCTCCAGCTTTAACTGCGATGCTCCTTGGCTTTCAAAAGCATTTCCGTCCGAACTGCGGCCAGGCCCTCTTCCAATCCAACCGGGTAATTGTGGGGATTAGTAAATCGGGTAATTCCGGGATAAAGGGCATTGATCTGCGTCTTGGCCCGGGCTTGGATTGTCTGCAGAGATGAAGTCTCGTCCAAAAGCTTCCCATCACGCATGACCGGAACGAGCAGATCTTCCGCGTCCACGCCTACCGGAATGGTCTTGCGACGCAGAGGATCAGCCGGATCAACAATAGTTGGCACTGGTCCGATGCCCAGGATCTCATCGAAGATGGCATCGGCGACAATGTTGCCGGCCTGGGTGAAGCGGCGAACTTGCAACAGGCCGGGAATGGAACTCTTGGAGGTAACATCGGAAGCTTTCACTTTGCGGATCCAAGTACTGTCCTTGCCCTGCTCCGCGGTCAGTTTGTAGACCCCTCCCAGCGCCGACTGGCCGGCGCCGGTGACAAGATTGGTACCGACGCCCCAAAGAGCGATTGTGGCGCCTTGTAATTTAAGGCTTTCGATGATCGTTTCGTCGAGGTCATTGCTGGCGATGATGATGGCATCATTCAGGCCGGCAGTATCCAGAATCTTTCGCGCCTCGATGCTCAGATACGCCAGGTCGCCGCTGTCCAATCGGATGCCAACCATCTTATGGCCGGATTCGCGCAATCGTATCCCGACCGCCGCTGCCCTGCGAACGCCCTCGAGCGTATCGTATGTATCGACCAAGAAAACGCAGTTATTGGGCATCGCGGCGGCGTACGCTTCAAACGCCTGCAGCTCATCGTCAAAACTCATCACCCAACTGTGCGCGTGCGTGCCGCGGACCGGGATGCCAAAGAGTTTTCCGGCCAGCACGTTGGAAGTGGCCACACAGCCGCCGATGTACGCAGCGCGACTGGCAGCCAGCGCCCCATCAATTCCCTGTGCCCGACGTAAGCCAAACTCAAAAACGGCATCTCCTTTGGCAGCCAGACAAATTCGCGCCGCCTTGGTTGCGATCAGAGTTTGAAAGTTGACGATATTCAGCAGAATCGTTTCAACAAGCTGGCACTGCAGAATCGGCCCGGTCACGCGAATGAGCGGCTCGTTAGGAAAGATAACGGTTCCCTCGGGAATCGCCTCTAAATCCAGCGATATCCGCAATGTCTTTAGGAATGCGAGGAACTCCTGATCGAACAAGGGTTGACCATCGTTGCCCGTCAAAGTGGCCAAGTAAGCAAGATCGCTTTGATCAAACCGGAAATCAGAAAGCACCTCCAGGACTTCGGCCAGTCCACAGGACAAAGTAAACCCGCCTCCGAACGGGTTTTTTCGGAAATAAGCATGGAATGCAGCCCGATCCTTATGGCAGCCATGCTTCCAATAGCCGTAGGCCATAGTCAATTGGTAAAGGTCTGTCAGCAGCATCAGTGAGCTCCGGTAGGTTTGCTTCATTCGATTCATAGGCCACCTCATTAGTGTAATATATACACTAAGCATGCGCTGGTCAAGCGGGATTAACTCACAAGGTTCCGGTCAAGGTAATCACATGGATTTAATCTCACAAACGCAGGGTCATACGCTCACGGCAGTGCTCTAGACTACTGCTTATCCACGATACAAACCGGACTCTAGGTGGCATAGATCCGAAATCTCATTGATGAAGTGTTAAACTGGTGTCCTGCCGCCCTGATTAACGCACATTCGATTGCATAAATAACAAATCTGAGGCAAATTCAAATACATTATGAACTGGCTCGGGCATAGTTTGTACGCCGCCGCGGCGA
>DATJSN010000007.1:0-11322 GCA_035504095.1 Phycisphaerae bacterium | reverse complement strand
TGTTTAAGAAGACTCATGTCTTTAGGTACAAAAACTAAAAGGCGTTCTGATGTCGGAACATAAGGATAATCTTTGGCGGAAATACCTGTATTTGATTTCAACCATGTCAAAGCAACTGCAACATCCCATCCGGACTCCGCGGCCTTTGTCAAAATTATTCGTGAATCAGGTTTCGCACCGGGTTGCCAGAGCAGGAGGCATCCACCATTTTTCAATTTGGAAAGGCACAAATCAAATAATGCGAGTGTTATCTCCAGCGCTTGAGCATGTGTATTTGAATCAGTATCGAATCGAAGCCCGCTTGATTCGGCGCGGGAACTTTTGTAGCCACCATCGACTCCCCACGAATAGTCAGCAAACGGCGGATCGGCATTGAAGATTTTCACAGAATTATCGGGAAGTTGTGGGATCACATTGCGATAGTCGTCATGTATACAACGATTGCACAACGCATCATTCTGTTTCCCAACAAATTGCAATTCTTGCAACGTGCAATGAGTAGCTTTTTGGATCATAAGACCAAGGAAAAAAGCCTTGACCGCTCTTGGTCGTTTGCCTTGCATCTTCGCAATGCAGTCGCGGATTTCTTCAGGCGACATATGCAATCCCGAAAAACGAACAAATATTCGTCTTGCAAGCAATGAATCCTGGAAATTTGAGGTACGTGCATGCGGTGGGAATAGCCGGGCGGTTGAAGCTAATTCCGACAGATGGGATTTAGAATAACGAACTTTACTGCTAATGATTGAGAGGGGCACTCTATGGTTTTTAAGCAATTGATTTACTAAATCGCCGATCTCCCAACAATGTCCATCATGTTTGATCAGCAAATTGGCGAGGCTATCAAGCTTAAATAAAGCGGCCTTGCTTAACAACACGCGATTATATGTCCTAATCATGCAAAGCATCTCCAAGTTTAATCCGGGCTCGCCTAAATAATATCTTATTGTACCGCCAATTTCCAGCTCTTCTCATATGTGCATTCTATATCTCCAGACTACGGCACATCTTTTTTAGCAAAGGTATGGAAAAAATTTTGATATCAATGGATTGGATTATCGTCCGGGCGCGCTCACCGCCCCGGGTGAGATGTCCAAATGCGATTGGCATGTCATAGCCATCATTTGTGCATGTATGACTTATCTCCAGATCCGTCTAACTAAATAGATCAGGGTCTTATGAACATTCGAGCGCTCGAACGATGTTAAACAGAAAGCATCCGATCGTTTATCTCCAGGCTTTTTGCCTATGTGTTTATGTAAGTCATGAGCGAAATTTGTACATCCATGCCTCAGTTTTTAGTCCAGGTATGCCTCGTACCTCTATCGATAAGTCGCTGGGCGAGAGGACCGCTGCGGCGTTTTTATATATCCAAAATCAAAATTGCCCTTTATTACAAGGGTATAGAGCTAAATCAAAAGTTCCGGCATGCCACCGGTTGGACTTGGCAAACTACGCGAAAGGAAAAGTTATGAATTTGGTTTCAATGGATTGGATTGTCGTCCGGGCGCGCTCGCCGCCATTTATGTGATGGTTCAGTGTTCGCACGTAATTGGCAGGTTTATCTCCAGAACAAAATCATCCTTCATTACAAGGTATAGAACTAAGTCAAAAGTTCCGGTGCGTTGCCGGTTGGACTTAGAAAATTTCATGAAAAGGAAAGTTGTGAATTCGGCTTCAATGGATCGGATTATCGTCCGGGCGCGAGCACCGCCACATGCAGGACAGCCCAAAGGGCTGTCCACATGCGATTGACAGACCATTGCTCATCATTCGCGGACGCGTTTTTTTATCTCCAGAGCCATTAACCAAATAGATCACAGTCTTATGAATGTGATCGAACTAACTTGAAGGAGAACACATGCCTACTACCATGAAAGAAATTAAGCAACTGGTCCGCGAACTTGAATTGAATTATTGGGTTTCGGGACAGGGCGATTTCATTATGATTCCTTTTCAATCTGACAAGAACCATATTGAAGTTGTCATCACTCTGCATAACGAAGGTACTTTTCTTCAATTTTGTTCGAGGCTTTTACCTTTTTTCGGCGCCGACAGTACCGACAATGAACGCGCCCTTCAGATGGTCAACGCCATAAATATGGAATTGCGATTTATCAAATGGTTCCATAATCAGGAAGATCAATCGCTCCGTGCCTATGGAGACTTTTGGATTTTGGACGGGCAGTTAACCGCGCTTCAGTTTCGAACCATGCTCTATTCGTTTAAAAATGGCTTATTCCATATGCAGGCGAAGCTGGTCGGAATTGACAATAATGATACCTTAGATGTTAAGCAAATAGCTGAGGATTAAGACTTTTATGCCAGTACGGTTTATCATCGGGTGCGCGGGCAGCGGTAAAACACAACATTGCGTTGACGCTCTGGTGCGCGCGGCGGAAAACAAACCCCTCGGCCCGCCGCTGTTTTGGCTGGTGCCCGAACAGGCAGCGTTCATGTCCGAACGCCGTCTGATGGCTCATCCCAATTTGACCGGAACGTTCCGCATCCGCGTCACCGGATTTCGCCGACTTTGCCGCATTCTGGCCCAGCAATTCGCCATACCCGCCGAAATGGAGCTCAAACCCGCTGAGCGAATTCTTTTGCTCTCTGCGGCCGTGCAATCGTGCACCAAAAAACTGCGTGCTTATGGCGATTCCGCCCAGCATCCGGGGTTTTTAACCACACTCGATCGCACGCTGCGCGAACTGGTTCAGAACAATCAGACGCCCGAATCGCTGGCCAGGCTTTCCCAGCTTGCAGAGACTTCCAGCGCCAACCCGATGCTGGCCAACAAACTCGCAGACCTTTCTCTGCTGCTGCAAAGCTGGCAGCAGATCACCGGAAAAGAGCACCCCGATCCGGAACTTTTCCCGCAGCTTGTGGCGCAAAAACTCCTCGCTCTACCACCATTGACTGGAACCGCGGTCTGGATCGATGCCTTCAGCTCCATGAGCCTTCTGGAAATGCAGCTTTGCGCCGCCCTGGCCAAAAGCGCCGATCGCATGGAAATCACGCTGCTGGCCGATCCTGACAGCCCGGTCATGCAGGATCCAAATGCAGCGCCTGATGAATTGTCGATTTTTTACCGCACAGAACGCCTTTATAAAAATCTCACCGGCGTTCTGAAAAAAAACAATGTGACGATTGAAAAGCCATTACGGCTGGAGCAAAACCACCGCACCAGTTCCGCGCCCGCTCTGACTCTTGTGGAGCAACATCTATTTAGCCGGAACGGCAACCTCGCGCCTGCAAAGGACAATAAATTAAACGAACAGATTCAGATTTGGCATTGCCGCGACCCGGAAGAGGAAGTTCACGCTGCCGGGCGGTTTATCCGCGACCGGATTGCCGCAGGCGAGCGCTACCGCGATATCGGCATCATCATCAGCGACCTGGCCGGCTATGAAGAACCGATCCGGAGAATATTTTCGTCGCTGAATATTTCATATTTTCTGGATTCGCGGCGCGGCATAACGCATCATCCCCTGGTCCTGTTTTTGCGCACGGCAATGGCTTTGCCGGAAAACAAATTTTCTCGCAGCGATTGGCTGGTACTGGTCAAAACCGGTCTGGCGGGCGTTGACACCAACGCGATGAGCCTGCTGGAAAATTATCTGCTCGCTCACGGCATCGACAACGACGATTTTTCCACCGAGTGGAAATGGTCGCGAACGTTCGCGGATCCGGACGCCGATGAACCAACCGAAGACCAGGCTGCTTTACTGGCCACCGCCAACGAGCTGCGTGAAAAACTGCGTCAGGCTTTTGCGCCCTGGCTGGATCTGACCGGACAAAAAGAACCCATCGACGGCGGCAGGCTCACCCAGGGCCTGATTGATCTATTGAACCGGCTTGGCACGGCAAAAACACTTCAGGAGTGGATCGCCGAGGCCCAGAATCTGAAGATTCACCAAGACGACGGAGCGGAACTCGCCCAGATGCACCAGCAACTCTGGACGCAAACCAGCGAACTTTTGTCCGCCATGCATCGATTATTTTCCGACCGGAAAATTACGCCACAGCATTTTTCCGAGTTGCTTTCGCTGGGCCTGGGCACGCTTACCCTCGGGCTCATTCCGCCGGCCATCGACCATGTGCTCATCAGTTCCACGGAGCGTTCGCGCCATCCCGAACTCCAAACGGTCATTGTGCTCGGCGCCCTGGAAGGCCTGATGCCGCGCCTTCGCCGGGATGAATCGATGCTTGATGACGACGACCGCCGGCAGCTTCAGGAATCAGTGGGATCGGGGGATTCCAGTTTTGATCTTCCCAGCGACAAGGATTTTCTCCAAAGCACGTTTTTCGATTACGTCGCATTTACCCGCGCGGCAAAAAAGATGATCGTCAGCGTGCCGCTGGCCGATTCCGCGGGCCGCAAAACGGTTCCTTCCATCCACCTCGCGCGGCTCCGCGAACTTTTCCCCGATCTGGAGCCGCAGAACCTGATGCAAGACCAATCCCCGATTGCCGCCGCCGCGTCCATTGAAGATTTGATCCGCGCGGTGGCGCTGGAAACGGGCCGGGGATCTTTGCCGGAGGATGCAAAAAATAAAACCCTGCTCCTCGGCGCCTATGATTGGCTGAAAAAGCAGAGCGATTCACAAATTCTTGCCGCCATGCGCCGAGCGTGGGCCAATTTTTATAATCCTTCACAGAAAAAATTTCCTACTATTCCCACCGAGCTGATGCAGGCAATCATCAAAAAACCAAAAAGCATCAGCGAACTTGAAAAGCTCGCCGCGTGTCGGTTGCAGTGGTTTTTCCGTTACGTACTGGGTTTGCGGGAGCGTTCCGAACTGATGATGGAGCCAAAAGACCTGGGCAATTTGTATCATCGCACATTGCGGGCGTTTTTTGAGCTTGTCCGCGCCGGAAAACTCAATTGGGGCGATTATGGCGGGGAGGAACTCGATCAAACATTGGATCAGGCCGTGCGGCAATGTGCAACGGTGTTAAGCGAAGATCTGGCTCAGCCATTACCGGAGCTATCCATCGTACTCGAATCGCTGCGCCGCAATCTGCGCGAATTATTAGTGTTTCACCGCGATTTCGCCAAGCACAACCATTTGCGTCCGTCCGCACTGGAACTGGTTTTCGGCTCATTTCCCGAGTCTGATCCTGACGCACCCGTACTGCCCGCTTATTCATTGAAGCTCGCCGACAGAACAAGCGTGGAGTTGCGCGGCAAAATTGACCGCGTGGATGCCGATGAGCAAGGGCGGGCGATTGTTATCGATTACAAACTTAAAACAAATAAATTTGAGGCCGCCAATCTGGAAGCGGGTTTGAGTCTGCAACTGATGACCTATCTATTGGCCATCATGGGGCAAAAGCTCGTAGAAGCAAAAAATCCACTTCAACCCATCGGCGCGTTTTATCAGGTTCTGGATCCCGGGTTTACAAAGGATGAGGATGAAGGGCGGGATTTCAAAATGCGCGGCCTGTTCAACAACCAACAGCATGAAAACATAGATCGGGTTAATAATGGGAAAAGCGAGTTTGTGGCTCTGTCAATAAACCAAGACGGCACATTTTCTAAACGCGGCCACGATGGCATTGATAGCCCGAAATTCCAGGCGGTTTTGGACTTTACGCAAAAAAAACTTTCGGAACTTGCCAAACAAGCGCTGAGCGGCGAAATTGAGCCACATCCATATCGCAAAAATTCTCAAACGCCATGTGGTTACTGCGCCTTCCAAAGCCCCTGTTCATTTGATCGTTTGCGCGGAACATATCGCAAAATAACCATCAAGAACAAAGACGCATTGGATGAAATCATCAGCAAGGGGGGCATAACATGACCTCCTTACGCAACAATCAGAAAACGTCCTGGAACCCGACCACGGCCCAGCAAAAGGCCATTTCGCATCACACGGGCCGAATGGTGGTTCTGGCCGGAGCCGGATCAGGTAAAACTGCCGTGCTGGCCCGGCGCTGCGCGGCATTAGTCGATCATCCCGATTCTCCCTGCTCGGTGGATGAACTGCTGGTGGTTACGTTCACCATCGAAGCCGCGAGTGAAATGCGCAGCCGTATCACCGCCGTTTTGCGCGACGCGGCGCTGTCTGCCGGAACACAAACATCTCGCGGCCGGATACTGGCGAAACAAGCCGCCCTGGCTCCGCAGGCGCATGTTTCCACCGTCCATGCGTTTTGCGCCTGGGTTTTGCGCACCTGGTTTAATCTTTGCGGCGTGGATCCGGCGTTTGGTCTTCTTGATGAAGTTGACGCCGAACTTCTATGGACGCAAAGCTTCCGCGATTCCACGCGCCGCCGGATTCAGAGTAATGACGCCGGATTCAAAACGTTTTTTGATCTGTATGCCAACGGCGATATTGCAATACTCCAGCAGCTCATTGAACCGATTGTGAATCATTTGGCAACGTTGCCGAAACTGAAACTTGACGAATGGATGGATCGCGTCTGGGCCGCCGCCGGTCCGGAACAATCTCTGAATAAATTAGTGAAATTGGTCCAGAGCGATATTGAACAATTGGGTGTTCATCTGGCGCAGTTGCGCGATGATGCGACATTCGCCGCCGATCCCAAGCACATTATGACTGACAATTTAGAACTTCTCCAAGCCAAACTCGCCGCAGCTTCTAAAGTATTAGGGCAGAAAGGTTTTGCAGCATGGGATGAGACACGCAAGATTCTTGAGGACTACAAACTGACTAATGTACGCCTTAATGACAAGTCCAATGATCGCCAAGCGGCTGATAAGTTCAAAAAGAGTTTTTATGAAGATGCTAAAGATAGCTACACAAAGCTTTACGAAAAAAGCGTTCTCGCCATGACCGCAGAGAAAATTATCAACGCCGGCCAGAACGCCGGCGCTATGGTTCCGGCTCTCTTGGGTTTTGTTGACACCGTTATTGAAGATTTCCGCAAACTCAAACGCTCCCACAATCAACTCGATTTTTCCGACCTCGAGCGACTGACCGTCGAAGCGCTGGAAAAGCCCGACAGCCAACTCGCCGATCGTCTGCGCCGGCGCTTCCGCCATATTCTTTTTGACGAATACCAGGACATCAATCCGCTTCAGCAGCGCCTCATTGAACTTGTCGCGCGCACGGACTCGTCCGGCAGCATCTTCTATGTCGGCGACCCAGCCCAGAGTATTTATGGTTTTCGCGGCAGCCGGTCTGATTTGCTTTTGGAGAAGGTTGAAACCTTCGGACAAAATGGGGTTGTGCGTATGATGGAAAACTACCGCACGCTTCCTCCTTTGATTGACGCATTCAATCTGATTTTTCCGGAAGTCTTTAAAAGCGTCGGCGAGCCGAAAGAACCGCGACTTCGCCATGGCCGCCCTGCGAATCCGCGCGAGATTCAAAAAGCCTTCACCGGCGCGCCGCTGGAATTGCATGTGATTTGTAAAGACGACGCACATTCGGATAAAGCTGGCACCGATAACGCCGAACCGGATCAGGATTCCACCGCAGACGCCTCTGCTGAAGATCCCGACGCTGCCGACCCCACGGCGGATTACGAAATCGCTGAACGCGAGGCGCTGCTGGTCGCAGAGATGATTCATGAGATGCTCAAGTCCGGCCGACAGATTGCTGAAAATAAAAAAAGCGACTCCAAATTCCGGCCCATTGGATACGACGATATCGCCATCCTGATGCGTTCGAAAAAATTCAAATCCACCCAGGTGGTGCGCACCCTGAGCGAACAGGGCATTCCGGCTTATGCCGAAATGACCACCGGGTTTTTTGAGGCGCCAGAAATCCTCTCCGTGCTTGACCTGTTGCATGTATTGGACAATCCCGCCCAGGATATTCCGCTGGCTTCCGTGCTGCTGGGGCCGTTGGGGAATTTTTCCCATACCGAACTGGTTCGGATTCGCCAGGACTTTCGTGATCGACATAAAACAGCGTTTCATGACGCCGTACGGAAATTTTCCAGCAAATCTCATGACGACAAAGTAGATCAAGACATCGCTCAAAGGCTGAGCGAATTGCGCGGCAAACTCGACCAGTGGCGGCAAATCATTAGCGCGCTGGGCGTGGGCGAAGGCCTGGCACACATCTATCAAACCAGCGGCCTACTGACCAGCATTGTCGCCCAGGAGAATGGAAAGCAGAAACTAGCCAATCTTCACCTACTTCGGCAAAAGGCCATGGAATACTCTGGAGTTTCCAATGAAGGCCTTCCCGGCTTTACCGCGTTTATTCGCCGGCTTGAAGAGATTGATATCGGCGCGGCCCCGGTTCCCGCTCCAGGTGCGGTGAAGGTCATGTCGATCCACGCGGCCAAAGGTTTGGAATTTCCCGTGGTGTATTTGATCGGTCTTGGTACACAATTTTATACGCGAGACTTGAATCAAAATCTGATCGTCGACGATGAGGGCCTGGGTTTGCAGGTTTTTGATCAGACCGATGGCGGCATGGTTCGCACCGCTTCACCGGAATACCAGATCGTCAAAGAAGCGCGAAAAATCCGCATGATTCAGGAAGAGGCGCGACTGTTATATGTGGCCATGACCAGAACACGCGATCATCTGGTACTTATCGGTCACACTCTCGATGGACGAAATAAGCTCACGACGCGAGTTAAAATGTCAGAAATCTGGTCTCAGCTCAAGAAGGAAAAAGATGTCAATCGCATGCTTGATTGGCTCGGACCAATTTTTAGTGATGAAGATGAACTCGCAACTCAGAAAAATCAATTGCTTAAACTGGGCTGGCACGATGCATCAAAAATCGGTAAAGACAATTACACCGTGCCTATCCGGTGCGAGCCTTCCGACCCAAACTGGCGCGCCATGCGCGCCGGCCAAACGCTGCCCAACCCGCCGCCTCTGGATCCGGATTTGCAAACAGTCATCCGCCGCATTACCACGCCTTATCCGTATCAAAAGTTCACGGAATTATCCGCGGTCACCACGGTGAGCAAGCTCAAAACTCTGGCCAATGATTCCGACGAATTTCCCACCGCGTCTTTCGATCCGCCGGAAGATTTCGCGCCGGAAATTCAATCTGCTTCCACCGGCATGCAGCGCGGCACAGCCACCCACGCCGTTTTGCAGCGCCTCGATCTGACCGCCGATTTATCTCTGGCTGGAATTGGCGCACAAATTCAGCGGCTCGCCGCCGGCGGACAAATTCCATCGGATTTTGCCGCACTCGCCGACGCCGAAGCTATCGCGTGGTTTTTCACCACGCCGACGGGAAAACAGATGCGGGAACTCGCCGCCAAAAAAGCTGCCAATACTGCCGGCGTGGATATTCTGCGCGAACAAGTCTTTCTCTGGAGAAACGGGATAAACGGGAACGCAACTAATTCCGATCCCTCTGACGCTGTGCTCGTCCGCGGCGCCATCGACGTTCTGCTTATCGACAACAAAAACGTGCGGATCATTGATTACAAAACCGACGCCCCGGTCATGATCGAATCGCGTCTGCCGGCGTATCGTAAACAAGTGCAATATTACGCCCGCGCCGCCGGCGAAATACTTAAAACTCCCATCTCCTCCGCCACACTGGTCTTCCTGAGTGCCCGTCGATGCGAAGAAGTCGATATAGTGCCGGCCTTTTAGGCTGCTCCAGATTTGCCAGTTGCCCACTTCTATAATGATGCACCCGTATTCATTCGACCGATAACCATTATGGTAGTTTCGCCGAGATTCTCGCGAAATGTATTTTGAGTTTTCAATCTCACGGCGGATAATAAAAGGGCCATACCGGGTTAGGTGCTGCCAGGAATGATTTAGAGGCCGACAATTTTGGAAACGCCCCTGATGCCTCAAATGCCCGTGGAACCTTCATCAGCAGCGCCGTCCGGCAGCCGGCTTCGGATACTCTGGATACAGAACGTCGCCGATCATTATTTTTCTGAAATGATCGACTTGTTAAACACTCAAAGCGACCTGGAATTCATCGCCGCTTTTATGTGTCCAAGACCGCGCGACACGGTTTATATGAAATTGCCGCGTTTTTCACCGCACTTATTTCTGGGCGAGGGCGACCCGATCCGAATCGGCCGGTTCTGGATTCCGCGCCTGCGCCCGGATGCCCGTCCCGACATCATGCGCCTCAATTTCGACGGCGCAATCGTCGGCGGCTATGACGTGCCCTTTAAACTCTGGCTGGCTCGTTATTGCCGGCAGCTCCACGTGCCCTGCCTGTTGTTTGCCGACAGCAATCTGCGCAGCGAACGCCACGTCGGCGTCGGCGTCGATCTGAAGCGTTTTTTTAAAAAGATTTTCCTCTCCAGACTCGTGGACCGGCTTGATGGCGTAATTCCTGTGAACCGCTTCGGCCGCGCTTATTGGCGCTATTACGGCTGGCCGAAAAACAAAATTTTTCAAAGCACTTATTACTGCAGCCTCGATTCGATTAAGGCCGCCCGAACGCGTAATCGCGCGGAATTATTAGAGCGCTACAGGCTCCCGGCAGACAAAAAAATCATATTTACCGCGGCGCGGCTGGTGCATGAAAAAGGCCTGAACCTGATGCTTAGCGCGTTTTCGCGCAGCGGACTGGCGAAAAAAGGATGGATCTGGGTGACCGCCGGAAGCGGGCCATTGCAATCGAGGCTTGAATCCGCCGCGGGCGAACTTCTCAACCAGTCGATTTTTTTTCTGGGTCTGGTCAAACCAACGGATATTCCCGCCCTGGCGCGCCAGAGCGAATTATTTGTATTGCCCTCGGTTTATGAACCCCATGGCATTGTCGTTTCAGAATCCATGGGCGTCGGCACGCCGGTGATTGCCAGCGAAATCTGCGGCGCTGCTTCCGATCTGGTTAAACCCGGTCGCACCGGGTGGTTATTTAAAAATCGCGATGCCGACAGTCTGCTCCAGGTGCTCCAGCAAGCCACCGCCGATCCACAAAAACTGGCGGCAATGCACGAGCCGTGCATCAATGTATTTGAATCCTGGTATCAGCGTTATGCCCCGCAGTTTGTGATTCCGCCACTCATGCACAAACTAATCCAACCGGCTCGAGGAAACCGACGTTTTCGCAATGCTTCTTTGCAATCATCTTAACGGTTAATCGTTGGCAGCGACTTCCCCGCTGCCAGTGTTTGATATGCGTTTTGAATTTTTTCCGCGATTACATCCCATGTGTACTCCGCGCGGATCAGCTTGGCGGCGTTTTCTCCCATGCGTTTGCTTAGCGCCGGATCGGCAAGCAATTTTCCAACCGCCTGCACAAAAGCGCCCATGTTGCCATTGTCGATGATCATGCCGGCGTTTTGTTTTTCCACGCTCTCAAAATTGCATTCTCGGGTAATTACCACCGGCAACCCGGCGCCCATGGCTTCGACCGTAGCCAGTGATAATCCTTCCTGATACGACGGTAAAACATA
>DATJSN010000006.1:0-61401 GCA_035504095.1 Phycisphaerae bacterium | reverse complement strand
GTCCAGAAGAATGTTGGTATCAACGGCGGTAATCACCGACGCAACGCCTTGCCGCGCAGCTCCGCCATAACCCGATCCGTAGGCTTGTGCAATTTCAATATTCCATAAACCGCTTCAAGCGGGTCTCGTGTGTCGGATTTGGCAAGAGTCAGACGCCCTGCTTCTTCACGAACCTCCAGGGCCTGGCCCGCACGAATACCCAGGCGTCGGCGAAGCGGCTGTGGAATGGTAATCTGCCCTTTTCGGGATACAATCGTTTTCATACCAATAGTGTATGAATTCCTACTTACTATGTCAACTACGGTCAATGCAGTAGCCTGGGATCATTGATTTTGAACCATAAGAATCTGACATCCATACTTGCTCCACTGTTTGCCTGATCCACTGTTCTACTCACTACGGCGTGGCTTCGCCGCGCCGTCGCTCCCGTCTCCCGTCTCCCGTCTCCTGACTCAAAACTCGGCGTAGCCGTCCTCTGCGGACTCCGCGCAACCTCTGCGGCCTCTGCGTTAAAACGTTTTTCTCACTCCCGACTCAAAACTCCCGTCTCCCGACTCGTCTCTATCCCCTATCCACTTTATGCAAATGGTTTGCCTATTCAGTATAAAGGCTCTTAAAGCCGGTTCTTTGACAAGTAAATATCAAGCGGTGGCCTCGCGGAACTATATCCCTATCCCCTCCGCTGTGTCGTGGTGTCGTTGTGGTTAAAAACTATGGCCTGTGGCCTGTTCCCTATCCCCTACGTTGTAATCTGCGGATCATTCACTGTCCCCTGTCACCTATTCCCTATCCCCTCCGTTGTGTTTCTTCCACTCTTAAAGGCGCAACAAGCACTAATCATGTTACGGATCAAAAAGTGCAAAATACTCTATAAAATAAGCCTTTGTAACGTTGTAGCGCTTAGAAGGCCCAAAAATAGGAGCAATAAACCCGACTACGTAATTAGAAGCGCTCAGGACATCGAGGAACAAAATGCAGCCGACGTTGTGGTGAAAAATCTGTATTAATCGGCGTCATCTGCGGATCGTTTTTCGTCTGCCCTGAGCTGCGTCGAAGGGTGATTAAAATCGTCGTGTCGTCGTGGTAAAAATAATTCTCTGAGGCCTCTGTGCCCTCTGTGGCTAAAAACCGCGCCGCTTATTTCGTTGTGATCAAACCGTCATATGTCGGGTTCACTTCAATCATCACATCTTTGTATTCGTCAAATAATCCCTTGTTGTGCATCTGAAAGGCGAACGGCCCCGTTTTGCCGGCGGCGGGCACGTCAAAGTCCAGAACCTCCACTGCTTTGGAGCCTACTGGCTGCGCAACCGCCATGCGGGCCTTGCCCGTGGCGGCATTGACAAGTATTTCAACCTGGAACCATTTAGTCGGATCGAATTTCGGATGCGGTAGAGTTGTAAACTCACCCTTGCCGCCATTGTTGTGCCCTTTGCGATAGTCCCAGTGGCCGCCGTTGGGAATCTGGAACTGAACGCCGCCAAGGGCATCTAAGGGTTTCTGACCGGGAGTAGGCCGGGTGCAGAAAATAAGAAAACATTCCTGGTGATCGTGTTTGGGCACCGTAATATGCCGCGCGGTAAAAATGAGCCGATAAAAGCTGTAATCGTCGGTGGTATAAATCATGCCTCGTCCGACGCCGAGGCTGGCGATGGCCCCGTCTTTAACCGTCCATGAATTCTCCGGAATCTGTATCCAGCCGTTGAGCGTTTTACCGTCAAATAGCGATACGAACTCCGGCTGCACTTGCATCTGAGCTTCGACGGGAGCATTGGTGGCGGAAGCTCCGGAACTTGTGCTCTGGCTATTACATCCGCCAAGGAGAACAAGGACAATACTGGCCAAAAATAGAACGGGTAATCGCATCCAATCAATTCTCTTTTGCATCTTTTTCTCCGCAATAGAAGTTGTCAAAATACAACGCCTGAGAAAAAAACTTATTGCGTCCCCCCAGATTTTCGTGCTTTTCGTGGCCTTCGTGGTTTATAACGCCTTCTTCAATTTTTCCAGCGACTCGAACGAATGCATCGCAAAATAATATTCCCGCCAGTGCGTCACCGCGTAATCCCTGGAAGCCGCCTGAGCGGCGGCAATCTGCTGGTCCAGTCGGGCAATCTCCGCTTGTCGTAGTTCAATCAATTTTCCATTGACCCGATGCAAACCCTGAAATTTATCGGCACGATCTTTTCGATTTGGCCCGTGTGAATGACCGGTTTTTTCTCGATCGGCTTGTAACAGCGTTTCAATTTCCGTTATCAATTCCGACCGCTGTTTGATCAGTTCGACATTGTCTTCTCGCGTATGTGTCTGAATCAATTGCGGATTATGTAACAAATGATGTTTTTGACCGCGTAAGAACCCCACATCGCCCGCTTGCGCCCCATTCGAAAGTTCCAACAACCATCCAGCAGATACACACGAATAAGCTTTCAGGACGCCAAAGGTCTGTTTCATAAATTCATCTGTAATCTGATCATATATCGCCCCGCCAATGCCATGAATAAATAAATCACTAACGAGCAGACGAATAAACAGCGTGAGCGTGAGCGCCCGCGGCCGAATCAATAGACCTGCCCTAATTAGCTTTTGAGCAAATTGTTGTGTCGCCCCAATCAGGTCCCCTTGCATCAAAGCAGTCAATTCGAACGTTTCTGTTCCAGATCCGGAACCAATCAACTTGCCGCCTGCTTGATCAAACAAAAGCCTCTGGCGCGCGGAATTCTGTGAGTAAATCCAGAACGGCAATTCCAGATATCGCTCATTGGTCTCCAGATTGGGCATGGGCTGGCCCGAATTTTTTATATTTTTAATCCGGCGATAGTCATTCAGAGCTGAGTTATATGCCGTTGTCCAGGCGTCTGCATGGCGAATCCAGGAGAGTACAAAACCCGCCCACGCCGTTCCCGAACAAAGGTCACTGCACCTGACGTGTGGAACATGAACGTCCATCTTAAGTTCCAGCCGCCGGCGCGCCTGGCTCATCCAGGGCGTATAACCTGTTAATTCGCTGGCATCGAGTTGATGTAGTGTGAAACCCAAAGCATCACTGAAAACAGCCGATCGCTTGCGGATTTTTCCCATCCAAGCTTTTCTGATTTCATGTCCCGGCGCCTGGAGAAATTCAGCGGGCAGGATTCCGGCGTCAGACCAGGCGATGGTTTCCCGCAACCAGCGCCCACCCGCACGGCACGGAACTCCAAAACCCATTGTTTCCACTACATCATGGTCCACCAGCAAATCGAACGCCGCCGAATTGGTTCGTCGGGCTAAATGAGCGGCGAACAACACCTTGGCCCACACGCCGGCGTGATAAAACTCAACCTGGTGACCGGTGACGATCCATCGTTTTGCAAGTTGCGATTCATCCGGGGCGGAAAACCCCGTTGCGCGTGCGAATGCGCGGGCTGATTCGAGAAATTCTTTTCGTGCTAATCTGGAAAGCGTTTTCCATGGTTCAGGCAAAGTATCAAAAACGGAACCTGGTTTGATGGATAATAAATACTTTTCTTGTTCACCCACAGTCGGTTCAATAAGTATTTCGCCATGGCGGCGCGGCACGCGAATGCAACCCGGATCGGGGGCTATTACAGGAACAACTGATTGACCGGCTGATTGCTGCATTTCCTGCTGACTATAGCGACCTGACTGAGGCACTCAAGCTTGGTCATTCGATTGCACCAGCGTGGCCACACAAGGCTCCGGCGGGTTCCGTAACGAAAGAGGCCGACTGCGCCGATCCCACTGACCGTAACTGTCTGTAAAACACATCCAGATAATGCTGCAGCCTGTGGACCGGGTCGTCCAGTTGCCCGCCGAAATGCCGCGTTGGGTCGTTGTATATCAGCCGAACGGGCAACTCGACAATTCGCAGACCCGCCCGGGCGGCAAGCACCCAGAATTGCATGGGGAATGCATACCCTTTTTCCGTCAGCGGCAGATGCTTGATGGCAGCGACACGATGCGCCTTAAAACCGCAAAAGCTATCCGTCAAATTCAGGCCCAGATTCTGATTGATGACTTGCGTGATGGTCCGGTTAATGGTCCTTCGGTCGTGCGGCGCTGCGTTTTTCGATTCCGGCGGCAAAAGATATCGTGATCCGCTGACGATGTCCGCATTGTCCAGCGCCATGGCAGCTTCAAAATCCGGAATAGCCGCCGGCTCATGCTGCTCGTCGCAGTCCATGGTAATAATCCAGTCATATTCGCGGCGGATGGCAAAGCAGAATGCGTCGATCAGACTTTTACCATAACCAATGTTTCGCTGATGCCTGATGATGTTGATATCTGTCAGTCGGGAAAGAATTTTGGCGGTAGCATCGGTTGAACCATCGTCAACGACCAGTAAATCCGCGTCGCTAAATTGGCGAATTTCTGCGAGCACCTTTTCCAGGTGACGCTCTTCATTAAAGACAGGAACAGCTATCAGATTGCGCATCATTGCTCTCAGAGCTTCTGAGGCAATCGTAGGAGCCTATTTGCTGATGTCAAGCTCAAAACGATAAAAATACATGCAAATATTTTGCTATAGCCTTGGCAAAGCCGGGGGCGTAGAATACAACGGTTCGGAGTTTAAGAGGTTCTACTACAAGGAGGCTGGCCATGAAATCCCCTTTTCTCATGCTGTTTCCCCTGACGCTTGTAACACTCATGATTCTCTCGCTTGGCGGATGTGCGTCGACCGCCCCAGAAAATGACAATGCAAAACAAACTCTCGATCAGCAGGTCCAGGGAACCATCCAGGACTTCAAAACTACTGACCCAAGCATGCAAAAGTTTTTTGATAACGCTGCCGGTTACGCCGTTTTTCCGGCGATTACTGCCGGCGCTCTGATCGTCGGCGGAGCCAATGGCAACGGCGAGCTTTTCGAAAGTGGTCAGATGACCGGCTATTGCTCGATGACCCAGGGCAACATCGGGGCTCAAATCGGCGGCCAGAGCTACGCTGAAATTATATTCTTCGAAAACGCCTCACCTCTTGCTGAATTTAAGTCCGGACAGACCACCTTCGATGCACGAGCCACCGCGGTTGCGGCCTCCGCCGGCGCCGGAACAACGGCTGCATATCAGCATGGCGTGTTGATCTTCACCAAGCCGCAGGGAGGATTAATGGCTCAGGCGGCTGTTGGCGGCCAGAGCTTTAAATTCGTACCTTTGTCTTCGACGTCTCCCTGACGAAATATAACCACGTCACGTTGGATCGTAAAGGGTTTAACCGTGGCGGCGTCGGAGTCCGATGACTCGTCCTATGTGGGGATGGCCTTGTCGTTCCGTTTTGTGTCTGCACCATATTTGATTAACTTTTTGAGGAGAACAAATATGTCACGCTCATTCATCTTATCAGTTGGTGGCTGCATTTTATGTTTGGGACTCAATGGATGCAGTTCTATGGTTCCCGAAAACAACGCCGACAGTCAATATGAGGATAGCCAGGTTCAAGGCACCATTCAGAACTTCAAAGACGCTGATCCTGGTATTCAGGTTTTTCTCGATTCCGCCTATGGCTATGCGGTATTTCCATCTATTGGCGCCGGGGCCATCGGCATCGGAGGCGCCGGCGGCAATGGCGAGGTTTTCCAACAAGGTAAACTCGTTGGTTACTGCCAGATGGGCCAGGCCAATATCGGCTTCCAGCTTGGCGGCCAGAGTTTTGCTGAAATTGTTTTCTTTCAAAATGCCGCTGCCATGGCGACTTTTCAGTCCGGCCAGACTGCTTTTGACGCCCGCGCCACCGCAGTTGCAGCCGCATCCGGCGCTGGCACTGCGGCTGATTATCAGGATGGAGTGCTTGTATTCACCAAACCACTCGGCGGTCTTATGTTCCAGGCAGCCATTGGAGGGCAGCACTTTTCCTATTCTCCTTTGGGAAGCTAGAACTGTTGTAAATTTGTCTTAAAGAGTGTACTTTCTCTGTTCTGGCCCGCATTAGATTTTTCGTGTGTATATCCCGGGCCTGTGATTGACGGGGGAATTCTATGATGACGGCCGCCGTTGCGGATAAGGCTTCTTCTGAGGTCAAATCTTTATACGAACGCGCTCTGGAAGCCGCTGACTCAGGAGCCTTCGACCAGGCCCTGGAAGATTTAGAGAAGGCTCATGAACTGGATCCGAACGATTCGGATGTAATCTTTAAACTCGCTTACTTTCTGGACCTTCGTGGCGATGATGAGCGCGCGGTTGAACTTTATGAAGCCCTCGCTCATAGCCCCAAAACTCATGAAAACGTCCTGCTAAACCTTTCCGTTCTTTACGAAGACGCGGGTCGTTACGATGAAGCCGAGGAACTTCTGCACCGGCTGTTATCCGCAAAGCCCAACCACCCTGTTGGGCGAATGTATTACCGTCACGTGGACAGTTCGCTGGATATGCAACTTGAAGATGATTCGGAAAAACGCGTTATTACCCGCAACTTGCTTCTGGAAACCCCCATTACGGATTTTGAACTTTCTGTCCGGGCGCGCAATTGCCTTAAGAAAATGAACATTCGCTCTTTGGGCGACTTATTGAAAACGACGGAGGCGGAACTTCTGAGCTACAAAAATTTCGGTGAAACCAGCCTCCACGAAATCAGGGAAATGCTTGGGCGAAAAGGCTTGCGACTGGGTCAAACCGCGGATGAAGCCCACCAGGCACAGCGCAAGGAACTTTTGAAGAACGTTTCCTCATCGGTTCCGGAAACCGTGCTTAACAAGCCTGTTGCTGACCTGGAACTTTCCGTCCGCTCTGGAAAAGCGCTGCAGCGTCTGGGAATCGCCACGATCGGTGATTTGGCCAGCCGCACCGAAGCTGAACTTTTAGGGGTTAAAAATTTTGGTCAGACCAGTCTGGATGAAATTAAAGAACGCCTGGTCAATTTCGGTTTGTCCCTGCGAAAGATGGATTAGAGTTCCAAATTCATACTCTGTGGCGTTATGGAAGTTCGCCAAATGACCCTGGGATCATGGATGATCCGGCTTCTGCTGGTTTCCAGCATCGTCGTTTTCTTTTTTTCTCTTCCCTGCTGTGCGCCTTCCAGTGATTCCAGCACGCTTCCCAATTCTCCAAGCCAGCCTCCGACCACTTCAGGGCAGGCTTCAAACAGTTCCAATCCTATAATTCCCAGCCCGATAAGTACGTTCCCGGCGGTTCCGGCGGTACTACCCAAGCCAATTATTTTAGGACAGGTTTATCCTCCAGTTGTATCAGTCGCCGCGATAACCTCGGAACCATATATTCGAGTTTTAATTGTTCCTGAGCAGGCTTATCCTCCTTCCATCAATCCCCAGTTATACCGGGGCAAAGTGTTAATTGAACGTCTTGCTGATGGTGAATTTATCGCGGTTAACGCCCTGCCCATTGAGGAATATCTGGCAGGCGTCTTATCCCGTGAGCTTTACGGTGATTGGCGTCCGACCGCATACGCCGCCCAGGCCATAGCTGCTCGCACCTATGCGCTCTATCAGATCATGACTTTTGGAAGAACCCATGCCTGGGATGTTACTGGCACGCTGACTTCCCAGATGTACGGAGGGAAAGAGGCTGAAACCGTCCGCTCCTGGGATGCGGTAACCGGAACGCGAGGTTTGGTGCTTTATACGTCAGGTGATTCCGGCATCGGTATTTTCTGCTCTTTCTATTGTTCCTGCGATGGTGGCGCCACCCAAAGCGCCGCGGACGCATGGGGCGATGCGGCTGTTGTTACTTTGACGGATGAATCGACCGGAACACTGGACGATGAGAGTCCCGATTTTTTCTGGCCGCCCATGGTCATCAGCAAAGCACAGATTACTCAGGTCATTAACTGGTGGGGGCTAAAAAACAGATTGCCTTATCTGACCGAACTTGGCCCAATTGCCTCTGTCGCAGTCAGTGAAAAAAATACAATTACCGGGCGGCCGCAAATTATTACACTCAGAGACGTCTATGGCCACGTCGGAAAAATGCGCGCCGAAGAATTCCGCATGGCTATATTCATGAATCCTTTTCAAAACGCCCCGGTGCCGCCGAGCAGTTTCTTTGATATACGTGACGCGGGATCATATATTGAATTGACGAACGGCCGCGGCCACGGCCACGGCGTAGGAATGTCTCAATGGGGAGATGAAGCAATGGCCCTGCACGGCATGACATATCAGCAAATACTCTCTTTTTATTATCCAAGTTCGTGGATTCACGAGCAATGGTAAACTCGAAGTCGCCGTTTGCGCTCAATCTTCCCATTGTGCATTGGAATATACATTTTGCACATCGTCATGCTCTTCCAACGCTTCGATCAATTCCTGAACGTGCCGGCCCGTTTCACCGCTTACGCCAATTGTCTGGCTGGGAATCATGCTTAATTCCGCGGATATAATCGGTATCTTCGCCGCAGCCAGGGCTTTACGAACCTTTTCAAAATCAGTCGCGGTCGTCTGGACCATATAACCTTCATCTGAGGTCAGTACATCCAGTGCGCCGGCTTCCAGCGCCAATTCGATAAGTTTGTCTTCCTCGATACTGCCACGTTCAATCGCAATCAGCCCCTGCATTTTGAACATCCAGCCGACGGAATTAGCCGTACCCACCGCTCCGTTATTGCGATCAAAAATAACCCGGATTTCTCCGGCGGTTCGGTTGCGGTTATCCGTCAGTGCATCGACAAGTATGGCCGCTCCTCCCGGCCCATAGCCTTCATATAAAACATTTTCATAATTATTCGCGCCCAGTTCACCCGTGCCGCGTTTGATAGCTTTTTCAATCGTATCGTTGGGCATATTCGCAGCGCGGGCCTTTTCAATGGCATACCTTAGCGCAAGATTATCATCCGGGTTGCCGCCCCTTTTAGCCGCGATAATGATGAGTCGCGCAAGCTTACTCCATACCTTGCCGCGACGGGCGTCGACGACAGCCTTTTTGTGTTTGATCGATTTCCAGTGTGAATGACCTGCCATATCATCCTTTAAAATTATTTTTTGTGAAGCTGATACGATGAAAGCTTACATTGAATTATCAGGCTTGAGTTCATCAAGTTTAATCCACGGCGCCGCCTTTTTGAGCCGTTCCTGTAAATTTTTCTGTGTTTTTAAATCGTCTTGCGACAACTGTTTTTGAGAGGCGAGTATTTGCAGCCCCGTCTTCCAGCTTTCAATCGCTTCGGTTGTTTCTCCCAGCGCATCGAGTACATCGCCCAGATGTTGCATTCCTTCCGGATTCTGCCCCCCGGGCAGACTTACGGCCATTTGCAATTCCACAAGCGCTCCATGCGGGTCGTTGAGTTTAAACCGGACCCATCCCAAACTGTCATGATAAGCTGATTCATTGGGATAATTTTCAACGGCTATACTGATCATACGTTTTGCTTCTTCAAGATTAATGCCTTGCAGCGTCCATTCATATCCCAGATTGTTGTTGGCATTCGCATCGTAAGGCGATATTTTCAGTATTCTCTGATAGGTTGATATTTCATCATCTGTGTCCCCCAGGTTCAGATTCACCTGAGCCAGGTCGTATAAATCGGTTAAGTTCGGGTAAGGCGTGTTGCAAAGATGTTGGAGCACCTGCTTCGCCTGGACCCATTGGTTAGTCTCCTGAAGATATTGCTCATATAGCAGATCGACCCAGCGACTATCAGGTTCCTGTGCTCGCAACATGGCAATCTGCGACTCAACATCGCTTTTTTCGCCTAAATCGTCCAGTAACCCCACGTATGCCGTTTGCCATTGTTCGGAATCGGGGTGTTCGCGAGCGGCCTGGGCTAAAATCGCTTTGGCTTTCTCAGGCTGCTTCATGTCTTCAAAATCCTGCGCCAGTGCAACATATAAATCCACGCTGTTAACATCGATCTTGACTGCATCCTCAAGTATCGCCAACGATTCAACCTGATTACCCTGAGCGTTTTCTAATTCTGACATGGCCAGATAGACGGATGCATCCCCCGGATGCATCGCTATCGTTCGTTCAAGAATCTGCACAGCCCCAATATAATCACCTTGTAATGCCCTTTGCCGCGCCAAAAGAATTCCTGCGAAGCTGTCATCAGGAAACTCGGTGATATATCGGTTAATCAGGGCATTTTGAAGTTCCTGATTCTGCGTGTTTGCGGCAAAAACCAATAACCGCTGATACCCTTCCTCCAAATCAGGAAATTGCTTGATCAGCCTCCCCAACGCATAAGATTCCCGCTGAAGATCCTGTTGTACATCATAAATATCCGCAGCCTGCAGATAACAGTCCGGCTGATCGGGATATTCCCGGATGCCTTTTTCGGCTGTTTGTGCCGCCAATTGGAGGCGATCTTCTGCGATATATACGCGCACAAGCTCCGCCAGTGCAGCGGCTTTATTCGGACCATCCATTCGAGCTTGCACAACTTTTTCCGCCGCCTGAAATTCATTCAGTTCTACCAAATGCCGGGCAAGTAATTGTGCCGCAGGCCAAAAATTCGGATCCGCTTCAACCGCATAACGCAGATATTGAACAGCCGATTCAAGTTGATTCGCTTCGCCTGCTGCAATTCCCAATAGGTAATATTGCCAACATTTGTACAGGCCGTTCGCCGTTTCATTAGTCTGTGACTCTCTGGCCGCGGCAAGTTGTGAAACTAAATCAGGCGCTGGATTCGCCCCCACCATCGCAAGAAAATCAACAGTGATGTCGTCGGTGGAAATTTTGTCCTGCGCGCCAACCCAGGCAAAAAGTAAATAGGCCTCGGGAATCTGCTGCTGCTGTCTGGCTAGTGCAACCAAAGGAATAAGTGCGCGACGATCTTCCGGATGATCCTGCAGATATCGGCTCAAATTGGCATAGCTGTCCGTCCAGTCGCCGGACTGTTCTTCCAGCATTGCCAGCACAAATAACGCGCCGGAAGATCTCTCACCGATTTGCGACAAATCATCCCTGATCCAGTTTTCACGACCAGCCTGCTCCCATACCCAGTCAATCAATGCACTACTCTGTGGAACAACCCCATCCGCATAAGCGAGGTCCAATGCATCCTGTTCCGCAACATTGTAATTGTGTTCCAACGCCTCAAGCTCGGCGATCCGCACTAATACCAGAATACTCGATAATCCATCCGCCTGGGCGCGGCGGTAATACTCCAATGCCCCATCGTAATCTCCTGCGGCGTAGGCATTTTCTCCGGCAAAAAATTCAATCGCGTTTTTGTGACTTATCAGATCCGACACATCCCGGTTCATCCGGAAACTCGGTCGCGGAATCGACAAAAGTTCATCGCAATCAGCAAAACAATCCGCCGCCGCCCTATGGTAACCCGCGTTTTGCAATGAAACCGCCAGGTAAAAGATGATCAGTGGTTTGTAAGGTGAATCAGCCTCTAACTCAGGACTGTTCCAGGCACGCAGCAGATTGAGTATTGTCGTCATCCAGTCGTGTTTGCGATAGGCAATCTGCCCCAGCATCAAGTTCGCCTGCAGCGAGTACGTCGCTATTTTTTCCGCAGCGTTTAAACTCTCAATGGCGGCATCAATATTACCTTGATCTAGATATACCTGAGCCAATAACTCCAGCACTGTTGGAGACCGCGGATCTTCATCTCGCGCTTGTTCCAGAAAAGTTTGTGCCTCAGCATCATCTCCGGATAACCATGCCGCTCTGCCCAGGCCGAAGGCACGCAGGGCTTTATCTGAAGGTTGCGTTCCTGTATTCGATTCAATTTCCTGCTGTGAAATAACACCTAAATCCTTCTGAATCTGGGCCAGCGTTTCGGTATTTTTTGGTCCTGCCGATGCCTGCATTGTCGATGTGGTTATACCCTGCGCTTCGGCCCCAAACGGGGCAACCAATGAACTAATATCAGCTTTTGGTGTTAATGTATTTGGCGGTGCTGAACCAGTTTGCTGAGCACAACCCGCTACTAAAACGACCAACAATCCAAAAACGATGCTTGTATTTTTATGGGCTTCTAACATCTATCCTCCTATTTTAGAGACTTCAACGACAAATTTCAGCATTCTGATTGCATTATCCAACCCCAATTGAGGTTTTTGCTGGTTTTTTTGATCCGGCCTTGCCATGCGCCATTCTTATGCGATGATCTTCGTTTCGATTATGAGTCGACTTGGTCGTTTTATGGAGACATGAATGCTCACGGTTTGGCAAGCCATATTTTTGGGTTTTCTTCAGGGCTTTTCAGAACTTTTCCCTATCAGTTCTCTGGGCCATTTAATTATTATTAAGGGCCTGTTGCATTGGAATTTCAGCTTCAGTGATCAACATTTTCTTCCCTTTGTAGTCGCTCTGCATTTAGCCACTGCCATAGCCCTGATCATTTATTTTTGGAAGCAGTGGCTTCAGGTATTCATGGCCTATATTGGAAGTGTTCAGAGGATGAAATTGGTCTATGACGATGACAGCAAACTCGCCTGGCTTTTGGTCGCCGGCACTCTGGTCATCGTTCCAATTGGTTTTTTATTCGAAAAGAAGATTCGTCTATTTTTTGAAGACCCCAGATACTATTGGATGGTCGCCGGTTTTTTGATAATCAATGGTCTGTTGATGTTGCTAGGCGATTACGTGAAAAATCTGGCTGTTAAACGCGCCGCACAACAGCAGGAGAAACGGGCCGAAGATCTTTCGTTTATTAACGGCATACTGGTTGGAGCCTCGCAATCGCTCGCTTTTCTTCCCGGCATATCGCGTAGTGGTGCGACCATTGTTGCGGGGGTTATTGCCGGACTAAGTTATGAACAAGCCTGTCGTTTTGGGTTTATGCTTGCAACGCCGGCCATCCTTGCCGCCTCCGTTCTTGAATTGCCCAAATTATTTAGACCTGAGGCCAGAACGATGTTGCACCTGACCATGATTGGAGCTTTGACGGCCGGCGTTACCGCTTATCTGAGCACCATATTTCTGATGAAATATTTCCAGACACGCAAGCTTACTCCATTTGCCGTCTATTGTGTTTTGGCGGGCATTATTGCGATGGTTCTGCTACGACCGTAACTGAGCGGTCTGCATTCAAAATCTTCTGAACAAAAAAAACGGCCCGGAATTTTCCGGGCCGCGCAATTTCCTGATCTGGTTTATCGTTACGATTTTACCAGGCGCCTGACTGCACATTTCGCACAGGAACCATACAAACATCGAATGGAGGAACAGCCGGTGTGTTTGACGTCACGGGCTGTGTAACGGTTGTTCCGGTTGTTGTAATTGCGGTACCCGAACCGTTGGGCGTTGAAGGATTGTAGGTAAAGATGTTGTCACCCTGTTGCCCTACGTATGGACTGGTATCCCATTCCACGTGATCGTCGGCAAAGCCGACATTCTGGCCGTCGCCGTTGTGATTTCCTGAATTATAAATATACGCGCCATAGGTATTAGCGGTATTCAACACAGTAGTGTAGCGGGCGAAAGTTCCTGTACCGGTATTGCTCTGCGGAGCCATATCACTCACCACTGGCACATCGGCGCGCGTATCATTAAACCAGATGTTGCTGACCGTTTCGGGGTTGGTTCCTGCGGCATTGGCGTTATAAGCCCAGGGGAAAGCGATAGAATAGCTTTCACCCTGCCCCGCCGTACTTGGTGTGCCGCCAAGCGTCATCACGCCGAACTGGGCATAGCAGTCTGCTGCTCCGCCGGTGCTGCTACCGTCATATTCAATTGATGCCTTGTTAGCCAGCGGATCCGATGGACAAAAAAACGTCTTAGGCGTGTCTTGGCCGTCAAGAATCATATTAATCCACAGTGATCCAAGCGGACTTCCGAAATTGGCGCTATTTGCCGAGGCATACCATTCCTCGATAACGGTGCCCGGCAATTGAGTGTTCACGTAGCCGGTGGGATTAGTCGCCTGGTTTGCATAAGTAGTGCTGCCTGGTCCGGGACAGTCAGGAAATGCACCGCTATTGCTTTGTGCATATATGGTCATGGACTGAATAATACTCCGGATATTTGCCGAACACGCTACGCGGTTCGCAAGTTCCTTGGCCTTGGCGAGGCTGGGCAGCAAAATGGCAATCAATAATGCGATAATGGATATAACCACAAGCAGTTCAATCAAAGTAAAACCCGCCCGGTATTTTGGTTTCTTGTTCTTTTGAGACTTCATAATTTCTCCACTAATTTAGATTCTTTAACGTCACGGCCTTATCGTCCAAGACACGCCTGAAGTGACGTTCGCAACGCCCCAGCTATTGATTTTCTCAAGTCGTTGGATTCATCGGATTGTCACGTCTCAATAATCCACACATTTCTTATCGGCATTTTTTCTTATAGGCTTTTTGCTATTCATAGTTATCGCACCCTAAAGGAGCGCCCAATCACTAATAAAGACAGATGGTTGCGATTGTGATGCAAATTCTTTAGATAAAAATTAAAGTTTTTATCCAAAGCATATCTAAATAAAAAACGGCCCGGGTTTTACCCGGGCCGTTTAATAGTCCTGCACCATTTTTATGTTTTACCATGCACCACTTTGCACGTTCCTTACCGGGACCATGCAAGTGTCAAACGGGGTAAGCAGCGGCGTGTACGTCGACACGGGTTGCGTCACAGACGCTCCGGTCGTTGTCACTGCCGTCTGGGTGCCATTCGGAGCTGTGGTCGAAGTATTATAGGTGAAAATGTTGTCGCCCTGTTCCCCTACGTACGGGCTGGCATCCCATTCCACATGGGTGTCAGCAAAACCTACATTCTGGCCATCACCGTTGTGATTGCCTGAATTATAGATATAGGGACCATAGGTGTTTGCAGTATTTAATACGGTGGTATAGCGAGCGAAAGTTCCGGTGCCGGCATTGCTCAATGGAGCCATGTCGCTCACAATCGGCTGATCTGCGCGAGCATCATTGTACCAAATATTTGAAGCTGTTTCGGGAGCACTGGTCGACGCAGTGGCACTATAAACCCAAGGAAATGCGACAGAATAACTTTCACCCTGACCGCTTGTGCTCGGCGTGCCGCCAATCGTCATTACACCAAATTGAGCATAAACGTCCGCTGTGCCGCCTGTGCTGTTGTTGTCGTATTCAATAGATGGCCCGTTGGCGATGGGATCTGAGGGGCAAATGAACGTCTTGGGCGTTATCGCGCTTTGCAGGACCAAAACCCACAAAGAACCCAACGGGCTGCCAAATTCAGCGCTGTTGGCTGAAGCATACCATTCACCTAAAACCTGGCCCGGTAATTGAGTGTTAACATAACCGCTGGGATTTGCCGCCTGGTTAGCGTAGGATGCTGTCGACGCCGGTCCAGGTACGCAGGGGAATGTTGCCTGATTGCTTTGCGCATAAATCGCCATGGATTGCAGAATGCTTCGAATGTTCGCTGAACATGCCGTGCGATTTGCCAATTCCTTGGCCTTCGCAAGGCTTGGCAGCAAGATGGCGATCAATAATGCGATGATCGATATGACCACCAGCAATTCAATCAGCGTAAAGCCGCGTACTTTTTTATGCTTGCCCTTTTTACGTTTCATATGACGGTCTCCAAAGTCTAAAAACTCATTAAAAGTTTAAAACCGACTTTGGCTTTATCGGTGAGTCCAAATCACATAATGAGTTGGAAATAGTTATCGGAAGTGCACAAAATTTATCCGTTTCGCGGTCGTAATGTTAGTTCTGATAACATCAGTGCAAAAACTGCCTGTTCGATGGCGACCAGGTTCTGCCTTAAAATATCGAACTCATGTTATATGTTTATGATTATTTTATACGATTCGGTTTAAGTTATGGCCGGCATTGTTACTGCATCATACCCGAATTGAGTAAATCCTGAATTTGATCGGCAATCGGATCATTCGACTGCCGGGCGGCGATTAATCCCTCTTGCAGCACTTGTTTCGCTTCAGAAAAATTATTTTGAGCCACCAGCACCTGTCCCAGGTGGTAATACGCCACCGGAGGAGGGTTGTACTTCAAACTCATTTCCAGCGCGTCGTAAGCATCGGAATAATCATCAGTGAGATAATAAATCCAGCCCAAGGTATCCAGATTGTTTGCATCGTGACAATATCCGTTTACGCCCTCCTGTTGCGCCGATAGATCATTGGCCTGCTGGGCATAGCGCAGGGCTCCCTGAAGGTCTCTGAATTTACTCGCCAGTAAATATGCCATATTATTGCAGGCAGAAGCATCTGTCGGAGATATTTTCAGCAATTTTAGATAGTAATTTTTCGATTGATCGTACTGATTCAGATTATTCGCCGCCATTGCGGCTATCCTCAAAGCACTGGTTTCACAAATATCCACCGGGTTTTGATTCAGCGCGGTCACTGCAAACCGGAGCGCCCCTTGATTATCCTTTTCGATAAAGGCTACGATCGCCAGCGCAGTATCAAAAAGCGTTGCCTGATCAGGGTATTGTTTTTGTAAATTCAAAAGTTGATCCGACACACCAGTCAGCCACTGTGGATCGTTAGATGCGGACTGGTATAAATCCAGCACTTGAAAAAATTCCTTCGCATTATTCATGCTGATGGTCAATGCCTGTACAAAGTCGGCATGACTTTGTGGAAATCTCTGAAGCATCGAATAGGCCCGACCACGAAATACATAAAAGTCCGCGTTATCTGGCGAACTCTTTATCGCATTACCGGCGACATCCACCGCTTCTTCATATTTGCCGGCTGTTAACAGCACGCGCAAATAAGCCAGCGCTGCTTCCGGAGTTTCTCCGGCCGCATCATAAGCTTTTCGCGTAAGCGCGATTCCCTCATCTACATTCCCCGTTTCCATATCATATTGCCCATATAAGGCGAGCCATTGGGCATATTCCAGATTGTTCATTTTCATATTCAGAGAATCCTGAACCAGATTTTGAAATTGACCAACTGGATCAATAATCCTCAATGAAGCCGCCAGATCACTATTGTCATCCGGTGAAAGCGCCGCCAATTGGCTCGCCAGATCAAACAGTAATTGAGCAAACCGCAGTCGAATTGTCTGATCATCGGGATCCAGTGCGATCACCTGTTGATATTCGTGAACAGCTTCGGCGTATTGCCGGTTAGCTTCATAAGTTTGGGCCAGCAACAGACGCGCTGGATAATTTTTGGCATCTATGTTTTCCACCACCAACAGATCGCCTATAGCCTGCTGATATTCCGGCGGCGAAAAAGCCAGATATACCGAGGCGCGGTTATAAAGAGCCTGCATATCCTGTGAATTCAATGTCAGGGTGTTATTAAATACGTCCAACGCCTCCGGCAATTTGCGTTCCGCCAGCAGTGCCTCTCCTTTCAATTCCATCGCCTGTTCATCAGAAGGATTTTGAGCCAGCAGATTGTTGTCAATAATATTTAATGCCTGATCCGCCTGGTTGTTTTTGATCAAAGCTTGAATGTATCGAATAGCCAGATCACGATTTTTTGAATCTGTTGCGTAAAGTGGGCCATAAAATTTTAGCGCGTCGGAATAATCGCCCGCGTTAAAATACATGTCGCCTAATCTGCTTTCCACTATCGCTTTATCTGCGGGCATTGCATCCTGTGCCTGTAAATACATTTGGGCAGCCTGGGACTGCAATCCCTGCTTGAGATATAAATCTCCAAGCATAATGCGACCCATGAAGGCGATCTGTGAATTACCATTTTCCGCAAGTTGTTCTAAAACATCCTGTGCGTCACCAACATCCTTCTGTTTCAAATATAGTGTCACCAACATCTGAGCCAGGTCTAAACTGTCAGGATGTGCTCTAAAAGCTGTGTTTAATAGTGAAATGGCCTCTGATAATTGTGAATGGCTGCTGTAAAGTTGTGCCAAACATTCCACGTTATGCATATCACCCGGATTGGCCTTATAGGCTGCGAGTCTTGTGTTAATTCGCTGCTGCGGATCGTCAAGTAAATCGGCAACATCGCCCGAGAACTGTTGTAATTGATAATCGAGCGGATAGTAGCCCAATCCCTGATTAATCAAATCGCGGGCTTGCTCCAGGGAATCCTGCGTATTCGTTCGCATGTAGTAGTTCACAAGAGTTCGCAACGCGACCAGATTGTTGGGTTGTAGTTTTAAAACAGCCTCCAGTTCCGAGGTTCCCTGCGCGCCTTTGCCAGACGCCAGTAGAGCCTGTCCTTTATAAGCCTGAGCCTCAATATCATTAGGATGCGTCTGGAGATCCCGACTTAAAAGATCCAGAGCATCGCTCGCGCCATTTCTGGCAAGATCCAATCTTGCCTGGTACAGATCGCCGTTTAATCCATCAATATTCAATTCATCGGCCCTGGATATAACCGCTGAAGCCGCGTCAAAATCTTCTTCAGCCAGGTCCAGACGAAATTGAGCCTCAATCACATCATGATTATTCGGAGCAGCCTGTTCGGCCGCCTGAATGGCCTGTCCTGCCTGATCGAGCTGGCCACGATCAAGATAAAAATCAGTCAGAAGAACTGACCTTTGCACCGGATCGGATATCTGATTGATAGCTGCCAGTTGCGTTTGATCCGGATTTTCACCATTAATAGCAATATGAACAACATCGCTTGTCAGTGAGTCAAAAGAAAGCTGTGGCATGGAATTGCCCGACTTGGCAAGTTCATTATTGAGCAAGAGATATTGCGTATTGTCGGGCGCGTCTTTGAGCGCCTGGGCGATTAACTCAGCTGCCTGCGTGCGATCACCGATACCCGCCAACGCCGCATATGCCGGCGTCACTACTCGCGGATCAGCAGGATTCTGCTGCACCCATGGTTGAATTGTCTGCCATGCAGCATGGTTATCGCCGTTAAGAAGCTCTAGTCGTGTCTTTAATTCCGCTAGAGGCAACGTCAAATTCTGTATCGAATCCAACACCTGGTTAAGTTCTGTTGTTTGCCCCAAAGCGGCCAGCGCCTGGGCTTTGATGCCCAGCGCCTCCTGGTTTGAAGAATCCTGATTCAAAAATTCGTCAACGGCAGCCAGGGCGGCCGACGGATTTTGCTGGAGTTCAAGTCTGGCACGATTGATTAAAACCACTGGCTGATCGGGAAAATACCGATCGATCTGATCCAGTGCCCTGGCAGCCTGATCGTTCTGGCCCAATGCGGTGTAGACTTGTATCTCAATTTCTTTATTCAGCAACCACAAATGAACCTGTTGTGCGTTTGTCGGCGAAAGTATCGAATCGGCTCCCTTGAGTTGTTGCAATGCCGCGTCGTACTGGTTGTGCAACGTGTATAAACGACCCTGGTTCACGTACACCCACCCGGCGTCCAGTTGTTGCGTTTGCACCCATGAAATCGCATCTGAAGCTTTATTTAAATAGTCGTTGCGCGTCGCGGCATCCGAAGTTAAATCGGCAGCGTTCATATAGACATCCGCAAGCAATTCATAAACCGACTGGCGAATTCCCGCATTCTGAAATGGTGTTACCCCCCCGCCTGGTGTGGGATGATCAAGAGCGGCTTTGAGGTATTTTATGGCACTCACATTATCGCCAAGTCCCGCGTAATATTCAGCAGCGATCATATAGTTGTTCATATGATCGGGCTGCACGGCAATTAATTTTTCAATGGCTTCACCAATTTGTCCGGGGAGCGACTTGTATTTAATCAATTCGTTGAGTTGCGCCGCGAGAGCATCCGGGTCGTTGGGCGATATTGTCAGTGCTTTGTTGATCGCATCTTGTACACTCGATTCCATGCCGGGTATCTGATCACACAACGACGCCATATCCAGCCAGCCTTTCGGATTGTCCGGATATTTATTTACATAATCCTGCATGATCTGCAGTGCCTGATCGCAGATACCGATGGCTTGATCGGCGTTAATGTTGTGGATTAATTGTTCAAATCCTGCTTCAAGAAGATATGCCCGAGCCAACAATATAGTATTGTCCGCGTTAGCAGGATCGATCTGCACGGCCTGTTTCAAATCTGAGATGACCTGGGCAAATTCCTGCATGTTTCCGCCTGCAGATCCCGTCATATAACCGATGATCGCTCCAGCGCGAATCCGGTAAGCGTCGGCGTTTTTTGGATCCAACTGCAGGACTTTATTGGCTAAATTGATCACCCCGGGCCAGTTTGAAGAATTGAGTTGTGCCATATCGTTGTTGGCGTTCATCAGTCTGATTTGCGCATCCAACAACGTCGGTTCAAGTTGCACTGCATTTTGCCAAGCACTCAATGCTGCCTGGTAATCTTGCAGATAATCTTCGCCGCTTCCTGTTTGTCCGTAATTAAGGTCTCCAAGTTTAACGTATAATTCTGCGGCCTTGTTATTTTGCTGATTTTGCGAATACGAATAGGATGCGATGTCATAATAGCCGATGGCGGTTTGGATATCGCCCTGCTTGGCTTTCTGATCACCTGCCTTTTCCAGCCAAGGCGCTGCATGAAAGTAATCCAAGTTCTGATAATAATAGAATCCCAGTTGGTACTCCGCGTCGAGCACGCCTGCATTGGCATCCGTGGTAAGTTTAGCCAGTGCGCTCGCATCGCCGTTCTGCGCCTCTTGACCCAATTGAGCGTAATCCACCGATGAAGCTGTTCCATCATCTGCGTAGCATACGCTCGCTCCAACCATGGCGATAACGGCTATGACCGCCGACGACAGTCCCAACCCTATTACGTTAAAGGCACTTAATTTCGCGTGATACCTGAACAACCTCGAAACCTCACTACTGTGCTGCTCCCGCCCTGTTTTGCTTGAGACTCTAAATATATCCAGATGCGTTATCGCATACAAATACTCGGTTAATCCCGATAATATTCCGGTTCGTGTCCACCCTCCTCGTTTCAGGTCCTGAATCACTGAAATCAAATACAAAAAACTTCTAACAGTGGTTCGATCGCCTCACCCTTTAAAAATAACCCGCAGTAGAATTTGCAAAACAATATTCACCTGAACGCCGGCTGCAATGTCATCCAGAAGAATGCCCCAGCCTCGCGGAAGTTTTTCCAAGGCGCGGCATGGCGGCAGTTTGATAGTATCAAACAACCGAAAAAGAATATAAATTCCGGCTGCCATTAGCCACGAAAGCCAGATATTTCCAGATGCCTGAGAAGGAACTCTAATGAATAAACACGCTATCCAGTAACCGGCAAATTCGTCCAGCACCATCGATCCGGGATCCGGCTTTTGAAAATATTTCTGCGCCCATGGACCCAGCAGAACCGTCAATATCGAGGCCAGAAGAGCAAGTCCCACACATATGATTGACCGCATTAAATCAGATAGTGAAAAATAAATCAGACCCCAAAATATAATTGCCGGTGCACAACTTCCCCAGCTTCCAGGAGCCGGTCTGAGCAACCCCAATCCCCATCCAGAAACCACCCATTTAAGCCATGTATGCCCTACTGGTGTCTGCGTTTGAGTTTCTTCCTGGGTATCCATCCTTCTTCCTGTAGCCGAATTCTCCATCCCGTATACCCTATTGTTCATGTATGAGCTGTCGCCCACGAATGATGTATTGGATCGCTGAAAGCACTGTAACCACAACTGTAATCCATATCGCCACATTCCGGGCGATAAGCAAACCATTAAGTACCATCGAACTTTTTAGAACAGTTCCCAGCGCCAAACATACAAGCACGCCGATAATCGCCGAACATTGTGCCATCATTTTGATTTTGCCAGCCCACTGGGCACGAAAATCAATGCCTCGCGATTCGGCGTAGCCGCGGATTCCGGTAATCAAAAACTCCCTGGCTGTAAGCACCACCGCCATCCAGGGAACGATGCCAGTCGCCGCGTCGCCGGACATATTTACCGGCAATGTCACTTCGCCTGGAATAATTTTACCGCAGGAAAAAAACACAAAAGCACCGCAAATGAGAATCTTATCCGCAAAGGGGTCAACGATTCGTCCAAAAGCGGTTTCTGCTTTCCAATGCCTGGCCAGCCAACCGTCCAGTGCATCGCTGAAAATCGCCAGTACAAATACGCCCAGCGCCAGCCACATCAATAAGGGAAAATTTGTCGCTGATGTCTGAAGATTAATGACAATGAAAAAGAGCGCCGTCAGAACAAGCCGGCTGACGGTAATCAGGTTGGGAATATAGCGATACATATCTGTTTTCAGACACAATCTGGCATTTATGAAATCTGCAGCAGTGGCAGGCTCACATCCAGTTGTTGTACAACCGTTCGAAGCTTTATTTTATCCATATGGGCAATCAGATCGTAATGCTTCCAATCTTTCACGGTTACATTAACAACTTCGCCGGTGACCACATCGCAATGTGGTATCAGGACCTGTCCATCAATGTCGGGCGCCTGCCCGGCATGCCGTCCGCGTGCTGTCCGGCGTTTGCGATCAACCCAATCAATTAATACCGGTAATTTTTGTCCGATCATGGCATTATTTTTTTTGAACACCACTTCCTGTTGGGCGAGCATAATTTCCTGCTTGCGTTCGCGAACTGTCTGGGAATTCACTGCCGCAGTCTTCCACAACCGGCCTGCAGGCGTTTCGGGTTCGGGTGAATACTCAAACACGCCGAGGCAGTCAAAACCAAAATCTCGAACAAATTGCACCAGTTCCCGATGTTGCTCTGCAGTTTCACCAGGAAATCCGCTGATCATGGTTGTGCGGATGTTCACACCCGGAATCCATTTGCGGAGCTTTTCCATCAGTGTTTCGATTTGTTTTCGCGTGGTTTTTCGCCGCATGGCAAAGAGAATTTCATCATTGATGTGCTGTAGAGGCATATCGATGTATTTCACGAAGTGTTCTGTATCCGCCAGTGCATGGATCATTTCATCTGTAAAACAGCTTGGATAAGCGTACATCAGGCGAATCCACCCGATATCGGGCAATTGATCCAGTGCGGTGATCAGCCCACTTAATCCCGCCCCAAACCCGATATCCAAACCGTAACTCGTGGTATCCTGTCCAATCAAATTGATTTCATATGCACCGTCGAGAATCAATTCCCGCGCTTCGGCAATAATTGTTTCCAAGGGTTTGCTTCTCATTCGCCCACGAATGCCTGGTATGGTGCAAAACGTACATCCCTGATTACATCCTTCTGAAATTCTCAAATAGGCGTAATGTCGGGGCGTTAGTCTGAGCCTGGCGCCGTCCTCTTCCAGATAACCTTGCTTTGTGCGATCGTGCCGCGAAATCAATTGCGTCACGGGATGAAAAGTCCCCATGTTGGATTGTGAAATTTTGTTTCCGTCATCTTTTACGCCGCCACGCACTGCCGCGACAATGTTTTCTCTGTCAAAGACACCCACCAAGGCATCCACATCGGGTGCTTCATCCAGCAATTGGGAACGCTGCCTCTGCACCAGGCATCCGGCAACAACTACGCGAACTGACTTTCCTTTCTTTTCGGCCTTTTTTTTCGTTTCCAGCGCCTCTCGAATGACCCCCAGAGCTTCTTGTTTACTGGCCTCCAGAAAACCGCATGTGTTGATCACAATCGCATCGGCATCGTTCTGATCCCCGCTTATGGCAAATCCATCTGCCGCCAATAGTCCCAGCATTCGTTCTGAATCAATCAAATTTTTCGGGCAACCCAGGGAAACGAAGGCTACTGATGGTATAGGCGTCAGTTTTCGCTTATGTGATGCTTTATTCGTGTTTTTTTTAGGATTGGTCATAAATCTTTGCCGCTAGCGTCTATATTCAGGGGGTTTTAGTATAAAAGCGCTTCCGATACAGCACGATAGCAGATCAAAGAACCCAAAACCAGTGGCTTGGATTTTTGGTAAAAACGTCTCGGTATGTGGCCTGGCTTAAATCAGCCCGAGAGTCTGATCCAAACCGAACATGATGTTCATATTCTGGATGGCCTGGCCCGCTGCGCCTTTGACCATGTTGTCGATCGCCACGGTAACGACGAACCGAGTGGAATAAAACCGCACGGCGATGTCGGCGTAGTTGGTGTTGGCCACGTATTTCGTACTGGGTAAATCGCTGGTTCGCAAACGGATGAAGGGTTTACCGCCATAGGCATTGGCGAATGCTTCTTCAGCCGCTTTGATATCAGCGCCTTTGGCTGGCTTAAGGTAAATGGTTTCCAGAATGCCCCGGTCCATTGGTATTAAATGCGGCACGAAAAGCAATTGAACGTCTTTGCCGGTAATGGCCGTCAGCGTCTGCTCAATTTCCGGTGCATGCCGATGAGTGCCGATTGCGTAGGCTTCAAATGCTTCATTGCGTTCGGGAAAATGATGCTGCTGGCTTGGCGTTCTGCCGGCACCAGAAATACCTGAAGCCGCATTGATAATAATGTCCGCAGGTTCTGCCAGCCCAGCTTTAACCAGCGGCGCGGTACCCAGCACTGCCGCGGTTGGATAGCAACCGGGATTGCTTACCAAAGTCGCGGATTTAATAGCTTGCTCAAAAAATTCCGGCAAACCGTACACCGCCTGGGCGAGATTATTCAGATCGTTATGCGTGTGCTGATACCATTTTTCATACATTTTGGGATCTTTGATCCGGTAATCCGCGGAAAAATCGACGACCTTTAATCCTGCTTGCAACAGCGATGGTGCATGCTCCAGTGCCGCGGCATGTGGAAGGCATAACAGCGCCACATCGGCTTCTTTGGCGATCGCTTTGGCGTCAAACGGCGTGATGGGCAAGTCGAGCCGGCCCAGGAGTTCGGGAAACAATTCGCTGATCGGCCGTTCAGGCTTTCTGCTGGCCAAATAAGTGATGCTGGCCGCCGGATGCCTGAGCAACCACCGAATGGTTTCCAGCGACGTATAACCGCTGGCGCCGACAATCGCTACGCGAATCTTTTTCATTTCAACACAATTCTAACCCGCCTCAGCATTATTACCGAGAACACTTAGTATAGGCATTATTCAGGAGACAGGGTACAGGTCGCAGGGAATAGATGAAGGTAAAAGTAAAAAGTCGAAATTCAAAAGCTCCAACTTTGAGCAGCCTGAAGTGTTGTTCTAATTTTAGTTCTTTTTCATCTCAGCATAGTAATCCTGAATCGGTTCGACCGTCCAGTCGCCTTTTTTTAGGCTTAAAATGGCTTCGGTCGCCGCTTCCGCACCGGTGATCGTGGTGATGATAGGTATTTTATGAAGAACTGCGGCAGCGCGAATTCTTCCTTCGTCGGTGTTCGGACCTTTTTTGGTTGGCGTATTAATCAGAAGCTGAACTTCCTTGTTTTTCATCGCATCGATGATGTTCGGCCGTCCTTCCTGCATCTTGTTAATCCGGCGGCATTTGACGCCGGATTTAGTGAGCAATTCATATGTGTTGCTGGTGCAAATCAGATCAAAACCAGCCTGTGCCAGTTTCCGCGCGGGTTCAACAATCATTGGCTTGTCGGCATCGCGAACCGAAACATAAACCGTACCCGATGTAGGCAAACTCCCGCCCGCGGCCATTTGCGCTTTGGCATATGCAATTGGAAATTCCTTGTCGATTCCCATGACTTCGCCTGTCGAGCGCATTTCCGGCCCCAGGATAATATCCACGCCCGGAAACTTATTAAACGGAAATACACTTTCTTTGACGGATACATGGCGTCGCGGTATCACTTCGCCTTTAATGCCCAGTTCTTTTAATGTTTTGCCGCACATGACTTTTGCTGCAATCCTCGCCCACGCCACGCCGGTGGCCTTGCTCACAAAAGGCACCGTTCGGCTGGCGCGAGGGTTAACTTCCAATACATAAACCTGATCGTCTTTAATGGCGAACTGCACGTTCATCAATCCGCGCACTTCAAGTGCTCGAGCCAATTCGAGCGTTTGTTTTTTGATTTCATCGATGATTTTTTCTGAGAGGCTGAACGGCGGTAGCGAACATGCCGAATCCCCGGAGTGAATGCCCGCCTCTTCAATGTGCTCCATGACGCCCAGAACCAGATAATCGGTCCCATCGCCCATCGCATCTACATCAACCTCGGTAGCGTCGCCCAGGAAACGATCGATTAAAATCGGATGCTCATCGGCCACCTCGACCGCGCTTTGAATGTAATAATTCAACTGTTCTTCATTGGAGACAATTTCCATCGCCCGGCCGCCAAGCACAAAGGAAGGCCGCATCAGCACCGGATATCCGATGGCCGCAGCCACCTTGCGGGCTTCCTCGTCGCTGCGTGCAATACCACCCTCCGGCTGCCGGAGTTTGAGCGTTCGAATCAGCCGATTGAATTTATCCCTGTCTTCAGCGGTTTCGATGGACTCCACGGCGGTACCTATGATTGGCGCGCCGGAATCTTTAAGTGAACGCGCCAAGTTTAGCGGCGTTTGCCCACCGAATTGAACAATCACTCCCCCCAGGGCGCCTCCAGGCTGACTAAACGGTTTGCCATTGAGCCGTTCGATGACGTTAAGCACGTCTTCGTGCGTGAGCGGTTCGAAAAAAAGCAAATCGGACGTATCATAATCGGTGCTTACCGTTTCGGGATTGGAATTGATCATCACACTTTCCAGACCGAGTTCCCGGCAGGCAAACGCCGCCTGAACGCAGCAGTAATCGAATTCAATTCCCTGGCCAATGCGGTTTGGCCCGCCACCCAGAATGATGATCTTTTTTTTCTCCGATACACGCACTTCATCGTCCACTTGCTGCTGCAACTGCTGAGCCTGCCAGCGCATCACCGGCTTTTCATAGGTGGAATAGTAATAAGGCGTGGCGGCTTCAAATTCCGCAGCACATGTGTCCACCAGTTTGTACACCGGTTCAATGTCCAGACGTTTCCGCATGGCGCGCACCTGAATGGGCGTAAGCGACCAGACTGTTCCGAGTTGGACGTCTGAATACCCGTATTCCTTGGCCAAACGCAAAAGCTGGGCGAAATTGCGTTTCTGTTCGCCGGCGATTTTGCCGGCCATGAAGTCCGCGGCGAGCGGTCGGGCTGCCAGCAGATCAATCTCAAAATCCGCCAGCTCTTTGATCTGCGATAAAAACCATGGATCGATCCGGGTAAGTTCATGCACCTTTTGGACAGAATAACCCATTTTGAACGCATAGCGGATGTAGTAAAGCCGTCCCTGTGAAGGAACCGTTAATTTGCGCGTCAGTTCATCCTGCGGTATCGGCCACTGATAAGCGGCCTGTTCCAGCGCCGCGGTGCGCGTCACAAACGAGCCTCGGTCGCCCAGCACAAGTTCATTTTTTGCCCTGGCGCCTTCGTCTATTTCGGCGCGCCGGTGTTTCCACCATTGATCGTTACGATCCAAGCCCAGTCCAAACCGTTTGATTTCCATCGAACGAATGCCCTTCTGCAGTGCTTCCTTAAACGTCCGGCCGATGCTCATTGCCTCGCCGACGCTTTTCATCTGTGTGGTGAGCGTTTCATCGGCGTCGGGAAATTTTTCAAACGTCCAGCGCGGAATTTTGACCACGACATAATCGATCGAGGGTTCAAAACAGGCCACAGTTCGGCGTGTAATGTCATTGGGAAGTTCATCGAGCGTATAACCCACCGCGAGCTTGGCGGCGATTCGTGCAATGGGAAATCCTGTTGCTTTGCTCGCCAGTGCGCTGGAGCGCGAGACACGCGGATTCATTTCAATCACAACCATTTCGCCATCGGCGGGATTGATGGCGAATTGAATGTTCGAGCCGCCCGTCTCCACGCCAATGGCCCGGATAATGGCCATTGCCGCGTCGCGCATTGCCTGATATTCCTTATCAGTCAGGGTCTGCGCCGGCGCTACAGTGATGGAGTCGCCGGTGTGCACACCCATAGGATCGAAATTTTCAATACTGCATACGATCACCACGTTGTCGGCTTTGTCGCGCATGACTTCGAGTTCATACTCTTTCCATCCCAACAGCGACTGGTCGATCTGAATTTCATTAATCATCGAGGCGTCGAGGCCGCGCTGGGCCAGAATCTCAAACTCCTCAATGTTCCACGCTATGCCTGAACCAGTTCCGCCAAGCGTAAACGATGCACGGATAATGCACGGCATTCCGGTCATCTGAACCACCTGCCGTGCTTGATCCATGTCGTAGGCCAGGCCGCTTTTGGGGCATTTAAGCCCGATTTTTTCGATGATTTCCTTGAATTGTTTGCGGTCTTCGCCGCGGGCAATGGCCTGGCGGGTTGCCCCAATCATTTTGACGCCATATTTTTCCAGTATTCCTGAATCCGACAGCCCCACTGAAAGATTCAACCCGGTTTGTCCACCCAAGGTGGGCAAAAGTGCGTCGGGGCGTTCTTTGGCGATGATTTTGGCAATCGCTTCGATAGTTAGTGGTTCTATGTAAGTCCGATCGGCCATTTCGGGATCGGTCATGATCGTTGCCGGATTGGAATTGACCAGAATGACGCGATATCCCTCTTCCTTGAGCGCCTTACACGCCTGGGTGCCGGAATAATCGAATTCGCAGCCCTGGCCGATCACGATGGGACCAGAACCTATGATCAGAATGCTCTTGATATCCGTTCGTTTGGGCATGAATCACGATACCTTTTCATTTCAGGCAAGTCATGTCGAAAAAACTTGCAAGTTTTTATCACAAACTATCGCTCTCGGAAAGCCATTACCGACTTAACTGCACAATATTTTAGGCAAGGGTCTATATACAATATGCCGAATCAAGAGGATATAATAGACCGCGACACTAAATGAAGAGGGGTTTTATGAACACTCTGCAAAAGATCACTTTTTCCGTAGCGGCGACAGCAATTGTTTCGGTACTGCTCACCGGCGTCGGCTGCCAAGAACAGCCGACATATAGTCAGGCCCGGCCTGATGTTTCCGCTTATGCGCCCGGCGATACGGGGCTTCAATCCCGCGATCTGGTGGACATGACAGATAAACTTTCCGCGGATCTATTAACCATTCCCGAAATTTCCCAGAATCCAAATCAGATCGTCGTTGTGATGTCCAGCCTGCAAAATCAGACCAGCCAGCCGTGGCAGAATGATCAGATCTATTTGGCGCGTATGCGTGCGCTGTTGAATCAGTATGCCCGCGACCGGATAACTTTTGTCCTCCCGCCGAACCAGTTGCAGCAGCTCCAACAGCAGAATCTGCCCGCCAATAACAACGACGCTTATGAACAGTCCAGCCGCGGAGCTGTACCTGGAGCGCCCGCGACGCTGACCCCGCAATATGCCCTAACGGGAACCTTTTACGACCAGCCCAATACAAGCACCACTTACTATCTCTGCACATTTCAGCTTGTAAATCTTGCGACCGGTGTGATTACCTGGGAAGGACACTACGATGTGCGCACGCTGAACTTCGGTAACTGATGGTATGAAATTCGGCGTTATAACCAGCCCGCTGCTCTTTTTGAAGTTTTTCACACGCTTATTCGTCGCCTTTTTTGTACTGATGACAATCTGCCAGTTGACCGGATGCAGCGGTCCCGCGATTAGCACCCATGCTTACAACACATTTCTTGATTCAAACGACCTGGTGCGCATGACCGATCAAATGGCCGCCGCCATCGTTTCCGATCCAATTATCGCGCGTATTACCGAGCAGGGTCCGATGATCATCGTTCTTACCCCGCTTAAGAATAACACCAGCCAGATTATCCCGACCGATAAGGGTGATATTTTTCTTCATCGCCTGCGTGCCCTGCTGACGGGACAACCCTCCCTGAGAAACCGTTTTGTCTTTGTGCTTAATCGCGCCGCTTATCAGCGATTGTTATCTGAAACAACTATTCCCAGCAACGAACTTGGACCGCGGGAGGACCAGCTTGCGCCTCAATATGCGCTGCAAGCCGCGTTTTATTCCGACACTCATGTAACGTCTGATTACCGCAGCGATTATTACTTGTGCACTTTCTTCCTCACGAACATCACTTCCGGTCAAATCGTATGGGAAGGTTCGTACGAAACGAAAAAAGCTCAAACCAACAGCTTTTTAGATTGATAGAATGAAAGTGGTTATGGGGAATTATTTTGGGCTTTTAATGAATAAACGCCGTACATTTGATTTGGTTCCACGGGTCGCTTTTTTTACCACTGTTATAGTGCTTCTTTTAACTGTTCTGCCGGCGTGCAGCGATAATTCCGCCCAGATCCAAAGCGCGGTCACAAATTACTACGTCGGCAATTACCCTCAGGCGGAAGCCATCATGGCGCCGCTGGCGCAACATCCAGATGAAGATTATGTCCTGAACAATTGCCGATACGGCTCAAGCGCCTTGGCCGCGGGCGATCTTCAGCGCGCTCAACAGGCGTTTTTGGTCGCGTACCAGTTGATGAATTCCAGCAATGTTAATTCCAATGGCCGCGCTTTTGCCACAGTGGTCTTTTATGAAGGCATTAAAGTCTGGCTGGGTGAACCCTTTGAACGCGCCATGGCTCAGTATTATCTGGGACTGACTTATCTGATTCAAAATGATTATGACAATGCTCGCGCCGCTTTTGAAAACAGCCTTTTTGCCCTGCGCAAATATTCTGATCTGGATGATAAAAATATTCCCGCCGGCCAGCAGTACGACAAAATAGAATCGAATTTTGTCCTGGGCTATTTTGGATTGGGCGTGTGTTATCTGGAACTCGGCGAAAAAGACCTTGCCAATGCTAATTTTCAACACGCCGAGCAACTTGATCTCTCTATAGAGCCCTTGGTTCGACGTATGCTTGAACCTCAGACAAACACCCTGATTTTTGTGGACTATGGCTTTGGTCCGCAGCGCCGCGCCGAGGGTTGGTATGGCGAACAATCCGTCTTCGGCCCCGCCCCCTGGCAGGCCGGGCCCATACCGCCCGCTTATGTCTGGGATAACGACAGATATCTCAACGTTGTCGCTCCAGGCATGGTAGATACTCTGGCGCTCGCCCAGGATAAACGCTGGCTCACCATGGATACCGTCCGTGAAACCAAGGCCATAGTGGGTACCGGCCTGATGGCTGGCGGCGCGGGGGCAGCCCTATATGGCGCCAACCACAACAACGGCACCGTGGCTCTTGCCGGACTCGGCGCCATACTTGCCGGTGCAGCTTTAGCCGCCTCTTCACAGGCCGATGTGCGTTATTGGGAAATGTTGCCGCGCACAGTTTATGCCATCCCGGTTGCGCTGGAACCGGGCGACAATTCATTTCAGGTTGTCGTCGGCAATCGGAGTACAGCCAGGATTAATATAAATATCGTTCCAAACGGTAAACTCAACGTTTTTTATTTCCGACTGCCTCAGTGACTCTTAGGCCATACATTACGCAGTGGTTAGTACAATTTTGCCGAACCCTCCCCCCTGTTCCAATTGTTTATGCGCTTCGGCCGCCTGCTCAAGCTTCATCACTTTTCCGATTACCGGTTTAATTTTGCCATGTTCCACAAGTTCGGCAATTTGTTCCAGCGTCTGACGTTTTCGCAACATAAAGGCATAATGAAGGCTTATATTTTTTCGATACCCCAGACTCAAATCGCCGCTGGGGTTTACGATGGTCACTATATTTCCCATCGACCTGACAATGGGAATGGATCGCGCAACCAAATCTGAACCGACGCAATCGAAAACCAAATCCACGCCTTCTCCGTCGGTTTCTTTTGTTATTTCCGCGGCGAAATCCCGTTGCGTTCGATCGATGACATAATCCGCACCCAGTCCGCGCACCAGACCCATATTTGCCGGCGAAGCAGTTGCATAAACGTAGGCGCCGGCCGTATGCGCCAATTGCACAGCCATTGAACCGACACCACCGGAGGCTCCGTGAATAAGCACCCGTTGTCCCAACTGCATATGGCAACGATCAATCATGGCCTGCCACGCGGTCATGCCTGCCAGGGGAATCGCCGCCGCTTCGATAAATGTTAAATTCTGCGGCTTTTTTACGACGATATCCGCCGCTGTAAGGTGATATTGCGCGTATGAACCCGGACCGGTAACATCCGGCGAATAAAATACTTCGTCCATCGGCTTGAATCCGGTTACTCCGGGCCCGACTTTTTCCACGACGCCTGCGGCATCAAAACCCAGCACACTTCCCGGGCCATATCCAAAAGCTCCGGTTCGGCGCAACTTATAATCCAGAGGATTTACACCTGCAGCCATCACTCTTACCAGCAACTGATTCGGACCTGCCTCAGGTATGGGGAGGTCGCGCTGCGCGAAAACCTCCGGTCCGCCATTTGCCGTGATCACCATTGCTTTCATGTTCAACTCCTTGCAGTGGAATGCTTATATATTATCTGATAGCGTGGAATCATGTGGATAGACTTAATCGCTCTTTATTCCGCAGTGGGCTGGATTATCCGCCTGAGCATGATTTTCGTGGTGCTCCACCGGAGATTTACGCCGGGAACATCGCTGGCGTGGCTGGGGATCGTTTTTCTTCATCCCTATATCGGACTTTTGCTGTTTCAATTGGTCGGCGAAAGGAGTCTGGGCCCCGGCCGTATCGCCAGACAACAAAAGATCATGGAGCATTATCGAAACGCTCCTTTTGCCACCCCACCTCAGGAAACCGATCTGGCGCGCGATCTGGGCGCTACTTCGGCATCCATGGCGTGTTTAGCTCAAAAGACAGGCAAAATGCCTCTCGTGTGGGGCAACCAAATCGACTTTCTGGACAACTCCACTGAAATGGTTGATCGGCTGATCGCCGACATCGGCTCCGCCACTTCGGAAGTGCATCTGCTTTATTATATTTTTTCGACGGACCAGACAGGACGCAAAGTTGCCGATGCGCTCATCGCGGCATCCCAGCGTGGCGTGACGTGCCGCGTATTGGTGGATGCTTTTGCATCCCGCGAAATGTTTCGATATCAGGATCTTTCCCATGCTCTTTCCCAGAAAGGCGTTCAAGTCGTTGCCGCACTTCCGCGAGCGCCTTTTCGCCGCAGGGATTTGCGCGACCATCGCAAACTGGCCGTGATCGACAATCGCATCGCTTTTGCCGGAAGTCAGAACCTTATCAACGCCGATTATGGCGGCAAACGCGGTGCTCCCTGGTATGACCTGACCGGTCGAATTACCGGTCCGGTTGTCCAGGAATTTGCCACCACCTTCGTAGAAAATTGGGCTTTTGAAACGGATCAAATGCTCGCGGTTGCCGCGCCGAATTTTCCCACAGCGCCCTGCGGTAATGCAGTGCAGGTTGTGCCCACCGGGCCAATCGGGACAGGCGATAGTTACCGGCGTATACTTCTGGGAGCCATTCAGGCGGCCAGACAAGAACTGGTTCTCACCACCCCTTATTTCGTGCCCGATGAACCCACACTTGTTTCTTTAACCATGGCCGCCGATCGCGGCGTGAACGTCAAGCTGATTTTGCCCAAAGTCTGCGATCAATTTTTGGCCGGCGCCGCTGGCCGGGCGCAATACGCTGACCTGCTTCACACAGGCGTTTCTATTTACCTTTATAAGCCCGGTTTGATTCATACCAAGTCGGTCACGGTGGATCGACACATCGGCCTGTTTGGGTCCGCCAACCTCGATATGCGAAGTTTTTATCTTAATTTTGAACTGAGCGTATTGCTCTATTCCGAAGACGGCGTTGGAAAACTTCGTGCGATTCAGGAAAAATATCTCGGCGAGTCCGACCAACTCTCTGGACAAACATGGGCACAGCGGCCCGCTTCAGCCCGTTACGTTGACGCTGCAGTCTGCCTGGTCTCACCGTTGTTGTAATTGATATGCCGGTTCACAACAATCTCGAACCTGCATGCCGGCCGAATAGAAATGGTTCTTCACAACATTCTGCTGAAACGGTGTTTTCTTCCGAAACCACCTCTTTAAAGGCCCTTGTTTGACCTGAAGACTCCGCCGCGAGTTTCTGAGATTTCTGCCTGGCTTCTATTTCAAAGGGCGATTTGGCATATCCATGATCCAGGCATGCCGTAACATATTCTCTGATGAAATTTCTAATTTCGCCGAGCCGTTCGTACTGGGCTACGTGCACCAGTTCGTGCAGCAGGCGAAGTCGTTTATCCTTCACATCACTGCGTATAAAAATTCCATAGCGATATGCCATTCCTTCCGTATCTGCATCGATAATGCCCGCTTGTTGAGCCAGCGCTGCAAGTTCTTCCGCCGGCAGTGGAATCTCATCGACGATCATATAACGCACCCGTTCCGGATTCATGACGCCCAATTCAATGGCATCAGATATTTCAGAGTCGCTCAAGGCTTTCCCATACGAAAATATTTCACGTTCCATGCGCTGAGCCCATGCGGTCATTGGCGGCATAATGATCGGCATCAGACTTTTTAGGACCTTGGTATGAATCATTTTGCCTGACCCTCCAAAAGCTTCACAATAAGACTTGTACAGTAATTACATCGGACCAAAATAGTGGGCGGGCTCAATTTTTCTCAATCGGATTCGTCCGCTCTATTGTAAAAACGTTCCCAAAGACGGATCGTTGCAAAAATATCACAGTATTCAGCGACACGCCGCGCCATGCTAGAATAATGCACATCTTTTTATCGGAGCCGGTTCTGCATGACTCATCAGCGTGATACTCAAACGATTGGCGTTATTTTGGTGGATCACGGCAGCAAATTTCCAGCGGCCAACGACATGCTTAATGACGTTGTGGAGTTGTTCCGGCGGATTTCCTCTTATGCTGTGGTTGAACCTGCTCACATGGAGCTTGCCCAACCGGACATCGCCGCCGCGTTTGCCGCTTGTGTGCGCCAAGGCGCCACACACGTGGTAGTACACCCCTATTTTCTTTCTCCCGGCCGCCACAGCACAACGGACATCCCGCGTCTTGTGCAGCAAGCCGCGGCCGCTCATCCCGGCATTAGCTTTCAGGTCACCCAGCCTCTTGGCTTGGATCAGAAAATTGCTGATGTTATTTTGCAGCGCGTAAATGAGGGCTTGCAGACCTCCTCCATACAGACTTAGGATACGTCCTTAATGGAAGCCGGCCGATTTCAATCTCTGCGTGTTTTTTTTCCGGTGCTCTGGTGCATCGGTCTGGGCCTGTTGCTCAATGCGCTGGTTTTTGCCTGGCCTCGGGCCAATGCCGACGATTCTTCATCAGCTACCCTGCCCGAAGAGAATAATCCTGCTTTGACCAATCCGGTGGGTGCACAAATTCAGGTAATCCCCACCCAGATAGGCCCCTCAAACTGGGGCTTTGTTTTGGTGGATCCCCAACGGCATAATCTTGCGGTTTATGAAATTTATCCCGATATTTCACGCCTCAGGCTTATCGCAGCACGCGATTTTCAAGACGATTTGAATCTGCATGATTTTAACAATTCATCCCCTACCCCGGCACAGGTAAAAATGATGCTGAATCCCAATGGTGGCCCAGAGGCACAATAATATCCGCTTTGATTGAATAGGTTGGAGCATTTTTCGTGTTATTTCAAATGACTCATGGTAAAATAGTTACACAGGCATTGAATGAAAGCCGAAGATATTTTTAGGACTCAGTGGCCTTGAAAATATCGCCAAATAAAGGAGCTGTTCATGGCCAAAATGTTCTACAGTGCTGATGAAGCGGGCACGAAACTTAATCTCACACCGGAACAGATTAAGGAGCTGGTTGAAAACAACAAGCTTCGCGAATTTCGTGATGGCACAAGGGTCATGTTCAAAGTTGACCAGGTCGATCGCCTGGCAACAGAAAGTTCTGAACCATCACTTGGCGCCTCAGGCGGACCTATTGATCTTGAACCTATGTCTGCAACAGGCGTCGCCGCAGCCCTGGCCGGCGGCGAAACTGCTGCCGGGCACAAACCCGTTGAAGACACCAAGTCGATGACCGCCTTGGCTGGTTCTGCGGCAACTGCGTCCGGAACTTCAACAGGTACCGGTACCGGCACTGCCGCCGGCGGTACGGGAATACCCAGCGGGACCAAAGCGGGAAGTTCATCGACGGGTACTTCCGCGCCTGGCATTCGTGTATTTGACGAGAGTGAAGTCCAGGCCGCAGATCCTAAATCTCAAACCCAGATTTCGTCCGGAGTAGATGAGTCCGTTTCACCTTCCGGCCTTGATGCCGTTGGCAGTGGTTCGGGTTTGCTCGATTTAACACGCGAAAGCGATAACACAAGTCTTGGCGCCGAACTGCTCGAGGAAATTTATCCCGGCGAACAAGGCGCTTCGGGACAATCAGGCGTCGGATCGTCATCGGGTGTGTTCGATCAAACTGGCTCAGGTTCCGCAGATTCGGGCATTGGGTCGGCAACTGCTACAGCAGCCCCGTCATCGACAGATGTAGGCGTTTCTTCGGGCATGATGGCCCCCTACCCTTCGGTTGTCGAATCATCCGATCCCATGTCCGGCCTTTTCGGCGGCTTGGCTCTTGCCGCGATCGTCGCCATGTTGCTGGCTGCAGTCGTTGGCGCTGCGGCATTTCAGGATTACACGCCTGCCTGGGTCAATACTCTCGGGCAGAATTTTCTGATTTTCATCGGCATCCTGGTCGTCGTAAGCGCGTTGATGGTTTTCGTGGGATTCTTCGCCGGCCGCAGCGGCGACCGCTGACGCACCCACACGCAAGGGAATGCGATTTTTCGTGCTAAACTCTCTTTACTATTCAGGCATCTTCGTTCAAACTGTTCGCTGGTAACAGGTATTTCAGGACTTCGTTTATATGGAGATAACGAATATGAATGGTTCCATAATCCCCGGCGCCTGGCGGATGATGGCGCTGGCCGGTGTGGTAGCTGGTCTTTCGGCAATCACCGGCTGTGTTTCAGAAGATCAATACCAGAAACTTCAGACTGCTTACGATCAGGCCCGCGCCCAGCTCGCCGATGCCGACGATCAGCTTGCCGCCATGCGCACGCAAATAGCTCAATTGCAGGCCGATCTGGCGGAAGATGAAAAAGAGCTTACCGCGCAGGGCGGCGGCAATTCCGCACTTGCCGATGAAATCGCAGCGCTCAAAGCGCGTCTGGCGCAATTGCAGGATCAGTATAATCAGCTTTTGGCTCTGGCCGGCAATGCGCCACAGCTCCCTCAGGCGGTTAACGACGCTCTTAACCGTCTTGCCGAGGAGTATCCCAATCTCCTATCGTATGACCCCAAGCTCGGCATGTTGCGTTTTAAGAGCGATTTGCTTTTTGCCCTTGGCAGTACAGATCTGACGCCTGAAGCCCAGTCTGCCCTCAAAGAATTCGCCGGCATTATCAACGATCCGGCTATTGTCAATAACGAAATACGCATCGTTGGCAACACCGACGATGTACCTATTCGCTACAGCCGTTATTCACTCAATCCGGCGAACATTAATTTGTCCGCCAACCGTGCCATCTCCGTATGGAATTTCCTCAAAGACCAGGGTGTACTGGATCGCAGAATGCAGGTTGCCGGTTGGGGAGAAACTCACCCTATCGCCCCCAATGCACCGGGTCATCACGGCAATCCGCTTAATCGTCGTGTTGATATTTATATTTTGCCCACCCAGCTTGAGCCTAATCCCTATGTTCCCGGAGGTGATCAGGGTACGGCTCCGGAAAATTCGGGCTCAATGACGCCCACGACCAATCCGCCCGACATGACCGGTGGAGGCAATGACAATTCCAATGGCGGTTCAGTTCCGTTGCCTTCCGGCTCGGGACAATAATTTGCCGCGGCTTGAGCAACTTTATGGAACCCGGTGGAGTGCCGGGTTCTTTTTTTGTGATGACTAAATCAGAAAAAATGCTTTCTCCCGACACCGCCGCTCACAAGCCGGCGCGCATGGAACATCATTTCCTGTTCATGCGTAAATTTTTCAGACACGGCGTGCGCATTTCCTCCATTTGGCCGTCAAGCCGCTCTATGTCGCGTGCCTGCATCAGCCGGGTGAATTGGAATACGGCGCGCGTTGTTGTGGAGCTTGGCGCAGGGACCGGGGCCATCACGCGCGAAATCCTGCGCCGCGTGCAGCCCCACACTTTTTTTCTTACCATTGAACGCGACGCTGATTTTGTCAGCGTCCTTCAAGATCAGTTTACTCAATCAAAAAATTTTCGGATTCTGCATGGCGATGTAAGCGATCTGGTCGCCATTTTGCGTGAACACAACATTCCCGAATCCGGCGTGGACGGGTTTATCAGTGGGCTGGGCACGCCCAGCCTGCCTGAAAATGTTAAAACCAGCATGTTTGCGGCGGTTCGACATTACCTCAACCCCACCAGTTATTTCAGCAACATTACCGAAGTACCCTGGTATTTTCAGCGCTATTATCGCGGCATTTTTAAAAACGTTTCTTTCCAGCTTGTCCCCATCAATGTCCCCCCCGGTGGAATCTATCACTGCCGCGAACCGCTATAACGGCTTCACGCGTTATTGATAGTCACCACCAAAACTAAGGAGCGGCTTTCGCCGACGACTCGGGGTCTCTAACAAAACAAGACGGGAGCCGCGTTGGGCCGCAAATGGCTTAGGGCCTGCCTGACGAATCATCGGGGCCGCGACGTCGGCTGCCTGGCCACGAGCCAAGGAGCGACGCCGAGGCGTATCAAGCACCAGACGATACGCCGAGTAGGAGCGACGCAGGATTCGGGGTCAGGCAGCCTCGTCCCGAAGGGTTTGGCCCCCAAACGCGGCTCCCTAGGATTCGTCAGACAGGCCCTGAATGCTAGGCGGAGGCCCGAAGCCATATCTGAAAGATGATATAGCGAGGGCCGACAACGCCGCAGATGGGCCATTTGCGGCCCAACCCTTCGGGACGCGGCGCCTTTTGGCCCCATACGGCGTCGCGGCCCCGTCTTGTTTTGTTAGAGACCCTTAGATTCTTCCGCTTTAAACTTTAATTGTGCTTCAATAAATCCCTGAATGTCACCATCGAGCACGCGTTCCGGCTGAAACACTTCGTAGCCATTGCGATGATCTTTCACACGACGGTCATCCAGAACATAGCTGCGTATCTGCGAACCAAAAGCAATTTCACCCTTTTCTCCATACAGGCGAGCCAGTTCCGCATCGCGCTTGGCCTCTTCCAATTTGCGCAATCGGGCCTTGATCAGGTTCAGCGCCAGCGCCTTATTTTGCGTCTGCGAACGCTCGCTGGTGCATACCACCTGCAACCCCGTCGGTTTATGTGTAATGCGCACCGCCGACGCCACTTTGTTGACGTTCTGGCCTCCGGGTCCGCTGGCTCGTACAAATGCTACGATTTCCAGATCGGCCTCGGGGATTTCCATATCCTTATCCGAGTCTTCAAACACCGGCGTAACATCCACACTGGCAAAGCTGGTGTGCCGCCGGGCGTTCGCATCAAACGGGCTGATGCGCACCAACCGATGCACGCCCACTTCGCAATTCATATTCCCCGTTGCGTAAGAGCCTTTGACCAATAATGTAATGTTCCGTATGCCCGCCTGTTCCCCATCCAGTCGGTCTACCTCGCTTACATCCCAGCCGCGCCGTTCGAAATACCGTAAATACATCCTCAGCAGCATCGACGCCCAATCGCACGCCTCGGTTCCGCCTGCGCCGGCGTGAATCTGCATGTAGCAATCACTGGCGTCATGCGGCCCGGTGAACAACGCCTGTGTCTTAAGCACTTCACAGGCTTTTTCCTGCACGGCCAGTGAAGCATCAGCCTCTTCTAACAAAGATTTGTCACCCTGTTGCCCCAGTTCGATCATCACATGGATGTCTTCCAAAGCCTTTTCGACGGCGGCAACCGGATCGAGTATGGCCTTGAGGCTTTTAAATTGTTTAATGGTTTTTTGGGCCTCTTCCTGGTTGTTCCAGAAATCGGGTGCTCCCATCCGTTCTTCCAGGCTTTTAATTTGTTCTTTTTTCTTTGCAACGTCAAAGAGAGTCGCGGATGGTTACCATCTGCGCCTCAAGGGTTGCCGCTATTGCTTCCAGATTTTCCCTGGCCATATTTGATCCTCAATGATCGGTATCTTAATACCAATCGCCGCAAATTGATATTGTTTGCTGCTCATCGGGCCTGAAAATTATTCGCTTCAGCATTATACTGACCTGCTGAATTTGCGCGGGCTTTTTCGATTCTTCCTGATTTAGCTCCGTTTTAGAGGCCGGTGTTTTCTATGGACCAAAATTGCGTTGAATTGTCTCTGGTCGCGCCCGCGTACAACGAAGTGGATAACGTCGAACCACTCATCAAACGTATTGCCGAGGTTTTTAATCCGCTGCCTTTGCTTTTCGAAGTCATCATCGTAGACGATGCCGGCACTGATGGTACGCGCGAAAAACTCCTTCAACTTGCCGCTGTCTACCCCTGGTTGCGCGTCGTTTCGCTGGAAAAAAACTCCGGCCAGACCGCGGCGATGGACGCTGGTTTTAAAGCTGCCCGCGGCCGAATCTGGGCCACCGTCGACGCCGACATGCAAAACGATCCCGGCGAAATTCCGCGCCTTATGGCCATGCTCGGCCCCGACGTGGATATGGTCAGCGGTTGGCGTCAAAAGCGCAGTGACAACTTTTTCCGCAAAATCCAGACGTATATCGCCAACGGCATCCGCAACTGGCTCAGCGGCGAAAACATCAAAGATTCCGCCTGCTCTCTGAAAGTCTATAAACGCCAATGCCTTGAAGGTCTTACCCTTTACAAAGGCATGCACCGTTTTTTTCCGACGCTGGTAAAGATGCGCGGTTATCGTGTGATTGAAGTGCCCGTCAGTCATCATCCCCGTGCCCATGGAATAACCAAATATAAATTCGGCAGCCGCGTGATTCGCGCGTTCGTCGATCTTCTGGCAGTTCGCTGGATGAAAAAACGCCAGCTCCATTATCGTGCCGCCGAATTGACTCCGGAGAAAGCACCAGCAAATTATTAATATCTTTTTGAGACAAAATTATGATTCATCCCACCGCTATTATCGATCCTGCGGCTAAAATTGATCCGACCGTTAACATTGGCCCTTACTGTGCTATCGAAGGTCCGGTGCAGATTGGCCCCGATTGTGTCTTACATTCCCATGTTAAGCTGATCGGACCTCTGCAGATGGGCGCAAAAAATGTCATGCATAGCTTTGCCGTCCTCGGCGACATACCGCAGGACGTCAAATTCCACGAAGGAAACAGCCGTCTGATCATCGGCGATTCCAATGTTTTCCGCGAACATGTCACCGTGCATCGCGGCACCGAAGGCGAAACCGTCATCGGTTCGAATTGTTACCTGATGGTTGGTGCGCACGTCGGGCACAATTGCCGCCTGGGAAATAACATCACCATGGTGAATGCAGCGGTGCTCGCCGGTCACGTCCAGATAGCGGATCGCGCCATTATTGGCGGTCTTTGCGCTGTGCATCAATATTGCCGCATCGGTCGACTGGTTATGATCAGCAATAATTCCGCCCACAATGTTGATATTCCCCCATTTGTTATGTCTCTGAACACCAACAGCATCACCCAACTTAACAATGTCGGTTTGCGCCGTTCCGGAATGAGCCATAAATCCATCAATGCTTTGCGTCTGATGTTTAAGATTCTTTTCCGTGAACACGGTGATCTTCCGCTCAACAAGGCCATCGAGATATTACCGAACGATCTCAAAGAGGTCCCGGAAGTTGCGGAATTTATTGCCTTTGTTCAGTCAACCAAACGCGGGATTGCCCGTTATGTGCCCTGGTCAGAACAGCTTGGCCGCAAATCCGGATCTGATGGCGAAGAGGAATAAAACAGAATTGTTAAAGCGGCTTCATAGAGGCACTAAGAATCTATCTCAGAACATAGCGGGAGCCGCGTTTGGCTCCCAAGCGGCCAGATGCAACCAAGAGCGACGATGTTATATTCGATAGATAATATGCTTCAGGAGCGATGACGCCGCGGATGGCCGCTTGGCAGCCAAACCCTTCGGGACGAGGCTGCCTGACCCCGAATCCGGCGTCGCACCTCCGAACTGTATTGTATGTTAATACTCGCTCGTCGGTGTTCCTTGGCTCGGAGCCAGGCAGCCGACGTCGCGGCCTCGATATGTTTTGAGATAGATTCTAAATGTCCATTGCTGAGTTTCGCATCCTCGACGCCAATTTTAATCGCGCCCGTGAAGCACTCCGCGTCCTGGAAGATTATGCCCGCTTCGCCCTGAACGACGCGGGTCTTGCCCAAGCCATCAAAAAGGATCGTCATGATCTCTCAAAACTGATCGCCAGCCTTGCCGGCCCAAATGCCGTCTTATCCCGCGATACACCAGGCGATGTTGGCAAAACGATTAAAACAAGCGATGAACTTTCCCGCGCCGGGCTTCGTGAAGTCGTCACCGCCTCCGCCAAACGCCTCACCGAAGCGCTCCGTGTGTTGGAAGAAGTCGCTAAAACGATCTCGCCGCGCACTGCTGCGAACATCGAACGAATTCGTTACAAGCAATATGATCTTGAGCAGACTTTCGTTTTAGCCGCAGGACAATTTGGTCGGATGCCACATATCCGCCTGATGGTCCTGCTGACCGAATCGCTCTGCCATTTTCCCTGGGAAAAAACTCTTGATGCGGTCCTCCGCGGCGGCGCCGACTGTGTACAACTGCGGGAAAAAAACCTTTCCGATGCTGAACTTCTCCGCCGTGCTTATATTTTCGTACGCCGATGCCGCACGGCCGGCGCTATTTCCATCATCAATGACCGTATCGATATTGCTCTTCTGGCCGGCGCCGACGGCGTACATTTCGGCCAGGACGATTTGCCTTGCCGCCAGGCGCGTAAGCTCGCCGGACCGAATTTAATTATCGGCGTCTCAACGGAAAAACTCTCTCAGGCACACGAGGCGATCCGTAACGGCGCGACTTATATTGCCGCCGGGCCTATGTTTAATTCCACCACTAAACCCAAGGACCGCATTGCCGGTCCGGCTTATGTCCGTCTGCTTGCCGGGGCGCATTTGCCCATTCCATTTGTCGCCATTGGTGGCATCACTTTGGACAATCTTCCGCAATTACTTTCCGCAGGTGTTCAAACTGTAGCCGTAAGCTCCGCTATTATTTCCTCCACGGACCCATTAGCGGTTTGCCGGAAGTTCAAAACTCTGCTGACCGCCGGTCACAAATCCACGCGAAATAATCGCCGTAGCCAAAGGGATTAACGGTTGAGATAATACTTAGAGACTCTTAATGAGCATGGACGCTGATAAAAATTCTGTTGCCTCTCAAACCGTCTCGGCCAATCCCGGCGAATCCGCCGGTATGAATAGCGCAAAGAGCTTTGTCCGCCATGCCAATGTCATTTCCACGCTTACCGTGGTGTCGCGCATTTCCGGCCTGATTCGGGACAAAACCTGCAGTTATTTTCTCGGCGTCGAAACAGAATGGTCCGCCTTTTGGATGGGGTTTCAGTTCCCCAATCTTTTTCGCCGTATTTTCGGCGAAGGTGCATTGACCGCTGTATTTATTCCCGTATATACCCGGGTTCAGCACCAATTCGGCCAGGAAGCTGCCGATCGGCTTGCCCGTGCCGTCATCGCCTTGTTAACGCTCGTTCTAATTGCCCTGACCGCTGTTGGAGAATTAATCGTCCTCCCCATAGCCCTCTCCCAGAGCGTTCTTTCCAACAACCGCCTCGCAGCCCTCATGATCGCCATTATGCTCCCCTACTCGATTGCTGTGTGCCTGGTGGCTATTCTGGGAGCACTGGCCGCCGCTCATGAACGCTTCGCCGCCCAGGCCCTTTCGCCGGTCATCAACAACCTGGCCATGGCTCTGGCCGCCGCCTTGCCTGTCTGGTTTTGGACCAGTCATTATCCAATCGTGTCACGCATCAAATGGGTCGCCGCCGCGGTCCTGATTTCCGGTGCTTTGCAAATCGTGCTGATGATGCCCACGATCTGGAAGATCAGTCCGGCGTGGCGCGTCGGCTTCATAAACAAGCCCGTCTGGTCAGATGCGCTGCGTGAAATCATCGTCACCATGCTTCCCATGATCGCCGGACTGTCCGCAGTACAGTTCAATACCTTCATGGACTCGCAAATCGCCTGGTGGTTATCTCCGGACGGTCACGGCGGACGGACGGATTTTCTTCTGCTTGGCGCCCACATACACGTTCCCATGCTCAAAGGCGCTTTGGGTAAACTTTCGGTTGCACAGCGCATCTATCTTTTGCCCGTCGGAATTTTCGGCGTGGCCACGGCCACGGCGGTTTTCCCCCGGCTTTCCCGCGCTGCGGTCGCCGGCAACGCCGGGGAAGTTAAAAGCCTGATGATTCAGGCCCTACGCAAAAGTTCTTTTTTAAGCATTCCCACCACGCTGGGCATGATCCTGATTTCGCCGTTGCTCATCAGCGTCATTTACCTCGGAGGCCAGGTGACGGTTGAAGACGTCAATCACGCAACCTGGGCGGCTCGCTGGTTTTGCGCCGGCATCTGGGCGTTTGAAATCCAGATGATCCTCATCCGCGTGTTTTATGCCCAGCGCGATACCAGAACGCCGATGAAAATCGCCGCATGGATGGTTCTTTTGAATATTGCCCTGAATCTAAGCCTGGTCTGGTTCATGCAGGAAGGCGGAATAGCCGCGGGCACCACGATCGCGGCGATTGTTCAATGCATCATTCTGCTGATGGTACTTAAAAAGCGTTCGGGAACACTGGGGCTTGCTGAACTCCGCCCATTTTTAATTAAAGCTTTATTCGCCGGCCTGATCATGTTCGCCGCCGGCTGGGCGGTTGATGATCTGCTTGCACAAACTCCGATATTGGATACCTCGCACCGCGTACTCGCAGCACTTGTCCGGCTTCCAATCGTCGTACTCGTTGCAGCATTGGTTTATGGCGTCGCGGCGCGTCTGTTAGCTATTCCAGAACTCGCCGAAGCCCCGCTTCTGAAATTCCTGGCCAAACGTTCATAATTTTTTTAACAATAGCATTATTGCAGTATTGTTCCCTCTCCCCTGTCCCCTGCCTGCCCTGAGCAGCGTCGAAGAGTCCAGCCTGAGTTTTAAATCTCAAATTTTAAATCCGCGTTTATCTGCGTCATCTGCGGATTCGTCGTGCCGCCGTGGTAAACATCCCTTTGAAATCTGAACTATGAAATCTCAAATCGCGGCATCGCCGCCGCACCCGGGGCCATTTTCCTTATTCGCTCGCCTGTTCACCTGATCTAAATTCGCCTGTTCTCGGCGGCCACCGCCGCCGTCCTATCCTCTGTAACCTGTCACCTTGGTAGCGGCAACGCCGCCGCCGCTCGCCTGCTCACCTGATCTAAATTCGCCTGTTCTCGGCGGCAACGCCGCCGCACCCGGGGCCAACAATCAATCACAAAATTCCGTTTTTGCTCTCCTGTTCACCTGTTCCACTTTCTACTGTTCTCGGCGCAGCCGTGTGGGACAGGCATCTTGCCTGTCATTAGTTAAATGTAGCTTAGGCTCCCCGCCTTGAGCCTGTCCCGAGTATCACCGAGGGGCAATGTCGAAAGGTCAGCCTGAGCCGCGTCGAAGAGTCCAGCTTGAGTTTTAAATCTCAAATTTTAAATCCGCGTTTATCTGCGTCATCTGCGGATTCGTCGTGCCGCCGCGGTAAATATCCCTTTGAAATCTGAACTATGAAATCTCAAATCGCGGCATCGCCGCCGCCCCCGTCACCTATCACCTGTACCCTAAATGCGTGATGGGAGTATTAGGCGAGATTTACTAGCCGCGCCCCCGTTTCACTCTCGTGGTATTGAAGGACGGAATTAATTTACCCAGTTAGCTAGCAGTAATTACTGGCTGATTGCTAATAATTGGTTGTGCCTGCTCTGATTTGTCTGACTGGTCCATTGTAGGTTGTGACAAGTTTGGTTTTAGTGGATTGTGCATAATCGCTTCAAGTTTTTTCTTCCACATATCCCAGTCTTCGCGTGATAATTCTGTTCGACCACTTTGCCGCATAGCCTTTGCCTCATTTATTAACATGGATAGAACAGGCAAAAGAATAATACTGTCGTCAGCTCCGAATGTCTGTGCTTCTGCCGCAAGACGCTTTAGCTTAAGTTCCAAATCAAGTGTTGGCGGAGGCGAATCCTGATACTGAAGGAAAAAGTCGTTTATTAGCCGTTTTATCGCCTGAACGCCCGTATGTTGGCGCGCCGCTTTCGTCCCCGCCTCTATACGAGCTCGCAGTGCATGACAAAGAGCGATGATGCGCTTTTTCAGTAATTCGCGGCTTTCAGCATCTATTCTACTTCGCTGTCTCTTTTGGTCGCTTTTACTCGATTCCAACTCGAGAAATAGTTGCTCAAACACGCCGAGTTTATCGTACTCTTGATTCTCTGTGCCACGGATTCTATCAAAAACTCGACGCGCTGCAGCAACATGTCCAAATTTTGTGAAGGCCTCTTCTGTCAAAAGCTCGTTAAGACCTTCTGCCTTTTCCACACTGTCTTTAAGCCAACGGTCTATATAGCAACGTACTGCATGAATGAATAAAGATGTGGGCACAAGATCTTCAGTTGTTACATCACAATCTTGCTGTTTCGAATCTAGAAATTTATTGACAAATATAATCGTATCATTATCCAGAATTTTTGGGGTGTTCCGGATTTGTCCCGTCAATCTTTTGAGTTCTGTACGTCCACCATCATCAAAATCCAGCAAAACGATAGCTGTTGGAATTGATTCGTCTGCCCATTGTGAAGAGGAAATAAGCTTGTAAACCCCAGAGCTCGATTCTGCTGAGACTATAACTACCTCATTGAGATTGATTAGATCAGATGCAGCGGTTTCCGATGCGAAAAAGCGAATAGATTCTGCTATAAAAAATTGATCACTTGCTCCCTCAGTAACTATATTGATTGCACCCATGAAAAGCGTCTGTGAAAGCTCGATTCCCAAAGCAGACCTAATTGGATCGAAACGACGCTCACGAGCTTTATCGACAAGCTGAGTACCTTCTTCTGCGTCACCCTTACGAACTAATCGAATGCGTTTTGGAAAATTTCGATGAATTAAAAATGGTGAGTGTGTTGTGTAGACAAGCTGAAAATTACCACTTCCGTGACCACGGACCAACGAATCAAATACCGCCATAAGATTGCGCTGACCAGCAATTGAAAGGAAAGAGTCCGGTTCGTCCATAAGTACTATATTCGACGCGGCTTTACTAGCTTTCTCAATTGCCTTTGCTTGGATGTAATAACTCAAGAAATAACGTAATCCAGAGCTTCGCTCCTTGAACGTATAAGTCTTCTGTGTTTTGTCGGTGATATCAAAACTGATTGTTTGCTTATGGTAAGTCAGACGCAAAGAAAAATCCTGATCCTGTTGCCAATAGCGTGAGAGGTTTAAAACTCTCTCAAGTTCCTCGCTCCACTTTGATACAAGAGCTTTAGCATGACTTTTGTCATCATCAACTAGCTCATATACGCGTTTTATCGCATCTTTTGGTATTCCAAGTACGTCTCTAAATAGTTTTACCTCAAGCTGTAATTGTTGACTGCGGAGACGTCTCGCCTCTGCAAGCTTTTCTTTCCACCCTTGAACTGTCTCAAGAAAAGTTTTGGCGGGACTACCCGCGACAGGTGGAATTTGTACGCTGACTATTGATCGAGCAATTTCTTGAAGAACATGATTGTCATAGAATAGTTCAGTTTCACCGGGAGACTCTCCGTATCCCTGAAGAATGTCTCCGAGGTGAACCTCATCAGCAAACGGTAGTTGGGAATTAATAAAATGTACCTGCGGAAAAAGGTTGCGTATTTTCTCGAAATCCGACAATGTTAACCTTCGTGGTTGATCCCCATGAGAATGATATATGGTAGCATACCCATCATTATCGGGCATAAGAAAAACCTGAACCCTCGGCGACAGATCGCTTTTGGGTGCTTCAACGTCTGTCAATGATTTGTATTCGTCTCGATTCAGTCCACTAAACTCAAGACCTAATTGCGGCCATAGTGTTGCGTGCTTTGTCAGCGGTAGTGCAAAGTGGCAGAGGTCTGTCTCACTATATGGACGTCCCTCTGCTTTTGTTGTTGAAAATGGATCGACTGGAATACTATGACCGCACAATACATTACTAATCGCAGAAAGAAGATGTGATTTGCCACTCTCATTTGCGCCAACAACGATCGTTATATCTTGCTCAATCGGGATTTCTACGAATGGCAACTCTACCTCATTAGAGTTCAATTTCCAAAGATTCCAAGGTCTCTTACTCGGAACGCGATCTCCCCCAACGGTACCTGTGTAGTCGATGTTGAACGACTTATACCAACGAAGAAATACTCGTGATACATACATGCTCAATATTGTAATCCATGTTGGCTTTTGAACTCAAATGACCCCACAGCCAACCAGGAAATTATTTAAGTATGTGTTTAAATTGGCGGCGGGGAAAATACCGGCAGCGCTTCTGTTTCTCTCTCCACTCCTTATCTGTGATATAATTATGGTACAATTGCCGACTTTTTGATGGAGAACAAATGTCAAATTACATTGTGAACATCGATCGTCCTACAGGTATTGTGCGAATCCATAGGAGGCCGGCAAGCGATATTAGATGTACGCCCCAGGCTAAACATCCCCCAGATGGCCATTGGGAAGAATGCGATTCCTTAACTGCGGCAAATGCAATTGCTCGTAGGGAAAATTGCAGAGCAGAACCCTGCCAAATCTGCAATCCACGGTGAACATGTGACGATGCTTAGGAATAATTATGAACTCCTGTCAACCAATGCGAACTAATAAAAAAGAATCACTTTCAAAACTCGTCAATGATTACCGCAAATTAAAAAAATGGAAATGCGACTGCGATCTGAAGATGTTTTGTTCGTACAGCGGAAAGAAAGCCATCTACAGAGCAGCATATGCGATACGTTTAGACGGCAAGCGATTTGACCATCAACGACGAATCAAATATCGCCATATGAAGAGCGCGTATGGGCGAATTCTGAAACATTATGACGAGATTGCTCGCTGCAAAAGTTTTGACCAGTTATACAATCTTCTTACCGATTTACTCATTAGCCACAATAGGATTGAAGGTCTGGGACCACTTTATCTGTATGACACGGCTTGTCGAATTGGTATGTATCTCGGTTATAAGCCACGATATGTTTACCTACACGCAGGAGCACTCGAAGGGGCGCGCGCACTGAGACTCCCTATTAATAAAGATAAACGTTTATCCCGGATGGATCTTCGCGTCGAATTTCGCCGCATGCCCGCTTATTGGATCGAAGATTTTCTTTGTGTTAACAAAGACAATTTCTAATGATCCCCATTTCACTTGTCTCCCCGTTTCAGTCTGCGGTATACCTTCTGTTGTCAACTAGCAATGAAGGGCAAATTGCTGTACAAAATAAGCACCTTGATAGGAAACTCGCCGGAACTTTGCCGTAGGCATTATGCGGCTTTGTTACCAAATGCCCTGGCGAATTCTGTCGAGTTCACCCTTCTGCATTCACAACGGACGGAAACATGATTGAAAGACCGCGATGACTTCACCCGAACGCCAACTTGAAGAAGAGCTTATCACGAAACTTCGCGACTTGAAGTACGAATATCGCGCGGACATTCGAGATCGTTCCACGCTGGAGAAGAATTTCCGTGAGAAGTTCCAAGCCCTCAACCATGTCACGCTTACCGACGGAGAGTTCCTACGTCTTCTGGACGAAATCATCACCCCCGATGTCTTCACCGCTGCTCACAAGCTCCGCAACCTCAACAGCTTCACGCGAGACGACGGCACCCCGCTCAACTACACGCTCGTGAACATCAACGACTGGTGCAAGAACGACTTCGAAGTCATCAGTCAACTCCGCATCAACACGGATTATAGCCACCACCGCTACGATGTCATTCTACTCATCAACGGCGTACCCGTAGTCCAGATCGAATTGAAGACGCTTGGTATTAACCCACGACGCGCAATCGAACAGATCGTCGAATACAAAAACGATCCCGGCAACGGCTACACACGAACACTCCTTTGCTTCGTACAGCTTTTCATTGTCAGTAACCGCGATTCCACCTACTACTTCGCCAACAACAACGCTCGTCATTTCGCCTTCAATGCTGATGAGCGATTCCTCCCCATCTATGAACACGCGGCCCCCGACAACTCGAAGATCAAAGGCCTTCATCCATTCGCGGATGCTTTCCTTGCCAAGTGCACGCTCGGCAAGATGATTAGCCGCTACATCGTGCTAGTCGCTAGCGAACAGAAGCTCCTGATTATGCGGCCGTACCAGATTTATGCCGTCCAGGCGATTGTCGAGTGTATCGAAAAGAACCTCGGCAACGGCTATATCTGGCACACCACCGGCAGTGGCAAGACGCTCACGTCCTTCAAAACCTCTACGCTACTCAAGGCCAATAATAGCATCGAAAAGTGCCTCTTTGTCGTCGATCGCAAAGACCTTGATCGCCAGACGCGTGAAGAATTCAACCGCTTTCAGGAAGGTTGCGTCGAGGAAAACACCAACACCGAAACCCTCGTCCAACGGCTTCTGTCTAACGATGCTGCCGACAAGGTCATCGTCTGCACCATCCAAAAGCTCGGCTTGGCGCTCGACCGGACTAACCGTCGCAACTACATCGATTGTCTCAAGCCGCTCGGCAACAAGCGAATGGTCTTCATATTCGACGAATGCCACCGCTCCCAGTTCGGCGACAACCATAAGGCCATCAAGGAGTTCTTCCCCAAGGCCCAGCTCTTCGGCTTCACCGGCACACCCATCTTCGAACAAAACGCCAGTTACAAGCTGATTGAGGGCGACATCCAGACTCTAAAGACCACACAGGACTTATTCCAGAATCAATTGCACGCTTACACCATCACCCACGCAATTGAGGACCACAACGTCCTGCGCTTCCACGTCGATTACTACAAGCCCGACGGGAAGAATGTCCCCAAGTCAGGCGAGACACTTACAAAGCGCGCCATCGTCGATGCCATTCTCGCCAAGCATGATGCCGCCACCGGCAATCGACGATTCAACGCCATCCTCGCCACCGCCTCGATCAACGATGCCATCGAATACTACACACTCTTTGATGCCCTACAGAACGATCGCAAAATGACCGACCCGAATTTCGTCCCACTCAACATCGCCGCCGTCTTCTCGCCACCGGCGGATGTCAGCGCCGACATCCGGCAGATTCAGGAAGAACTGCCGCAGGAACAGGAGGACAACAAACATGACCCTGAAGCCAAGAAAAAGGCTCTAGAGACCATCATCGCCGGCTACAATAAGCGCTTCGGCACCAATCACCGCATCGAGGAGTTCGACCAATACTATCAGGACGTCCAGAAACGCATCAAAGACCAACAGTTTCCCAACGACGATATGCCAAAAAAAGGGCGTGAGAAGATCGACCTCACCATCGTCGTCGACATGCTCTTGACCGGTTTTGATTCCAAGTACCTCAACACGCTCTACATTGATAAAAACCTCAAGCACCACTCGCTCATCCAAGCATTCAGCCGCACCAATCGCGTGCTGAACGAGACCAAGCCCTACGGCAACATTCTTGACTTCCGCGGGCAGCAGGAGGCCGTCGATGCCGCCATAGCGCTCTTCTCCGGAGCAACCGCCGAGCGGGCCCGCGAAATCTGGCTAGTGGACAAAGCCCCCGTCGTCATCGAAAAGCTCAAGTGCGCCAAAGACGACCTTCAAAAGTTCATGAAGTCACAGGGCCTTCCTGGCAAGCCCGAGGATGTCGCCAACCTCAAGGGGGATGATGCCCGCGCCGCCTTCATCGAGCATTTCAAGAAGGTGCAAAAACTCCAGACCCAACTCGACCAATACACCGACCTTACGCCCGAGCAGGAAAAGACGATCTCGCAAATCCTTCCCAAGGATGAACTCAATGCCTACCGCGGCGTCTACCTCGAAACCGCCCAGCGGCTGCGGGAACAGCGAGAAAAAACTGGGGATAAGACAAGCCCCCAAGTCGATCTACTCGATTTTGAATTCGTCCTCTTCGCATCCGCGATCATAGACTACGACTACATCATGAAGCTGATCGCCGATTTCTCGCACCAAGCGCCCGGCAAACAGACGATGACCCGCGACCAACTCATCGGCCTGATCGCGGGCGATTCCAAGTTTATTGATGAGCGCGAGATTATCACCGAGTACGTCCGCTCCCTCAAAGCCGGTGAAGGACTGGACGAAAACGCCATCCGCGCCGGCTATCAGCAGTTCAAAGATGAGAAGAATGCCGCCGAGGTTGCGGAAAAGGCCCAGAAACACGGCCTGTCCACTGAATCGTTGCAAGCGTTCATCGATGGCATTCTCGGCCGGATGATCTTCGATGGCGAACAGCTCACTACACTGTTCGCCCCGCTGGATCTGAGCTGGCGTATCCGCACGCAAAAGGAACTGGCTCTGATGGCCGACCTCATCCCGCTGCTAAAGAAACGCGCCGCCGGGCGCGAAATCTCAGGACTTAAGGCGTACGAGGAATAAGCTATGCAGAATGACGCCAAACGAACGCTGACACCGAAGCTACGCTTCCCGGAGTTCCGCGCTGCGCCGCATTGGACAGAGAAGTCCTTAGAAGAAGTGCTTTCACCAATAGTCCGAGAACGAAAAAAGCCTGTTGATGCTTATACTGGTTTGGGCATGAGAAGTCATGGCAAAGGTACGTTCTTAAAGAATCTTGAAAATCCAGCCAAAAACTTAATGGAATATCTCTATGAGGTTCAGTGCGACGATCTGATTGTTAATATCACATTTGCTTGGGAAGGAGCCATCGCCATCGCAAGACCAACTGATACCGGCGCTCTGGTTTCCCATCGCTTTCCAACTTTTATATTCAAGAGAGATGCCGCGATTCCAGATTTTTTCCGTTACATAATTCTCGACAAACAGTTTGTTTATAGCCTCGGCATTATCTCACCAGGTGGTGCAGGAAGAAACAGAGTTTTAAACAAAAACGACTTTCTGAAACTCAGGGTTTTTCTTCCCAAGGTATCCGAGCAACAGAAGATCGCCGACTGCCTGTCTTCGCTCGACGAACTGATTGCGACCCAAGAGCTGAAATTAGAGTCGCTAAACGCTCATAAGAAAGGGCTGATGCAACAGCTCTTCCCCAACGAAGACGAAACCCTCCCCCGCCTCCGCTTCCCCGAATTCCGAAAGGCACTGGAATGGAAAGCCGAGCCATTGAAGACACTCTACACATTCATGAGGAATAATGTGCTCTCAAGAGACAAGCTGAATTACGAAAGCGGTTCTGTAAAGAATATCCACTACGGTGATATTCATACCAAATTCTCCGCATTGTTCGACATTACCAAGGAATCTGTCCCGTACATCAATGCAACGGAGCAGCTTCCGCCCGCCGACTCAAAAGACTACTGTTTTGAAGGCGATCTGATCTTTGCAGACGCTTCTGAAGACACCAATGATGTGGGAAAGACTATTGAACTTGTACGGCTCAATAGTGAACGTTTACTTTCCGGTCAACACACAATACTTGCTCGTCGAAACAACGACAGTCTTATCGTAGGATTTGGCGGTCATCTATTCAGGTCAAGGAGGATTCGCTCGCAGATTCAAAAGCAGGCCCAAGGCACGAAGGTCTACGCCATTTCAGCGGCACGCTTAGCCAACATCGAAATCATATTTCCTGGCGACAATGAGGAACAGCAGAAAATCGCTGACTGCCTCTCATCCCTCGACGAACTGATCGCCGCCCAAACAAAAAAGCTAGCCGCCCTGAAGATCCACAAGAAGGGCCTGATGCAGCTATTATTCCCGTCGCCGGAGGTGGGCGTATGACACTTGTGGAAGTCGCCAATGAACTAAAGGACGATAGGGCGAGCATCATTCTCGTGTACGCATTCAATGCTACGGGAAAGACCCAGCTTTGTGTTACATATAAGGATGTGACGAAGCTGGCAGACGGCTCGCATTCCGGCGTTTATTACAATGCTTATAGCGAAGACATCTTCGTATGGGACAACGACGAAGAGAACGACGGAGCCAACATCCGTCTCACCGTCCGACCCAGCAGTCTGAGCAAGTTTCACTCCTCGCTAAACGAAGACGACGTTCGCGAGAAGCTGAATGCATACAAGCCTAAGTACGACTTTGAGTTCACAATGCATGAAAACCCGGAGAAGGGGATTGAAGCAATCTCATTTTTCCTACCGACAACCGACCCGAATGTCGATCTGCCCTCCATTAAGATATCGAGAGGCGAGGAGCGCATCTTCGTCTGGTGCTTCTTTCTTGCGATGTTCGAAGTGGAAGGGTGGGCCAACAAACAGTCAAGCCACTTCTTTATTGATGATCCCGTATCAAGCCTCGACGATTACAACATCTTTATTACCGCTTCGACGCTTTTCAATCTGATCGAGACCCATTATAAGAAGCGCAAGATTATCCTCACAACGCACCACATCGGAATCTTTTCAATTCTGAGCGACTGGCTGATGAAAGGTGAGAAGAGCGATACTTTCAAAACTGTGACTAAGCTTCACATCCTGAGCGATAAATCTGGCGAATTATCTTTAGAAAATTGCCGCCATGATGTGATGCTATATCACTTGCGTCTGCTGCAAGTACTAGTGAAGGCTAATAAGGCAAACGATATACGCTCGTATCACTTTGCTTTGCTTCGGCAAATCCTGGAGAACGTTGCATCGTTCCTCGGCGTTGGTCAATTCGGGTATGTGCTCCGCGAGATTGGTATTGACGACCCCGAAGAGGTGGCAAACATCATCAATACGCTGTCTCACAAAAAGGTGTATTACTACGAATCTGACTTTGTCGTCCCAGACAACCAGCGGACATTCGCGAACATTCTCAATAAACTTCAAAATAAATACAATTTTAAATTGCACACGGAGTAATTCATGACCGAACAAGACCATAAACAACTTGGGAAAACCCTCTGGAACATCGCCGACCAACTGCGCGGCGCGATGAACGCGGACGACTTCCGTGACTACATGCTGTCGTTCCTGTTCCTGCGGTATCTGTCCGACAACTACGAGTCGGCCGCGATGACTGAACTAGGGAAGGACTACCCCGACCCGAAAGCGATCGATAACGGAGGACGAACCCCGCTCTCGGTCTGGTATGCCAACAACCCCGGCGATGTGGCGGCATTCGAGAAGCAGATGCGTCGCAAGGTGCATTACGTCATCAAGCCTGAACACCTCTGGGGCAGCATTGTTTACCTGGCGCGGACGCAGAACGGGAAGCTGCTCGACACGCTCCAGAAGGGGTTCAAGTACATCGAGGAAGAATCGTTCTCAAGCAACTATCAGGGTTTATTTTCTGAAATCAACCTCGCATCTGACAAACTGGGAAGAAAATACGAAGATCGTAATGCCAAGCTCTGCTCAATCATCAGCGAAATAGCCCGCGGGATGGCGCTATTCTCGACCGATGTCGACACGCTGGGGGATGCATATGAGTACCTGATCGGGCAATTCGCAGCCGGATCGGGAAAGAAAGCGGGCGAGTTCTACACGCCGCAACAGATTTCAAGCATCCTTTCCGGCATTGTCACACTCGACAGCCAGGAGCCCAAAACCGGCAAACGGAAAAAACTCAAGAGCGTACTGGACTTCGCCTGCGGGTCCGGATCGCTGCTTTTGAATGTCCGTCATCGCATGAAGGAGGCGGGCGGTAGTATCGATAAAATCTTCGGACAGGAGAAGAACATCACCACCTACAACCTGGCGCGCATGAATATGCTACTACACGGGGTGAAGGATTCTGAATTCGAGATTTATCACGGCGACACGCTGACCAACGATTGGGACATGCTGCGCGAGACCAACCCTGCGAAGCAACCAAAGTTTGACGCGGTAGTGGCGAATCCACCATTCAGTTATCGCTGGGAACCGACGGATACGCTGCGCGAAGACATGCGGTTCAAGGATTACGGCCTGGCGCCCAAGTCTGCCGCGGACTTTGCCTTCCTGCTACACGGGCTGCATTACCTGAAGGAGGATGGAGTGATGGCGATCATCCTGCCGCACGGCGTACTTTTCCGCGGCGGGGCGGAAGAGCGAATCCGCACGAAGCTCCTGAACGACGGGCAAATTGATACCGTCATTGGCCTACCAGCCAATCTGTTCTACTCAACAGGTATTCCAGTCTGCATCCTAGTATTGAAGAAATGCAAAAAACCCAACGATGTGCTCTTCATCAACGCCAGCGAACACTTCGTGAAAGGCAAGCGCCAGAATCAACTGACGGAAAAGCACATTGATAAAATCATCGATACCTACCAGTTCCGCAAGGTGGAGGAGCGATACTCCAAACGCGTGACGATGAAAGATATCGCCGAGAACGACTTCAACTTGAATATCTCACGCTATATCAGCACCGCGCAACAAGAAACGGAGATCGACCTGGCGGCGACTCATAGCGAGCTTGTAGAAATCGAAAAAGATATCCGTAAGGCAACTACTAAACACAACGAATTCCTGCGAGAGCTCGGCTTATCCCCATTGCCATTACCCGATCCCGATTCACTGAATGAATAGACTACCCCGAGGCGACAAAGTTTAAGCTTATAAATACCGAAACACCTTTGGGCCACAGACCAGTTATATTCATCTAATCTTGTCGCAACCCAGTTTTTACTTTTTATAAGAACACTTTGTTTTTTATCTTGTTATCCCATTAGATTTTTCTTTGCCCGTTGTTGCGTTTTTGATATAGACTTTTTTTATTAGTTGAATTCATTTCGATTCTTTCGAGTCGATTAGTAATTTTTTTAAGCTCATCATAAAGTTGTTTATCATGATGGCTCGCTGAAATAATTCGATTTAAAACACACCAGCAAATAATAATCACGATGATTATGGCTATATCCCGTATCGTATTTGGAATTGTTTCATTCATAAAAATCGTCAATTTAGCCGTATCATACAGACCACCACCAAGAACTTCTCGGACAAGCTCTGCAATTGACGAGAAAACAAATGTATTTCTCAGATCCATCACGCATTCCGCGATTTAATTTGCAGTCAACTCGACTGACATTAATCAATCTAGCAAATTAAAAAGCTTGAGTCAGTGAATAAACAGATATGAAAAGGTGACAGAACGGTATGAATGGTATAGTTATGATATTTCTTGCTCATGGAACAACAAAGCGCTGTCGCGACCAAACGGGGTCAACCAGCAGCCACCTCCACTTCCAATTGCTGTATCAATAAATTGAGATTCATGAAGCTCAGAGATCGGGATTTTGAATTTTTCAGTATTGGTGTTGTTGGGTTCTACCATTAAAGCAATTTCGTTTGTCGTTTTACGCGAATTATGATCGAAGGCTTCCAACGCCAACATTACCAGTAAGATCGCTTTTTTACGCCTACTAATCTGTAACCGTGGATCATTTATAAACAACGCCGCAGGTATATCTTGATCTGTAAGATCTTTTTCATCTATTGATTTAAATTTATCTACATCTTTATTATGAATAACAATCACTTCATTACCCACACAATCAGCCTGTTGTAAATGTCCTTCCTGATCGATTTTGAAAATGAGATCGCGATTGGTATAGGGTTTAAAATTCTCTCGCATGACTATGTAATTATTAGGGCGATATTCGAGAATGAATTTAATTGATGGCACAGTATTCCATATTTTTGTTGCATGTCGAACATCGCCATATGCAACAAGATTATCAGTAAGAACTTGAAGCATGCGCAAGCCAGTCTGATCTATAGCTCGTCTTTGTGCAGAATTAAAACAGTGTCGAAATTTTTTAAGTAAAAGTGATTGCCTTTTCATACCTTCCGGATAATTTCTCGGTGTATAGCTTTTTTCATCCGGTATTTCATATACATCACTAACATGACCTATAGGCTTCCGAAATTGAATTCCATCATACTGTGGAGGCGTTATTTTGCATTTTTGTCCATTAATCCAGCAGAATGATTCAGTAGTTAGATAATCTGCAATGAAAACACCTTGAATATCTTGAAATATAAATTGTCCATTTTTTGGTATCTCACCGAAAGCAATATTTACGCCAAAACTAAGACCCGACCTCATATTGATGGTTCCATCAATTGGATTTAATATAAGCAACCGCTGACCAGCTTCGCATTGTTTTTCAGTAATGTCTTGTTGTTCAGCGCTTATAATAAGCATTCCATGTCTTTTAGCAACTTTTCCATATATTTCTGAAACGGTAAAATCGATTATTGGTATTAACTCACCGAATCTGTCGCCTGGAAATAATCTACTAGTCATCGTACCTATATTATTAAATAAATATTTACGTGCTTCATTATAAGCGTTATGAAATTCGCTCATCAGATTCTTTGCGGAATAATTGATGGACATAATCTGATCTTTATGAATATTCATATCGTTAATTATTAACAATTATCCTTGTTGCCAATTAAACGTCCATAATATTATAAGAACGTCATCAAAATAATTAGTTGATATTATATTGTTGCATATGAGTTCTTCCACTCGAGTATCCACTAGGGATTTGCCGTAGTTTTCAGTTTTCGATTCGACTCGGCTCACCGCGGGCCCTTCGATGAAGCTCAGGGTGTACAGATGAAAAGTCTATTAAGGTTAAGCGGCGGCGTTGCCGCGCCGTTGTGCCTTTGTGAAAAAACTATCCCCTGTAACCTGTCACCTATAACCTTTTTTTGCTCTCCTGATTAACTGTTCTACTCTCTCGGCGTGGCTTCGCCGCGCCGTCCCGCGCGTTCGCAATTTTGCGAACAAGCAAAAAATCTCTCTGTGCCCTCTGCGTTAAAAAAACATACCCCTATGTCTCTTCTAGCGCGTTCGCAATTTTGCGAACACCCAGAAATTGCGGTCACCATCGTGGCGCGTTCGCAATTTTGCGAACAAGCAAAATATATCTCTGCGCTCTCTGCGTCGCCTCTGCGTCCTCTGCGTTAAAACGATCCTTGCACCCCTCCAAGCGCGTTCGCAATTTTGCGAACACCGTAATCCTGGTCCCTCTCGCCAATCTCCCGCATTTCCCTTCTGGCGCGTTCGCAAATTTGCGAACACCCAGAAACTCTCGTCACCATTGTGGCGCGTTCGCAATTTTGCGAACACGAGAAATAATGCTGCCACCGCCGTTATAATTCCTGTATGTGCGGTCGATATAATATTTCCAAACTCAAACGATTCATCGAAATTCATCGCTGGATTCAGGGAACTCTCGTCTTTGAACCCCATTACAACGCGGCCCCGACTCAAATGCTGCCCGTTGTCACCGCCTCCAGGCGTATTGAATTATTCAAGTGGGGTTTAATTCCTCATTGGGCCAAAGACGCCAAGCAGACAAAACCCAGGTTTATCGCGCGGGCCGAAACTCTGGCCGAAAAACCGTCCTTCAAAAAACTTTTGGGAACTAAACACTGTATTATCCCCGCCGATGGCTTTTATGAATGGAAACAAGAGGGCGCACATAAAATCCCGTATTACATATCTTTAGCCAGTGGCGAACCTATGGCGTTCGCCGGCCTCTGGGATACCTGGCAAAGTCCTACTGGCGTCATCAACTCTTTTACCATGATCACCACCACCCCGAATTCTCTCATGGCTAGAATCCATGATCGTATGCCTGTGATCCTTGCCCCCGAACTCTATCTTGAATGGCTCGACCATACACTGGACCTCGGCCCATACCCGGCGGATCAAATGACGGCCCGGCCAATATCATCCAAGGTCAACAATACGCGCAACAATTCCCCCGACATCCTCGAACCCTGAACCTCCTTATTTGCTCTCCTGTTCACCTGCTCAAATTTCACCTGTTCTCGGCGCTGCTTTGCCGCGCCGTTCCGCGCGTTCGCAAATTTGCGAACAAGAACAAATTTTGTTGAACCTCCTTATTTGCTCTCCTGATCCACTGATCTACTGTTCTAAGTTCTCGCCGCAGCTCCGCTGCGTGCGCACTGCGCGTTCGCAATTTTGCGAACAACCTTATTTGCTCTCCTGATCCACTGATCAACTGTTCTACTCTCTCGGCGTGGCTTCGCCGCGCCGAGGGGCGGATTCTTATTGACTTTTTACCCGAATTTATTACCCTAACATATACCTAACAAGAGTGGTCAGATTGGCTCTATTTTGGCTCTGTTATGGTTAACATTCTCTTCGTCGATATGAACGCTTACTTCGCCTCCGTCGAGCAGCAGCTTCGACCGGAATTAAGGCATAAGCCCGTCGGTATCGTGGCCGCCATGACCGATCACACTAGCTGCATCGCCGCCAGTTACGAAGCCAAGGCGCTGGGCATTAAAACCGGAACCGCCGTCTGGGAAGCCAAACACATGTGCCGGGACATTCAGATTGTCGAAGCCCGCCCGCTTGTCTATGTCCAGATGCATCATGCGATTATCGCGGCCATTGAAGATTGCCTGCACGTTGACGCCGTTCTCTCGATTGATGAAATGGCCTGCCGCCTGCTGGGCAAAGAGTGCATAGTGGATAACGCCGTGGCCATCGCTCAGAAGGTCAAAAAGAAAATTAAAACCGACATCGGCGAATATCTGCGCTGTTCGATTGGCCTGGCGCCCAACCGCTTTCTGGCCAAGGTCGCCGCTGATATGCACAAGCCCGATGGCCTGACCGTTATTACTCCCGAAGATATTCCACATAAGTTATTTAATTTGGCTCTGGATGATTTCCCCGGCATCGGCAATCAAATGCTTCTGCGCTTCAGCAAGGCCGGCGTCTATACCGTTGAGCAGATGTATGCACTTTCAGAAAGGCAGCTTCGCGACATCTGGCATTCAGTTCTTGGCGAAAGATGGTGGTATTGGCTGCGCGGCAGGGAGTTAGCCGAGCCGCCGCACCATCGCCGCACCGTGGGGCACAGCCATGTATTGCCTCCTCATTTGCGTAATGACCGGGACACCAAATCCGTTATGGTGCGCCTGATTCACAAGGCGGCGGCACGGCTGCGGCATTTGCGCTATTGGGCGCAGCGGCTCTCCATTTTTGTCGAACTCGTCCAGATCGGCGGTTGGGAAGCCAATGGATCACTTGGAACCTGCCAGGACACCATTAGCATGCTGGAATTATTTGAACGCTTATGGTCAAAAAAACCCGCCGGAAAAGCGATGCAGGTCGGCGTGACGTTGTATCAGTTAATCCCCGAAGCTTCCGCGACCATGCCCCTATTTACCCAAAGTGCCAATCGTGTGAAGTTATGTAAAGCGATGGACAAACTCAACGCCAGGTTCGGAGCCAACACCGTTTACTTTGGCGAAACGCATAACGTTTTGGATTCGGCCCCCACCCGCATCGCTTTCACCCAGATTCCGGATTTGAATTTATACCTCTGAGTCAGACCTCACCGCGCGTTCGCAATTTTGCGAACACATCCTTATTTGCTCCACTGTTCGCCTGATCCACTTTTCTACTCTCTCAGCGTGGCTTTGCCGCGCCGTGGGGGTTGATTGTCCTATTAACTAGTATGAGCAATATTTTTACCCTCAAAGCCGTACAAATCAGCCGCCAATCGTGGGCCGTAATCCTGCGCCATGATGAGGCCAGTTTTATTCATCAAATTAATCTGCGCGACGCTAAGGCCCGTGAGGATTATATAAACCGCATCAAAATCAAGTTCCTGCATATCCCTCGTGACGAATTGTCCGTACAATTAAATAAGCTCGCCGCTGAACTCTCCTTGCCGGAAATTCAAATTAAACCCGTCCCCATCGCCAATATCCCCGGCAAGAGTATTGATCTGCCCGCGCCTGAACCATGGCCGGAACCTGTGAATAGCGCGGATGTTTTGAACCAAATTACACAGACTCTGTCTCGATTTGTGGCGCTGCCGATCGGCGCCGCCGACGCGATTGCCCTCTGGACGCTACACACGCACTGTTTCCAGGCCTTTTCTCATACGCCAAGGCTCCATATAA
>DATJSN010000005.1:0-48353 GCA_035504095.1 Phycisphaerae bacterium | reverse complement strand
GGGCCTCTTTTCGCCGATTCCGATGATGGATGACTACATGAGTTTTGTCACAGTGATGTGCCTGGTATTTGGTTTTTCATTTGAGTTGCCGATGGTGATGATGATTCTGGCGCAGCTTGGCCTCGTCGCGCCGGTGCAGTTCGCGAAATTATGGCGTTACGCGCTATTGATTCTGGCAATTTTTGCGGCGATTCTGGCGCCCACGCCGGATATTCTGACGTTTTCGAGCATTTTCGTGCCGCTGGTGGCTTTGTATCTGCTCGGATTGCTGCTGGCGCTGGTTGCCGCACGCCGGCGGGACGAAGCCACAGAGAGCACAGAGGGCACAGAGAAAATTAAATAATGGTTTTCGGTGTTTAGACAATAACGAATTTACAGTTTTAACTGGCCCCGGGAAGAAATCCCGAGGCTTGGCCCCAGGTTTCCACCTGGGGCTGTATTCCGGCAGAATAAATCCCGAAGACACAACATCCTCAATTTGAATTCGGGACAGATCTGCCGGCTCTCGATGAACGTCTGCGCTGAATTCGATACTGCCTGCTACAAATTCAACACTTGTGCAATTTGAGCTTTGCTTTGAATAACCGCCTGTTCGACGGCCTGAGTCCATTGGTCGGGCTTGAGATGTTCAAATTGTTTGTCCCGATGGGCGAAAATGATGGAACGGCTTGCGGAAATGACCGCTCCTAGACCATCGGCGTTAAACGCCCGTGCACAATCCTGCAGGCTGCCGCCTTGAGTGCCAAAGCCGGGAATTAAAAAAAGAGTGCGCGGCATGGCGGCGCGGATTTGGGCGATGGCTTCGCCGCTGGTCGCTCCCACCACCGCGCCTGCGCCACTGAAGCCGCGATTACCGACAAAGTCTTTGCCCCAGGAATCAATCAGCGCGGCGACGTACATGAATAAGGGACGACCATCGGCGACGGGAATTTCCTGCACTTCGCCGGCGCTGGGATTACTGGTGCGCAAGAGTACAAAAAGCCCTTTGTTCTGGCGTTTGGCAATATCGAGAAAAGGCGCAACACCATCGATTCCAAAATAAGGATTGACGGTAACCGCGTCCGGCCCGATGAGGCCTTCAAGATCGGCGAAATCCGGGTCAGAGAGATTGGCCTGGGCATACTGCGCCGCGGTGTGGCCAATGTCGGCGCGTTTGACGTCGCCGATTACCAGCAGCCCAAGTGACGCAGCTTCCTGGATAAGGCTGGTATACGCTTCAATGCCCTCCCAGTAATAGCGTTCGAAGTACGCGATGTTAATTTTGATCGCCGGTACGTGCGGCGCGACAGTTCGGATAATCTGGAGAGAAAATTCCAGAATGGCGTCAATGCAATCGGCGCACGCAGGCGATTGAGCTTGGCCCACGCGGTTTAAATACATGGGAGGGAGATTTTCAAGTACAGGATCAAGCCCGACGATCAGCGGCGTTTTTTTTGCTTCAATGGCGGCGATCAGGCGGTCCGCGAAATGAACATCAGCCACAGTCATCCTTTCAGGCTAATCCCATTGGATTGTAAAAGTGAGTTGCGCAAGGAGCAAGAAAGAGTCCGCATAAAGTTGACCTGCCCCTTCAGGTCAGAGTGGCGTAAAAATCTGTCCAAAAAATGTTGGTGCATTCATCCCGCTTGAATTGCCCACCAAGCGGCTGTATCGTCAAAGTTTTGTGCGCATTGGGAAGAGCGGATTATTTAGATGGTGGGTTGAGCGGCGATATGGAACCCGATCTGGTTAAACTCGGTGAGTTGACGAATACCTCAGTTGTGGGACTCCAATGGGGAGACGAGGGAAAAGGGAAAATCGTCGATTTATTAAGCGGGCATTTTGACTACGCCGTCCGCTGGAATGGCGGCAGCAACGCCGGCCATACGGTGAAAGTGGGCGAAAAAAAATATGCCTTTCATCTGATTCCCAGCGGCATTTTGCATCGGCACTGCATTTCGGTGCTGGCCAATGGGGTGGTAATCGATCCAATTCAGTTGTTGCAGGAAATCGACCAGCTCAGCGGCGATGGAATTGAAGTTGAATCGAATTTGCGCATCTCGAACCAGGCGCACGTGGTGATGCCGTACCATAAATATCAGGATCAGCTTTCCGAGTCACGCCTGGGGGATAAAAAGATCGGCACGACGGCGCGCGGCATCGGTCCGTGTTACGCGGACAAGGCGACGCGATCCTGGGCGATACGCGTGGCCGACATTTTGAACGCCGAACGTTTTAAGGAAAAATTACGGCAGATCGTAGAAGAAAAGAACCAGATCTTCCGTAGTCTGTATAACGCCGAGCCGCTGGCCTGGGAGCCAATGTTCGAAGAATACCGAAGCTGCGCCGAACATCTTGCCGGTTATGTATGCAATACGACGGATTTGCTTAATGACGCCGTGCGGTCCGGAAAGCGATTGCTTTTTGAAGGCGCCAACGCGGTGCTGCTGGACCTGGATCATGGGACATTCCCATTTGTGACCAGCAGCAATTGCGGCACCGGGCTTGCCGCCGGTACGGGGGTGCCTGCAACGGCGGTCAAAAGCACGCTGGGAATCGCCAAGGCGTACTGCAGCCGGGTAGGCGCAGGACCGTTTCCAACCGAATTGGATAATGCCATTGGCGAGCGCATTCGCCAGCGCGGTCGCGAATTTGGCACGACTACGGGCCGTCCGCGGCGTTGCGGCTGGCTGGACCTTGTGGCGTTGCGATACGCGGTACGAGTAACCGGCGCAACCGGAATTTGCCTGATGTTGCTGGATGTGCTTTCCACGTTTGATTCTCTGAAACTGTGCAAGGCTTACAAAGTCGACGGCGAGATAACGGAGAGTTTTATTCCTGATGCGTACGATTTAGCGCAAGTGGAGCCGGTTTATCAGGAAATAGCTGGATGGCACGAGCCACTGGATCAAATAACGGCATTTGCGAATTTACCCGGCAATGCCCGTCTGTATCTGGAGAGAATAGAGGATTTTGTGCAGGTTCCGGTGCGCATTGTGAGTGTCGGGGCGGCGCGACATCAAACCCTGATCCGATAGACAGTGTAAGTCGTATATAATTAAGAGTTTCTGGAACTCTTCAGGCGCATGTCATGAGCCAGACAACCATAGCTGATGAACTTCAATCGCTCGGGCTAACGCCTGCGCAATTACCGCGGCATGTCGCGATTATCATGGACGGCAACGGGCGCTGGGCCAAACAGCGCGGCAAATCGCGATCCGAGGGGCATCGCGCCGGCGCTGAACCGGCGCGAGCGGTTGCCGAACGGGCAGCTCGCCTGGGGATACAGCAACTAACCCTCTACAGTTTTTCCATGGAAAATTGGCGTCGTCCGGCGGAGGAAATTAGTCGCCTGATGCAGCTATACATGGAATTTTTAACCAGCCAGTGTTCAGTGATGCTGGAAAATAATATTCGCTTTCGGCAGATTGGCCGCCGCGAAGGATTGCCCGTTGATATATGCCGCGAAGTCGACAAGGTCGCCGCCGCCCTGGAAAAAAACACGGGTATGACCCTGTGCCTGGCGGTGAATTACGGTTCACGATCGGAAATTGTGGATGCGGTGCGGAATATCGCACGGCGTGCCAAGACGGGCCAAATTGATCCGGAGTCCATTGATGAATTAATGATCTCCGAGAATCTTTATACCGCGGGTATGCCCGATCCGGATTTGCTCATTCGTACGGCGGGGGAGTTGCGTTTGAGTAATTTTCTGCTTTGGCAGCTCAGCTATGCGGAATTTTATGTGACCGATTTATTCTGGCCCGATTTTAGCGTCGCCGAATTCGATAAAGCCCTGATCAGTTATGCCCACCGCCGTCGCCGTTTCGGAGGGCTGGGGGCGGAATGAGCTTAAATTCAGGCTGCAGAAAAGAAACTTTAATATTGCTACAATGGTGTGCATGAGTACAGAAACCAGGCATTCCATGAAATCCGGAGCGTCCGGCGAACAGCGCACTACGCGAAAAATTACGCTGGCGGTATTACGCCAGATGCGGCTGGAACAGCGCCCCATTGCCATGCTCACATGTTACGATTTTCCCACAGCGCAAATTCTTGCCGACGCCGGCGTCCCGCTCTTACTGGTCGGGGATTCAGCGGCTACGACCGTGCTGGGTGAAAAATCGACGGTGCATGCCACGATGGATTTTATGCTGACCATTACTCGCGCGGTGCGCAAGGGTGCACCGGGTGTATTTTTACTGGCGGACATGCCGTTTGGGAGTTATCCGACAGTTGAAACCGCGGTGGAAAACGCCCGCCGTTTTCTATCCGAGGCTGGCGCCGATGCGGTGAAAATGGAATGCGACCGCCGTCAGGAGCCGATGATTGCGGCGATGTCCGCCGCTGGTATTCCGGTATGTGCCCACCTCGGGCTGCTGCCGCAGCATGTGGCGCAGGAAGGCTCTTACCGCTATCGCGGTCGCACCCAGGAAGAGGCGGACCGTTTGGTGGCCGATGGCGTAGCTTTAGTCAAAGCTGGAGCGGTGCTGATACTGCTGGAAGCGGTACCGGACACTGTCAGCCGGAGGATGGTGGAAGCAGTTGATTGTCCGGTATTAGGTTGTGGCGCCGGGCCGAGCTGCCATGGTCATGTGGTAGTTTTGCATGACATGCTGGGCTTGAGCAGCCAAACACCACGGTTTGTGGAACGTCTGGCCGATTTACCGTCGGTTATCAGCCAGGCGGCAAGGACATGGGTATCCACCGTTGAAAATCGCGAATATCCCGCGGCACGCCATCAATATCCCATAAAGTAAACATTGGAAAGTGGCCGAGAAAGACGGTTATGTAAGGGTTTTTCGTCTGCGGCAACGCTATAGTTGGACGAGAGATGCTGCGATGACATGCTCCCGACGCCCGGTCGATTTTCTCTCGATCCCCGGGATAGTTTCGCAGCGCCGCCCGGACGCCGGGGGTGTGTACCGGCAAAGAGGAAAATTTTTCTGGAGTTAAAAAATGAGTGAGCCTTCTCGAGTAGTAGTTATTTCATCTGCGGCTGCAGTAGCGGTCGCCGTATTGGCGGGATTCGCGAATTTTCCCGGCCAGTCACAGTTACGAGCGGACAGCACGAGTACCCAGCAGCCCATCGTAGCGCCGCAATCAGTTCAGGCTGCGCAATCGCTTTCCGAAGCGTTTGAAGCGGTGCATCAGGCCGTTGCCAATTCCGTGGTCAATATTCATATCGTGGGAATGGTTGACGATTCGAATCAAGCCGAAATTCAGCCACAACAAATGCCGGATCTCCCGCCGGGGCTAAAGAATCTTTTGCCGCCGGGCTTTGAAGGTCCGGGAATCATCACCGTTCCGCAGCAACCGCAGCCAATGGAAGCTACCGGCAGCGGTGTGATCATCAGCAAGGACGGCTACATCGTTACCAACAACCATGTAGTCGGGGACGTTTCAAAAATTAAGATCACCGTAACTTTAAACAACGGCAGGCAATATACCGCCAAAATCATTGGCACCGATCCCAAGACCGATCTGGCGGTCATCAAAATCGACGCCAATGACCTTCAGCCGGCAGTGTTAGGCGATTCAGACGATGTTCAGGTTGGCCAATTGGTATGTGCATTTGGTTCACCATTCGACCTGAGCCAGACGATGACACAGGGAATCATTTCGGCCACGGGACGAACGGATGAAAATATTATTGCCGGTCATAATCCGAATCTGGCCGGACTTACTTATGAAGATTTTCTGCAAACCGACGCACCAATCAATCCGGGCAATTCCGGCGGTGCACTGGTGGATCTGGAAGGCCACGTCATCGGAATTAATACCGCTATTGCATCGGACAGCGGAGCCTCCGACGGCATCGGCTTTTCCATTCCATCCAATGAAGTCCAATATGTCGCCAATGCACTGATCAAATATGGTCATGTTGAACGCGGATATTTGGGCGTGGGAATCGCCGATATCAGCGATCCGAACGACCCTCAGGCAGGCGAGGTGGCCAGGTCGTTTGGTTATAAGGATGACCATGGCGTACTTGTCGAGCAAATACTTGATTCAAATTCCGCGGCCGCCAAGGGCGGGCTTCGTCAGGGTGATGTGATCACCATGTTTGACGGCAAAACTGTCGAAAATATCAACCAGTTGCGGGATTGGGTGGCGCGCACAGAACCGGGCAAGGATGTAACGCTGGAAGTCTTCCGCGATGGAAAAACCCTTGATCTGACATTCCCCGTTGACGCACAGCCGGCGACCAGAGCACTGGCCGGCGTGCTAGGCGGTGGTGGAGAAAACATTCAGCCGGGCGTTGCTGCATCTACGGCTTTAGGTCTGACGGTTTCAGACATGACCGATTCACTGCGGCAGCAATTAAACATACAGGGACAAAACGGGGTCGTGGTAACCAAGGTGGACCCCGAAGGCGTCGCCGCAAATGCGGGCTTAGAGCCCGGCGACGTGATCCTGGATGTTCAAGGACAGGATATTAATTCGGCGGATGATTTCAACAACGCCTTAAACAAGGTCAATGTGTCTCAGGGTGTACGTATGACCGTTCGCGAACCAAACGGCACGGAGATGTTTGTATTCCTGCAGTCAGGGAATGGACAGTAATCGAGTAACCCCAGCTTAGAGAACCCTCCCACAGGCAGCCCCGGAACGGCGAAAGGCCCCCGGGGTTTCTTATTTAGGTTCTAAAGGCTTTTGATCATGCGCTGGGCAATAATCGCCGTGGTTCCGCGAGCGCCGCGATAAATTAAAACCGTATAGTTATCCTGTGCGAGCGCGGACCACTTTTGGGTAAGTTTGTCGGTATCCAGCCCAAGACCGCCGCGGGTTTTTACTTCAATCGCGGCCTTGCCGACAGAAGACGCTTTTCGGAAATGTTCCTGCAGCGCGTCGGTAACGGCTCGCTCGGAATATTTAAGTACAGTGAGAATTTTGAATCCGGTCAGCGCTGGATGGATGATGAATTCCGGACCTGTGGCATATCCGCCGTCGGCGTTGAGCGCTTGAAGGCGGAGCATTCTGCACAAGGCCGGCGCCAGTCCGGCGCGTAAGACGGCCCCGTCGATTTCAAAAAGCCACTCTTGAGGTTCGCATAGGCTGTCCGTGTCACCGGGTTTGCCGGTTAATGACCACACCAACTCTTTTCGTGAAAGGACTGTCGCCGTGCGTGTGTCCAACCCTTTCGACTCGGCGATTCGACCGGTCCAAAGCAGAGCCTGGACCACGACACCAGATTCACTGATTAATTCCAGGTGCCCGCCAGGCAGGTCGGAAAAATTGACTGCGGGACTGAGTTTAATCGCACCATCGTGAAGCTGATTGATGATTTTCTCAATCACTGCAGGTCCGGGATGCATGGATGCGAATTCGGCGGAGCGTTTTATGCCGGACCTGCGGGATGGATCAATATGAAACATCAGGCCCGATTGCGGACGGTAAAAGGTCGTTGCGGCGTCCGCCTGAATGACCAGCAATGGTTTGTGGTGCGTCATCTGAGCGGTGTTGTATGCGGCCAGGAGGGCTCGAACCGGGCTTAATTCAACAGCCAGGACCGGTGCGACGTTGGCCAGCGCCAAAGCGTCGCCGCCGATGCCGCAGCAAAAATCGATAATCGCCGTCGGATTCCATTGCCGAAACTGGTTCGCTTTATATTGAGCAACACGGCGACTGGTGGCTTGTTCGAGGGCTTCAGGGAGCGCCCAGATGCGATTACCTGATTCATCGGCGGGAAATTTGCCTCCTGCTTCTGCCGCCTTTTTTCCAGCTTTTGCGACAGCCAGTGCCGCGAGTACGGCGTCGAGAGGCCAGCTTTTCCTCAAGTTTTCGATGTGCCGAGGTTCGATGCAATCGGATTGTGAGTACAGATCTTCGACGATCCGCTTAAGCTCGACGCCAGGCTGGGTAAATAGATAGCGCACTCCGGCCGGAGTGCAGCCGGAATCATTAAATGGTTGAACCACCGACTGCGCCATCCCCGCGATCATATCGCGAGGATGGCGAATCAACAGTCCGTTTCAAAAATTGAAACGTTTTTATTTATAAGTTGGCTGATCGAGGCTTTTTGCTCCAGCGGCCTTTTTTTGAACCGACGAGAAAAGCCTTGTTTGGAATTAGCCTGAACCGGCATCAAGCTTCTTCAAGGGTCAGTGCATAAGGGGGCAGCGAGAACTTAAGCGCTTTGCGGCCACTTTTTGCACTATTTCCCAAAGAATAGATGACCTGTTTGCCATGACGTTTGTTGACAATTAAACGGTTCATCCGCAACAAGCCGAGATGATGGCTGACGGTTGGCTGGGGCAATTTTAAATCTTTGCACAGGCTGGTAACCGTGCGCTCGCCTTCCGCAAGATGCAGGACGATTTGCAGTCTTGTTTTATCAGAAAGCAATTTGAACACGGTGCATACATTTTGCATACCCTGTTCGTTGGACTTGGAGACCATAAACACCACTCCTTAAAAGAACACATACGCACTCTCAGCACCCTGCTGACGACGCTTTTTGTTTAGCCGGGTCTTTATACGGGCTCCGCCAGCGGTAGGTTCATCTCGCGGATTACTACATCGAACTTATCGATGCTCGTATGAACCTAATAATAGGAATAAAAGCATTTATGTCAACAGTAATGATCAAAAAAAGTTATCCACACCTAGGTACATATACTTACTGCTAAACGCGTGGTTTTCTCTCACGGTCGTTTGTTGGCTTGATACGGAGGAAAACGGGGGATTTTACGTGATAATTACCGCTGGTTGGAGCGTCTTGTCAAAGGGGCCTGAGCCGATTAAAACGTCATACGTTCAAGCGTTAGATTATTGTTTAGATACAGTGACGCTTTGGCGCCGAAAATTTTCATTCGCAGGAATCTATTTGTATGAAGTTTTGCCTCGTTGACCGCCTGGTTTCGATTGTTCCCGCACAGTCCATTATTATGGCTAAAAATGTGAGTATAGCGGAGGAATATCTGGACGACCATTTCCCCGGTTTTCCCGTTTTACCCGGCGTTTTAATGCTCGAGGCGTCCATTCAAGCCGCCGCCTGGCTTGTGCGTCAATGGGATGGCTTCGCGCACAGTCTGATCGTGCTTAAAGAAGCCCGCGGCATCCGCTACGGCACGTTTGTTGAGCCTGGAAGGGAACTGCAGGTGCGGGCGGATGTGCTTCGGCTTGATCGCACCTCAAGTGAATTTAAAATTCGTGGTTCGGTGGGGGAAGCAACCGCCATTCAGGGCAGAATTGAGCTGGCCCATCTCAATCTCGCGGATATTGACCCTGCGCTGGCGTCGCTGGACAAGACCATGATTGAAGCCATGTCCAAACTGTGGAAACAATTCGATGGGCCGCATGTCACCATCGATCGCGACTCAGGGCCTTAGACATTATCATGCGAGCCTCAAAAAGCCTTGCTTTGGCGTTGCAGATGAAAGTTTTCGCCGTTATTGTAGCCACCTGAAGACCGGCGTTACATCAGGGGATAAATATGCCAATGACCCAAGAAGAGGTATTCAACAAGGTTCGTGAAGTACTCACCAATGCGCTCGCGGTCGATTCCGACGAAGTTAAACCCGAGGCGCGTTTAAACCAGGATCTTGGAGCCGAATCAATCGACTATCTGGACATTCAATTTCAATTGGAAAAGGCCTTTAATATCAAAATTTCACAGGGAGAATTATGGCCGGAGAGCCTGTTTTCCAACCCCGAATATGTCAGCAGCGGCAAACTCACACCAAAGGGGCTTGATGAACTTAGACGCCGTATGCCCTTCGCCGATTTGACCGAATTTGAAAAAGATCCTGATGTTAATAAGTTTCGGGATGTTTTTACCGTGAATACTTTGGTTAATTTTGTGTTGCGTAAGATCAATGGTAGATAAAACCCGCCAACGGCATAGCATTGTGTAAACATTGTGGACAAAACGTTAGCAATGAGTGTATCGAATGTTATTCAACGCGCTTTTCCACACTATTCCCATCAAATTTGCAGAAAATAGAATAATTCTGATAAATAGCATCTCATCACCTTACAGATAATTGTAACCGTTTATTTATCAATGGGATAGATTATTTTACCTAAAGAATAATAAAATTTTCTTATTCAGGTATATCGGTGAGTGCAATTGTAAAATTGTTTAAATTCTGTTATTATTTGACGCTATGGTTTCAGTGAAGAAGGCGAAGCTGCATCCGGCTCGAAAGGGATTGAAAGCCATTAATTCAGCGGTTAAACGAGCTAAAGTCGGCCATAATGGCCGTTCTTTGAGTCCCCGGGTCGCGAAACGAACCTCCGCGCGCGGTGAGAAACTATCCAAATCTGCAATTGCAGCCCGTCAGGCCGCCGTATCTGCTGCTGAACAAAAGGCTTATGAGAAAGTCGTACAATTTTTGCAATCGCAAACCGATTACGAGCGGATGCGCATCGTTCGTTATAACACCACAACTTTCAACCTGGATCGCATGCGCCGGCTTTTGAAATATCTGGGCAATCCGCATTTGAATTTCAAAAGCGCTCACGTCGCCGGAACCAAAGGTAAAGGCAGCACCTGTCATATGCTTGCTGCGATGCTTCAATCGGCAGGATTTAAAGTAGGTCTGTACACCAGTCCGCACCTGGTCGATATGCGTGAACGCATTCGCATTAACGGTGAGATGATCTCCCGCCATGATATGATTCGTCTGGTCCGCCGCATTGAACCAATTGTCCGGAAAATGTCCGCCGATCCGCCAACGTTTTTCGAAATTCTCACGGCGATAGGTTTCAGTTATTTTTCCGACAAAAAAATCAACATCGCCGTCATTGAAACGGGTCTTGGCGGACGTCTGGATTCCACCAACGTTATCATGCCTGAAGTAACCGGAATCACCAGCATCAGCTACGATCATATGGCGGTTCTGGGAAACACTCTGGCTAAAATTGCCGAGGAAAAAGCGGGTATTTTCAAAAAAGGCGTGCCCGCAGTTTCTGTTATCCAGGCGCCTGAAGCTTCCGCAGTGCTCGAACGCGTCGCCTGCAACGTGCACGCACCGCTGGAATTCGTCGGAACCGATATCGAATTCAGCCACCGGTTTGAAGTAACACGGCCGCGCGGACCGCATGTACGCGTTTGCCTGACCACAGAACGGTCCCGTTTCGAACATCTGACGGTTCCGCTGATCGGCGAACATCAGGCCCTCAACTGCGGCCTGGCCTTGGCCATGCTGGATAAGCTTAAATCCCGTGGATTGGAATTTGACGATGCACGGGCCATTGAAGGTCTCCAAAATCTCCAGTTGCCGGGAAGAATTGAAGTCGTCTGGCATTCTCCAAAGGTGATTCTGGATGGTGCGCACAATGCCGCCTCCGTGCAGGCGCTGTTCCGCGGCATCAGCCAGTACATACCTTATGACAGCATGATTGTGATTTTCGGCTGTAATATCGACAAGGACATTGACGGCATGCTCGAGCAGGTTTCATTGGGCGCCGACAAGGTCATTTTCACCAAAGTCGATGAGAACCCCAAGAGCGCCAGCCCTGAAGAGCTCTCCGCCCGATATGTTGAACGATTCGGGAAAATGGCGCAGGTTGCGGCGAATTTTGAAGAAGCCATGGAGATAGCCAACCGGGCGATTACCCGTGAAGATCTGGTTACGGTTACCGGATCGTTTTACCTGATCGGACAAGCCAAGCAATTTTTCCAGAACAGAGCCGTACAGAATTAAGGTTCCAACACCACGCCTGAGACTTATTGACGATTATCCATATTATATTTTGGTATCGCGGCGCCCGTAGAAAAGCACACTAATTTTCTCCGTTTTTTCGCAGTTATTCCCGGAAATGAAAGTCGTCCTATAAGCTCTGGTGCATATAAAAACGGACTCAAAAGAGCTATAATCCAGCCGTTCTAAAATACTTTTACCAAGTTCACGTCCGAGTCACCAAAAGCCGATAAATAACCTTGGATCGCGGGAAGTGATCAAGGCGGCGAGAACGGTGTCGGGTTCTCGGACAGGCTTCGACATCTGCTTGTTCAATATGCCTTGCCTTGAAACATTCCCCGAGGGCCATAACAAGTGAGCCAAAGGATGGGGCTCTGTATGTCAGGTAAAAGCGATTGGACCGCGAATAAACCGCTGCGAGGACGTGGTGCTTTATCCCGGCCAGTCATGAGGTTCGACTTGTATATGGATACGTTGAATTTTCCAGCACGCGTTCAGGAATTTCTGAACTACCTTCAGTTTGAACGGCATTTCTCCAACTACACAAGTAAATGTTATGGAGCGGACCTGCGGCAGTTTGGGCGGTTCCTTGCCGGGCTGCCGGATATTCCGGTCACGATGCTTGCCTCTCAACCCTTCAATTCGCCGGCGGGGGCTAAATTTAACGCGCAAATTTCCGCCGGCGCCCAGAATGTACAGGACGCACCAGCCGAGCTGCCTCCCGAGAAAATTGGGGAACTGCTGCTCAACGCCAACGCCGATGACGTCCGCCGGTACCTGGCGCATATGCGCGAACACAATTATTCCAAAGCCACCGTGGCGCGCAAACTGGCCACACTAAGAAGCTTTTTCAAATTCCTCAATAAGCGCGGACTGACCGGCAACAATCCAATGCTGGCCATCCGTACACCCAAACTTGAAAAACGGTTGCCGAAGTTCATGACCGAAGAACAGGTAAACTGTCTGCTCAATACCCCTAAGGACACCGACCTGCTTGGCGCCCGCGATAAATCCATGCTGGAAGTGATCTATTCGACCGGCCTGCGTGTGAGCGAACTGGTGGGTTTGAACCTCGAAGACATTGATCTGGTCGGTGGCGTGATCAAAGTCCGGGGTAAGGGGAAAAAGGAACGGATCAGCCCGCTGGGTCAGACCGCCGGAATCGCCATTCAGAAATATCTGAACCTGCGTAAACAAGTTGTTTCCTCCGACCAGCCCGGCCTGCCGCTGTTTATCAACAAACACGGCCAACGCCTGAGCACGCGCTCCGTGCGCCGGAAGCTGGATAAATACCTCATTGAAGCGCACCTGGATCCGGACATCAGTCCGCATACGCTCCGCCACAGTTTCGCCACCCACATGCTCAACCATGGGGCGGACCTCCGGTCGGTGCAGGAATTGCTGGGGCACCAGAGCCTGAGCACGACGCAGATTTACACCCACTTGACCACCAAGCGGGTGCAGGATGCGTATCAGAAGGCTCACCCCAGGGCTAATGAGGTTTCATAAGCTGCTGAGATTGCCTGACAATAGAGACTCTTCAAGACGCGTCGGATTTTCCGACGCGTTTTTTTTGCCACAAACGTGCAAGGTTGGAAATGAAGTTAGCGCCCTTTGCGCCGGCGTTCGCGGGCGCGGCGTTTTTGTTCGGGACTGAGCCGCCCACTCCTTTGGGGCAGTGAGCCGGCCCCCATCGGCAAGTCGCCGCCGGCAAGCATGGAAGGGTCCATTGAGCCCAAATTCCGCATCATGCTCAAACGCGATCCCATGGACATGGAACTCATTTTTTTAGCCATGTCGCGGGCGGCAGAAAAACCTTTGATCAACCGCGACACGTCCTCCGCCTGCGTGCCCGAGCCGCGCGCTATGCGGCGGCGGCGCGAGCCATCAACCACATCGGGTTGCTGTTTTTCTTTAACCGTCATGCTTTGAATGATCGCCTCGGCGCGATTGAGTTCCTCTTCAGGCAACTGGATGTCCTTGAGTGCCGAACTTACCCCCGGCAGCATGCCCAGCAATTGCTTTAGCGGACCCATTTTGCGGATCGAACGCATCTGATCCAGAAAATCGTCGAGCGTAAAAGTGGCCTTGGCGATCTTTTCCTGCATTTTTGCGGCGGACGCCTGGTCGAATTCCTGCTGGGCTTTTTCCACCAGCGTCAGCACGTCGCCCATGCCCAAAATGCGCTGGGCGATACGATCCGGATGAAATTCCTCGAGCATCTGGAGTTTTTCGCCCACGCCGAGGAATTTAATCGGCTTGCCGGTGACCGCCTTGACCGACAAAGCCGCTCCGCCGCGTGTATCGGAGTCGAATTTGGTCAGGATCACGCCATCAAGTTCAAGCTGTTCGTTGAATGCCTTGGCGGAATTAATCGCATCCTGACCGATCATGGCGTCTACCACCAGATAAATCTGGTGCGGTTGTACGGTCTGATTGATCTGACGAAGCTCTTGCATCAGTTCGGCATCGATGTGCAACCGGCCGGCGGTGTCGAGAATAATCACGTCGCGGCCGTTCTGATGCGCAAAGTCAATGGAATGCCGGCATATCGCCACCGGGTTCGGATTGGCGTCTTCGCGATATACCGGTATGGAAATTTGTCCCCCAAGCGTGGCAAGCTGATCGATAGCGGCGGGCCTTTGGGTGTCGGCGGCGACCATCAGCGGATTTTTTCCCTTGCTCTTGAGGTACAAAGCCAGTTTGGCGCAAGTGGTGGTTTTGCCTGAACCCTGCAAACCGCACATCATAATGATGGTGGGGGGCGGTTCGACAAAATAAATTCGCGTGTCCACCGGACCCATCAGCGCGACAAGTTCATCGAAAACAATTTTGACCATTTGTTCGCCGGGTTGCAGCGAAGAAAGCACCTGTGTGCCGATGGCTTTTTGAAGTACGCGGTCGGTGAAGTCTTTTACCACGTCATAATGCACATCCGCTTCCAATAGGGCGGTGCGAACCTGCTCCATCGCGTCGCGGACGTTCTGTTCCGTGATGCGTCCGTGACCGGAGAGATTGCGGATCAGAGTTGAAAACTTATCTGCAAGCTGGTCGAACATGCTCAGAAGCTCTATTCGTTATGATTAGAAAATTGTTTTAGACAGATTTGTTTAACACCGGCAATTCAAGGCCTTCTCTGGGGGACTTTTCCGCGGCGATTTTCGCATAACCTGATCCTAATTCACCGATCGGATCGGGCGGAATGATGTCCACGACTTTTTGGCCAAGTTTGGCCTTGCCCGCGAGTACTTTATCCTGGAATTCCTTGCAGTGTTTTAGCAGGGTGTCCAAAATCTCAGTCTCCGGCACGTTGGCGACTTTTTCACCCTGTACATAGATGATGCCGCGCTTGTCGCCGGCGAAGATCGCCACGTCGGCGCCTTCGCATTCGCCGGGACCGTTGACCACGCAACCCATCACGGCGACTTTGATCGGCAGGGTAATTTCTTCCTTAAGCTTGCGATTAACATGCTGCACGAGTGTAAACAGATCCACCTGAATGCGCCCGCATGTGGGGCAGGCGATTAATTCAGCGCCTTTGCGGGTGCGCAGGCCGAGTACATACAGTAGTTCTAGACCATCCTGGACTTCATAAATCGGGTCGTTGGCGTAGCTGATGCGGATCGTGTCGCCGATGCCGTTGGCCAGCAACGTTCCTAACGGCACGACGCTGCGGATGGTCCCGGTTTCCTTCGGTCCGGCGTGCGTGACGCCGAGGTGCAGCGGATGATCGAACCGTTTGGATATTTCAGTGTACGCGTCGATGACGAGCATCGGCTCGATAGACTTGGCCGAAATGACGATATCATAAAAATTTCGGGCGTAGAAAATGTCGAGATATTCTTCCAGTTTGGTAATCATGATGGCCAGCAGATGGCCGTGGTGGTTATCGCTGAAAACCGCGCCAAGTTCGCGCATGCGTTTTTGTTTATCTTTGCGTTCGACGATGGAGCCTTCGTTAACGCCGACGCGAATCGGCAGGCTGCGTTCCTTGCAAGCGTCGATCACCTGCTCGACCTGTTGGCGGTCGTTGATATTGCCGGGATTGAGGCGAATTTTATTCACGCCCGCGGCAATGGCTTCCAGCGCCCGCTGAAAATGGAAGTGCACGTCCGCGACAATCGGCACTGTGACCTGTTTCATGATTTCTTTGAGGGCTTCAGTATCTTTTTTTTCCGGCACCGCGACGCGCACAATGTCCGCGCCGGCGGCGGCAAGTTTGTTGATTTCACGTACGCAATTGTCAATATCGTGGGTATAGCCGCTGGTCATGGATTGAACGGCCACGGGTGCGTCGCCGCCGATGAACACATCGCCGACCTTCACTTGCCGCGTTTTCCGACGAGAAATCATGAAAAGCTCCTGATTTAAGCCCTTAAAGCAGGGTTCCCCTGCAGAGCCAAGGAATGACATTGTAGTATATTGGGCTGGATAACTGAAGCAGTTGAAACATGCTTGTTGTAGAACAATAATTAATCTTTCCTATCCCAATCGCGGGCCCGGCGGAGCGCCTCGTTCCAACGGCGACGGCGCCGCCGTGCTTCATTCTCGCTCATCCGTGGTTCAAAAACGCGGTCAATCGCCCAATTGGATTTCACGTCCTGCTGATCCTTCCAGAAACCAACGGCCAGACCCGCAAGATAGGCCGCACCCAGCGCAGTCGTTTCGATCACGCACGGGCGGACAACCGGCACGCGAAGTAAATCGGCCTGGAATTGCAGCAGAAGATTGTTGGCTGCCGCGCCGCCATCCACGCGCAATTCTTTGATGGCAATTCCGGAATCCTTTTGCATTACGTCCATGATGTCGGCAACCTGAAAGGCGATACTCTCCAGCGCCGCACGCGCCAGGTGGGCACGCGTCGTTCCGCGCGTGATACCGGTAATGGTTCCGCGTGCGTACTGGTCCCAGTGCGGCGCGCCAAGGCCGGCGAATGCAGGAACCAGATAAACATCGCCGGAATCAGGTACGCTTGACGCCAGTGCTTCAATTTCGGCGGCGCTGGAAATAATTCCCAACCCGTCTCGCAGCCATTGCACGACCGCGCCGCCGATGAAGACACTTCCTTCCATGGCATATTGAACTTTCCGGTCAAATTCCCAGGCTACTGTAGTCAGCAATTTGTGATGCGACGGTTTAGCGGTTTTTCCGAGATTCATGAGCATAAAACAACCTGTGCCGTAAGTGTTTTTCGCCAGGCCACGATCAAAGCAGGTCTGGCCGAAAAGGGCGGCCTGCTGATCTCCGGCGACGCCGGCAATTTGGATCGCACCGCCGAAATGTTCGGCGAGAGTTTTTCCCCATTGGCCACTGGAAGATTTGACCTCAGGCAGGATTTCATGCGGAACATCAAAAAGTTCCAAAAGCTGTTTGTCCCAGCGTTTCGTGTGAATGTTGTAGAACATGGTGCGCGATGCATTGGAAGGATCGGTGGCATGAATAGCGCCGCCGGTGAGTTTGAATAACAGCCAGCTATCGACTGTTCCGAAAGCCAGTTCGCCGTTTTGGGCACGACGCCGCGCGTCAGGAAGGTTTGAGAGCAGCCAGGCGATTTTTCCGGCGGAAAAATAGGCATCGATGACCAGGCCGGTTTTTTTTGACACCAGACCGGAATGGCCGGCGCGCTTGAGTTTATCGCACCAATTCGCCGTACGCCGGTCCTGCCAGACAATTGCATGCGAAAGCGGCTTGCCGGATTTTTTATCCCAGAGGATGGTGGTTTCCCGCTGATTGGTAATCCCCAGAGCGGCAACATCGGCTCCGCGCAGGCCGGCTTTGGCAAGTACTTCCTGCGCCACGGAGAGTTGAGAAAGCCAGATTTCTTCAGGATCGTGCTCCACCCAGCCGGTTTGAGGATAGATCTGACGAAGTTCTTTCTGGGCCGCGGCAATAGAGCGTCCTGTGCGATCGAAGAGAATCGCGCGTGAACTGGTTGTTCCCTGATCCAGAGCCAGAATTACCGGCATGAGATGCTCCGAATTAAACGATATATCGGGACTGATTGTATCCCCGGATGCGTTCCAGCGCAGTAATAAATTCAGCGTGTCAGGCCGAGGAAGTGCTGCGGCGATTCGGCGGTTCCCGTGCGATGTGAAACGATCATCGCGGTCATCATGGCGGCGGTTTGGGTAAGCAGGTGGGGCCAACCGCGATGTGGAGAAGTTGAAGCGGTGAATTGCCGGCAGAATTCCTCCAGTTCCGTCAGGGCATTTTTCCAGGCGGGTGCGGACGTTTGAATGTCCTGTTCCTGAATTTTGCCGTCGCTGCTGAGGAAGTTGTAAGAATTCTCAGCAAGCTTGAGCCGGCCTTCGCGATTGAACAAAAGCAATTCCCGGCGAAAAGGAAGGTCTTTATCCGTAATGGTCAGCGACGCCGTTCCGGTTCCTGCAAAGCGCATCACCACAGCGGCCGTGCCGCCGGCGTGGATGAAACGGTCTTCTTCTCCGCCGGTTCCATCAATGGATGCATACATTAGCGCCGGTATGCCGGCAAGTTCGACGATGGTGCGAAACGCATCCCAGGCCAGGACGGGCAGGGATCCAATGGAACCCTCACGAATGTCCCAGCTTTTAGCCATGGCGTGATTTAAGCCCGCCCATAAGCCGCTGATGAAATGCGGGCCGTGCAAATAAGACTCGGTCTGGGAGGCCTGCAAGAAAGCCCAACTGCGGCTCATGCGCGGCCAGATATAAAGCATGTGGGTGCGCGGCTCGATGAGCATATTGAGTTTGTGCGCATCGGAGAGAGACTGTACCGGCGGACCGAGACTGAAAATTCCAATACCCTGATGCACACAGGCTTCTATAAAATCCAGGGGCATTTCACGGGGCCGATCCATGATTAAAATCTGCGGCGTCGTTTCCAGCATCATGCGGCGCAAATCGGAATAAAAAGGCGCTTCAAAAACTTCGCCGAGTTCGCGCGCCGCGGAGATGTTCCGCTGGCCGACGGCGACGACGTTGATGACACCGGCGTTTTGGGCTTGTTTTATCGCATCAATCCAATCCTGCTGGATTAATTCCATCCCCAGGACTACGCACTGTAAGGCCACAAATGAACTCCATTTCCTTAGGTTCTGTCTGATGACTTTCAAATTATAGGCTGGCGGCGAGGAAGCCCTAGTGCACCCTCTCGCCCGGTTTGGCGCGCTGGTCGATGTCCAGAATAAATATTTCCTTGCCACCGGGGCCGGCGGCAAGAATCATTCCTTCGCTAACGCCGAATTTCATTTTGCGCGGCGCGAGGTTGGCGCAGAAAATCACCAGGCGGCCCTGAAGTTCTTCCGGGGTATAGGCGTTTTTGATGCCCGCAAGAACCGTGCGTTTGCCCAGCGCTCCGGCATCGAGTTCCAGGCGGATGAGTTTGTCGCTTTGCTCCACGACTTCCGCCTTAACGACCCTGGCCACGCGCAGGTCCACGGCGGTGAACTGCTCAAAAGTGCAAACCGGGGCCAGGGGCTCCGCATCGGGCGCTGTGCCCAACGCCGGGATGGCCGCAGACGCCTGCGAGGCCGGCTCTTTTTTATTTTCATCCAACATTTGTTGAACCTCCTTTTCCTGAACACGTGAAACCAGGTGTTCAAAAGGATTAATACGATGCGCCGGCATGGACGATTGAATATCATTCCAGGACAACGGCCCAAGATTGAGGCACTTTTCGATTTTTTCCACAAGTGCGGGCACAATCGGTTTAAGATAAATGGCCAGCATCCGGCCGCAATCCAGCGCCGCGGTCAGTACGCCGCGAGCGGCCTCCGGATCGTCCTTGATCAACGACCACGGCGCCTGATCTTCGACAAATTTATTCGCCTTATCCGCCAGGGCACAAATCTGCCTTGTGGCGGCGGCGAAGTTTCTATGTTCATAAGCTTCAACGATGGATTTTTCAGCGGCGCGGATTTCATTAAGCACGCCCAAGGCGTCTACGGTCGCAATGCCGGTCTGTCCATCAAGCTGCCTGGAGAGCATCGGAGCGGCCCTGCTGATGAGGTTGGCCAGTTTGCCCACGAGTTCGCTGTTGATGCGCGCGGCAAAGTCTTCAAAATTCAGATCCAGGTCGGCAGGCGATCCGGTCAGACGCGTGGCGTAATAATAACGGAGCCAGAGCGGATCCAGATGCCGCGCAAAATCGGCGGCATTCAGAAACGTCCCGCGGCTTTTGGACATTTTTTCGCCATTGACGGTGAGAAAACCGTGAACAAAAAGATGCGAAGGGGGGCGTAGGCCCGCGCCGCTGAGCATCGCGGGCCAGAACAAAGCGTGAAAATAGATAATGTCCTTGCCGATAAAATGATTGATTTCCAAATCCGGCATTTGCCAGAAATCCTCGGCGCCCTGGGCGCCGGTTCCCAGGAGGTGGGCCAGCGCCGCGAGATAGCCGATTGGAGCGTCGAGCCAGTTGTAAAAGAATTTTCCCGGCTGATCGGGGATGGGAAAGCCGAAAAAGGGCGCATCGCGCGAGATGTCCCAGTCCTTGAGTTCGTCGGTGAACCATTCCCGGAGCTTGTTGGCCGTAGTCTGGTCGGTCAGTCCTCTATCGAGCAGTTCAAGAAGATGAGTGCGAAAACTTTCAAGACGAAGGAAAAAATGCAGACTGGAGCGCCGTTCCGGTTTTGCGCCGCTTACAACGCTGCGCGGCTCGATCAATTCGGTGGGGGAGTAATGTTTGCCGCAGACCTCACATGAGTCGCCGTACTGGTCGGGCGATTTACAGTTTGGACATGTGCCGCGAATAAACCGATCGGGAAGGAAAATCTTCTCCACCGGATCGTAGAACTGTTCAACATCGCGCGTGGTGATATATCCACCTTTATTAAGCCGCTCATAGAATCGGTAAGAAAGCTCCCGGTTTTCCGGCGAGTGTGTGGAATAATAATCGTCGAACTCGACGCCAAAGCGGGCGAAATCGGCGCGATGTTCCTGGTTCATCCGGGCGATGAATTGTTCCGGCTCCAGGCCTTCACTGCGCGCCCGGAGCATCACCGGCGTGCCGTGGGCGTCATCGCCGCAGAGATAAACAACCCGATGTCCCCGCAGGCGCTGGAACCGAACCCATATATCGGTTTGGATATATTCCACCAGATGCCCAATGTGTATGGCGCCGTTGGCATAAGGCAGGGCCGATGTAACCAGAATGTTGCGCTTTTGCGCCATGCATGCTCCATCAGGAGTTTGACTTCTAAATAAGGCCCGGCATTGTAACTTGCGGAGGCGGGTTGTTCACCCGTTGCGAGGCGGCGATGGAATCAGAAAGTGAATAGGTCCCGCTCAATCGGGTTGTTTCCTTGCGAATAGTAAGCTAAATTAGGTATTGTGACCGATGATTAAGACAAGAGAATCTTCAGGTTCATCAGTTCCCACGGCGGTCCAGGGGTTACGCATGGCGACAAAAAGAAAAAGGGATGTCGCCCCCCTTTACGAACTGCTCAAAAAATCCAACTACAAACCGGTCAAACCTCCGGCCGATGCGCCTCCGCCAACCACTATCGCTTCTCCGGCGTCTCGGGAGACCCCGGCGGCGCAACAATCGCTGCAGTCAACGAAGGGACTTACGGGAACCATGAAACGAGTTGGACAATTTTGGGCGACATTGTCGACCCAAACTATGGGTGCCAAAAAGATTGCACCGCCGGCGGAGCCAAGTCGTCCAACTTCATCCGAAGCACGTTTAACACCGCCAGCGGAGCCGGCGGCCGCTAAATCTCCGCCATCCATATCGCGTCCCAAGCCGCCCACAGAGCCGGCGGTTGTTAAACATCCGCTGGCTGCATCGCATTCTAAGCCGCCGATAGAAGCGGCGGCCGTTAAACCCGCACCATCGGCGTTTGCCGCAGCTAAATCAGCAAGTCAGGAACCGGTTCTTTTGGATCAGATTACGGCGAGGCTGAATCCGCTCTTTTTGATAGCCGGCGTGATCGGTGTGATTTTCATCGTCTTTTTAGCATTTTGGATCATCGGGCGAATTCCCGGCGGATCTTCTTCAAATGTTCAACAGCCTGTTGGAGCGCCGGCGGGCGATATCAATCCGGCGTTTGAACCTATGCCGGCGGCCTCCAATCAGCCGCAACTGCCGTCTGTCCCGGCTCCTTCGGCGGCAAACAATAATCCATCGGTTGTTTCACCGGCTGCTCCAGGCCAGGTAGTACCGGCAATTGATGTTCCCCGTTCACCCAATCTGGTTTATCTGGTGATACTGACCACGCAGGAGAGATATGCTCAAAACGCCGCGGCTTTTTTGGCCGAGCATGGCGTTGACGTGACAATTGAACGTGGCCTGGGAAACCTGGTTACTGTTGTTTCAGTACAGGGTTTCGCGAAACGTTCTTCGCCGGAGGCCAGCGCCTTCAGGCACAAGGTGGTGCAGATTGGGGAACTGTTTCCCGGCGCCCATAATGGCGAGAGCGTCTGGGGAGATGCTTATTACTCTCCGATCCATCGGAATGATTAAAAGCCTTTAACAATATAATGCGGGGCCGCGGCGCAAAGAATTTACGAGATTATTTATGGCCAATAGCGGGGTTTCCACGCAATCACTGGCGCTGGAACGAAAAATTGAACATCACGGGGAAAAACTACGGTTGGCTATTGTCGGTCTGGGAGGCATCAGCGAAACGCAAATTCGCGCCTTGCAGGCGATGCCGGACGTGCACATTATCGCCGGCGTGGATTCCAGCCCCGATCGGTTGGAAGCAATAAAAAATAAATACAACATCGCCGGTTTATACACGGACTACCGCAGGATGCTGCGCGAAGTTAAGCCTGATGCGGTCAGTATCTGCACGCCTAACAGGCTCCATGCTCCCATGACCGTTGCCGCGCTACGCGCCGGGGCACACGTGATTACAGAAAAGCCCATGGCCATGAATCCGCGGGAGTGCCAGGCCATGATCAATGCGGCGCATAAAGCCCGTCGCAAACTCATGGTTGGCTTTCAATATCGGTTTCATCCGGCTACGCAGATGCTTCGCCGGGCGCGTGACGAAGGGGCGTTTGGCAAAATTCTCTTTGTTCGGTGCCAGGCGCTGCGGCGACGCGGCATTCCCAACTGGGGGGTGTTCGGCCAAAAGGAACTTCAAGGCGGCGGCCCGATGATCGACATCGGCGTACACGTCATTGAAATGGCGCATTACCTGATGGGTTCGCCGCAGCCTGTCGCGGCTTCCGGCAATACCTGGACCTATCTGGGAAATCATCCCGGTAAGACAGCCTGCATGTGGCCGAATTGGGATTACAAAACATATAACGTCGAGGATTTAGCGACCGGGCAAATACGCTTCGCCGATGGAGCGATTATGCACATTGAAGCATCTTTCGCAGCTCATATCGAGCGCGACATATGGAATTTCACTTTGGCCGGGGATAAAGGCGGATGCAGTTGGGATCCACCGGCGATTTTCACCGATCAGGCAGGCACGATGGTCAATTCGACGCCTGCGTATTTGCCATCGGGCAGTTTTGACGAACTCTTTGCGGCCAAACTGCGAAATTTTGTTGACGCGTGCCTATATGAGAAACCCCTGGAAGCTCCCGGTGAATCAGGCCTGGCGGTGCAAAAAATCGTTGACGGTATCTATCGAGCGGCTCAAAAAGGCAGGGAAGTAACAATTCGTTAATTTTATGTATAGTCTCCGGCCAATGCCTGGGCTATGTAACCAATTCTCTTGTTATCGGCCCAAACGGGCGCGAAATAAATACGGAAAATATACGTTCTTGTGATATATTAATTACGGAGCATTTCTAAGGCAGAGTCTGTATTTGGTAACATTTATGCAGATTATGCGTAGAAATACCGGGGGAAGATGACCCGCCGATCGGGTCAAAGAATATCTCCCTATCAGGCAAACTTGAATGAGAAAGAATTGATGGTCATGAAAAAGAAACTTTCGTCACAACGCGGTTTTACGCTTGTCGAATTGCTGGTGGTCATCAGCATTATTGCCATATTGATTGGGTTGTTATTGCCTTCTTTGGCCGGCGCCCGTGATGCCGCTTTACGAACGGCTTGTGCGGCCAATTTGCACAGCATCGGCCAGACGTTTCAGGTTTATCTGAGTCAAGATAATAACGTTTTGCCGATTTGCCCGCAGGTTCCGACGGTGAATTTGACAGTGCCTACGCTGGTACCTGATCCTAATAACCCCGGTTCTAATCTTAGTATTTATCCGGGTTTGCCCATACAAACAGTCATTGCGGATGTTCCGCCGCCAAATTCGCTGCTTTCATTTCTTCAGTCAGCTACTCTTCCGAATGGGGAACCAGCATATATTCCTCCCGCGGCTGCTGATCAAACCGATCCCAAGGTATGGGATTGCCCAGCGGATACAAACAACGTGGTTGTTGCATTACCTTCAGGTTCTGCGCAAACATTTTCATCCTACTTTGCAGGCGAGGGAACGAGCTATCAGTACAACATGCTGCTTTCCGGTTTGCCGATCCAGGATTACAAGATACCTAATATGGGACCGAGTAGTGCAACTCAACCCTATACTTATCTTTATCCTTTTCTGCAATCAACCGGCACTTGGCTCTTGGCTGACATGACCCGGTTTCATGTAATGAGCCTTAACGGAGCGCCGAGCGGAACTGAATTAACCACTTCGGAAAATGTGTTATTTGCCGATGGGCATGTGGGAACGGTGCTCGATATTTCAGCCAACGCCGGCCAACGCCAGCAGTGGGGAACGGTTAGCACGACCCACCCGTAAATTGAAGTTCGATGGAGCGGTTATGAAAATAAATATCAAACAAAAACTCAATAGTACCTGGAAGTATATCCAAGACCACAAGTCACTTGTTGCTTTGGCGGTTCTAGTTGTTCTAGCGGCATTGCTTTACGCGTTTTTGTTTTTTCCTCGACACAATCAAAGAGGATTTGGGTTTGGTGATGACCCGTTGTCACCACAAGCTGTACAACTTCTTCAAAGCTGGCATGGCTCGCCGCCTTCCATGGCATCGATGTTTCGCCCACCGGGAAACGTCAATTGGCAGCAGATGAGCGATGCACAACGAGAACAGATGCGCGAACAGTTTATGGCACGGATGCAGGCATTTTCCATCGCTTTCGCACAGGCAACGCCCGCTCAACAAAAAGCGATCATTGCTCAGATGCAATCGCGTTTCAATGGCGGCGGCGGAGGGCCTGGTGGCCGTGGCGGTCCAGGCGGCCGTGGCGGTCCCCGTGGTCCGCGCGGTACTCCAAGCGCAGCGCGAGCAGCCCAGGGCGTGGCCAATAATTTACTTCGCGGCAATCCTCAAATGTCGGCAGCAAGAACTGCGATGCGCATGGCCATGGCCGGCGGCAACAGCGGCAGCAACAGCAACAGTCGTTAAGCAGCCGAGCCGCTGATATCATTCACAAGAGCGTTTTATTGACAATCGCGAGCCTGTTCTTTAACATGAGCAGTCCACTTGGTCCGTGATTTTGGGCCTATTTTTTTGCAAAATCCGGGCATTCAAGGTTATAGAAGGTTTATCGCCTGGTTTTTGTTCCCCAGTGCGAGCGGCTTTAAGGAGAATGCATGTTACCATTTGCAAAAACCAGCAAATCCAAGAAGGGCATGCGCCGGGCGCATCACGCTTTGCGCGGCGCTGAATATACACGCTGCCCCAACTGCGGCCAGAGCCGTCTACCCCACCGCATGTGCAGCAATTGCGGTTATGTAAATAAGGGCTTATCCCTGGTGGTTAACGAAGAGAAAGAGTAACTCCGCGGGCATCGCGGAGAATAAGTGGGGCCCGAACGAGGGGCAATTGGTTAAAGAGGTTTTCAGAATTATCTAAAAAAGGCATGAGCGGCGATGCGGATTGCAATTGACGCCATGGGGGGAGACCAGGCGCCGGACAAAATCCTTCAGGGCGCTGTGGAATCATTGGAATATCTCCAGAATGGCGATGAGTTGATTCTTGTCGGCCAGGAAGAAGCGATCCGTTCACGCATAGGATCGGTTATTAACGGTCATTCCCAGGTGCGGATTGAACCAGCCGCACAAGTCATCGGTATGGATGAATCGCCGGTCGAGGCAGTTCGGCAGAAACGCGACAGTTCCATAGTACGCATGGTCAAACTTGCCGCCGCGGGCTCTGCGGACGCCATTATTTCCGCCGGCAATACCGGCGCGCTGGTGGCCGCAGGGGTTCTGATGCTCAAACCGTTGCCCGGAGTGGAGCGTCCGGGAATTGCGGTAACGATCCCGACGTCGGAAGGTTTTTTCATGCTCTGTGACGCCGGCGCCAACATTCAGCCCAAACCCGTTCACTTGTATCAATATGCCATTCTGGCATCGATTTATTCCGAAGCGATTTGGCGCGTAAAGAACCCCCGTATAGGGCTGTTAAATATTGGAACCGAGGAAGAAAAAGGGACTCCACTGGTTAAGGAAACCCGGCAACTGATGGAAAAAGATAAGGCGCTTCATTTCGTTGGATACGTGGAAGGGCGCGATTTGTTTAATAATGTCTGTGATGTTGTCATCACCGATGGATTTACGGGTAACGTCACTTTGAAAATCGTTGAAGGGTTAACCGGATCGCTTTTGAAAACATTTAAATCAGATACGGCGTCTTTGGAACCGGCATTGCTCGCCAAAGTCGGCCCGGTCCTGAAGAAAATCCAGGATCGCTATGACCATGAAGAGTACGGCGGGGCGCTGCTTTTAGGTGTTTCGGGCTTATTCCTTAAGGTACATGGTTCCAGCGGGGCCAAGGCTATTCGCAACGCCGTGAGATCCGTCAAGGAAACAAGCAAGCTGAACATCAATGAGCGCATTGCCTCGCGGTTAGGTCCTGCCTGAGAGAGAGTCCAATCGAGTGGCGTAAGCGCAATTCCTATGGTAACTTTCTGATTCTCCGAGGTGGATGAGGAAATGAGGCCCAGAAAGCCCCTAAGGAGTTTTTCCATCTATGCCTGATCTTGGCGCTCTTGTAGCCGGTACGGGGAGTTTCCTCCCTGAGCGGCGGCTGACCAATGCCGATCTTGAAAAACTGGTGGACACCGACAATGAGTGGATCGTCCAGCGCACCGGCATCAGCGAACGACGCATCGCCGGCGAAGCTGAAACCACGTCCACAATGGCGCTGGAAGCTTCGCGCCGTGCCCTGGAGGCGGCGAAAATCAGCCCCGACCAGGTCGACCTGATCATCGTCGCCACGCTGACGTCTGACATGCCTACGCCATCCACTGCCTGTATTTTGCAGGAAAAACTAGGCATCAAACGCACCATTGGTGCCTTTGATCTGGGCGCGGCCTGTTCCGGTTTTGTCTACTCCATAGTTACCGCGACCCAATTCATCAAGTCCGGTGCTTTTAAAAACATCCTGGTGGTTGGGGCGGAAACGCTGTCGCGCGTGGTGGATTTCACCGATCGCAGCACGTGTATTCTCTTCGGCGATGGCGCGGGAGCCATGGTGCTTTCCGCCGTAAAAGATCCAACAAGGGGCATTCAGGCTTTTGAACTCGGCGCCGACGGCGCCGGCGGTCCGCTGCTGTACATTCCCGGCGGCGGATCACGCCAGCCATCGACCGTTGAATCCGTCCAAAACCGCATGCATTATCTGAAGATGAACGGCCGCGAGGTATATAAATTCGCCGTTCACCGGATGACCACGAGTCTCGAACGCGCCATGCAGGCATGCAACCTCACACCCGACCAGGTTCGCCTGGTGGTGCCGCATCAGGTTAATAAGCGCATCATCGACAGCGCCACGGAGAAGCTTGGTTTTCCCAACGACAAAGTTTTTATCAACATCAATCGCTACGGCAATACTTCTGCAGCTTCGGTTCCCATCGCCCTTGACGAGGCGATTCGCGCCGGTCGGTGTGGCCCGGGAGATTGGGTTATCATGGTGGTCTTCGGGGCCGGCCTGACATGGGCCTCAGCGACTATTAAACTTTAGACGACGGCGGGATTCTTGTTTTATCAGTGGCTTAAGGCATCCGGATAAGTGAAGATGAAAAACGCGATATTATGCCCAGGACAAGGCGCCCAGACTGTGGGGATGGGAAAAGATTTTTACCAAACTTATCCCGAAGCTCGCCAGGTATACGATGACGCTGATAAAATTCTGGGGTTTTCCATTTCACAGATCTGTTTTGAGGGGCCGGACGAAAAACTTCAGGCCACCGACAACGCGCAGGTGGGAATTTTTGTTACCACGGCGGCAATCTGCCAAACGCTTAAATCACAGGGGAAATTTCCCGAATCGTTTGATTTCGCGGCCGGGCTTTCGTTGGGTGAATATACCGCACTGTATCTGGCGGGCGTATTGAGCTTTTTCGATGCGGTTAAGCTGGTAAGAGCCCGCGGAGAACTGATGCAGGCCGCAGCGCTTAAAGAACCCAGCACCATGCTGGCTCTGGTTGGAGCCGATGAGGCCGCAGCCGAGCAGATATGCCGTGAAGCGTCCGATGCCGGCGTCATTGTCGCTGCGAATTTCAATACTCCAGGACAGATCGTACTTTCCGGAGCCATTGCGGCATGCCAAAAAGCGGCTCAGATCGCGACCCAGCGAGGATTGCGCAGTGTGCCTTTAAATGTTGCGGGGGCTTTCCATTCGCCATACATGAAATCCGCCGCGGAACAGATGGAAAAAGTGCTTTCCGGCGTGGCCCTGGCGCCGCCGAAAATGCCGGTGATCAGTAATGTCACGGCACGACCGCATGAGAACGTTGAGAGTATCCGGCGACTTCTGGTTCAGCAGATTATCGCCCCGGTGCGCTGGCAACAGAGCATGGAATATCTTAAAGAGCAGAATGTGGAATCATTTTTGGAGCCTGGGCCGGGGCGTGCACTGACCGGCATGCTTAAGAAAATTGATCGCCGCGCCGGAGTCAAAAATATTTCCGAAGTTGCGGCTGTCAATGCCTGAGGGTATTAAGGGCTTATAAGCTCTAAGAAACTGGAGCAATATTTATGTCGACAACACAAGCCAGACGAGTCGCATACGTCACCGGAGGATCGCGCGGCATCGGCGAGGCCATTGTTCGCAATCTCGCGGCCTCCGGACATCACGTCGTGGCCGCGGCGCGCGATGCCGCTAAATTACAAAAACTGGTCGAAGAACTAACTTCACAGGGGCAATTCATTGAATCGGCGGTAGGCGACATTTCCGATGCCGCGGCCCTGACGGAGTCCATTGAAAAAATTATCGAAAAGCATGGACGGCTGGACGTGCTGGTTAATAACGCGGGAATCACGCGTGACGGATTATTTATGCGCATGGAAGACAAGGACTTCGATGACGTAATCAACGTTAATCTGCGTGCCGCATTTGTTGCATGCCGCGCAGCGGCTCGTTCCATGATCCGTGCGCGATGGGGACGAATGATTAATATCACCTCAGTTTCGGGTATTATTGGCAATGCCGGTCAGGTCAATTACTCGGCGTCCAAGGCGGGGTTGATCGGGATGACCAAATCCATAGCCCGGGAACTGGCGGGTAAACAGGTTACGGCCAATTGCGTGGCGCCGGGTTTTACCACCACGGACATGACCGAGGTTCTGCCCCCGCAAATTAAGGATAAGGTACTGGAAATCATTCCCCTGCGTCGCTTTGGAACGCCGGCAGAAGTGGCCTCGGTGGTCGGCTTCCTTGCCAGCGATGCCGCCGGGTATATTACCGGGCAGGTATTCGCGGTGGACGGGGGAATGAGCATGTGAGGCCGTTCCTTCTGGAGGAGCGGCTGGCTCTGGAGACGTTAGACGCAACGTTGCGAATTTGCCCGTCCTACGCTAGGCTATCTGCCTCGATGAAGATACGGGTGATGTTAGTCCTGACGAAGTTGTGAATTTTTTTGGAGGCCTGCTGGTATGGCTGAAAACGACGAAATTGAACAAAAAGTCATTGATATCGTTGCCGAACAAATGGGCGTGGATAAGGCGGAAATCACCCGCGACACCAGCTTCGTCAATGACCTCAATGCCGACAGCCTCGACACGGTTGAGCTGGTCATGGAATTTGAGGACGAGTTTGAAATGTCCATTCCCGACGAAGAGGCGGAGAAAATTCAGACTGTCGGCCAAGCCATTGATTACATCAAAGTGATCGCGGCCAAGCAGAAGTCGCAACAGTAATCCCCGTTCGCCGTGACTACGCGGTAAAGTCCGCCGCCATGCCAGCGGTTTTGGGCGGTGGTTGGCTTTTGGAGCTCTCTTACCGGAATGACCAAGCGAAGAGTTGCAATCACAGGCCTTGGCGTCGTAACGCCGCTTGGCGACGATCTTGAGCTATTCTGGTCCCGTCTGATCGATGGCAAGTGTGGAATTCGCTCTTTGTCGCGTCTTGATGTGAGTAAGTATCCCTCCCGGATCGGCGGCGAAATTACGCCGGAAGTTTTTAATCCAGAAAAAACCATGACCGCAAAGGAACTCAAACGCCTCGACCGATTTTCGGTTTACGGGATGGTTGCGGGCATTCATGCCGTGAAAAATTCAGGAATCGATTTTGACAAAATCGATCGTGATCGCGCCGGCGTAATCGTTGGCTCCGGCATCGGCGGCATCGAAGAAATGGAAACGCAATATGATCGCATGCTGGCGCGCGGCGTGGACCGTGTTTCACCATTTACCGTTCCCAAACTGATGGTCAACGCCGCCGCGGGAAATCTGTCAATTCAATGGGGATTGCGCGGCCCGGTTTCCGCGACCGCCACGGCGTGCGCTACCTCCGGAAACGCGATTGCCGATGCTTTTCGCACCATTCAGTATGGCGAAGCGGATGTGATGTTGGCCGGCGGAGCTGAAGCCGCAATGACTAAGCTTGGAATGGCGGCATTTTGCGCCCTGCGGGCGTTGTCCACCTGGAACGACCGGCCGGAAAAAGCCAGCCGTCCGTTTGAAAAGAACCGCAACGGCTTCGTTATGTCCGAAGGCGCCGGCATTATGGTTCTGGAGGAAATGGAAATGGCGCAGGCGCGCGGGGCGCACATTTATGCCGAACTGCTCGCGTGCGGCGCCACCGGCGATGCCTGCCATATCACCGCTCCAGATGAGAACGGTGCGGGCGCCGCCAAGGCCATGCAAAAAGCGCTGCGCGAAGCAGGCGTAAATCCGGAACAGATCGATTACATCAACGCGCACGGCACAAGCACCGAATTGGGCGACCTGGCGGAAACCAAGGCCGTGCATCTGGTTTTCGGTCCTCACGCTAAAAAAGTACCCACCAGTTCCACCAAAGGCTCGCTGGGGCACAGTCTGGGAGCCTCCGGTGGGATCGAATTGGCCATAGCCTGCCTGGCCTTGCAGCGTGGAGTTATGCCGCCGACGATTAATTATGATGAACCTGATCCATTATGCGATCTGGATTATGTTCCCAATACGGCTCGTTCCAAACAGATCAAATACGCCATGAGCAACAGCTTTGGCTTTGGCGGCCACAACACCAGCATTTTAATTGGGAAAATTTGAGGCGAGTTCCGACAGCCGATGGCTGCGTTTTATCTTGCCGCAAGCGCCGGTTCGTGAACCGCGTTAGCCGGGGCAACTGAAAATTCCAGATGCGGCAGCGGAAACTGCTTTGTGAATTCGGCCACTTCGCCTCGAATGCGGGCAAGCAATGCTTCATCGCCGTTGCTGGAAGCGCCGCGATCAAACCACTCCGCCACTTTTTGCATATCAGGCTCTTTGAGTCCGCGTGTGGTCAGGGCGGGCGTGCCGACACGAATGCCGGAGGTTTCCATCGGTTTGCGCGTATCAAACGGGACCATGTTTTTGTTAACGATAATGTCGGCGCTTTGCAGCCAACCTTCAACCGCCGCACCAGTCAGGTTGGCGTCTTTGCTTCTTAGGTCGATGAGCATCAGGTGATTATCCGTTCCGCCGGAAACCAGCCGGTAACCGCGGCGCATCAACTCTTCCGCCAAAGCTTGAGCATTTTTAATAATCTGCCGGCAATATGTTTTGAATTCGGGTTTTAACGCTTCGCCGAATGCGGCGGCTTTCGCGGCGATGATGTGCATGAGGGGCCCGCCCTGCAGGCCGGGAAATACGGCGGAATCAAGTTTTTTAGCCCAGTCCGCTTTGCACATCACCATGCCCGAGCGCGGGCCGCGCAGCGTTTTGTGCGTGGTCGTGGTGACAAATTCAGCGTGTGGTATCGGTGAAGGGTGCAGGCCCGCGATCACAAGACCGGCGAAGTGGGCGATGTCCGCCATTTGCACCGCGCCGACTTCATGGGCGATTTCGGCGAATGCAGCAAAATCCCAAATTCGTGGATAAGCGCTGGCGCCCGTGATAATTAATTTTGGTTTGCATTCCAAAGCGATCCGTCGGACTTGGGCCATGTCGATTCGCTCTGTTTTGGGATCCAGAGTGTAGTGGAACGGCTTGAACCATTTGCCCGATATGTTCACCGATTTGCCGTGCGTGAGGTGGCCGCCATGATCCAGATGCAATCCCAGAATCGGATCGCCCGGCGTCAATGCGGCCAGAAATACCGATTGATTTGCCTGCGAACCGGAATGCGGCTGTACGTTCACATGATCGCAGCCAAATAGCTCTTTGGCCCGGTCACGGGCAAGGTTTTCCACAACGTCCACAAACTGGCAGCCGCCATAATATCGTTTGCCCGGATAACCCTCGGCGTACTTGTTGGTCAGCGGGGTTCCCGCAGCCGCCATCACCGCCGGCGAGACATGATTTTCGCTGGCGATGAGTTCGAGCGTGGATTCCTGTCTCTGTTGTTCATCACAGATTGCCTTCCAAAGTGCGGGATCATTTTTTTCAATTGGATTCATGAGCGCCTCAAAATTTGTCAGCACCGAGCACCAAAGCCATTTTTTATAATTATAAAGCTTCCCAAGAGGCTTCGCGAGTCTGTGTTTTCATCACTGTGCTTTTAATCCGGTGATGATTCCCCTGATAATCCCGTAAATCATCGCTATTTCGAACAGCAACACAAAAAATGTCACGACCCAGAAGCCGATAATCACCAGACGTTCTGTGAGATTGTCCGCCTGGCGGAAATTCGCAACATCCTCCGGAAGCCGTTGAAAGATTTCTTTGCACCACCAGCCGCCAAGCACCATCAGGATGCCGTAAATCAGCATACCAAAGGTTGGCATACACCAACTCCCGGAGCAAAGAACTAAATTTCCCGATCCACGGCGGCGGAGATTTTTTTCAGCGAAGCCATCAACGTTTTAAGCGTCTGTGGCGTGATGGACTGTGCGCCATCCGTCAGAGCATGTTCAGGATCGCTATGACATTCAACAATTAAACCGTCCGCTCCGCAAGCCACCGCGGCCTTACACATATCCGGAACCAGATGGGCATGTCCGGTTCCCTGCGATGGATCGACGATAATCGGTAAATGGCTGATGCGATGCACTTCCGGCACGATCGCCAGCGGCAGTGTGTTTCGGCTATAGGTTTCAAACGTACGGATGCCGCGTTCACACAAAATCACATTTTGATTTCCCTTGGACATAATGTATTCGGCGGCCAGCAGGAATTCCTCCAGCGTCGCCGAAAGGCCGCGTTTGAGCAGAACCGGTTTACGCTGTTCGCCAACCGCCCAGAGCAGGTTGTAATTCTGCATGTTGCGTGCGCCGACCTGGAATACATCGGTATATTTGGCCACCAGTTCCACCTGGTCGATCGACATGACTTCAGTCACCACTGCCAAACCGGTCTGCTCGCGGGCTTCAGCCAAAATTTCCAATCCCTTTTCCCCCAGTCCCTGAAATGCATAAGGACTGGTGCGCGGCTTAAATGCGCCGCCGCGCAAACCCACGGCGCCCGCTTCTTTTACCGCGTGGGCCACTTCCAGAAGTTTGGTGCGATCCTCTACTGAGCATGGCCCGGCAATCATGGCGATTTTCTTGCCGCCGGCTGAACCACCCAGGCGTCCTCCGAGGGGTATTGCCGAGCGTTCTTTTTTCACTTCCCTGGAGGCCATCTTGTATGGCGCCAGCACGGGCATTACTTTTTCCACGCCGGGAACGTTTTCCAGAACGTCGTTGTCTTTTTTTCGGTCGTCGCCAATAACAGCCACAACCGTGCGTTCCGTCCCGACGATGATGTGTTCGCGCAAACCCATTTCACGTATCAGGCTTACCACGTGATCGATTTGCGCCTGTGATGCGCCCTGTTCCATAACAATAATCATTCATAACCTCCTTCGGTTTATTCGTTTCCTGTTTATCACCAGCGCCAAAGCCGCGGCGAGTTTCCCATTTCAGAGAGCAGTCTTTGAATCTGCCTGGCCAATACGATCGCCGATTCCGCACGGCGGACGGTTTCGCATGTGAATTTGTATAAGTTCGATGTTATGTGGATTCTCCAATAAAAAATTAAGCCCGCTTTTTAGCGGGCTTAAGATCGTTTTACTGCATGTAATAAAGTTCAAGCCCGCCAATGTCTGGTGGTAAAAAAGTAAAAGTACCAGAACCCAAAGGGCTTTCCGGCTGGGTGTTTATCCAAATGTGCGGTGCTGGTTTTCATACTGAAAATATCGCCTGAAGTAACAACAAAGTCAAATTGCCCGTCCAAACTACACTTTTCCGGAATTAACCGCCAATAATACCGGACCTGTCGTGATCATCGATGTGATCCGGATGCGGTGGGGTGGCCTTGCGGTTGGGCCGCTGATGTTTTTTGCGTCCGTTCAGATAAGCGTCCATCTGACGCAGCGCCTGCTTAATTCGCAATTCATTTTCCACCAAGGCGATGCGGACAAAACCTTCGCCATTTTCTCCAAAGCCGCGGCCTGGCGCTACCGCAACATCGGCTTCATCCAGCAAGCGCAGGGAAAAATCGATCGTGCCCTGGCCGGCCAAATGTTTTTCGGAAACTTTGGCCCAGACGAACATGCTGGCGCGCGGAGATTCTACTTCCCAGCCGATTTTCCGCAGACCCGAGACTAAAATATCGCGGCGTTTTTGATAGATCATGGCTTGCCGGCGCACAAAATCGTCGCCCTTGCGCAGTGCGAGAATGCTGGCAATCTGGATCGGGGCAAAATGCCCGTAATCGTAATATCCCTTGATCGTTGCCAGCGCCCGGATCATTTCGCTGTTGCCGCAACAAAAACCCACGCGCCAACCGGCCATGTTGTAGGGTTTACTCATGGTGGAAAATTCGACGCCGGTTTCTTTAGCGCCCGGGGTGGCTAAAAAGGACGGCGCGCGGTAATCATCGTAACACGTTTCGCCGTATGCAAAGTCGCTGACGATCAGGACGTTATATTGCCGCGCCAAAGCGACGGCCTTTTCATAAAACCCCGGATCCACGGTCATCGCCGACGGATTGTGTGGATAATTAAGAATCATCAGCTTGGGCCGCGGATACAGATTTTTTAATACATGCTCGATGCGCCCAAGGAACGCTTCATCGTTGCCCAAGGGCACGCTGATCACGTTAGCGCCCGCCAGGGCCACGGCGTAAACATGAATGGGATAAGCCGGGTCGCCGACCACTACCGTGTCGCCGGCCCCCAGCAGGGCAAGCATCAAGTGGGAGAACCCCTCTTTAGAGCCGATGGTAACCACCACTTCGGATTCCGGATCAAGCTCGATGCCATAGCGGCGTTTGTATTTGAGGGCAATTTCGCGACGCAGGTTGTATAGCCCTATGCTGACCGAATAACGGTGGTTGCGGGCGTCCCTGGCGGCCTCGGCGAGTTTGTCGATGACAAAATCCGGCGAAGGATCAATCGGGTTGCCCATTCCCAGATCAATCACATCATGGCCGGCGCGGCGTTTGGCCGCTTTGAGCGAATTGATGCGGGCGAATAAATAGGGCGGCAATCGCTTGATGCGCGGCGAAACATCTATATTAAATGGCGTGTCACTTCCACCGGCCATGACCATTTTCCTCAGTTGTGGTTCGGCTTTTCAACAGAAACCCATTTCCGAATCAGCGCGCAGCATTATAGCCAACGGATTTATATGTTGCCGCCGTGGCTCCGCATCGGGCTGTGGGCATCAAAACGAATGATTACGGCTGTGTTGACGGTTGTGTGGTTGCCGGTGCTCCCTGGAGCATCTGTTCCGCCTCGTTATACTCTTCCTGCACCGGCTGATACAGTTTGGCCAATGCCGGATCATCAACCTGAACCTTCGCCTGAACCAACAGACGGCTTAATTCGTTCTGTCCCCATTGTATCGCCGCGGCGTTCTGCAATTGCTTTTTCAAATTGTCCTGCACGTCGGAAAGCGGTGTGTCCGATGCGGGTATTTTTTTAACCAGCCACAACAAATGAAATACGCCATTATCCGGTATGGCGGCGGAGAGTTGTTTGGGTTGAAGAACACTGGCGGTGTCCCGGAACCATTGAGGTGTCAGCGTGCTGTCCAGTGGAATAATTCTGTAACCGCCGTTGGCGGCGCTTTGTTTATCAACGCTGTACTTCTGAACTACCTGGGTTACGTCCTGACCTTCATCCATAATCAAATGACGCACGTTCCCCGCGTCGTCCAGATTGGAAACCACAATATCCTGCACTTCAACACGCGGGCCATAATAAGCATTGTAAGTCTGTTGAATCATATCCTGCGTCACGTCCGGAACGTGCCCTTTGGCCAGTGCCAGCATGTATGTGTTGATGGCAAGATCCAGGCGGAATTCAATAAACGGCTCGTGAACCTGTGTTTCAATGGCCTGTTCAAAAGTCGCCTGGCGCTGATCTTCCGGTATGTTCGGATTGTGCGCGAGCATCTGGTCGTACATGGTCTTCAACTGAGCGTCAATAATGTCATCGCCAGTTGGAATTCCCGCCTGCTTGCAGGCCTGTTCCAGCACCGTCAGGCGTTCCCATTTATTAAACAGATCAAGTCCGTTAAGCTGGATCAGCGACTGGACGAACTGATCTCTACTGAGTCTCTGGCCGTTGATTTCCGCAATGGACGGTTCATCCGGCGCCGCGGTCGTGGGCATCACGGAAGCGGCCGGCGCCGGCGGCGAGGTTTGATCATCCGCCGACGCCGAAATGCCAAATACTCCCAGGCCGGCAATCGCCGCCAGGGCTGCCATGGAAAGACAGATTTTTCCGATTCGTTTTGTCGATACACTCTTCACACTGGACTCCTTGTAAATATTCCACCGGCCCCAAAGCCGAGCCATGCATCATAACCGCTTATGTGCAAATCTTCTATCGTCAAATATTGTCAAATATCGTCAAAAACACCTGTTTAACAGACTCTAAACCACTTCAAATGGACAAACCCCTGCCCGGCTCACCTGTACGTTTGTCGCAGGGAACTGCTGAGCAAGTCTTTCTTTTAGCGTCGAAAGCACGGGTTTTTCGCTCTCACCGTGGCCCAGCAGGATGGCGCTGATTCCCGCCGCCGCGAAGCTCAATGCATCATGGTGTTTTAACTCTCCTGTGATCACACAATCAAAAGGCTTTCCAGACCTGTTTTCCAGGGGCAATAGCCCGCAACTTCCGGCCAAAACCGCCGCCCTGGCGATCCTGGAATCGGAATTTCCAATCGTTCGTACAGCGGACAACTGCAGCCGTCGTTTACAGTTTTCCGCAAGCGCTCTGAGCGTCAGGGGTTTATCGAGTTCTGCAATTCGCCCCAGGCCCGGCGCCTGAGGCAATGTCTCCATGGTCAATAAATCGAACGCCGGCTCTTCATAGGGATGAGCCTGACGCAGCGCCAAAACGACCTGATCCAGACACGAAACCGGAACAACGGTTTCAAAGCGAATTTCCCTGACAAATTCCAGCTGTCCTTTAACGCCTACCGCCGGTGATGTCGACTCGTCGCCAAAAAATGTACCTGTGCCCGGCGTGCGAAAGCTACACTGGCTGTAACGGCTCTCGATTCCAATGTGGCCGGCGCCTGCGTCAAACACCGCCGTCGCAACTTTTTCAACATCCGCTTCCGGCACAAAGGTCACCAGTTTTACATGTTTGGCCGCTTGGCGCGGTATCAGGGAGCCGGTCACTTTCAGATTCAGCACTGCGGCAAGAGCATCATTGGTCCCGTCTTGAGCCGCGTCCAAAGCCGTGTGCGGGCTGTAAATCCAGACGCCATGCTGGGACAATTCCACGGCGAGTGCCGCAGGGGTGTGTCCATCTGCACGCAAATGTTCCAACGGTTTAAACAGCGGCGGATGATAACAAATCAACAGATCAACGGAATATTTAAGCGCTTCATTGCGCACTTGAGTTGTCAGATCCAGAGCAACCAGAATTCGCTCAATTAGCGTTGGTTCAGTTGGTGCGCTGACCAATCCGACTTTATCCCATTGTTCCGCCAGATTCAGAGGAGCGATCTGTTCCAGAAAGGCACAAACCTCCGTCAAAACGGGCAATTTACGAGCCAGGTTCGTGCTGGTACGACCGCGTTTGGCCTGCTTTGCGCCTGGTGCTGTTGAATGTGCGGCGCGACGTTTAGCTGCCATGAGCCGGCTCCTGGACTTTGCTTTCATAAAGTGAGCGGAGTTTTTGGCTCCATTCGCCGGGTTTTTCATCCGCCACCGCATGACGTTCGATACGAGTTACAGGCATTACACCCATGATCGCATTGGTGAGAAATATTTCGCGGGCGCCTAGCAAATCCTGAATATACAAAACCTTCTCCCGGGCGGCTATTCCCTGTTTTTCAGCCAGTTCCAGCACCGTTTGCCGTGTAATTCCGGGTAATACCAGCCGGAAACCCTCCGCAGCGGGCAATGCCACGGGCGGGGTTGCCAGCGCACCCTCGTTGTCTACAAGGAATACGTTGCTGATGCAGCCTTCAGCTAACATCTTTTTTTCCGTAAACCAAAGGGCTTCACCCGCCTGGACCGCCTGTGCCTGGCGCAGGGCCAGCAATCGCTCAAAGAAACTGGTGGTTTTATGCCCGCAGGCGGGGCTGGATGGGTTTTGGAAGCATCCGCTGATTGTTACCGTCATGCCTTTGGCATATAAAGCCTCGGGATAACCGGTCAGGGGTGCGGCGGAAATCACTACCGTGCGCTCCGGGTCCGGATGCTGGTTATCGGTCTGGGCCATATCGCCGCGTGTCACCGTCAACCGCACCCGAGCCTGCGGCAGGTCGTTGGCTTCCAATAATTCGCCGATCAGGTCCGCCGTTGCTTTTTCATCCAGAAACGTCGGAAGGCCGAGCGTTTCGGCGCTGGTGGTCAAACGCTTGAGATGGTCGCTCAAACGGAAAATCCGTCCGTTTACTCCCCGCATGGTTTCGAAAAGCCCGACGCCGTGCAAAAAGCCGGCATCGAACGGCGCAATGCGGGCGTGCTCGTATGGAATAATTTGACCGTTAAGTGCGATGAATTCTGTGGTCATGGATTAGCCATTTTATATGAGTTGTGAAAGCGCCGCGAGTTGCTCAGGTTTTAAAGCTTCCGGACGCAGCTTCAAGTTGAATCCAGCCGCCGAAATTTTCATCTCCAATTCGCGCTGGTCAGATGGTTTTAATCCATGCCGGATCGCATTGGCCAGATTCTGCCGGCGATGGGAAAATAAACCAATGAGCAATTTCTGCAGCCGCGGCAAATCAGTGATGCGGCGCATTTTTTCTTCCACCGGTTTAATTTCAACCAGAGCCGAACGTACCTTTGGTGGCGGCCAGAAATTTCCCGGACTTATTGATCGCGCGATTGTCACATCGGCCAGAAGCTGGATGAGTATTCCCAAAGCGCCGTAATCGCGCGAGCCGGATGCGGCGGCCATTCTTTGCGCTACTTCCCATTGCACCGTAAAGGCCATGCCGGCCAGACGGGGAATATTTTTATCGCCGCGATGAACGTGCCAATCCAGTATTAAAAGTTCCGCGACAAGCGGGCAGGCGACGTTGTAGGGCAGATTGGCGGCGAGTTTATATCGATCGGATTGATGCTCCGCCGCCTCCCTGCAAAGCGCCTGTATAACAACCGGGTTTATAGCGTGCTTGCCGGAAAGTATGTCCGCATGCAGCCACTGAACGTTGCCCAATTGCCGGTGCCATTGACGGGCCGCCACAATCAGTGCCGCATCAACGTCCACCGCTAAAACCACCGAGGCCTTTGCCGCCAGACGCGCCGTTAAATTGCCCGGCCCCGGCCCCACTTCCAGCACGAGGTCCCCCGTCTTTATTTTTGCGCTTTCGACAATCTGATCCAGAATGTCCGGATTGATCATGAAGTGCTGGCCGAAGCGATGTCGTGGTGTTAGTCCCGCTTGCAGGAGAAATGTACGGATGTCGTCGCGATTCATTACCTGGTTGAAGCCTCTTGCGACCAGAGGGTTGGTTCCTGCGACGAAGGTGTAAATTCCATGGTCATCGAGGCCGGTTGCTCCTGCCCGCCGGCGTCCACACTGGAATCATGAAATTCCAGGCGTTCTATCGTCAGCGTGCGTGACCCCATCCTGAGTTGCATTGGAAATGGTTTTCCATTCAGGACGTTCTGGATGTCTTGAACGATTTGCGGACCAATATTGCCGGCGGCTTGTGAACCCGCATACCAGGCCACCACACGCTCCACAGGTCCGGTCAATTCAGGCGCCTTGGACTTGATTGCCGCGAGAAGTATGGAGCTGGGCAACGGCAACATGCCTAAATCCAATGATTCAATTTGAACCTGGCCCATGGCCGGTCCATTCGGGTCGGTTGATGGAATGGTATGTACGCTGATGGTGAGGCTGACCACCCCTTTGCCCGGAAGATTTTCCACACGTAAGGCAAAGGTGACCGCGCCATCGGTGAAACGCACATAAGGACTGCTGATGACAATTCCATGATGCGCATCGGGATCGGATTCGTCTTTATCCGAGCCGTCGCCCACCCAGGTCGCCAATAGACTGTCAATTTGCGGCTGGGTAATCGTCCAGACAATCGGCTTCGTGATTTTTGGATCGCTGAGCATGTTGTGCAGGTCCAGTATCAGCGCCTGTGCGATATCCGCCTGGCTGGTTACTTCGTCGGCGTTAGAGTCCGCCGGCGGTCGATACCACGACGGAGTAAGCATGGCCAGAATGGATGCAAACAGGGCTGCCAGGAGCCCCAGGAGAACAAAAGTGATTACCCAACTGCGAACGGTTTTAAATGGATGTTTTTTCTTCGAGCTTATATCAGTCTTATCAATGGAAGCGGGCTCCGGTTTATAGGGCACGACTGGCGGATCTTCAACTTTAATGACGCTCATTCTAAAATTTTCCCATTGGTTTCTATTTTACGGCGAACTCGTCGGAACGGGTAGGTTAATCCGATCGCCGTCATGCAGATGCAGCGCCGCAAAACACCCCGCGTTAATTTCAATTGCATCCTGCACCGGGGCATCGCTGAAATACAGCTGCTGCCCGCCATCCGGAACCATTGTGTAGTGTCGGACAATGGTTCCATCCTGACTTATATAAATCAGGTCCAATGGTATTAGAGTGTCTTTCATCCAGAAGGTTTGGGCTTGAGGGTCAGGAAATACGAAAATCATTCCACGGTCCGCGGGCATATTTTTGACGAACATCAATCCTTTTTCCTGTTCATCCGGGGTCGAAGCAATCCAGAGGGTGAATACTTTTGGCCCCAGAGTCACCTTTTCCTGGGGCAAATTGGGCAGATAATTGGGCTGATTTTGTTGATTTTGGGCATAAATTGACCCCGCAAAAGGGAAAAATGCCCCAATTAACATTGCCCCAATCAGAAAAAAGTGGGCACAGATTTTGTTAACTTTTGAGATATTCATTAAGGCTGTCCGGCGCCTTAAACATGGAGTCGTTTTCAATCGGTTACAAATATGCATCAGAATAATTGTAAGTTACTTGGGATTTGTGACAAGAAGAAATATGAAGGCACGCCAAGAGCGGTTTTACGCAAAAAAGAACAATTTTATCCTTCATGTTTCGGTTCGCGATTCATCAAATTGCTGATTGCCTCCTGAGGACTTTTACCTTCAAAGAGCACTTCATAAAGAGCCCGGCTGATGGGCATTTCAACCTTATAACGTTCGGACAATTCGACCACGCTTCGCGTCGTGGGTACGCCTTCCACCACCCCAGCCGTTTTAGCCGCCGCCGCCGTTGGCGTAAGTCCGCGACCAACAAGCTGCCCAAACCCCCGATTTCTACCCTCCGGCGCAAAACAAGTAGTTACCAGATCGCCCAGGCCGGCCAAACCGCCGAATGTTTCTGCCCTGGCGCCCATCGCCAGCCCCAGCCGTGATATCTCCACCAGGCCGCGCGTCAGTAATGACGCCTTGGCATTGGTGCCGGCCTTAATGCCGTCGAGTATGCCTGCGGCAATGGCGATAATATTTTTCATCGCGCCGGCAAGTTCCACGCCGGCAAGATCGGTATTGGCGTAAACGCGCAGATAACGCGTGGTGAAAAGATTTTGCACCTGCTTTATAAGTGCGTTATCCGCTGACGCCGCGACCACCGTCGCTGGTAAACCGCGCGCCAGTTCCATAGCGATGGTAGGTCCGGAAATTGCCGCCACCGTTCGTGAACCCAGTAACTGCTGAATAATTTGCGTAGGACGAAGCAAAGTGTGATTTTCGATTCCCTTGGCCACACTTACCACGGGCGTTTGGTCAGCAAAATATTGCCGCATAGTTTCCAGAACGCTACGAATGTGTTGCGTCGGTATGGCGCAAATAACCAGTTTGCTTTTTTGCAGGGCCTCCTGGGCGTCGGCGGTGAAGATAATTTCCTGAGGCAGCCTGATACCCGGCAAGTACGCGGTGTTTTCGCGCTTACTTCTGAGTTCTTCAATGTGTTCTGGGCGCCGCCCCCAGACGCGAACCGGGTGTCCGCCTTGCGCCAGGATGATTGCGCAAAGCGTCCCCATTGCTCCGTCGCCAATAATGGTGAAAGCTTGTTTCATTTTTAACTTTTAAAATTTTCCTTTACCTTATGCCCTGTTCCCTGGCCCCTATCCCCTCGTCTTTAGCTTCCGCGGCTTACGCGGCGCGTTCGCGGGAGCGGCGCCGGGGCCTGTCCGGCGGCGGGGCGAATTCCCAGTAAATCCAGCACCGGCCGCTCCACGATCTTTCTTAACAGGGATCGCGGAATCACCGGCAAAGGCGTGCCGGAGGCGAATTGATTGATGTTGTAGAGTGTTTCGATGCAATCGGCCGCGGAGGCAAACGGAAAATCGCTGCCAAATAAAAGCTGGTCGATGACATCCATTTGATGCGCCCGAACCAATGCGTCATAAGCAATCCATGGACGGCGAAGCAGACCGGCGAGATTAGCCAGAACGTTTTTGTGTTTTCCCAGCAGAGCAATTGTTTCATCAATCCAGGGATAGCCAAGATGAGCGATCATGATTTTTAATTGCGGCAAATGGCCGGCGACTTCATCGAGCAAGATCGGGTGGGCGTAAGAGAGCCGGCTGCGGCCGCCCATATACGGTCCCGGAGAAAAAATAATCGGCAACTTTGCTTTAGCCGCCTGTTCATAAATGCTCATGGCTCGCGTGTCGCAGGGGTGAAAATCCTGCGCCGCCGGACAGATCACCAGTCCTCTAAAATCGGTTCCCCGCGTGATTCGGTCAAGTTGTTCGGGTGCATCGGCGTCCATGGGGTCAATGCCGGCAAAAGCAATCATCCGGTCGGCGTGTTCGGAACAATAATCAGCGATGAAACGCGGAGGAATTTGGGCATCCAGGAATTTACTTCTAAAGCCCAGCACAAAGCAGTAATCCACCGGTTCGGAACTGAGTAAATGGCTCGCGGTATCGGCCTTGGGAAGCAGGCGAACCGCTTCACGACCGAAATAAGTCGATTGTGCCATGCGATCGAGCGCCTCGGTTCCGAGTTGCTCCGGACTTTGCCAGATGCTGGTATGGCAATCAACGATCATAATTCTGTTCCGTTCAGGTCCATTAATTCACCATGGTTTAATTCACCACAGTGTACACGGAGTACCGCAGAGGTTCACAGAGTAAACCTTTTGTTTAATAGCCATTAGCCTTCCGTATAATTCCATCCTTTAAATGCGGTACATTAAAATTGATCAATAAACCAAATCTTTTGCCGCTAAGCTTGAGATAAGATAAAAGTTGTGCTTCATGTATCGGCAGTATTTTCTCCACGGATTTAAGTTCAACAATAACAGAATCATCAACGAGTAAATCGATGCGATATGCGGCATCCAGAATTAAGCCGTCATAATGAACCGGTAAGCCAAGCTGGCGTTGAACATTTCGGTTTCGCTTGTGAAGTTCATGTTCCAGACAAGTTTCGTATGTGCTTTCCAGTAAGCCCGGCCCAAGCGTGCTATGAACAGTCATTGCCGCGCCAATAATCTCGCCGGTAATTTTATTAATAACATGTTCGTCTTTCGTGCTTCTCATTTCTCTTTCCATAATCTCTGTGGTTCTCGGTGGTACTCCGTGTCCACTGTGGTGAAAAATGGCTATTGTAATCGGATTCTCGGATCGGCCCACGCGCAGGCGATGTCCGCCAATAGATTTAGAATCACCAGTAATACGGTGTAAACCAGCGTTGTGCCCAAAACCACCGGGATGTCCTTGTCCAGGCAGGCGTTGATAAACAAATCTCCCATGCCCGGAACGGCGAAGATTTTTTCCACCACGAACGAACCGGTAAGAATGCCGGCCATCGCCGGCCCAAGGTACGCCAGTATCGGAATCGAAGCATTGGCCAGAATATGACGCATTTCGATACGCGCTTCGCCGGCGCCCTTGGCGCGAGCCGTACGGACAAAATCCGCGCGCCGTACATCTAAGGCGCTGGAGCGCATCAACCGCGCAATGTATGCGGTGAACGGCAGAGCCAGCGTGAACGCCGGCAGAATTAGCTGGTTGAAAGTGCCCCAGCCGCCCGATGGCAGCCAGGTCAGATCGACGGAAAAAATCATCAATAACGCCGAGCCGATTACAAAATTGGGCAGACTAATTCCCAACAGTGTGGCAACACTAAGTCCCAGGTCCAGACCACCGCCGTGAAACCTTGCTCCAATCATGCCGGCGGCGATTCCCATCCAGAGCGCCAATAAAAGTGCTAATGCGCCCAACGCCACTGAAACCGGTAAAGTGCCGCTAATAACTTGGGCTACGGTCCAATCGGGATAACTGATGGTCGGACCTAAGTCGCCGTGACGTACAACATTCCACGCGTATTTTGCATAAGCATAGTAAAGCGGTTTGTCGAGGTCGTAGCGGACTTGAAGCTCCCTGATGACCTGAGGCGAAGGATTCTTTTCCCCCACGAACGGGTCGCCAGGTGCAGCCATCAAAAGCCAGAAGGTGCAGGTATAAACCGCCCAAATCACAATGATGGATTGCAGGACGCGATTAAAAATAAATCCCAACATTATTATGATCCGTCAAATTATTAATTGATCCAATGCATGTATTTAAAAAGCGTCAAAAAACGGATATTCGGATCAATGCCGCCGATTTTCTCCGGATCATAAATTAAGCCGTCGCTCATTTGAAACAGCGGCATCGCCGGCAACTGCTCCTGGACCAGCACCGTTTCTGCCTGATTGAGGGTGGCCATTCGCGCCGCCGGGTCGATTTGACCATCTGACCGAAGCATTAATGAATCGAATTGAGTATTGGAAAACCTGGCGATGTTGTTCGGATTTTCTGAACGGAACAAGTCCAGCCAGGTGGTCGGGTCGAGGTAATCGCCGTACCAATCACCCGAAGCAACATCGTAATTGCCATTAAGCGTTTCCTGGCGAAAAACTTTGCTTTCCATCTGCTCGATGTTGATGTTGACGTTCAGTTCGGATTTCCACATCGCTTGTATCGCCTGGGCAATGCGCGCATGCGGCGCTGCGGTTGCCTCGCTGTTGGTCAGAAAAGTAAGGGTGGGAAAATTGTGCCCGTCCGGATAACCGGCCTGGGCCAGAAGTTGCCGCGCCAGGGCGACGTTCATGCTTAAACCGGCGGGGCTTTGGTAGCCGGAAATCATGTTCGGGGGAACCAGCACATTGAGCGGTTTGTCCGGCAGCCGCAAAACATCCTGAACAATTTTTTGTTTATCGACCGCCAGGTCTAAAGCTTCGCGTACGCGAGGATCGTTGAGAGGTTTATGCCGGCAGTTGAAGTAATAAAAGTAGGTTCCAAAAACCGGAACATAATGAATATCGTCTCGCTGCCCCTGCTCCTGTTGTTGGAGCAATTGATAAGTAAAATCCGGCGGAACAAAACTTAATACGTCAATCACGCCGGTGTGATAGGCCAGAAAGGCTATGTTGGGATCTTTGGAAACAATCTGGATGCGCGCGCAATGTACATTTTTGTGATCCCAATAAAATGGATTCGGCGTCAAGTCCAGATACTGGTGAAATTTCCAGTCAACCAATTGGTATGCACCGTTAGAGACCAGGTTCGGCGGATGTGTCCAGAGGGGATCGTACGTAATCGTACCTTCGCCGTCATGTTGCATGAATGGTTGCATGGCTTTTTGATTCAGCGGAAAGTAGGGAGGGAATGCGGTGAGGCCTAAAAAATAACTGCACGGCTGAGCTAAATGCACGACGATGGTCCATGGGTCGGGTGCTTTGGCGCCAACGGATGAGAAAGACGCGGACTTCCCCGCGGCCAGCGCATTGTAGTAATCACGCGCGCCGGAGAGATGAAAAAGCATATTGACGTATTCGGATGCGGTGGCGGGTTGAAGAATACGCCGCCAGGCGAACATAAAATCCGCGCTGGTTACCGGATCGCCATTAGACCAGCGGGCATCGTGGCGCAAGTGAAAAGTATAAGTAAGTTGATCGGGTGAAATATCCCAGCTTAGCGCAGTGCCCGGTATGGGTTGCATGGTATGTGGATCATATTGGCAAAGGCCTTCCCAAAGTCCCAGAGCGGTGTCGATGTCCTGAATCCAGGTCATCTGTTGCGGATCCATGGTGTGAACCTGGCCGGTATTACAGAAAACGATTGGTTGAATGGTCTGTCCCGCGGGCTGCGAAATGCGAAACGCAACTGCCGCGATCACAATCAGCAGCACCGAAGGCAATAATAGTGTCCGTTTCATTTTCGCCTTTAATACATTCCCCTGCGCCGCCAAAGAGTAAACGACCATCCCTGCCAGACGTTTCTGAATTGCCCTTTAACTGCGGCGAAATCCGGCTGATTCCACAGGTCCAACTGCGCATACTGGTTCCATTCAATCACATATTCCACTTTTTGCGCCTGCTGTTTGACGCGGGCGATCTCGGACTTTGTAGCTATGCCGGTTTCGGTGAACCAGCTCAACGGCATAACCATGTTTCGCGGCATCCAGGGCAAATAGCCGTTGGACATAATCAAAGTTGGGTGGTCATCAATTCTGCTGAGAATATATTGCCATTCCTGCTTTGGACCGTCCCAAACCCATAGCCCCCCTGTTTCTGGAAGCTGTGTTTTGTATTTCCACGCAGCTGAAGAAACCTGAAATTCCTGTTCGAAACTTACCAGCGCCGCCAAACATAAAACCATGGCCCAGGTCCAATTGAAAAAATTCGGCTTGGCCAGGCACATCAATCCTACAACGAATAATACCGGCAGATAGGAATAATATTGCCAGGAGCGTGTCCAGCCATAAAAGCAGAGCACAAATATCACGTGCATCGCCGCAATGCAGACCAGCACCTCAATTCGTGGATCGACGGATCGTTTCCGCAGCTTCCAGGCCAGAACAATTCCGGCAACCAGCACGATCACACTCAAAAGCAGCCATATTCCCGCAGGCGTGAACAGGTAATACGAGAGGTAATAATTCAGATCATGCGGGCCGAACGGCAGCGCGGGGAACATATAAAGAGAATTTGCCCCGGAGCCGGCCGTGGGAAACCAGAAATCTTTTCCGCTGCCGGTGAAGAAGTTGAAATTGGACTGCGCATAAGTCCGCGCGCCGGTAATAGGCAGAATGGTCAGCGCCAGCGAAGCCAATCCGAACCGCAGAACCAGCGCCAGTGCCATCAAAATGCCGACGAGCGCAGGGAGCCAGAAATTTCCAATCAGTGTTCTAAGAGGTTTGGCCTGGCCAAACGCGTCGCGCAGAATCAAAATCGTCAGGAAAAATCCGTAAACGTATCCCATGGAAGGTTTAAAAAATATCGCCGTGGTGCAAATGGCCAGCGCCTGGGCGCGTCGTCCGCGGGCATGTTCCGCCAAAGCCCAAAGAATTAAAAACGCTTCCAGCGGATGGGTGAGCGTGAGATAGCAGGGCATCACGGCGATCGGAATGGCGCAAAAAAGAAAAACAATTGCCCGGGCGTCGGGCTTGAGGGCCATGACCAGCCGTGCGATCGCCAGCGCCATCAGGACTTCAAATATCGCCATCATAATTAAGACCGCGTTTGGCGTGCGGCCTAAAATTTCAAAGCCCCAGTGTGAAACAAGCAGCGTCGCCAGCCCGTGGGTGTAGCCGAAGTCGATGGCCGGCTTGAGTCCCATGCTGATAAGCTGATCGCCTTTGATAACCGTTCCGGTGTCATAAAAGCCAAAAAATGTCCAGTCGTAATTATCCGGCAGGTTGTAATACATCTGTCCCAACACGAGGGCGGCGAGGGGTAAAAACAGAATCAGCCATTTGTGCTTTAATAAAAACGCAGTGCCAGGCGGCATCGGGTTGCTTTCAGATGGTGATGGCGGGTTCCGGGTTGCCGAGCTTACGGGTATAGCCGTCGAATCCATGCGGTCATTGTACACTTAGAGGCCCCGAAACCGCCTCGCTATCATTCATGATTCGCATCGGCTTCCACGAGTCGGTACCCCACACCCGGTTCGGTGAGAATGAATCTGGGCTGTTCCGGCGATGGTTCAATTTTTTGCCTCAGTTGATTGATGTATACGCGCAGATAATGCTTTTCGTGTTCAGAATCCGGCCCCCAAATC
>DATJSN010000004.1:0-9913 GCA_035504095.1 Phycisphaerae bacterium | reverse complement strand
AAGAGCCGTTTCCCAATGAAGACCGCAAAATGGCGGATAGCCCCAAAGTTTCCACCTATGATCACAAACCGGAAATGAGCGCCGAAGAAGTTACACAGATCATTCTCGCGGCATTGGATTCCGGAAAATATGATTTTTATGTTCTGAATTTCGCCAATGGCGACATGGTCGGCCACACCGGCAACCTACAGGCGGCGATCAAAGCGGTAGAGACCGTTGACGCTTGCCTGGGTCGCATCCTGGAAAAACTTAAAAACCTCGGCGGCGTCGCGTTAGTCCTGGCCGATCATGGCAATTGCGAGCAGATGTGGGACCCGGTCAACAACTGCCCTCACACCAGCCACACCACGTACGATGTGCGATTAATCGTGGTGGACGATCGTTTCAAAGGCGCCATTTTACGCCAGGGCGGATGCCTCGCGGATGTTGCGCCCACCGCGCTAAAAATGATGGGATTGCCGCAGCCTCCGGAAATGACCGGCAAATCGCTGCTCACATAATCCCCACGCAGAATCCCAAAAGTCCTTTACGTTCTCCTGATCGCCTGCTCTAAATTCACGTGTTCTCGATGCGGTTTACCGCGTCGCCGCACCATTTGCGCCACATCTGGCGATATGCCGCTTCAATGTTGCGGGCGAAACGTTTGGCGTCCATCAGCGGCGATTGTTGCATCCGTTGTCGTAGATTTTTACGAAGTTCTGCCATCTTATTTATATCACCAGCGAGATTAACGGCGATTTGGACAAATTCCTCCGGCGTTTGTGCGGCAAGCTCTTGCAGATGCAAATTATTCAACTGACTCACGCCAGCGCGTCCCACCGCCGTTTTACCCGCCAGCGTGATGACCGGCACACCCATCCACAAAGAATCAAGGCTCGTCGTATGTCCGTTATACGGCAGGGTGTCCAGCCCAACATCAATACGATGATAAACCTTAAAATAATCCTTACGCGGCTGAAATTCGACGAATTCCACTCTCTGCAAATCAACGCCGTTATTGTTTAGATTCTTTAACACCCGCTGTCGTGCCTCGCCCAGCGGCGCCATCGATATCAAACGCGAATTGGGAACCCTGTCCAGTACTTTAGCCCAGAGTTTCAATACACCTTCATTGACCTTGCAGAAATTATTAAGGCAACCGAATGTTACAAAACCGTTTTTTGCCGCGGGTAAATCGCTGATCGCATGTTCATTATTCAACGGATCGTAGCACCAGAAAGTCTCCGGCAGACGCAGGCATTTTTCGGAATAAAAAGTATCAAACATTCCCGGCGGATCCAGATACGGATCGGTCAGCCGGTAATCCACTGCATCCATGCCGGTAGAACCGGGATAACCCATAAACGTCGCCTGCACTGGCGCTGGTTTTTGCGCAAAGATTAACAAGCGGTTGCGGTGTGTGTGCAAAGCCAGATCCACCAGAATGTCGATTTTGTCGTCACGAATCATTTGCGCCGCTTCCTGGTGGGTCAGTTTCACTATGTCGCGCCATACGTCGGCATAAGTTCGCAATTGCCTGGTCAATAAATCTTCATCTACAACGTTGGAATAACAAACAATCTCAAAATGCGTCCGATCATGCTCACGCAACAGCGGCAGCAGATTGCATCCAACAGCATGTTGCCGGAAATCAGCCGAAACATATCCGATGCGGAGTTTGCGCTCGGCGTCGCGATCATTGGTGTGGGGTTGAATGAATTTTTTCAGCGGTTCGGCGTGGACTTTGTTCCAGCGGCGTTCTTCCAGAAAAATCGCCTGAACATCAAAATCAGGATGATAGTGCAGAGTCAAAACAATATTGCTGTGGATATTGTTTTCCCCGGGATCGATCTTTAGAGCATTCTGATAAGTCTGAATCGACTCGTCCAGTCTGCCCAGATCTTTATATACATTGCCCAGATTGTTATATGCCCATATGTCATCATGTTTCAACTCCGCCGCTTTGCGGTATGCCACTGCGGCCGCGTCAAATTGTTGAAATTTTTGTAATACCGCGCCCAGATTGTAATAAGCGTTGGCGTAATCGGGTTGTAACTTTACGGCTGTTCGAAATTCATTAAAAGCCTCGGTAAAACGGCTTTTTTCCCGGAAAATATTCCCCAGATTGTTATGATAACGCGCAACGGATGGTACAATGGCGATGGCTCGCTGAATCAACTCCAATCCGGATTGCTCTCTGCCCGTTTGATGCAGGATTACGCCCAAAAGATGCAGCGCATCAGAATCGTCAGGTTGTTGATCGAGTATTTGCCGGTAGATCGTTTCGGCTTCAGTGAATCTGCCGGCCTGGTGATGCTGCAATGCCAGGGTCATAGCTTGTTCAATGGCTGTGTCGGACATGAATGGATCATAATTAAATACTGAAGCGTGACAACAACCGCAAAATCATAAATGGATTACTGTACCGGCCCCGGGCCAATCGTGATGTGGTTAAAGTCCAGCAGCGTGCCTTTGGACTGCTCCAGCGTCACCATATCCAGGTTGTAATGCACGATCGCTTCGTCGACGGCCTGCCTGGCATCGGCAAGATCCTCGGCGGCATTTAATTCAAGCTGCAGAAATGTGGGTGTCAGCGGCGTTCCGGTCTCTTCCTGCACCTTCAGGCCATGGACTACTTTTTCATCGGCCGTTTGCCGTTGCGTCGCCACGCTGATCTGTTGCCAGTCGGCAATCATGTCAAATAACGCCACGATTACCTGTCTGGATATATCCTGTGCATCGCGCATCATCGTCGTCAGCGCCTGGCGCTGTTGCAGTTGCGCCTGCAGTAAGTCGGCCTGCGCTTGTCGGTTGCCGATGGGTATCTCCAGTTCCAACCCCACGGAATATCCAATGTGGGGATTGGTGAACATTTGATTGAACGCTCCGCCGAAGCTGCCGTCCTCCGCCAGCCCGGAGCTGTCAGTCGCGGCAACCAGGTCAAGTTTGGGCAGCAGGCCGTTTTCCGCCACGTTCACGTTAATGCCGGCTTTTTCAATTTCCAGCCGGTCGCCTTCCATGGCATAATTTTCCCGCAGGGCCGTCGCCAGTTCCTGGCGCAAATCAAAGACCAGCGGTACGGCGCTGGGTGTATCTGTTGGAATCACCAGCGGTCCTGTACCCAGCGGCATGACCGGGTCGTTCAGCAGACTCTTGAGAGTTTCGGATTCATCCCGTTCATTGCGCTGCGCTTCCACCAGGTTATAATTCGCTAAATAGACGCTGGCCTGCACCTGGCTGATTTGCACCGAATCCACGTCCATACCCTTGCGTAATTGAAGCCGGCGCAGGGTTTCCTGCATGTCGGCAAGAAGATCGCTTTGAATTTGAACTTCCTGACCGGCCAGCGCCAGTTCCAGATACGATTCTTCCACCTGCGCAACGATTTTGATCACCTGCGACTGAAATTGCGTCACGGCGATGCGCTGGTCTCGCTGGGCGATGTATGTTTTCGCGTAATTGACCTGCGACCCAAAGCCGCGAAGCAAAGGCTGCGAAATACCAATCGCCAAGTCCGTGGTATTGGAAGGGTTGATGTCCGGCGGCAGGCTGGTGGTATCGGTGATATTCAAATAATCATTTGATCCCTGTATATAAACGGTGCCGCCGGTTGAAAGCTCCTTTTGCACGCCGATCTCGTTATTAAAAGTGAACTGGTTGTTGTAGCCTATTGGTGAAGTTGGAATTCCAATCTGGGTTGGATACGGTTGAGGCATATCCGTTTGTTGTAATTGCGTTTCGCCGAAAAACAGGGGATCAAACGCCGCCTGGGCGTGAATGATCTGGGTCTGGTCAATTCCCGGATTATAAGCCTCAACTTTGATCGCCAGGTTGTGCATCATCGCGTCGGCGATAACTTCCTGGAGCGACAAGTGCGCTTCATTGGCGCTGTTGGTGTTCGGTTCATCGGCGACCGACTGCCTGGTACTGTCCACCGGCGGGGTGATGGCCTGGCTGTCGGGTGGATCATCAGGATCATCGTCGGGTGATGTCCATTCATGCACGCCCTGGTCCACGTGCGTATTCAATGGGCCAACGTCCAGATCATGCGCCATGATCGAAGTGGAGTAGGACGTGTCATTGTCATTATCTGAATCGAACGGCGATGCGCAGCCGGCTGCTGCTGCGGCCAGTGCCGCCGCGGCGATGGCGCTAATGATTCGGCTGGCTTTCGCGTTTTTTGCGCTCGTAAAGTTTTCTTTCATCATGGGGCGACCTCCCTGGCAGATCCCTAAAGCCATAATTTCAGCCGCAGCCAGTCAATCAGGCTCCTTGTCCATATCCATATGTGCCGTCTTGGACCGATGTCGATTTTCGCCGTTCCCTGCATCCCCGGACGAAACCAGGAAGGCGGATTGCTAAGTTCCGCTCGCACCGTGAATACATTGAGCCGGTCCTGCACCTGCGCCAAGGGATCGATGCGCGTCACCTGGATGGAAAATTTATCCCCCGGAAATGCATCCGTGGCCACCTGCCCGCTCTGGCCTTTCTGGATGTATAAAATGTCAGAATCCGGTACATTGATTTTCGCCAGCAGATGGTCCAGAGGCGCTACATGAAATAGAACGTCTCCGGTTTGCACCGCCGATCCGATTTTCCATTCCAGGTCCCCCGTGAGAAGCACCCCGGAAATCGGCGAGCGGATATCTGCCAGGTTAATTTCCCGCTCCAGATACATGATCTGGCTGTGCGATCCGTTGATATCTTCGTCCGCGATTTCCATGTCGCCGAATTTGTCCTGGCTCTGGGCGATCGCCGCCTGTTTTTCATATCCGGCGAGCTTCGCCTGTTCTTCAGCCAGTTGGTCTTCCAGCAAAGCGGTATCCAGCGTCGCCAGGATGGTTTGATTGGCGATCACCACATCGCCCGGCCGCACGGGCACCGTAGCAATGTAACCGTTAAATGGCGCCACGATTTCCGCCTGTTGCAGCGATTCGAGCGTGAATGGCGCGGTAATACGGAATTCGCCGTTGAAAAATAACGCCCATGCCAGAAACGCGGTGACGCCGATCGCCGCGGCCTTCATCCATGTATGGCTCGGTCCGACCAGTTTGGCCAATTGACTTCGCCAGGACGCCGCGATCCGTGCGCCAAACCACCGGTCATGCTGAAACAAATCCAGCAGTCGCGGCGTAACCAGATCGCATATCTGGCGCAGCGTTTCAATTTGCTGCAGGTTTAATTTTGTTTCCGGAGCCAGCTCCAGTAATAGCGCGCCGGCCGGATCGGCCTGGCGCAGGGGAAACACACAAATCACGTGCGGTCCTTGTGCCTTGGAAAGCTTTTCCGCACAGCGCGTGATAAAATTCGCGTTCGGCGGCGGGGGAAAAATCACTTCGCAATCCTGGTCGACGCATTCCTCCATCGCCGCTTCAATGTCCTGTACCAACTGCATTTTTCTTAATACGTGCGCGGTGTGGCTCATCGCCATGGCGTGCACCGATCGGCCGCGGAGAATTCCCAGCGTGACCCGGTCGGCCTTATATTCCGAGGCCAGCGTGTTGCATAACGCCATGGCCAGCCCGGTAAATCGTTCCGATCCCCGTACGGCCGCCATGGTGCTTAAAATCTGTTGATGGGAATTATTTTCCGCGCGCAGTTTTTCGAGTTCCGCTTGAGTGTTCCGCCAGACGTTTTCCGGCACCAGAACATGCCTTGCCTGAGTTTCCGAGGTTTTTTCCTGCAAAGTCGATTTTCCTTCTCAACGATTTTAGAGATTTCAAGGCTCTAATTTGAGTTTTGCGTTGTTATGGTCGGTTCGTTCGTTGTTCCGGCGCCTCCCGATGCCGAAAAATCAACTCTGACCTGCTGGCCCGCGGGCAAATGTTGCGGGTTATCTACACGTAATCGCACCAGCAGCGTGCCGCTGGCGTAATCCGATGCGTTGGCGATCCAGTAAATCGTTCCTTCAAGCGTTTCGCCGGTGGCAAATATCACGTTTGCTGTCTGGCCGTCCTGAAGTCCGGCGGCCACGTCCACCGGCACGGGAACCTCGACTTTTAACGGATCAATCTGAATCAGCCGCACCGCCGGTTTGGAAGGATCGGCGATTTCTCCGACGTGCACCTGGTAATCTTCGACAATTCCCGTAAACGGGGCGAGTATTTGCCGGTCCAGATAGGCGGCTTTGGCCTGCTCATATTTGAGTTGATCGTTCTGATGCGTCAATTCTTCAAGCTGCAGCGAAAGCTCGTCAATAACGACTTTTACCTGCGCTTCCTGCAATTCAAAAGGCGTCGCGGCGTTCTGTTCCGCCGCCTCCTGGGTGCGCCGCAGGTCTACCTTGTCTGCATCCAGTTGAGCCTGGGCCGCCTGGATGCGCAATGTGCTGTCAGCCTGGATCTTGGCCATTTCCATGGCGTACCGCTGATCATCGTCATCTTCGCGCGCCAAAAGCTGTCCCTGCTGTACCGCTTCGCCGTGATAGATTGGCACCTCAACGATCCTCCCCGGGGCGTCAAATCCCAGGGAAGAGTCCTGCCAGGGCATCGCCTTGGCCGGATAGGTATCACCACGTGCCGCGGCCACTGCGGAAATGGACATGATCAGGCCTAAAAGAATACTTCGCTGCATGGCCTTGGATACTCGTTTCATGGCGCCCCCGGGGGTTTCCCTTTCACAACGCATGGGCTCCGCCTCGCGTTGTCGATGTACAGAATATACTTGTCCGTGATTTTCAATTCCAGCCAAACAAAACGGTGGTTTAAGCGCCGGGTTTGATTACCGCGCTGTATTAACGCATCTTTCAACCTTGTAAGCCGAATGGTTACAATCCGATATAACTGTGTCACAGGTCCCGGCCTGTCGTTAGCGCGGAGCACTCGTGCGTCAAACCTTCCATGAATCTTTTTACCGCATAGCCGACCTTAAAGTCCGGCTGCGCAGCAGTGTAAACATCGCCCGGCAGTTTTACCGCGGCCAGCGCTGGTACGTTGTTCAGGATCAGGCCAACAATGCCTTTTTCAGGCTAAATCAACCGGCCTACGAATTCGTCGGCCTGCTCGACGGCACACGCACCGTCCGCAGCGCCTGGGAGAACTGTACGGCCAAATGGGGCGATGGGGCGCCCACGCAGGGCGAAGCCCTGCAACTTCTGGGCCAGTTGTCCGCACACAATCTTCTGGAAACCCAATTACCGCCCGATGCTCTGGCCATGTTCGAGCGCTATAAGCGCCGGCGCAAGCGCGAAATCCAGGGCCGCTTCATGAATCTTTTATTTCCACGGATTCCCATTCTGGACCCGGACGCCATGCTGGAAACGCTGTTGCCTTATCTGGGTTGGATATTTTCCTGGAAAGGTTTTGTGCTCTGGGCCGGCCTGATTTTGGCCGGTGTATATATGCTCTTAAACAAAGGCCCCGGCGTTACCGCCGCGATCGATCAGGCCTCCACGGTTTTGCAGCCGGACAACTGGCTGCTTTTATACGCCGCCTTTTTACTCGACAAATTCCTCCATGAATCCGGCCACGCCCTGGCGTGTAAAAAATTTGGCAAACAAAACGGCGGCACGGGCGAAGTTCATGCGATCGGCATCATGTTACTGGTCTTTACGCCGGTGCCTTATGTGGACGCTTCCAGTTCGTGGCTATTAAAGAGCCGCTGGCAGCGGGCCATCGTCGGCTTTGCCGGCATGTGGATGGAATTTGCACTCGCCTCCATCGCCGCGATCATCTGGTGTTCCACCAGCCCCGAATCGCTTTTGCATGCGTTTTGTTACAACCTGATGTTCATTGCCAGCGTGGCGACGGTCTTTTTCAACGGCAATCCGTTTCTTCGTTACGATGGTTATTACATTTTGTCGGATCTATTGGAAATCCCCAATCTTCTCTCGCGGTCGCTCCAATATGGCCTTTATCTGATCAAACGATATGCCTTGGGGCTCAAAAACGCTCTGAACCCCGCCGAAACCACCGGGCAAAAAGTATGGATGGTCGTATACATTTTACTCGCAGGCGTCGTTCGCGTTCTGGTTTTAAGCACCATAATCATTTTTCTGGTGCGTAACCTGCAGAATTATCCGCAGGTCATGCTCCTCTTTTCCTTCATGGCCATTGCCGCCGCGCTCACCTGGGTCGTTATTCCCCTCTTTCGCTGTTTATGGTACCTGGCCACCAGTCCCGAATTAACGCATCATCGCACGCGCGCCTGGCTTGTCTTTGGCTCTTTCGCCGCTTTTCTGATTGTCGTCTTTGGTTTAATTCCCTTGCCCAATCATTGCCGCGTTGAAGGCGTTATTCGCGGCGATCCACAGCAGGATATTTACGTTCAAACTCCCGGATTTCTCGGACAGTTCGCTGCGACCGATTCCATGGTCCATAACGGCCCAAACGCCACGGTGCTGCTGAAGCTGGATAATCCGGATTTACAAACCCAGGCTGTGGTGCTGCAGGCCAAAATTAATTCGCTCAACATTCAACAGCGCGAATCGCTTGGCGATGGCGACGTCGCCACGGCTCAAATCTACGCCCGGCAGGCGGACGCCGAACAGAGCGAACTCGCTTCAATTCAGCATCAGCTTTCGCAACTGACTGTTGTCGCGCCGATTTCCGGCCGTTGGATCGCGCCCGATCTTCGTCTGCGCATTGGAACCTATTTCAAAAGCGGCGATCAGGTTGGAACCGTCGTTCACGACCAGAATCTGATCGTCCTGGCCGCCGCGGACCAGCTCGACGCCGGCCAGATTATCCGTGCGGCCTCACAAGGCGCGCAAATCCGGATCATCGGCGCTGCCGATCAGGAAATTCCCGCCCAGGTCGAGCTGGCCTATCCCGGCGCGGGAAATATGCTTCCGTCCGAAGCTTTGAGTTATCTCGCCGGCGGTCCGTTTGCTCCATCGGCGAGTCAAAATCAACCTTCGTCAACGGCCACGCCATTTTTCATGCTTAAAGTTCAGCCTCAGTTGCGCACGGTATTGCTTTACGGCCGGCAGGTTGTTCCGTTGGCGGGGCAAAGGGTTATTTTGCGGCTCTCATTGCCGCCGGAGGCTTTGGCCCGGCAACTTTGGGACCTTCTCCAGCGAACCCTGCAGCCGCAGAGCCAGATTGGAACGCAATAAAATGACCATCGGTTTAGACGCCAATACCCAGGCCTTCCAGGAACCTCAAGACGGAAAAATCACCGCGCCCGCCATTCCCAGCGACGCTTGGCGCATGCGCCACCAGCAACGCAAAGTCCATGAAATCCCCACCGGCCTCGACGCCGCCTGGCACTACGCCGCGGGCGTTTTTACCCAATGGATTCCGCGCCGCAAAATTTATCTCCGCCATGCCGCCGCCGTGCAGGTCGCAAAGGGTAAAATAAAAAACCTCACCGATGACCGGCTCCGCGAGCAATTGACCGAAATATCCATACTTTTCCGCCGCCGGCGTGAGCAGCTTGCCGATCGTATTCGCGCCGCGGCGCTGATTTGCGAAGCCTCCAAACGCATCGTCGGCCAGGACCCTTATAAAGTCCAAATCGCTGGCGGATTGGCTCTCGCCGATGGTTGTCTTCTGGAAATGGCCACCGGCGAGGGTAAATCGCTTACCGCCACAATCCCCGCGATTCTTGTCGGCTGGCAGGGACGCGGCATTCACATCATCACCGTCAACGACTATCTGGCGGCGCGCGACGCCCAGCAGTTCGCCGCGCTCTATAAATTCTGCGGCCTGAGTGTCGATTATGTCGCGCAGGAAATGGACCCCATGCGCCGTAAAAAAGCTTATCTTGCCCACATCACTTATTGCACCAATAAGGAAGTCTGCGCCGATTATCTCCGCGACCGGCTCTCCGCCGCTCCTGATAATGCCCCAAACGGTGCAGCCCAATCCTCGGCTGACCAACTGCGCCAGCGGCAGACGCAGCGCGAACTCTATTTCGCCATCGTCGACGAAGCGGACTCCATTCTCATCGATGAAGCCGTTACGCCGTTGATTATTTCCGGCGCCGAGGGCAA
>DATJSN010000003.1:0-7799 GCA_035504095.1 Phycisphaerae bacterium | reverse complement strand
TAGCTAATTCGGCCTGTGATAATGGCGATTCGATCTCCAAAATAAGTTCGTTAACTTCTCTAATTAATTCTTCACGTTTCATAATTTAATATACATTTCCCAACACCGTCTCCACCTGACCGTCCAGCGACTCAAGCTGATCTCCATATTGTAAACTCTCTACCCCGACCCAGCCTTCGCCTTCTACATAGAATGGATGGCTGTCCGTTGTATCAATCGTTCCCGTTTGGCCATCGGCGAGTTGCACGTTTACTTCACTACAAGCATTTTTAAAGTCAGCCAGCATCCTGAATTCGCTTTCGGAACTCCTCAATTCGATATCGCCGTTTAGGTAAAGCGTCTTTACGTTCTAACAACGTATCGTCGACAATTTTCAATGCACCGGCTTTATCTCCTTCAATCAGCCGTATTGCAGCTCGAAGGCATACTTGTTGGTCGGCGTCTAGGCTATATAAAAATCGATTATTTTGAAGAAATCTATGTCGTTCCTCCTGGCTAAAAGCAAGCCAATCTTTGGTTTTTGGAAAAGATTCGAGAGCTATTTTAATTTCTGATAGATGCGTATATTTTTCGGCAAAGGGAAAGGCATAATTTTTCAGATCAGACATTATCGAATCCTTTAACCCTTCAAGGTCGCTTGTCCGAACAAACTCCCATTCGACATAATCCGTACTCGGACGCAAGAGATGAATGGGTATTCCCGCCGCCGGAACCTTTTCTGATGGATTTTCACTGAGCCAGCGCGACAAGGAATCAAAAAAAATGACCACCCTGCAACTAAATGCGATATAACTAATAACTGAGTGGCTCGGAAAAGTAATCCAAACTGTAGCTTCATTCCATGGGCGTGCGTAGATAAGGCATTCAATACGCTTGAAGCCCAATGGCGTAAGTAAGTCCCCAATAAAACGATCAAGAATTTTGTCGGCCTGATCCAACCTCATAAATTATGGTCCTTGCCAAAGAAGTTTTATGGTACTTTCAATTTTAAGACCTAAATTTTGCCCGAATGCGGTCACTCCGGATTGATTATTTATCCATACGATCTGCAGCGAATTGTTGCCGCGCGGCTTGACCTCGCGTTTTCAGTATACCGTATTCAGTTTTCAGAGAGAATTTTATCACTACGACACTACGAAACAACGAAACAACGACACTACGTTATCTCGACGAAACTGATATTCCAACGTCCTCTATTCTGTTGTCCATTCTGCCGGGCAATCTCATTGGCGGTAATCAAGTCCTCCATGCACAACAGTGCGCGGTTTGGGTATTCGGTAACACCAGTAACGGTAACACAAACCTCGTTTTTGATACGCCAGAGGGGCTTTTGTTACCGTTACTGCTAACCAGAATAAACGCCCGATTCAAATCAGCCCACTACCCAAATCTGGCTTTTTTCATTTTCTCATCGATAATAAGTTCCTTTGCTACAGGAGTTATTATCAATGAAACGCATTAAATTTAAAAAATTGACGATAATTGCCACGCCACTTTTTCTTCTTCTTACATTTTTCATCGGCGCTACTCGCACAACTCTGGCAGATGCCAACGCTCCTCTGAATATCGCCTTCATCGTTTCCGGTTCGTATACAGATGGCGGCTGGTCGGAGAATGGCAGGAATGCCATACTCGCCGTCGCCAAAGAATTCGGCGCCCATGTCTCCGCCGTAGAACACGTTTCACCGATCCAGGCCGTTAGCATGATGCGCGATTACGCGGTGAGCGATAATTACGACGTGGTCATCGGCCACGGCTATGAGTTTCTCACGCCCGCCCAGCAGATTGCCGCCATGGGCACCAATACCAAGTTCATCGTTTCCGGCACCGATCAGTCGGCACCCAACGTGATGGCGCTGAATTTCGACCTTTCACAGCCTTCTTATGTGCTCGGCGTACTTGCGGCACAGATATCCAAAACCGGCAAACTCGGTTTCATTGGTGGCGAGGCGGCGCCGGCGGTTACCGTCTGCTATCACGGTTTTCTCGCCGGGGCGCGCAGCGTGAATCCCAATATCACCGTGGCCGAATCTTATACCGATTGGAATCAAACGGCCTTGTCTAAAAGCCAGGCTGAAGCGTACATCCAACAGGGAATCGATGTTATTTACCAGGACGTGGACGCCGCCAGCCAGGGAGTCTTTGAAGCGGTCAGTCAGGCCGATCAGAACCCGTCGCTTCACGATCATCCGGTTTACGTATTTGGATCCAACTCCAATCAAAACGACAATCCCACATGCAGCCAATATACGCTGGCCAGCGCTGTGATCGATATGAAAACCGCGTACGCTCACGTCATTAAATCGGTCATGGATGGCACATTCAAACCAGGAGTAGTCGTGGAAAACTCGCAAAATGGCGTTTGCATCGCGGTGCTTAACCCAAAACTCATCGGTACGGTGATTACCCCGGAGATGGTCAAATCCGTCGACGCCGCCGAGGCCAAAATCCAGGCCGGTAAAATTCTCTTTTCTTCGAACTAAGAACCTGTTGAAAGTGCTTTCATGGCCGATCCACTTCCTGCATTGCGCGTCCAAAACATCAGCAAAGCCTACGGCCCTGTACAGGCACTCACCGGCGTTTCTCTGCAAATTGCCCCGGGAGAAATTCACGGCGTTCTGGGCGAAAACGGCGCCGGCAAGTCGACGCTTATGAACATTCTTTTTGGCCTGGCACAGCCGGATGAAGGCGAAATCTTTCTCGATGAAAAGAAAGTTCATATTCGCTCGCCCCTGGTTGCCCACCGTCTGGGTATGGGCATGGTGCATCAGAATTTTAAACTCGTTTCCTCATTGAGCGTTCTGGAAAACGTGGCGCTGGCCGCGGGCCGCGGGCTATTTTCGCTGCGCCGCGCCGCGTTGACCCGGCAGATTCTCGACTGGGCGGGCAAATTGCACTGGAGCGTCGATGTCAATCGTCCCATCCGGGAATTGGCCGTCGGTCAGCAGCAAAGGGTTGAAGTCCTTAAGGCTTTGATCATGGGAGGCCGGATACTGATTCTGGATGAACCAACCGCGTCACTGGCGCCTCAGGAAGTTTCCGCGCTGCTTGAATCGCTCAAGCTCCTCGCAAGGACGCAATCCATCAGCATCATTTTCATCAGTCATAAACTCGCCGAGGTTGGGCAGATTTGCGACAACCTCACGATTTTGCGGCGCGGCGCCGTGGCCTATACCGGGCCGCTGGGAACGCTGGATGCCGCGCAGATCGCCCGTTATATGATCGGCGCAGAAGTACAACTGCCGCGGGTCGACCGCCGAAAAATTCCTGCTTCAGGCGCAACGCGCGGCAACCCCGTGTTACAAATTGAATCTCTCACGCTGGGACGAAAACCACAGAAACAGCAGCTTTACGACGTGAATCTCACCGTTCACGCCGGAGAAATTGTCGGCATCGCCGGCGTGGATGGAAACGGCCAGTCGGAATTATTCGACTGCATTGTGGGCCGGACGCGACTAACAAGCGGCAAAATTAAAATCGATCGTCGCTTACCCGATCAGCCTTTGTATCGAGTTATTGGTTGTATTCCCGAAGACCGCCAGCGCGACGCGCTGATCATGCCGCTTTCCATACGCGACAACCTGATGCTTAAGGATCATCGTACCCGGCCGTATGCCACCTGGGGATTGCGGCGTCTGAACCGGTGGCGAATGCGCGCCCTTGAATTGGCGGCGCGCTATGACATTCGGTTTGGCCAAATTGACGACCCAGTCGCGTCGCTTTCCGGCGGCAACCAGCAGAAAACCGTTCTGGCAAGGGAACTCGACGACCACCCGCCGCTGATCCTGGCGGTAAATCCTACGCGCGGCCTGGACGTTGGCGCATCCGCGTTTGTGATGCGCCGGCTGCTGGATGCTCGTGAAGCCGGCGCGGGCGTATTGATGATTCATAGCGATCTGGATGAATTATTAACCATTAGTGATCGCGTGCTGGTGATGTACTCCGGCCGGCTTATGGATAGCCAATGGCCCGATACAACCCGTGAACGGATCGGTGAACTGATGCTGGGCCACGAGTCTGATGATCCCTCGACGACTGCGCCGCATGATGGGAAATAAATGAACAACTCCGCCAAAACATTCTCCGCCCGGGGTTCGTCCTTATTGCACCGATTCATCCCCGAAATCATTTCCATCGGCATGACTATTCTGGCCTGCATTGCCGCCACTGCCCTGGTACTCACCGGTTTGACCATCGCTGGTTATTCTCCATTGGAAGTTCTGCAGGTTTGGACGCATGGCGCACTCATTGGAAGATTCGGCATCGCCGATTCATTCACCGCCGCTTGTCCCCTGCTTCTAACCGGACTGGCGGCGGGGCTGGCGTTTCGCGCCGGCATTTTTAACATCGGCGGACAGGGACAATTTTTTCTTGGGGCATTGGCCGCCGTGGCCCTGACGACGCGTTGGATGCCGCTGCAACCACAGTATTTGGCCATTCCCATCGCCATCATCGGCGGCGCGCTGGCCGGAGGAATCTGGGCACTGGCCGCCATGGCGCTGGAACGCTATCGCAGCGTGCCGGTGGTTCTTTCCACCATTCTGATGAACTTCGTCGCGTTTTACCTCGTTCAGGCTCTGCTGCGCGGACCACTGCAGGCCGCGGGCACTTCGGCGGCGGTAAGCCCAAATATTGACCAGGCGTACTGGCTGCCGGTGCTGATGAAATTCACCAATCTTCATTTGGGCGTGCCGCTGGTTTTTCTTTTGGCCATTCTGCTTTCCCTTGTGCAATCCAAAAGCGTTTTTGGTTTCCAAACTCTCGTGCTGGGGCTTAACCCCAGCGCCGCGATGCTCTCCGGCATTCCGGTCTCGCGTCGGCAATTCATGGTCATGTTCATCGCCGGTTCCTGCGCCGGCCTGGGCGGGGCTTTGCAGGTTTTGGGTGTGTCTCATTTTCTAAGCACCGACATCGGCGACTATGGCTACGCCGGTATTGCTGTGGCGCTTTTGGGTCGTCTGAATCCTTTGGGCATTGCCGCGGCGGCGATTTTTTTCGGCATGTTGGACACCGGCTCGCGCCACGTGGAAGAAAATCTGGGACTGCCGCACGACGCCGCTGATATGATTAAAGCCGTGGTCATCGTTCTGATGCTCATGATCACGGCCTACTCATTCCGCCGCAAGCTGCGCGTCAAACAGGCTGATTTAATCAACGAGCCCACGACGCAAGAGGTGCGCGCGTGAGCGAAAGCACCGTAACATTCCTGACAGAGCAAACCGTCAGCGCTGCTACGCCTTTGATTCTGGCCGGCATCGGGGAACTGGTCGGCGAACTTTCCGGCGTAATCAACATCGGCATTGAGGGGTTGATGCTCAGTGGGTGCATCGCCGCTTTTACCGTCGCCGAGGTTACCGGCAATGGATGGTTAGGCCTGGCTGCGGCAATTTTTGCCGGCATATTGGTTGCCTTGCTTTTTGCGCTGGTCACGATCGGAGCGCGGGCCGACCAGATCGTCACGGGAACGGCGCTGAATCTTCTGGCCGCGGGTCTAAGCGCCACCATCTGGGCGATATTTGAAAATTGGCGTCAAAACAGCGACCTTCCCACCGCTTTACCCGCTAACGCCGCTTTTTCACCGCTTAACATTCCCTGTCTATCGCAAATTCCATTTGTCGGACCGGCGCTATTGAGCCAGTATGGAATTTTTTACTTCACCATTCTGCTGGCCATTGCCGCATGGTGGATTCTTCGTCATACGCGGGCGGGGTTAATCATCCGCGCGCTGGGCGATTCACCGGAAACCTGCGCCGCGGCCGGCGTGAAGATTCGCCTTACCCGTACGCTCTGCGTAATTTTTGCCGGTTCCTGTGCCGGCGCCGCGGGCGCATACCTGAGCATCATGCGAACACAATCGTTTGTTGTGAATATGACCGGCGGGCAGGGATTCGTGGTTCTGGTTTTGGTCATTTTCGGGCGCTGGAGCATGACGGGCCTTATCTTCGGCTGTTTGCTGTTCGGATTTTTAAATAGTTTCCAGCAGACGCTGCAGACCGCCCGTTACACGTCCACCAGCGCGTGGCTGCAGGCCATGCAGCACATTCCGTTTGAATATTTCCAGATGCTCCCCTATCTGGCAGCGCTACTGATGCTGGCATTTTTATCACAACGCCGCGCCGGGCCACAGGCGCTGGGGCGTGCGTGGCCAGAGTAGTGCGGCGAGGCCGCTGACGTTCACCACAGGGGACACGGAGTGCCACGGAGAAACACAGAGTTTTTTTACCACTACGACACAACGTTTGTTGCCACAGAGAACACAGAGATATAAATACAAATCGGGGATTTAGGTGAAGGCGATGCGTATGTGAATCGAGTAGGGAGTCGGGTGTCGGGAGACAAAGCAAAATTATTTCTGTTCCGGCAACGGCAAGAGCCGCAACCTGTGCCGATCGGGTTCCACGGTGACCAAGGCTCCGGCTTGCAGTTCCAATTCCACTTGTTTTAAAGAAGCAATTAACTGTTTTCCGATCACTTCAGGCGCCACGTCAGGCGCACGAATCTGAATCACACTGGGTTTGGCGCCACCAGTGGCCGCCAATATTGCTCCAAAATCCAAGTCATAGGTTAACACGACAAAATTATGTTTTGCGGCATACGTCATAATCTGAATATCTGTAGCGTTGGCGGGACCCAATTTTGACCAATGTTCTGCCTCATATCCGGCATTGCGCAACAAAGGCACCCAGAAGGGAGATAGATTCATGTCGACAATCAACTTCACGCCGACAAATTGACGCTATATGTTTTAAAAGTCAAGGTCTTAAGTTGACGGCAGGAGGATTTCCTGCTCTTCAACACGCCAGGCGGCGTAACGAAGCGCTTGAAGAATGTCCTCGCGCTCAAGATAGGGATATGCTTTCAAAAGATCTTCGATGGTATGACCGGCTCCAATTTGATTCACGATCATCCCTACAGTGACGCGCATACCGCGGATACACGGCTTTCCCCCCATCACTCCAGCCTGTTGTGTCACTCGATCAAGCAGTACCATAGCAACTCCACAACCAATGATACCTTTTATTGTAATCCGAGTCCATATTTTCCTGCAGATCAGTGCGGCACGGGCCACGACATACAATCCGCAGATTTCGCCGCAACGACGGCTGCATTTTGTTCCTCAGTGTAACTACGTGGTCGGGTTTTTTTCTCCAATTTTTGGCCTTCTAAGCGCAACAACGTTACAAAGGCTTATTTTATAGAGTATTTCACACTTTCTGATCCGTAACATGATTAGTGCTTGTTGCGCCTTTAAGAGTGGAGGAAACATCTATATTTTCAGGGGTTGTAGCGCTGTAACGGTTGGATTTTTCCTGCTTTAGTCCCGAATATGTAAGAAAACGATTTTGCCACAGAGTTCACAGAGACCACAGAGAGAATGTTTCACCACAACGACACGACGACACAACGATTTTGAACCACGAAAAACACGAAAGTATTAATAGCTCCCGCTTTAATTTTGTTAGAGACACTAAACACATATTAGGGTTTATTGCTCCTATTTTTGGCCGCCGAGGCGTGACAACGTGACAATCCCTTAAATTCCAGCACATTTTGCATTTTTTCAACCGTGACATCATTTTCATTTGTCACGCTTAGAAAGTGTAAATAAACCCTATATTTACCGATGTTGTCACGCTGTCACGGGTTGATTTTTCCTGCATTAGAGCAGTTCCACTCCAGCTATAGCGTCTGCGTCGCTTAAAGCGACCCTTCGGGTTGGCACACACAGGGTCGTCCGCTGCGTCATCGCTCCGCGACGGGGTTTTGCAAACCCGCCTTGTCGCTCTTCCTTGCGGCCA
>DATJSN010000002.1:0-35079 GCA_035504095.1 Phycisphaerae bacterium | reverse complement strand
AGATAATGTTATCTTCACCATGCCGGGATATTAAAATGTCTGCGGAACTTGGTGGTGGTGAAAAGAATAGCTGCGGACCCGTTTCATGCATTGTCGGCCTTGTCTTCTTCAACGATCTCTTGTCGCTCTACTTCGTCTAATGTGCGTTCATCTTCCGTCTTCCATTCTGTCCATCCATTTGCATTTCGCCCAAGTATAAGTTTTGCAGCGCCGCTAGGAGAATCGAACAGGTAATCCTCGGTAAAACGGAGGGACAACTCGCCGTCGGGCACGAGAACACCGCTATCAAGCATTGCCTGTCGCTTCGTTGAAATATACTTATGGGCAGAAGATACGCTTTTTGCGCGTGCGGTCGAACCCTTTAGTACAACAAACCCGTCTTCCACCATTCGGCCAGAGCCTTTTGCATTGGGGCCAGTGCAGACATAGGTCATCCGTTCGATCTTTGTTCTCCCACGTCCAGCCACCGGCTCAAAGATCGGGTACCCTAAAGTCGAGAGAAGCACAGAACCTGTCTTGAATGCGTCAAGCACATCTGCCTCCATTGGCTCAGTGATATACGGTTTTGAACCATCATTGCTATTCTCGAGTATGTATCTGCCCGCTTCTTTAGCCTGTTTAATGGCATACCATTCCAGGTATCGAATATGCGCCAAAGTGAAGCTATCCGTCTTCGAAATCAAAAACACTGCTGTCGTCCAGAAATCCTTTTTGGCGTGGTGTTCCTTGATGCGGTCCTTTAGGCCTTCCGTATGTCCGATATATGCTACAGGTTTTGCTCGTTCGCCCGACTCACCAAAAAGGAAATAAACTCCGATGTGTTCAATTTCCTTCCGACTCATAATCCGATCGAGTCGGGCGCGCGGAACCTGTACGGCCTGCATGATACTTGTTGTGATCTCGGCGATGCGAATCCCCCGTGGCTCACCATCGGGGAGGAAGATTTGAATTGTCTTGGCGTCGATGGGCATTAATAAGTTACTCTATCACTTGCCATTTGTGCTTCGGTAGAACCTTTTCACTCTTCTGGATAAATTTACTTATTTGACAACGACCTATCATAGCTTGCTGTCCTGGTATTAGTCGTGTCGTGGGAATAGAGCGATCCACTGCGAATGATCGGCATGCAGAATGGGAATTGAATCGTTAGGCGTGCGATGCTGAAAGACAACTACAAACCCACAATCGCCAAATCCTCGTGGGCGGTTGTTGTCTGCGATTTTGCCATAGTGAAGTAGCCTAGCACGATCGTGTGTGCTGAAATATCCGCAGCGATCTGAGAACACATTGTGACCTTCATGTAATTCATGCGCTGGCATGAGGCAGATGGACGTCTCATCCGTAATTTTGTTCCGAGCAATCCTAGAGGCTGCTATTAGGACTAGGTAGACCTTTCCTACCCCAGCAAGCAACTCACCGAATGCCAATTGTGGGTTGTTCCACCATTCACAGACTTGGTTTCCTGTTCCACTAAAATCATCAAGCAAGACTACGGTATCATCGGTAGACAACTTCTCTCGTAATAGATCACTGCGTGATATAAATAAATTATTAAACACTTTACCATCTAAGTTATTAGCAAGACGGAATTGATAGAGCATACTATCGCCGCTCTCACCGGCACTTCCAGACATGGCTACGAACCGCCACTTGCCCACACGTCTTGAAGACGACCTGTCCCACCCTTGTAATGTATTCAGGGACTGTCTAAAAGCCAAGTGTATTTGACTTTGTCCGTAGAATTCAACAGCATCTAGTATGCGGGCGGCTAAGTCTCTATCTACGGCATCGAACTGATCGAGCCAGCTCTGAATAATAGGGCTGTTGACACCTGCACGATATGAGCCGAATTTGTTGATCCATCGTCGGTATCTTTTCGCATCGATAGGAGAGCCGGGAGCGAGTGGCTGCCTCACTTACCTTCCCTCCAACCTAAGGCAAATAACTTCTTACTTATCAATTTTGCAAGTGCATCAAGGCGCTTCCAAAGTGCATCCTCGCCATAGAACGCCTTAACATCAATGTTGTTTATTTGAGTATAAAGATCTTCGGTTTTCTTGAGAATTTGCCCCGCTTTTGCTGTAGCTTGAGCCGACCCGATTTTCAAATGATCCGGGGTCAATGATGGTTGGGCCGCAAACTCCCGGAGTTTATGGGAGATTTCGGCCTTTTTTCCCACTTTCACCGCGTTGTTGATATACTGCTTAACCTTTCGAAAGTCCGTAACGGCCTTGATGCCCTTTTCTTTAAACTTGATGAGCATGTCATCTGTAAACTTGTCTTTGTTGAACCACGAGAACTTCTTTACTTCACGGTCATTACGGACCGAATATAATTCGATAAAGAAATCTGCCTTCTCTCGTTTTTCAGGGGCTACATCCAGCATCATGTCCTGATATCGCTTATTGTACGAGAGTAACTTTTTGCATCGAACTATGACGGCCTCATTGAGACCGGTGAGTTTGGCAAGATTCTTCGGATTGGTTTCCTTCAACTCACGCATCAGCAACTCAAGCTTTAGCGCTGTTGGCATCAACTCCCAGTCCTTACGCAGCTTGTGGATTTGGAACATCGTCACGATGTTCTGGACAAGTGTTGGCTCGGCGACCAAATTGACAGGGATGCTTTTCAGTCCGATATCATGAGCGCATATCCATCGGCGTTGTCCATCTAGGATCACATAATCATCGGTACGCTCTTCCTGATAAACGGTGAGCGGCACAAGGATCCCAACACTCTTGATCGACTCGCGAAGCACTCTCATGTCTTCGCGGTCGAAAAGCATCCGTGGGTTATGCGGGTTTGGCTTGAGCTTACCGGGTGATATGCTCTTCACTCCGACCGCCTTTGTACCTAATTCGTTTGCATTCATTGGATCACCCGTCTGTCATCGCACACCATAATCGGTATCCCCTTCTTCAAGCTGATATCGGATGATTGCTGATCAGCCATTCATACGCGTTCTTTCGGTGTCCAGCGAATCCGGCGACATTCCGGCGGACAGGACAACGAACCGCGTTCCAGTCAAGTGCAAGTGTTCTCGCTTCGGTACAGTCTGCGTATGAGACGAGGAAGTCTGCTCCAAGCTTTACGATTGTTGTTAGGCTCTCCGATAATCGTGGGATATCAGAAGTGTCGAATGTCTTCTTACCATACTCCCTAAATATGCGGCGCGACGTAACGGCGTATGGCGGATCTAGATATACAAAGTCTCCTGTTTTCACTAGTTCAAGAGTTTTCGTGAAATCACCTACAACCAGAATCGTTCTTTGCAGCAGCCGAGAACAGTTTAGCAGATCCTCCTCGGTGAAATGTTTGCCAGCCCCATTTCCCATAGGCACATTGAATTGACCCTCTGTGTTGGTCCTATAGATGCCATTGAAACAGTTTCGATTAAGGTATAAGAATCGAAGTGCCCGTGTTTCGCGATCGAGCGACCTCGGTTTAAGCCGCCTCCAGCGGAGGTAAGTTGGCAAATCACACCGAATCCGACAGAGTCGCCGATACAGGCGATCTGGTTCATCCCTTACAATACGGTAAACTTCCATCAACTCTCGATTGTTGTCTCCAAGAACTGCCAACTTCGGCGCGAGTTCAAAGAATAGGCAGGCCGATCCAGCGAAAGGTTCGACATATCGCAAGTGATCCGTAGACCAAAACGATGCGAGTCGCGAGACCTGTTTTCGCTTGCTGCCAGCCCAGCGCAGGAAAGGCTTATAACGTAGTCTAAATGTGGCTTGATCCAAGCAATCATTCGTCGAACGTGGAGTAATTCTTTTCAAAATTCCTGCTCCAGAAGTTTAAATAGTAACAAAAATGTGAAGATTCTGAAATCTAGAAACTAAGTCCCTTACCTATACTTCTGCTGCCCCATTGGTACGTACCACGCATAACCGGGCGGCCAGGCGGGCTGGCCCAGACCCAATTTTAGAAATGGCTGTGTATCGTGGAATCGCGGATTGATAAACGCGGTGGCCTGCTCGGTATATAAAAACATATACGGCTGATCGCGATAAAGAACCGCCTGTAACTGATGCCATAACGCCATGCGTTTGGCGTCGTTGAGTTCGGTCCGCGCCTGTTCCATTAGCCGGTCAGCTTCAGGATCGGAATAGGAAACAAAATTGTTCCCCTGGTTGGGGATACTCGCGGAATCAAACAATTGGTAGGGATCATTTTCAATCATGCCGCTCCAGCCCAGCATGATCGCGTCGAATTTTCGCTGGTCCATATTCTGGATCATTACGGAGAATTCCAGCGGCTCAAGGTCCATTTCGATCCCGGCCGTGGCGAGTTGCTGCTTGATGTAACTGGCGATGTCGGCGTAAAGCTGATTATCCGTGTGCATCTGAAGCTGGAAACGAAATTCTGTTCCATTGCGCTGCAATACACCATCCGGTCCCAAGCGCCAGCCGGCCTGAGCCAGTAATTTCCGCGCCTCTGCCGGATTATAAGGAATCGGCTTAATGCCCGGATCATTCTGCGGCGAAATAGGGCTAAACGGACCGGTGATATGCGTCCCCAGACCATGCAAAAATGTTTTTACAATCGAATCGCGGTCCACCAGCATGGCCAGCGCTGTGCGCGTCTGCCGGTCTGTAAACTCTGGTTTGAGCTCGTTCCAGCCGATAAACCAGAAACCGGTGTCAAGACTAAAAAATTTATAAAATAAATTGTTTTTCACAAAATCCGGATCGGCGGTGTATTTATTCCATATTTCGGGATCAACGCCGGGGGTAATGTCGATTGCATCAATTTCGCCGTTCAAATACGATTGCAATTCGGCCTGTGGATTGAGGATGAAACGATAAACAATCCGGTCAAATGCCGGGCGCGGCCCCCAGTAATGGGGATTGCGGACAAAGACCATTTGCTGGCCCGCGGTCCATTGGTCAAGCTTATAAGGCCCGCTGCCGACTAATAATGTTCCGCGGTTGTTAAAATCGCTCCCTTTGATGAATTGATAATATTTCTCCGGAATAATCTGCATTCCGCCGGTTTCATATAATGAAAGAAAATAAGGCTGCGTGAATTTGAAGATGACGGTGTCGGTTCCCACCGCCGTGCATGATTTAACGAATTCGAAATAACCCCGCACCTGCGCACAATCTACATCAGGATTCATGATGGTGTTGAAGCTGAACACCACGTCCTGTGCTGTAACCGGCGAACCATCGCTGAAACAGGCATTCTTTCGCAACTTATAGGTGATGGTCAATCCATCGGCGGAAATGCGGTAGCTTTCCGCCAGCCAGGGAATGAATTCCAGCGTATTCGGATCGATGTTGACCAGTGATTCGAGCACCCATTGCTGAGCAATAGCCCCGTACAAATCTTTGACCACATAAGGTGTAAGTGTCGTCGGCTCGGCGGGAAAATTTCCCACCAGCCAGTCGCCCTCGGCGTAATCCGGTTGGGTAGACGGATTATTGGGTATCGTCGGCGGATTCGGATAATAAACATACTGTGAGCCATCCGGCAGCGTTTCACGGATGTTTTGCGTTTGGGCCGGCATTGTCGTCGCCGGCGTCGGGCCGCCGGTGATAATTTTATTTAATAAGGTGCTTTGCTGGATTTGTTGGTCATTGACGGTTTGCAATTGCTGATTGATGCCCGTGATCTGCTGGTTAAGATACTTAAACTGGCCCCAGAGCAAAGCGATGACCGAAATCACGGCAATTAAAAGAAGGGTGAAGATAAAATCTTTGATGGTGAAGCGGTTGCCCATAGATGATCAGCCACAGAGGACACAGAGAACTCAGAGGGAATTTTAGCTTCTATTTGGATCGACTGCATCTCGCAGGCCGTCGCCCACAAAATTCAGGCATACCAACGCCAAAGTCAGAATCACGCATGGCCAGGTGATCAGCCACCAGTAAATATAAATCGGATTGATCACGGCGATGCCGTCGGAAGCCAGCGATCCCCACGTGGGCAAAGGCGGCTGGACGCCCAGACCCAGAAAACTCAGCGTCGATTCGGCGAGAATGGCATTGGGAATGCTCAGCGTGGCATACACCAGAATCGTGCCCACCAGATTCGGCATGATGTGCCGGAACATGATCCGTAACGGTCTGGCGCCCATGGCCCGCGCCGCTTCCACAAACGGCTGATCGCGCAGGCTCATCACCTGCGAGCGAATGACGCGCGCCATGGTCAGCCAGCTTACCGCTCCGATGCCCACCAGCAGCACCAGTAAATTCGCCAGCGTTTCCGGCTGCGGCGCCCCCACCCTGCCCAGTACGCCTGCCATTCGGTCCACCAGCGCTACGCGCAAAAGAATAACCAATAGCAAATATGGCAAGCCGTAAAGTACGTCCACCGTGCGCATCAGTAGGGCATCGATGCGTCCCCCGGCGTAGCCGGCGGTGATTCCCACGGTCAGTCCGATCACCAGCGCGATAGCCGCGGCAGACAACCCGATGACCAGCGAAATCGCTCCGCCCAGCAGCATGCGTACCAATAGATCGCGCCCCAGCGCATCGGTTCCCATCCAATGCGCCAAGCCTGGCGCTTGATATACATTGTTGAGATCTTGAAAGTCGTATCGGCCCAGCGTCCAAGGGAGCGAACCGTAACAGAGAATTGCCAGCGTCAATATGCACGCCAACCCCGCGACTGCCGGTTTGCTGGCGCAAAATCGGTCCACGGCCCGCCGCAGCGGCGAGCGAATCGCCGGACCGGCGGCGGCATCGGATGGAACATGGACGGCCGTCATGAGTGTTTTTTACCGCAAAGAGGCGAAGAATGCGATTTTTTTACCACAACGGCACGAAGATTTTAGCCACAGAGTTCACAGAGAACACAGAGATTTTATAAAGAAACTCAGCCCCGCCAGTCTCGATGTTCTCTGTGGCCTCTGTGGCCAGGTTATTTAGAGTCTAATCTTTTTTGCCCAGATTAAACGCCGCGTGCACGGCGCGTAGCGCCTTGTCCGCGTCCTGCTTGCTGACAATGCAACTGATGCGTATTTCGCTCGTTGAAATGTTCTGAATATTCACATGATGTTCGGCCAGCGCCCGGAACATGGTGCTCGCCACACCCGTGGCCTGCTTCATGCCCACGCCTACGATCGAAACCTTGGCAAGATCTGTTTCATACATCGCCGCACCGCCGAGTTCGGCGAGTATTTTTTCAACCGCAGGCTTTAAATCCGCCACGTCGCCGTGCTCGACGGTAAAGCTGACGTTGGCGGTTTTGTCATCCATGACGTTCTGGATGATGTCATCGACGACGATGTTTTCGCCGGCGATTGCGGTGAAAATTTTGGCCACTATTCCCGGCCTGTCCGGTATGTTTTTCAGAGTCACGCGCGTGAGGTCTTTTTTAAGTGCACAACCGGAAACAACGATATGTTCCATAGCTTCGTTCTCCGCGACAATCCATGTGCCGGGCCGGTCATTGGCGCTGTTGCGCACGTGGATGGGCACATTAAATTTTTTGGCGAACTCCACAGCCCGCGTTTGCAGCACCGCGGCTCCGACGCTCGATAATTCCATCATTTCGTCGTAGCTGATGCGGTCGATTTTTCGCGCGTCGGGCACGATCCGCGGATCGGCCGTGAATACGCCGTCAACGTCGGTGTAATTTTCGCACACCTTGGCTTCGAGCACCGCGCCCAGCGCCACCAGTGTAGCATTGCTGCCGCCGCGGCCAAGCGTGGTGACGTCGCCGGCTTCGGTGACGCCTTGAAAGCCGGCCACGATCACAATTTTTCCCGCGTCGAGTTCCTTGAGAAGCCGGCGTTTGTCGATGTCCCGGATGCGCGCCTTGTTATGCGCCGCATCGGTCACCATTCCGATCTGCTGGCCGGTCAGGCTGATCGCTTCATGCCCCTTGGAAACAATAGCCATCGCGATCAGGGCGATTGTGACCTGCTCTCCGGTGGCCAGCAACTGGTCCAGTTCGCGTTTGGGGGGATTCGGACAAACCTGGTTGGCCAGGTCGATCAGTTCATCCGTGGCGTCTCCCATCGCCGAAACCACAACCGCAACCTGATTACCGGCGAGTTTGGCGGCAATGACTTTATCGGCGGCTTTATGGATTTTCTCCGCCGTGGCCACCGACGAACCGCCGAATTTTTGCACAATAATGCCCATGAGAACCTGTTTCACAATCCATTAGCCACAGAGATCACAGAGAACTCAGAGAGAATTTTAACTTCTCTCCGGATTGTGTGCATCTCGCAAACCGTCGGCTGCTTTCATCGCATCCATCGCTGCGGGCGGGACGCCTGCGCTACCACAGCCGACGGCGCCCGGGACCGTGCCTGCTGCATATTTGGTAAAAGTCGAACTAAATAAAAAAGGCCGGGAACCTGAAGTTCCCGGCCCTATTAATAATCCCTCACAGATATTAAATTACGTCGCCTCCGCGGGCTGCTGTTCCTCGGAAATTTCCACTTCCGGCAAACGCGACGGAACGGGCACCGCGACCTGCGGCTCCGGTTCCACCACCGGCTCGCCAAGGTGGGCGATCTGGAGTTCCTGGTAGCGCCGGAACGCCGTTCCCGCCGGAATCAGGTGGCCGAGAATGACATTTTCCTTCAGTCCCTGCAGCGTATCTTCGCGTCCGGCCAAAGCGGCTTCGGTGAGCACCTTGGTGGTCTCCTGGAAGCTTGCCGCCGAAACGAACGATTCGCTTTGCAGGCTGGCCTTGGTAATGCCCAGCAGAAGCGTCTTGGCGTTGGCCGGCTTGGCTTTGCGCGTCTTGGGCGCAGCGCCTCCGGCGGCCTCAGCCGCCGCGGAGGCTTCCTTGAGTTGTTCGCGCGTCGCCAGCGCGCCAACGGTGAGTTGCGTGCCGCCCGCGTCTTCCACCTTGAGCATCCTGGTGGCCGCCTCGTTGGCCCGGCGGAACCTGAACTTATCGACCACTTCGCCGGGCAGGAAGTTTGTGTCGCCGGGGTTTTCAACCTTCACCTTGCGCAGCATCTGTGAAACAATCACTTCAATGTGCTTGTCGCTGATGCGCTGATTCTGCGTGCGATATACGTTCTGCACTTCAGCCAGCAGATATTCCTGCAAAGCGTCTTCGCCCCTGATGCGCAGAATATCGTGCGGGACCAGCGGGCCGTCGATCAGCGGATCGCCCGCGTCCACCTGGTCGCCGGTATGCACGCGCGACTGGCGGTCCTGCGGCACGTGGTGTTCTTTTTCCACGCCGCCGGAACCGCGGATGATAATGGTCATCTTGCCGCGCCGCTTATCGGAACGCAGTTCGATGGTGCCGGAAATTTCCGCCAGTACCGCCGGATCTTTGGGCTTGCGCGCTTCAAAAATTTCCGTTACACGCGGCAGACCGGAGGTGATGTCCGCAGTGCCTTTGATTTCCCGCGGCTGGCGGGCCAATAGTGTACCAGGCGCCACCAACTGCCCTTCGTTCACGTCAATACGTGCTTTAGCCGGCAGGTAGTGGAAGTCGAGAATCTTTCCATCCGCCGGGTCTTCGATCACAATGCGCGGATGCCGTTCGCCGCGGTGTTCGACTATCACAAGGCGCTTATTCTCGGATTTACCTTCAGCTTCGGCGCGGGCGGTTTCACCTTCCTGGATGTCTTCGAATTTAACCCTGCCGCCCTTTTCCGCCAGGATCGGCGTGCGGTGCTGGTCCCATACGCACAACTGCTGACCGCCGCGAACGGTTTCGCCTTCCTTGACCAGGATGGTCGCTCCATAGGGAACGCGGGATTTTTCCAGTTCACGTCCCTTGGCGTCTTTAATCACAATTTCGCCGTTGCGTTTGAGCACGACAATGTGCCTGTTGCCGTCGGCTTCCGTGACTTCAACGGCATTCAGATCGTGATATTCCACAGTGCCCGCGGCGCCGGCGCGCACGTCGTTTTTCTCCAGAATACGCGTTGCCGATCCGCCGGTGTGGAACGTACGCATCGTAAGCTGCGTGCCCGGTTCACCGATGGATTGCGCGGCGATGATGCCGATGGCCAATCCTTCTTCCACCAGCGTGTTGCTGGAAAGGTCCACGCCATAGCAACGGGCGCAAATACCCGCAAAGCTTTCGCACGTGAGCGGACTGCGCACGCGGACGGTTTCAATATTCAGGTCTTCGATCTTACGGGCGATCACCTCAGAGATGATCTGCCCTTCCTTAACGATCGCCTCATCAGTGACGGGGTTGATCAGCGTATCGGCCGCGCAGCGTCCGATGATGATGTCCCTTAGCGGCACGTCAATCTGCTCGCCTTTGTAAATCGCGCTCTTGCGAATGCCGTTCTGCGTGCCGCAGTCATGCTGCGAAACGATCACGTTCTGGGCAACGTCCGCAAGTTTACGCGTCAGGTAACCGGAGTCGGCGGTCTTCAGCGCCGTGTCCGCCAGACCTTTGCGGGCTCCGTGAGTCGACGTGAAGTACTCGAGCACCGAAAGCCCTTCGCGGAAATTCGTCTTGATCGGCGTTTCCATGATTTCGCCCGAAGGACGGCTCATCAGACCGCGCATGCCCGCCAACTGGCGGAAATTATCCACGTTGCCGCGTGCGCCCGAATCCGCCATCAGGAAGATCGGGTTCAAGTACGGCACGCCCGCGGGATCCTTGGGCAACAGCGGAGCCGACGTCTTGGGGTCGCGCGTGTCGTGCTCGAGTTCCTGCATCATGTCTTTGGTCACTTCTTCGCGCGCGTGGGCCCAGATGTCCAGCAACTGGTTGTAACGTTCGCGTTCGGTGATGGCGCCGAGGTTGAGGTTCTTTTCCACCCGGTCGGCTTTCTTCTGCGATTCTTCGATGATCTGGGTTTTGCGCGCCGGGATGCGCAGGTCGGTAATGCCGAAGCTCAGCCCCGCCAGCGTCGACATCTTGAATCCCAGTTCCTTCATGTCGTCCAGCAAGTCGATTGTCGCCGGGCGGCCCAGAATCTGATAGCAATCGGCGATGACACGGCTGCCGCCTTTGTTGGACAGCGTATAGTTATAGAATGGCATCTTCGGCGCCAGAATGTCGTTGAACATGCAGCGCCCGACCGTAGTGAGAATCAACTTGTTCGCCGGCGTTGGTTCCGGCGGCTTATTCTGGCCGTTGACTACAGTGGTTCGGTCGATGCGCACTCGGACCGGCGTGTGCATCCCTATTTTTTTGTTGAAATACGCCAGCAGCGCTTCGTGATAGTCGCGGAAGCTGAGTTCCTTGCCCGGCTCGCGCACACCAGCCTCGCCCTGCCGCATCGCGGTAATGTAATAAATGCCCAGCACGATGTCCTGCGACGGGCCGATGATCGGCGAGCCGTTGGCGGGCGAGAAAATGTTGTGCGTCGAAAGCATCAACAGGTGCGCTTCCGCCTGCGCTTCAACCGACAGCGGCAGGTGCACCGCCATCTGGTCGCCGTCGAAGTCGGCGTTGAATCCCTTGCATACCAGCGGATGAATCTTGATCGCGTTGCCTTCAATCAGCACCGGCTCGAACGCCTGAATGCCGATGCGGTGCAGCGTCGGAGCGCGATTCAGCAACACCGGATGACCCTTGATCACTTCCTCAAGGATATCCCAGATTTCCTTATCGCGGCGTTCGATCATCTTCTTGGCCGATTTAATCGTGTCCGCCAGACCGTGTTCCTTGAGTTTGCGGATGATGAACGGCTGGAACAGCTCCAGCGCGATTTTCTTGGGCATGCCGCACTGGTGAATCCTGAGTTCCGGACCAACCACAATCACCGAGCGCGCCGAGTAATCCACGCGCTTACCCAGCAGGTTTTCACGGAAACGCCCCTGTTTGCCCTTGATCATGTCGGTGAGCGACTTGAGCGGCCGGTTCGATGACCCCAGCACCGGACGGCGGCAGCGTCCATTGTCAAACAGTGAATCAACCGCTTGCTGGAGCATGCGCTTTTCGTTGCGAATGATCACTTCAGGCGCATTGAGGTCCACCAGTTTTTTCAGACGGTTGTTGCGGTTGATGATTCGGCGATACAGATCATTCAAATCGCTGGTCGCGAAATTACCTGATTCCAGCAGCACCAGCGGACGCAAATCCGGCGGAATGACCGGAATGACTTCATAAATCATCCAGTCGGGCTTATTTTCCGACTTGCGGATCGCTTCGACCACTTTAAGCCGTTTGGTCAGGTCTTTGATCTTTTGTTTGCTGTTGGTGTTATCAATTCCTTCACGGATCGCCAGCGACACCGCCGCTAGGTCCATGAAATTCAGCAGCGAGCGAACCGCGTCGGCGCCCATTTCCGCCTTGAAGGCGTCGGCGTATTTTTCCCGTGCGTCGCGATATTCTTCTTCCGTCAGAAGTTGTTTGCGCTTCAGCGGCGTGGTTCCCGGATCGGTGACGCAGTAATCCTGGTAATAAACCACCTTTTCCAGGTCGCTGGTTTTCATGTCCAACAGGTTGCCCAGCCGGCTGGGCATCGCCTTGAAAAACCAGATGTGCACAATCGGCGCTGCCAGGTTGATGTGACCCATGCGCTTGCGGCGCACGCGGCTGTGCGTGACTTTGACGCCGCAGCGGTCGCAGATCACGCCCTTGTATTTGGTTCCTTTGTACTTTCCGCAGGCGCATTCCCAGTCGCGTTCCGGACCGAATATGCGTTCGCAGAACAGACCGTCGCGTTCCGGACGGTACGTGCGGTAATTAATGGTCTCAGGCTTTTTGACCTCGCCGAAGCTCCACGAGCGGATGTCGTTGGGGCTGGCCAGGGCGATTTTTACAGCGCCGTAGTCATTAATCCGATCATATACAGGTTCAGCCATGGGTATTTACTCCCAAACGTTTCGGGGCCATCCGGCGCCCGTGATGTTTAAATTTTTCCGGCAGATCGTCGGACCCGCCGGTCGCACTTACTTTAAATTCCTTTTCGCTTTTCCAGCGTAATATTCAGGCCGAGGCCGCGGATTTCGTTGCACAACACGTCGAACGAAACAGGCGTGCCCGCCTCAAGCGTGTTGACGCCTTTGACCATGCTTTCATAGATCTTCGTGCGTCCTTCAACGTCATCCGATTTAACGGTGAGCAATTCCTGCAATACGTACGCAGCGCCGTAGGCTTCCAGGGCCCAGACTTCCATTTCTCCAAAGCGCTGACCGCCCGTGCGCGCCTTGCCGCCCAGCGGTTGCTGCGTAATCAGGCTGTACGGCCCCGTCGAACGAGCGTGTATCTTGTCGTCCACGAGGTGGTGGAGTTTAAGCATATACATGTAGCCGACCGTTACCTTCTGTTCGAACGGCTCGCCTGTGCGGCCGTCAAACAGCGTGATCTTCAGCGCCGGCGGCATTTCCACCGAAATTTCGTTCGGCGGCGGCGGCTGTTTCTTTTCCAGCAGTTCTTTCCGGCGGCTGCGCACGTGCTGATTGGCTTCTTCCACAACTTTGTGGATTTCGTCTTCGGTCGCGCCGTCAAAGACCGGCGTAACCGCCTGGAAGCCCAGCACCGACGCCGCCCACCCCAGGTGCGTCTCGAGAATCTGCCCGACGTTCATACGCGACGGCACGCCCAGCGGATTGAGTACAATGTCCACAGGCGTCCCATCTTCAAGGAACGGCATGTCTTCCGCCGGAACGATACGGGCGATGACGCCTTTGTTTCCGTGCCGGCCGGCCATCTTGTCGCCAACAGACAACTGCCGCTTGGTCGCCAGGTAAACCTTCACCATTTCCAGCACGCCCGACGGCAATTCATCGCCGCGTTTCATATGTTCGAGCCTGCGTTCTTTTTCTTCCTTCAAGGTGTCAAGACTGGCGCGATAACGGTTATAAGTCTGTTCGCCGTGTTTGCGGACATCTTCCGAACCCTTGATCCAATTGACGTTAAAGTCCCTTACCTGATCCAGAATGACCGCGTCTTCTTCTGATTTTCCGACCTTCTGCCGCGTCGACGGGTCGACCATCGTCTGGCCGGTGGCTTCATTGATTTCATCAGCCATCTTCCTGAACAGCGTCGCGATCCGCGCGTCCATTTCCTTCTCGAATTTGCGCATTTCCTTGCCGAGCAATTTTTTCTGTTCATCGCTCATGTGCATGCGCCGGCTGAAGCGCTGGGCGCCGATCACCACGCCTTCGGTGCCTGCCGGCACTTCCAGCGAATCGTTCTTCACGTCTTCGCCGGCGCGGCCGAAAATCGCGTGCAAAAGTTTTTCTTCCGGAGAAAGCTCTGTTTTGCTCTTGGGCGAAACCTTGCCCACCAGAATGTCGCCGGGTGCGACGCGCGTGCCGGTGCGCACGACGCCGGCTTCATCCAGGTTCTTCAGCGCTTTTTCGCTAACATTGGGGATGTCGCGGGTGAATTCCTCGCGGCCCAGCTTGGTTTCGCGGATTTCCACGTCGAATTCCTCGATGTGGATCGACGTAAACGTATCGTCTTTGATCAGCCGCTCGCTGACCACGATCGCGTCTTCAAAGTTGTAGCCGTCATAAGTCATGAATGCGACCAGTACGTTGCGGCCCAGCGCCATTTCGCCATTCCGGCACGCCGGTCCGTCCGCGATAATCTGGCCTTTTTTGACCTTCTGACCCATGGTTACCAGGGGTTTTTGCGTCAGGCAGGTTTTATCATTCAGGCCGGCGTTTTTCCGCAGCAAATATTCATCCGAATTATCGATTACGATGCGCAAAGCATCGACAAACGTCACGGCTCCGGCGCGTTCCGCTTTAATCACCATTCCGCTGTTGGGTGGAACCTGCTTTTCCAGGCCGGTCGCCACCACCGGCGGATCGGTCACCAGCAAAGGCACCGCCTGGCGTTGCATGTTCGATCCCATCAGCGCACGGTTCGCGTCATCGTGTTCTAAAAACGGAATCAGCGCCGCGGAAACCGCCACCACCTGCTTGGGCGAAATGTCGACGTAATTGACATCCGCGCCTCGCACCTGCTGCAGGTCGCCGTTAACACGAGCCAGAACCAGTTCCTGTTTAACCTTATGGCTTTCCACATTGACCACTTCCGGCGGGGCCAAAACGGCCTTCATTTCTTCGTCGGCGCGGAGGTACTTGACCTGGCCATTGACCTTGCCGTTTTCCACCACGCGGTATGGCGTAATCAGGAAGCCATATTCATCGATACCCGCGTAAATCGAGAGTGACGCGATTAAACCGATGTTCGTACCTTCAGGCGTTTCAATCGGACAAATACGCCCATAGTGCGAGATATGCACGTCACGAACTTCAAAGCCGGCGCGTTTGCGGTTCAGACCGCCCGGCCCCAGCGCCGAAAGCCGCCGTTCGTGCGTAAGCTGCGAAAGCGGATTGGTCTGGTCCACCACCTGCGAAAGCTCGCTGCGGCCGAAGAAAAATTCGATCGAGCTGCTGATGCTCTTGGAATTCACCAGTTCAACAATCTTGGTAATTTCCTCGGGCGCCTTGAGCGAAAGCCGTTCCTGCACCGTGCGGCGAAGCTTCAAAAATCCCTTGCGCAGCTCTTCCTGCGCCAGTTCGTCAATGGTCCTGAGGCGGCGATTTCCAAGGTGATCGATATCATCGACGTAGCCTTTGCCGCCGCGCAGTTCAATGATGTACTTAATGCTGCCCAGAATATCTTCGGGGCGCAGAGTCATGACGCCTTCGGGCACGTTCTGTTCGAACTTGCGGTTAATGCGGAATCGGCCTACGCGACCCAGCCGATAGCGGTTGGCGTCGAAAAATTTCTCCGCGAAAAGCGTCTTGGCTTTATCGTCATTCGGCGGGTTGCCCGGACGCAGGCGGCCGTAAATTTTCCGCAGGGCTTCCTTGTGGCTGTGGGCTTCATCTTCCTGAAGCGTATTAAGGATGATCGGATCCGAGACTTTTTCGATGACCTCGACCTTTTTAATGCTGCTGGACTGAATTTTCGCCACACGGTCGCCGATCTGTGCGCCCGATTTGACCAGTTCTTCGCCGGTCTGGGTGTCCACAATAGCTCCGACGGCGTAATAATCCGCCTTGAGCTGCCCCACGCTTACCGTGCGCGTTTCATAAAACGTACGGATGATGGCTTCGTCGGTTCCGTACTTTTCATCCATCGCCCGCAAAAAGGTCGTCGATGGAATTTTGCCCGACTGATCGATTCGCACCGCCAGCACGTCTTTCTTGGTAACGTTGATTTCGATCCAGCTTCCGCGCTCCGGAATCACGCGGCACGCGTGCAGCGGGCGGTCCCCTTCCTGGGTATCAATCACAAAATCCACACCCGGCGAACGGTGCAACTGCGAAACGATTACGCGCTCCGCACCGTTGATGATGAATTCCCCGCCGCCGGTCATGATCGGCACTTCGCCGAGGTAAATTGACTCTTCCACAACCTCCGCCTTGTCCTTGCGGCTCAGGCGGACCTTCACACGCATCGGCATGCCGTATGTCAGGCGCAGCGCCCGGCATTCGTCCTGCGAGTAGCGCGGCTTGCCCAGTTCGTAGCTGAGATACTCGAGTTTCATCGAACCGTCATACGATTCGATGGGAAACACTTCCCGCAGCAGCGCCTCAATGCCTTCATGTTTGCGCTTCTCAGGGTCTACATCCGCCTGATGGAATCGTTTGTATGCCGCGGTCTGTACTTCTATGAGATTGGGAATCGGAAGAGCATCACCGCGTTTCGAATAATTACGCACCTGCGTTATACGCATAGATTCACCTCACTGCATAACCTGGTCCGGTCGGTTTTCTTATACCGCCGCCGTCAAAATTTCTATTACGTCTTGGAATGGGAAAGGTAAGAATTCACAAGTAATGGCCGAGCATTCCATAGCCCCTTAATTTACATCAGTTTGTCTTATAATGCAAGTCCTGTTTCGTGCAAATGTAGATCAACCTGAACAGTTTTGTTCCAAAAGCGTATTTTCGGCCTTTGGGAGTCATATAAACAGCAAAAATCTCTTACCTTGTTGACATTCCGCTTCTTTCCCGCTATCTTGCTGGTCCTGATTTGGGGCCGGACCACGGGCCGTAACAGTGGGAGCTTTGGACTTAAAAGTCGGGCGAAAATCATGTCAGTCTGCCCTCCGGGCATTTTTCGACATCATTATAGCCCGCCTTGATGGAGAATTTCGATGGCGGTTAAGTTACGCAGCAAACGCTACAGGGCGTCTCTGGAATTTCTACCCAAACAGGCGGTCACGGTTGAAGAAGCCGTTCCCGTGCTTAAGAAATTCAAAAACACCAAGTTTGACGAATCCGTCAACCTTGTGATTCACCTGGGCATCGATGCCAAGCAGGCTGATCAAACCGTACGCGGTTCTCTGAGTCTGCCTAAAGGCATCGGAAAAACGCGCAAAGTCATCGCGTTTGTCCAGGGCAACAATATTGACGCCGCCAAAGCCGCCGGGGCTGTGGAAGCCGGCGCCGACGAGCTGGTCAAAAAGGTCGGCGATGGCTGGACCGATTTTGACGTCGCCATTGCCACACCGGACATGATGCCCAAGATCACCAAGCTCGGTAAGGTCCTCGGCCCACAGGGCAAAATGCCCAGCCCCAAGGCGGGAACTGTTACCTCCGACATCGCCACCGCGGTGCGCGAATACACCGCCGGCAAGGTTGAGTTTCGCAATGACGCCGGCGGAAATGTGCATGTCGTTGTGGGCAAAGTCAGCTTTTCTGAACACGACCTGGCCGCTAATGTTCATGCGTTCCTGAACGCCATTCGCCGGCTTAAGCCCCCCACGGCTAAAGGCGCCTTCATTAAAAAGGTAACCATCCACAGTACGATGAGCCCGGGCGTGCAGCTTGATGTTACGCACCTGGACACTGAACTTTCTGAAGAAGAAGAAAATGCATAAGAGGTTCCAGCTATGAGTAAACGCATAAAAAATCTGATCGCATCGGAATTGCAGAAGCGCTTGAAGGGCGCCGAGAGCGTGGTCATCATCGATTACGCCGGCATCAACGCCAACGATACCAACAAGCTTCGCGGCACCCTGCGCAAGAAAAACGCCCGTTTGACCGTCATACCCAACGCCCAGGGTCGCAAAGCCCTCGACGCCGCCGGCCTTAAGGGCGCGGAGAAGATCCTCATCGGCACTAACGCCCTGGTTTATGGCGGCGAGTCGATCGTCGATCTGGTCAAGGAGCTTGTCACCCAGGCCAAGGATCTGGAAAAACTCAAAATTAAAGCCTCCGTCGTTGAAGGCAAGTTACTGGACAAAAAAGCCACCGAAGCGCTGGCCACGATGCCCAGCCGCAAGGAATTACACGCAATTATTTCCGGCCAGATTATTTCGCAGGGCCGCAATCTTGCCGGCCAGATTGTCGGGCCGGGCCGCAAAATCGCCGGCATTATCAAGGCGGTTATAGAGAAAAGGGAAAAAGAAGCACCGGCTGCGGCGGCTTAACTAAAAAACAGTAAGAATATTTTGCTGATTGCGAGCCTGTCTCGAACAGTTAAAACGGGGCGTGTGGCCCTGGCTGGCAGTCGCGAATAGTTTAGGAAAGGTTTATACCATGGCAGAATTTGCTGCAGAAATTACGGAACTCGGCGACAAGATCGTCGCCCTGTCGCTGCTTCAGGCGCGTCAGCTCAGCGAGTATCTTAAGGAAAAGCACGGCATTGAAGCCGCCGCGGGCGGCGTAATGGTTGCCGCAGGCGGCGCCCCGGCAGCCGGCGCGGCTGCCGCGCCAGCCCAGGAACAGACCACTTTTGACGTGGTCCTCAAGGCGCCAGGCGAAAAGACCATTCAGATCATCAAGATCGTCCGTGCCGCGACCAATCTTGGCCTCAAGGAAGCCAAGGACCTGGTTGTCGGCGCTCCCAAGGTGGTCAAAGCCGGCATCGAGAAAGCCGAAGCCGAGAAGCTCAAGAAAGAACTCGAAGCGGAAGGCGCCCAGGTCGAACTCAAATAAGTTCGCCCCAGTTCTATTTGCAAATCAATCGGGCCGCGGGTTGGAACCCGCGGCCCTTTTTTGTTTAGAGACTCTAACAAAATAAGATAGGGCCGCGACGCCGGGAATTTCGGTCCCAGACAAAGAGCTTCGATGAAGATTGACACAACCCTTTCAGGGTTGATGACATTCGGGTTCCCTGTCCCGGCGTAGTCCCGATAAATCGGGACAACACCGGGCTGAAATATACAGCCCCTTCGGGGCAGTCCCGAGAACAGGCTCGACCTCGGCGTTTAAAAAATTATTTCAGATCCCCTATGGCCAGGCGGTCCATGTCGTCGAAGGTCTGGTTCTCGCCGCCCATACCCCAGCAAAAACAATAGGCCTGTGTGCCGGCGCCGGCGTGAATCGACCAGCTTGGCGAAATCACCACTTCACGATTGGCAACCAGCAGGTGGCGGCTCTCCGTCGGTTCGCCCATGAAATGAAATACCCGCGACGTGGAATCCATGTTGAAATACATGTACACCTCGGTGCGCCTCAGATGGGTGTGCGGCGGCATGGTATTCCAGACGCTCCCCGGTTCGAGCTGCGTGAAGCCCATCACCAACTGGCAGCTCTTGATACCATATTGATGAATATATTTATATATTACTCGTTTGTTGGCCGTCATATCCAGGCCGATCGGCGAGGCCGTCGCCTGGTTTTTTCTGGCCACCGCCGTCGGAAAGATCGCGTGCGCCGGGTAACTGAGCAAATAAAACTCCGCCGGTTTTTGCGCATCGCGCGAACTGAAAATCACTTCGCGAGCCCCCTTGCCCACATACAGGCAATCCATGCTGTCGATCACAAAATCCTTGCCGTCGACTTTCACCTTCCCCGGACTGCCGATGTTCAAAACACCCAGTTCGCGCCGCTCGGCGAAATATTCCGAACGAAGTTCATCATAGGTCCCGAGATGCAGCGGCTCTTCTTTGGGAACCGCAAAACCGATCACCGCCCGATCGGCGTCGGAGTAGACCAGCGATATCGCCCCCGGATTAAATAATGACTGGACCAGAAAGGCTTCGCGCAATTCGGCGGTATTCAGGCTTTGGGTACGGACAGCATCGGGCATTTGATAAATTTTCATATCTAACTCACATCAAAAAGACCGCGGCGACCACCGCCGTCGTCCACAAGCCGTTTTTGTCCCCTTCAGCGGTTTGCACGATGTTGCGGGTTCGCACGATGTTGCCGCTCATGCGGTAAATTTCCTTTCGCTCGTCATAGTTGTGCTGCGGGTCGAATTCGATGCCCAGCGTGGTGGCGAGCATGGTGGCAGCCATGTCCTCGACGTAGTCGCCGGTTTTTTCCTCCGTCATGCCGTAACCATCGTGGCGCGCGATGTAACCATACTGATCACGAACCGGCAGCGCCACACCCAGGCCGGCGCACAAAAGTCGATTGGGTTCATTGGTGCTCGATTCGCTGATCACACCAAAAGCCACCTGCCCGGGAATCAGCGCCCGGATTCCTTCGCCGACGGTGATGATCTTGCAGCGTGCCGGCAAAATTCCCGATACCTGCACGAGGTTGAATTTTTCGATTCCCGCATGGCGGAAGGCGAGCTCCTGCGACTGGGGCTTGAACCGGTGACGCCCGACGCCTTTGGTGAAAAAGACGCGCGTCGGAATCGGCGCCGTCCACTCATGTGCCATGGTTAATTCCTGTATATTTGCTCAACGCACGCATGATATAATCGGAACCGATGACACGCAAAGAGAAAAACAAGCCCGACGATGTAAAAATGATCTTCGCCAGCAGGCTGGATAAGCGAAAATAATGGTAGGTATTGCATGTTCAACCCACCGCCCATGGTAGATTACATACTCAAAGACTATGTGAAGCAGATTGGAACTCTATCGGTGATAATTGTTGCACAGGAGCCAAGTAACATTAAGGTAATTGAAGATCTCGGTGGCGAAGTTAACCTCAATGGCAAAAATCTCTGGCGAATCTACTACGACAACGAAGATCAGCTTGCGAAAATTCTTCAGACACTCCAAGACGCAAATTTTGTATTCGGAGATGGACTGAGTGGTTGGCCACCAGCAGGAGTTGCCAGAATGTTACGTGAAAAAGGTAAGTTTCACGGTTTGATCCGAGGAGTATTATGGGAGGGTCCCCAAAAGACAATATTGCGTGTGACGTGATAATCTCGTGATCGGCTTAATGAAGTGCAAAATCCCAAAATTTCAAAATATTCATGTTCATAGCGTTAAAAATCGTTGTGCCGTCGTGTCGTTGTGGTAAAAATTTCTCAGGTTAAAGATTCAAATTCGGCAAATCCTGCACGGCGCGGCGCAGCGAGGCGTCCCACTGACTCTGCACCCGCTGGAAATCCTCATCGTCCTTGTTAAACCGCCGCACGCGCGTCAGGCTCAGTTTGTCCGTTTCATAAACGGCCATGTCCACCGGCGGCCCCACCGCCACGTTGGAACGCATGGTCGAACCGATGGAAATGAGCGCATATTTAATCGCCATCGGCAGCGGCGTGGTATCAAAATGCACGCCGCGATCCAGGATCGGCCGGCCGTATTTGCTTTCGCCGATCTGCAGATAGGGGCTTTCCTCCGAAGCGCAGAGCGGATTACCCTGCGGATAAATCATGTAGAGCGCCGGCTTTTCCTTGCCGATCTGTCCTCCGAGCAACAAATGAACGTTGAAGCTGAAGTTATCGCGCTCGAGTCCTTCGCGATCCATCTTGGCGACGTTGCGCACCTGTTCGCCGGCGACCCGCGCGGCATCGTACATATTTTCCGCGCTGGCCAGGCCGCGTCCGGCGGCAAAATCGCGTTCCAGAAGCGTGGTGATCGACTGGCTGCATGAAAGGCTGCCGCTGGTCAACGCGATCAAAACGCGATTGGAGTCGCGGACAAAAGTATGCAATTTCTTACATATGTTGGCCTGATCGTAACCGGCGTTGGTCCGGCTGTCGGACGCCATGACCAGCCCCTCCCGCGTGATGATTCCGACGCAATATGTCATATAGAGCCTCTAAGAAAAGAAACCGTATTTAAGCTGTTTTGGCCCAGGGTTTCCACCCCGGGCTGTATCATCCGCACACCAATTCAACACAGCCAAATTAATTTGTCTTCACACAGGCCCCGGTAATCCCGTCGACGTAGCTCGGGGCGGGAAATGCCGGGGCTATTTACGCCGAGAAAACGCGGCTCCCGGCTTATTTTATTGGGGCCCTTTTACCTTTTATTGCTGCTGTTGCTGCTGTTCCACCTGTTCATCGAGAATCCAGGGAACGATCTGCCCGCGGCTGGACGGCCGGAATATCGGCACATCCAGCATGGTTACGCGTTCTCCCACGAACCGCGGTGAAAGTTCGGGCAATTCCTCTGTTTGCACGCGCACCTCCATGGTTTCCCGAGCGCTGCCGCGATAAACGCCTTTGTGCGGCGGAACGTCGCGATAATGCCGCCCGACCGCCATCTTTACAAAATTGTCACCGGTCAGGCAATTATTTGTCGGATCGAACCCGACCCATCCCACCGACGGAAAATAAACCTCGCACCAGGCGTGGGTCTGCGCGGCCCCGCGATAGGCGTGCTGCCCGGCGTGAATATAACCGCTCACGTAACGCACAGGCACGTTGAGTTTGCGTACCAGCGCGATCATCAGATGCGTGAAATCCTGGCACACGCCGCGGCGATGTTCCAGAAGTTCGGTGATCGGGCTGGACGCGGTGGTAACTCCCTTTTCATACTGAAAGTCCGTGTTGATCATATCCATGATTCCCAGAATCGCCTTGGCCAGTGGAACCGTTGCCTTAGGACGTACCCGCGCCGCAAGCTCATCGAGCGCCGGGCAATCCGTCACCGGACCCTCGAGACGCAAAAAATCCGCCAGCGCATAATCAGCCTGCGAGGGCAGGGGCCAGCTATCGGGCAAATCGCCGGGGCTGCGACCGCGATTACTGGTTTGCACCACGCTGGTGGCCACAATTTTGATGTTGCGATGTAGCCCGGTTACCGCGAAGGCATGGACCGTGTTGCCCAGCCAGTCGAAATAATTACGTACGCTCGCGGCCGGCCCGATCGCCAGATCAAATGAGAGCCGATGCTGCCAGCGTTCCTGGCGCGGCGCCATGCGCATCTCCATGACCGTTTCGTTGATCATGCCTGAATACTTCAATTCCGTCGTGTGTTCAACTTTCATCAGCACAATTGCACGCAACTTTCTCTGTTCTAAGCGCGGCTTCGCCGCGATTCACCATGCTCCGGCTTTTCCGTTCTGATCGCTGGTATGTAAAAACCATTGTTCCTGCACCGCCACCGCGGCGTCCGCGTTGGAGAGGCGGAGTTCCTCCAAAAATACCAGCAAATCCTCGACGGATGATGGCGCCGTCTGGGTGTATTGCAGATCGGCGAACAGCCGCCCCAAACGCCGCTGCACTTCACGTCCGGTGTCGGCGGAAAGCAAACTGCGGATGCGCTCGACCGCTTCGAGGGCATGGCGCACGCAGAAATGAATACTGCGGGGAAAAGTCGGTTCAAAGACGAGGAAATTCGCCACGCGCGACGGTTCCAGATCGCCCAGGTTCACCCGCCGGTAAGCTTCAATGCTGCAACAGGCACGGAGGACCGCCATCCACTGGATAACCAGCAGCGACGCATCGAGCGTGGAGTCAAATTTAGTCAGCGTGCGAATTTTGGCGGAAAGTATCCGGCAGGTCATATCGACTCTTTCGAGGTACTTGGAAAGCTGAATAAACAACCACACCTGGCCGTGATCCATCGTCTGGTCCACCAGCCCCTGCATTAAAAGCGACCCGGACATAACGGCACGCAAAAACTCCTGCGGCGAATCGTCGAAGCGTGCGATGGCGTCTTCGGCTTTCAGGGACCAGTAAAAAGTATTCAGATGCTCCCACATTTCGGTGGAAATGCTTTCGCGTATGCTGCGGGCGTTTTCGCGCGCTTTACTCAGACAGTTGATGAGGGAATTGGGATTATCCGCGTCCAGCGCCATGTAGTGGGCCACCGCCAGCATTGCCTGGCTGGGCGTCCGGTCGGCGGGCGCCAAGTCCGCGAACATGTGGTCGCGCTGAGTGATTCGCAATACATCGCACGCCGTTTCGCGGGCAAAACGTTCGTCCATGTCGCCGGCGCCGGTCAGTACGTCGGAACTTACCAGCAGAACCCGGGCGATGTGCTCGGCGCGTTCCACGTAGCGGCTCATCCAATAACTCGCGTCGGCCACGCGGGCCAGCATGGCTTGCGGCATACGGTAATTGGCGACGTGCAGCGGGTCTTTATTTCCTGAAGCGCTCATCATGCCAGGTCCTCTTCCAAAACCCACGTGTCTTTGCTGCCGCCGCCCTGGGAACTATTAACCACGAGGCTTCCCTCTTTGAGTGCCACGCGCGTCAGCCCGCCGGGCATCACGATCACCTTGGAGCCATAAAGGATGTAAGGCCGAAGATCGACCCGCCGGCCGGCGAACGATTCACCGACAAAGCTGGGATGCTGGCTGAGCTGCACCACCGGCTGGGCGATGAAGTTGCGCGGATCGTTGCGGATTTTTTCGGCGAACTCATTACGCTCCGATTCCGCTGCCTGGTGGCCCATCAGCATGCCGTAGCCGCCGGCTTCGTTGGTGGACTTGATCACCAGTTCGGAAAGATGATCCAAGACATATTGGCAATCATCCGGACGCGCACACACGTAGGTGCGCACGTTCTGGAGAATCGGTTCCTGCTTGAGATAAAACCGGATCATGTCCGGGACGAAGGGATAAATCGCCTTGTCGTCGGCGACGCCGGTGCCTACGGCGTTGGCCAGTGCCACGTGCCCGAGGCGGTAAACGTTCATCAGACCCGCCACACCCAGCAGGCTGTCCGGCCGGAAACACAATGGATCGATAAAATCGTCATCGATCCGGCGGTAAATGACGTCGACGCGCCGCATCCCCGCCGTGGTGCGCATGTAGACGTAATTGTTGTCCACCAGCAGGTCGCGGCCCTCAACGAGTTCCACGCCCATTTGCCGGGCCAGAAAGCTGTGCTCAAAATATGCGGAATTAAATACACCCGGCGTGAGCACCACAATGCACGGATTTTCCGCCTCCGGCGGCGCCAGGTATTTCAGGCAGCGCAACAGGTTCAATGGATAATCCTCGATGCTGCGCACGTGCGCTTCCTGAAAGAGCGCGGGAAAAACTCGTTTCATGATCGCGCGGTTTTCCAGGACGTAGCTGACGCCGCTGGGCGTGCGGCAATTATCTTCCAGCACCAAGTACTGGCCCTCTTTATCGCGGATGAGATCGGTGCCGCAGATGGTGATGTAAATATCGCGCGGGATGTTGATGCCCATCATTTCGCGGCGGAACATTTTGGCGCCGTAGATCAGGCCGGCGTCGATCACTTTTTCCCGCAGGATCGCCTGCTTGTGATAGATGTCGCCACAAAATAGATTCAATGCCGTGATGCGCTGCTCCAGCCCGCGTTCGATTACATCCCACTCTTTGGCCGGAATGACGCGCGGCACCATGTCGAAGGGGAATATTTTCTCCACGCCCAGCGCGTCTTTATAGACGGTGAAGGTAACGCCCTGGTTGCGGAAACACAGATCGGCCATCCGCCGGCGTTGGTCAAACGCGGCCATTCCCATGGCGGTGAGGCGGTTATAGATGGAGGCGTAATGCGAGCGCGGTTTACCAGGCGCTTCGAACATTTCGTCGAAAAGCCCGTTTATGTGATATTGATCGAACATATGGAAGCCGGTTCCTTTACAACGACCAGCCTCCGCCGGAGAGGATTATGCGCTATGATTGGCGGGTCACGCAAGAACTTCTTTAACTGTCTGCAATTTAAGGAGTTAGCAGTTTCGATAATCTAAACATTTATCGCCAACTCGGTTAAATTCCATCATTTATTCTCACAATGCTGAATTTTTTTGGGGAAATCCTAGCCTGTTAGGCGTGAAGCCAAACGATACAATGGCCATTCGGTTGTCATGGTTTTCGAAGACAAGAACCAGATGAGGTGATTTATTGGTCCGATACACAACAAAAATTACAGGCTCGGGGGCCAACTGTTCGTAGTTGCCGCGGTGTTTACCGGCGGCGCGGCTTTTTATTATTCGAGATCGAGCGCAACATACAGTTTGGCCACTTTGTATTATGTAATCGCGACTGCCGATGTACTATTTGCGGCATTTCTGCTGAAAAAGAGCAAGGCGTCATAATGTGTTTTGATTAATCCGCAGATGACGCGGCTCGACTGAACTCGCCGAAGTCAGATTTTTTTAGCCACAGAGGACACAGGGGTCACAGAGATAAAATTTTAACCACTGATTACACGGATGACACGGGTTTTTGTGGAGTTTTGTGGGCCAGAAGAATTGCTGGCGCTGATCGAATAAACTCGTGCAATATGAATACCGTTAAGATTCAATATTATTTTTTACTGCCCCAGATCATATCTTTGATCTTGGCGATGTTCGAGGGCATTTACTCCTATTATGTGTGCGTATTTTCCTTGGTCATAATATTTTTCTTGTGGCAAGCTATATGGGGGCGAAATAAAACAATATTAATTGTCGTTGCATGTCTTTCAATTTTAATATCACTTTTTTACATTGATATATTTTCGGATACTTTTCATACGGCGTATTTGGATATAGCTCGTAAATATTCGACCCCAACTCCACAACTATTATTTTCTACTCGAATGCATATTTTGATTGTTTCTATTGGATTCATCGGCAATGCCATCGGATTGTGGTTGCGTTATCGAGAAATGAAACGGCTGGGTATGCAAGTTGATGCTATTCGCGTTGATGAAGTTACAAAATAAATTTCAAACTGAACCAGTACCCAATTTCTCCGATTCTTGCAAAGAAATCTGAACGCCGGTACGATTTAGGGTTTATTCGCCCAGGTCGGCGGCGGACTGCATATAGACCGCTGTCGCCAGGGTGAAAAGAGGCGTTTTAGGATATTTTACGGTTAACTTAAGAGGGTTGGCGTGGCAGTAAAAATTCGCTTAAAGAGGTTCGGCCGGAAGAATCGAGCTTTCTGGCGTATTAACGCCGTGGACAGCCGCTCTCCGCGCGACGGCAAGGTGATTGAAGAACTCGGGTTTTACGACCCCATCGCGAAGGATCCTACGCGGCGCGTGGTGGTGAATAAGGCCCGCATTGAACACTGGATTAAAGTGGGCGCCAAGCCGAGCGACACGGTCGCCAGCCTGCTTAAAGACGCGACGGATTCACAACGGCCTGTTTCCTAAAGCCGGCGCAAAATCCCATGCGGCAGGAGGCGGCGGAGAAGATCCCGATGCGCGTTGACGTGCTGACGCTGTTTCCGGAAATGTTTACCGGGGTGCTTGCATCGAGCATCCTCAAGCGCGCCGCGGACAAGGGACTTGTCCGCTACCATTTGCATCAACTGCGTGACTATACGCAGGACCCGCACCGTAAAGTGGATGATAAACCCTACGGCGGCGGGCCGGGAATGGTGCTGATGTGCCAGCCGGTGGTCGACGCGGTTCGCGCGGTGGAAACGATGGATCCGGAACCGGCGACGCGAATTCTGCTTTGCCCGCAAGGCGAAAAGTTTTCGCAGGCCAGAGCGGCAGAACTGGCGAATTGCAAACGGCTGCTGCTGATCGCCGGGCATTACGAGGGATTTGACGAACGGATCAAACTGATCCTTTCGCCGCTGGAACTGAGCATCGGCGATTATGTGCTTTCCGGCGGCGAGGTGCCGGCCATGGTGGTGCTGGACGCCGTGGTGCGATTGATCCCCGGCGTGCTGGGAGACGAAGAAAGCAGCGGCGGCGAATCGTTCTCCAGTGAGGACAAAACCATCGCCGGCGGACTGGAATATCCGCATTACACGCGGCCGCGGGAATATGAAGGCCGAACGGTTCCGGAAGTGCTGCTGTCCGGAGACCACGGGAAAATAGAAAATTGGCGGGCCGCCCAGGTGCGGCAAAAAACAAAACAGCGCCGTCCGGATCTGGTTCCGTAATCGGCCAAAGAAAAGTAAAAGGGTCCTAAAGACCTGATTGATCAAGAGCGGAGTTTCTCATGCGAAACGCACTTTTAACCCACGTGGAATCCCAACACCTGCGCCCCAAGGCCCCGGCATTTGACGTCGGCGATCTGGTCGACGTGCACTGCAAGATCGTTGAGGGAGACAAGGAACGCATCCAGGTTTTTTCCGGCACGGTTATTTCCCGTAAGGGAACCGGAACCAATACAACCTTTACCGTCCGGCGCATCGTCAATAACGAAGGCGTTGAACGCATTTTTCCGCTGCATTCGCCCAAGATCGAAAAGCTCGACGTCAAGCGCAGGAGCAAGATTCGCCGGGCCAAGCTCTACTATCTGCGCGAGCGCACCGGCAAAGCGACGCGCCTGAAAGAAGGCGCACCGGTTGTGCCGTCGGATTCATCGGCGGAAGTCCAGGCGACGGCAGCCGCGGAAGCGCCAACCCCGGCTCCAGCCGAATCCTCAACAAAATAAACCTCAAAAGTTTTTAGCCACAGAGACCACAGAGAACTCAGAGAAAATTTATCCCGTCTCATTTTGTGTTCTTCGCGGCTTTGCGGTAAAAACAACTTCGCAATGAATTCTTTGATTAAAAATTTATCCTGTCTATTGGTTCTGTTCCTGATCCTGACATTTCCCGCTGGCTGCTCCAGCCCTCCGGCGCCGGAGCTGCCGCAAGGCCCGAGCCTGGAATCGGGCTATAACGACTTTATCAACGGCGAATATGCTGCGGCCCAAAGCGTTGCCCGCCAATTCATACAGAATAATTCCGAGAGCCCCTACCTGGCCGAAGCTTATTATCTGGCGGCGATTTCCGAAGAAGCCCAGGGCGAGATTACCAATGCGCGCAATGATTTTCAGGAAGCGATCGATTTAACCGATCGCCCGGACCTAAAGGCCAAAAGCTACAAATCTTTGGGAGATATCGCTTATTCGGTATCCGATTATTCAACGGCAATTATCAATTACCAAAATTCCCTCGCGGCCGGCGGCCCAGATCACCCGGACCAGTGGCTCTTACTCAAACTCGGTTCGGCGCTGCAGGACAACGGGCAATGGGGCGAGGCGCGGCAATATTTTCTGGAAATTATTGCCGATTATCCGGGCACGCAGACTGCGATAACGGCGCTGGAGCGCGTGGGGGAAAATCATTTCGCTTTGCAGTTCGGGGCATATCAGACCGCGGCGATCGCCTACAACGCCGTTGCAGGATTAAGGCAGCAGGGAATCCCGGCGAGCATGAGTACGGTCAATAAAAACGGGGCGCCGCTGTATCTGGTTCACAGCGGCTGGTACAACACACACACCCAGGCCATGGCGGCGCGGGATTATCTTGTGGGAAGATTTCCGCAGGTGATTGTGACGCCATAAATAATTTTGCGCCACAGAGTTCACAGAGGGCTCAGAGAAAATTTATTTTTACCAGATTTTCGTAGTTGGGATTAGCGCTTATCAGCACTAATGCGTTGTGCTTTTCACCGTAATAATCTTATTTCCGATGCAGCCGATGTCATACGGATGCCGGTCATAAGGAAAAGGAATCGGATCAAATGGCGGAGAAAAGGCCGTCTCCGGGATGCTGACCAGATTGTAATCACCGGGTGGTAAAGATAATGAAGATGATGAGACGCCGTTTAATACCTGGTTATAAATTGGATCCAAGTTGTTACTCAGAATATAAGTGGGGGCCGGGTTCTGAACTGATATCGTAGGGATTGTGTTGGTGATTGGTGAGATTGGTAATCCGGTTTCGTTGATAATCGGTGCCCCGTCCTGTGCCTGCACCGCCCCATACAAAGCAAAGCATAATGTCCCAGCAAAGATGAGCGCAAGAAGCGCTTTTAATCCACGATGAAAGTTTTGGGGAGACTGTGGTGTTGCTTTAGTAATCATTGCACACCTATTACTAGATTATATAAGGATTGAGGTGGGGGAAGTAGAGCGCGATGGGAAACGTTTTTTCACCACAAGACATAAAGAAGGCCCCGGGTTTCCACCGCGGGGCTGTTTATGGCTCAGGCTGGAGCCATTCGACTTGCTCAGGCTGGAGAGCCTGAGCTACATTTAGCCTCTCACCCAAAAGCAATTTAACGCCCACTCCCGCCATTGATGGTACGACGTTTGCTCAATGTCTCGTGTTTTGACTCTCTGTAGCAATCAGCGTCCATCCAATATCATATCAACGCTTTCAGAAAGGCCTTTCAATGAGCGATGCACCACAACAAGAAAAAGATCGGGTAATGAGCAAAGCAGAACAACACGCCGCGAACATGGAGCGGGCGCGAATTATTGCCCTTATACCGTTTGGTATTGCGCTGAACTTGGGGTTGGGGACATTAATAACAGCGTTAAAAGTTCCTTTGTATCTTGACGCCGTCGCCGTCACTTTGCTTGCCGGCTTTCGGGCTGGTGCGATTGTCGGCGTGGCCAGCAACCTTATCGGCGGAGTACTGGTCAATCCGGTATTACCATGGTACTGCGGCACGCAGTTTCTCCTCGCCGCGTACACGGCCCTGGTTGCCAAAATGGGATGGCTGGCAACAAGCAATCGTGAAGATTCACGTCTGCGGCTGCCAAAGTGGGTGCTGATCATACGACTCCTGGTCGTCGGCATTGGTTTGGGCCTGGTGTCCGCGTTTGCCAGCGCACCCGTGAGCGTGTTTCTGTTTTCAGGCATCACCGGTAGTGGTCCATCGGTTGTTGTAGCTGTATTGCTCAAGGCGGGTAAGTCGGTTATGTCTGCGGTCCTTTCAACCGCCGTGTTTCTTGATCCCCTGGATAAGACGATCGCACTATTGATTTCCATCGGTTTAATACGCGCGCTTCCGCCATCGTTAAAACTGGCTTTTGGCGGCGGCTACCTCAAAAAGAACAGGCTGGAGGGGTCATGAAACTAACACCCACGGCGCGCGGACGCCTTGCGGCGTCGGTTTTGGCCATCGCCGGTGCTGTGATTACCTCAAATTTATTCCTATTGGCGGCCGGTTATATTGTGCTTGTGGGCATTTTAGCCATCGGTTCCGCGCTGCGAATTCACCTGAAGTTTATAACGGTTATTGTGCTGCCGATCGCCGTTTTTTCGCTGATCGTGTGGCCATTATTAATGGGCGCTCCTCCGGGAGAAAAAGCGGGAACAGATCCGGCCGGTGCGGTGCGTTTTGCTCTACTAATCAGTCTTCGTCTGGCTTTTGTCGGCGGCATTATACAAGCCTGCGTGTTAACGATTCATGCGCGCGACCTGGCGGTCACTTATCGTCGATGGGGTCTGCATAAGGAATGGCTCGTTGCGGCATTGGGGGCAACCGTATTAGCGCCGGAAATGAAACGCCGCGCCGAACGCGTGTACACGGCGGCGTTGGCCAGAGGTCTTATGCCGGACAGATCCATCTGGAGCCGAATGCGGGTTTTGCCCGTCATGTTGATACCACTTACCGCATGGAGTTTGCGGTCGGCAATCCACCGGGCGGATAACTGGCATGAAAGAAGGCTGCTGGAACGGATCGATAAGCTCTCCGAACGCCCGGATACCGGATCCGTTCCGGCCAGCGTTGTTTTAATTTTCATTGCTACGGCATGGCTGTTGGCGAGCGTCGTCTTACGATGGATGGTGTTCCGGCATGCTTAAGCTTTTTGACGGACCCAATTTCAGCGGACGCACCACCGCACTTCGCGACGCCGTTCTGGCGGCAAAAGAAAATTCCCAGCAATCGGTGGCCTACATCGGCCCTGAGGTGTTTACCTCGTTTTCAGGCCTCGCCGCCACTCTCGAAGGCGAACTGGAGTTGCTGGATGAGGGTGTGGGCAAAGAGATCGTAACCACGCTGAAAATTCAGCATCTACTGGAGCGCAATTTGTCAACGCTTTCCGGCGGAGAAGAAGTTTTATGCGCCATTGCATCAGGGTTGGCCTGTAGTCCGGCGATTATCGCTTTGGATTGTGTTCTGGAGCAACTGGATTTTCACCGGCGCACACAGGTGCTGGATGTGCTGGGCAGATGCTTTGTGCAGGACGTTTCGCTGGCCGATAACCGATCACAAGAATGGGCGAACGGCAACACTCTTCGCGAGGTGCTGCCGATTCGTGAGGAGAATAACGCCAAGTTCAGACCCATAGACGGCCAGATCAGAGAACTCAAAAGTGCTGACTGCGCTTCAGAAATTATCATGTCCGGGTTATGCCATCGCTATGGCAAAGGGCCCTGGGTTTTAGATGATCTGAATCTTCAATTGGATCCAGGCCGCATCGTTCATCTCGCCGGTGAAAACGGCGCCGGAAAAAGCACTTTAGCCAAAATTCTGGTCGGCGCTCTTGAGCCCAATGCCGGCAAAATCCAACACAACGGCACCGAGAGCACATGGAGTAAACCGGGACGCCTGGCTTCATACCATTTTCAAAATCCCGACATGCAGCTCTTTCGGACCACCGTACAGGAAGAATTGCTGGCTGGCGCCCGAGTTCATGGCCGAAGCGCGGATGTGGTTGCCGATCTGGTGGATTCGGCGGCGGTCATTTTCGGTTTAAGCGGAATTTTGTCCGCTCATCCGCTAGATCTGCCTTTCAGCATGCGAAAACGGGTGGCCTTGGCGGCGACTTTTGCCTGTGGAACGCCCTGGATTATTCTGGATGAACCCACGCTTGGACAGGACGACCAATCCGTTGAACAGATTGCGTCAATTGTGAAGCGCATGGCGGAAGGTGGTACAGGGATTATTTTAATCACACATTCGCGGTCATTCGTCGACAAACTACCGCATCAGAGGATTATGTTGGCGAATGGGAAAGCAGAAAATGGGAATTAGATATTTTAGCCACAGAGGGCGGCTGTGCCGAGTTGGGAGTCGGGAGTAGGGAGACGGGAGAAAAGCTTCACCACAACGACACGACGATTTTTAACCATGAAAAGCACTAAAAGATTACTACGACCCTTACAGGGTCGTTGAAATGGTGACATCGTATCCTGTGGGTCTTTAGACCCACGGCTACTAATTTTGACCCTTTCAGGGTCTCATGGAAAACCTGCAGCGCGGAGAAATGCTCAGGCTGGAGAGCCTGAACTACATTTAGTGGGTAAATCTGGCTTGCGGTATGGCCATTTGGCTAGTATAATTACGCCATATGGCTAAATAAAGGAGCGGTTATGCTGACGACCAGAACCCGGATGAATGCCCACGCGTTTCGAGTCAAGCCTAAAGTTGGGAAACCGCGTCCAGGCGCCCGCATGCTTGGGATCGGTACTAATAATTCGCTTCAGATCGTTCGGCTGGTTCGGGCCGGGTTTGCTTATAGCCGCCTGACGCGGTTTCAGAAGACCACGAAGTTGCCCTGGGAGATGGTCGCGCACTTCGTTGCCATACCCCAGCGTACGCTCACCCGTCGACGAAGCGAGGGCAAGCTGCAGCCCGATGAGTCTGATCGGGTGTGGCGAGCCTCCACGATATTCGACATGGCGGTGGATTTGTTCGAGGGTGATATCGCTGCTGCGCGGCGGTGGCTTCAGACGCCGCAGGCGGGGTTGGGCGGTTCGGTCCCACTGGAGTTCGCTTCCACGGAAGTCGGCGCGCGAGAAGTTGAGAACCTCATAGGCCGCCTTGAGTACGGTGTGTTCGCATGACGATCCACGCCTGGCGTATCGTCAAAGCCAAGCATTCGGCCAGCGCGTTTTCCGGAGATGGAGCGGAGAAGTTCGGTGCACGATGGAATAGTCGCGGCGTGTCCGTGGTCTACGTCGCCGGTAGTAGATCGTTGGCCATGCTGGAAATATTGGTGCATCTTCAGTATGAGGAGTTGCTGAAGCGTTATGTGGTCTATGAAGTGGCCTTCGATGACGCATTGGTGTCTTCAATCAACCCCGCCACACTGCCCAGAACCTGGCGCAAATCGCCTCCACCGGTAACAGTTCAGCAGATCGGCGACGCCTGGATTGCCGGCACTTCGTCGGCTGTTCTGCGCGTACCCAGTGCGATCGTTCCAACGGAATTCAATTATCTGCTTAATCCTGCACATCCAGATTTTGCCAAAATTAAGATCGGCCCGAAACAGCCTGTTCAATTCGACTCGCGCCTAATCAAAGCACTAAAAAAGTAGAACCCGCCGAGGCGGGTTAAATATCGGCCAGATGTTCAATCCACGAGCAATTTGAAGGCGTGATTCCATTGGTTTTTGGTAAAACCGGGAATGCACCAGAGCAGGCACAGCGGTTCGATGGCCCGGGCGGCTTCGGCCCGGCCCATGTCGGCGATTTCCCAACCGAATTGATCGAGAATTTTTTCGACGGTTTTTTTGGCGCCCTCGTCGTTGCCGCAGATAAACATGGTAGGTTTGCCGGCTTTAAAATTGGGATTCACCATAAGATCGCTGCCTACGGAATTAAATGCCTTGACGAAATGGGCCTTGGGAAATTGCCGCTGCAGACGTTCCATCAGGGATTCATTTACATCAGTAAAGAATTTCAACACGCCATTGACGGGCGGAGCGTCGGCGACGGGGTTGGTGGCGTCGATGATTGTTTTGCCGGCCAGATTCGCTTCGCCGGCGGATTTCAGGACTTCCGCAGCCGCCAGGCCTTTGACGGCCAGAACGATGAGTTCCCCGAATTTGGCCGCTTCGGCGAACGTGCCGACTTTGGCGCCCGGGTGGGATTTGGACCAGTCAGAAAGTTTTTTGGCGTCGCGCGTTCCCAGGGTGACCTGATGAGCGTGTTTCAAGAAGCCTTCCCCAAGAGCTTTGGCGACATCGCCTGATCCGAGTATGCCGATTTTCATGATGCTTACTCCAAATAAAGCGGGCAAGATACCCGCGCTCCATATCGATGAATTCTAGCCACAGAGGCCACAGAGAAATTAATAAAAATTAATTGTTTACCACTACGAGACGACGGTTTTGAACCACGAAAAACACGAAAGTATTAATAGCTCCCGCCTTAATTTTGTTAGTGACACTAAACACATATTAGGATTTATTGCTCCAATTTTGGACCTCCTAACCGTTACAACGTTACAAAGGCTTATTTTATAGAGTATTTCACACTTTCTGATCCGTAACATGATTAGTGCTTGTTGCGCCTTTAAGAGTGAAGGAAACATCTATATTTTCAGGGGTTGTAGCGCTGTAGCGCTTAGATTTTTCCAACTTTAGTCCCGAAAGGGTGACAATTAGTCATCTGGACAGAGAGTGGACGGACGGATTCCGTAGAATCAGACATTTTGTCACTCCTCTTATTCACTTGTCAAAGAACTGGCTTTAAGAGCCTCTGATACTGAATAGGCAAACCATCCGGCGCGGCGAAGCCACGCCGA
>DATJSN010000001.1:0-119099 GCA_035504095.1 Phycisphaerae bacterium | reverse complement strand
CTGAAGGCCGTGAAACTCAATCCCGATCTAGGAGAGGCTTACAGCAACATGGGCAACTGCCTGAAGGATCAGAGCCGGGTAACCGAGGCCATCACCGCGTACCGTATGGCTCTGGAATGCCATACGCCAAAAAAAAGCCAGATTCACAGCAATCTGATTTTCACCATACATCTGGATCCCGCGTCCACACCGGAAACGATCCATCGAGAATTACTCCAGTGGAATCATCTTTACGCGTCGCCGCTTAAAAAATTTATTCGATCACATACTAATAACCGTGATCCCCTGCGAAGATTGAAAATCGGCTATATTCCACCGGACCTGCGTGGACACTCGGCTGATTTTTTGGATCCGCTACTCAGCAATCATGATCACAGCCAATTTGAAATTTTTTGCTACGCTGCAATTGCTAATCCTGACATTGTTACAGAACGATTCCGGAACTATAGCGATCATTGGCACAATGTCGTTGGAATGACTGATGAGAAACTGATCGAACAAATTCGTCAGGATCAAATTGATGTACTTGTGGATTTGAAATTACATGCAGCCGACAACCGGCTGCTTGTTTTAGCCCGCAAACCGGCCCCCATCCAGGTAACCTGGGCGGGTTATCCCAGCAGCACGGGACTGGACAGCGTGGACTACCGTTTTTCTGATCCTTACCTGGACCCACCAGAAACGGATCTGAGTGTTTATAGTGAACAGACCATCCGTCTGCCGGAGACATGGTGGTGTTACATTCCCCAACCTAAAGAACCCTATAACCTTGATCTGCCCAGAATGAAAAATGGATTTATAACTTTTGGTTGCCTGAATAACTTTTCTAAAATTAATGATGGCGTATGGCAACTCTGGGCAAAAGTGCTGGTCGCCGTTCCTGATTCGCAATTGATTGTGCTGACGCCGCAGGGAGAGGCACGCCAAGAACTAATTGAGAAATTGAAGAAAACCGGAATTGATTCCCGGCGTGTGATGTTTATGGACTATATGCCGCGAAAACAATATTTGGAATCTTTCGGTCGAATTGACATATCCCTTGATCCCTTTCCCTACAATGGCCATATAACAAGTCTGGATTCATTATACATGGGCGTGCCGGTGATTACGCTGGTGGGCAAGACAGCGGTAGGACGCGGGGGCGTGTCGATTTTAACCAACGTGGGCTTGCCGGAACTGATCGCCCAGACGCCGGAAGAGTATGTGGACATTGCGACCAAATTGGCGGGTGATTTACCGCGACTGACGGAACTGCGCAAGACGTTGCGTGATCGCATGAAAAACTCGCCGCTGATGGATGCCAAACGCTTTGCGCACAATATCGAAGCGGCGTATCGGAAAATGTGGCGGAAATGGTGTACCCAGACACAACCTTAACCACAGCGTACACTGGGGACACGGAGTAAATACAGAGACTCAAAGAAATATATTCCTAATTTATATTAGAATAACCATTCTCTGTGAACCTCTGTGACACCTCGGTGTTCTCTGTGGTGAAATGATGGTATCCAATGATTCCAAAAGTTCAATAAGGAGCGTTGAGCAAGCCCTGAATCTGGCCGTGCAGCAGCATCAGGCCGGAAGACTCGCCGAAGCGGAGGCGATTTACCGGCAAATACTCCAGCTCCAGCCGAATCATCCAGACGCGTTGCATCTGCTGGGCATGATTGCCTTCCAGAGCGGACAAAGCCAGCGCGCCGCGGAATTGATCCGGCAGGCGATCGACGTTAATCCTTCAACCGCGATCTATCAAAACAACCTGGGAATGGCTTTGCGGGAATGCGGGCGGCTGGATGAGGCCGCCGCCGCTTATCATCGCGCTATTGAACTTCAGCCGGATTACGCCGAGCCGCATAATAATCTGGGCAATATCCTCAAGGATAAGGGTGACGACGCCGGGGCAATCGCGGCTTTTGAAAACGCCGTGCGACTCCAACCGGGTTTCGCCGAGGCGCATTACAATCTGGGCTGCGTGCTGCAAAAGCAGAAACAACTCGACGAAGCGGTCGCCGCTTTTCGCCGCGCCATAACCATCAAACCCAATCTGATTGAGGCGCACAATAATCTGGGATTGACGCTCACGCAGATGAAGCTCTTCGACGAGGCGCAGGCCGCATTTGGCGAACTATTGAAATTAAAACCGGATTACGCAGAAGCTTACTGCGGCCTCGGCGCTGTATTGCAGACACAAGGACGTGAACAAGAGGCCTTGCAAGCCTACCTGAAGGCCGTGAAACTCAATCCGGATAACGCCGAAGCACACAATAATCTGGGCGGTTTATACAGCAAACGTCATGAATTTGCCCAGGCTATGGCGGAATATCGCCTGGCGCTCAAACTCAAGCCCGATCACGCTCAGATACATCATAACCTGGGCATGGTGCTTGGGCAGATTGGACGAAAGAAGGAAGCTGAGGATGAGTTGCGCCTGGCTTTGAAATTTCAGCCGGATTACGTTGAGGCGCACAACCTGTTGGGCGTCGTGCTTCAGGCGCAAAGACAATACGCTGCGGCGCTGGCAAGTTATACCACGGCACTGGCGCTTAAGCCTGATTTTGCCCAGGCGCACTTCAACACAGGCAATTGGTTCAGAGAAGGGCAACGGTTCGAAGACGCAGTCGATAAATTTCGCGTGGCTCTAGAGTATAAGCGCGACTTTTTGGAGGCCCACAACAATCTGGGCAATACATATAAGGATCAGGGACTGATTCTTGAAGCCATCGATGAATATCAAATTGCCCTGCGGATTGATCCGCATAAGCACCGCGTGCACAGCAATCTGATTCTGACCATGCATTATCTAACGGATTGCGACGCCGTGAGCATTCAACAGGAACTCCGGCGCTGGAACCGGATGCATGAACAGCCTCTGAAAAAATTTATTGTCCCTTACGCCAATAACCGCGATGCCGAGCGGAAGCTCAGGATCGGTTATGTTTCACCGGATTTTTATCTACACGTGATCGGGCGCGTTATGTTGCCGCTGCTGGCCGAGCACGACCGGGGGAATTTTCAGATTTACTGTTATTCCAGCGTGCAGCGGCCGGATTCCATGACCGAACAATTAAGCGCGCGCGCCGACGTCTGGCGCGACATCATGAGCCTGAAGAACCGGCAGGCGGCCCAGATGATTCGCGACGATGAGATCGACATTCTGGTGGATTTATCGTTGCATTCATCCGACAATCGCCTGTTGATTTTTGCCCGCAAACCCGCGCCTGTGCAGGTTTCCTGGCTGGGTTATCCCGGCTCAACCGGCATGGACGCCATGGATTACCGTCTGACCGATTCTTACGTGGACCCGCCGGGCATGTTCGACGCATACTATTGCGAAGAATCCATCCGCCTACCGGATGCTCATTTGTGTTATTATCCCCTGACCAGCGTCGCGCCAAGCGCGGAATTGCCGGCGAACAAAACCGGCGGCGTTACCTTTGGCAGCCTGAACAACTTCTGCAAGGTTAATGACGAGATATTGAACCTGTGGGCCAAGCTGCTCGCGGCCGTGCCTGATTCACGGCTGCTGATCAAAGCGCCGCAGGGACCTGCGCACCGGCGTGTGCTGGATACATTGAGCAGAGAAAATATTTCCACCGAGCGTGTGGAGTTTCTGGACCGGCTGGATGAAACCGAATTCTGGAACATTTACCAACGCATCGATATCGGGTTGGATACCTGGCCCTATAACGGCTTCATGACCAGCATGGATTGTTTGTGGATGGGTGTGCCGGTGGTGAGTTTGTCCGGTAAAATGGCCGTGGGACGCGGAGGTGTTTCGATTTTGACCAATGTCGGCCTGCCGGAACTGATCGCCCAAACGCAGGAAGAGTATATTCAAATTGCTGTTAAACTCGCCAGCGATCTGCCGCGGCTCTCACAGTTTCACTCCACCCTTCGTCGGCGCATTCAAGCGTCGTCATTGATGGATGCGCCGCGTTTCGCCCGCAACGTTGAGGCGGCTTACCGACAGATGTGGCGCAAATGGTGCAATCAGCAAAAGGTGTGATCAACGGAAATTTTTATGCCCAATTCTAATTCCAACCCAAATATAATGCCCCTCCAGCAGGTGTTTGCCCTGGCTTTGCAACACCATCATGCCGGCAGATTCTCCGAGGCCGAAGCAATCTACAAACGTATATTGTCGGTAGAGCCAAATCATCCGGATGCTCTGAATTGTCTGGGGATGCTGGCGCATCAGAGAGATCAAAATCAGATTGCCGCCGAGTACATCCAGCTGGCAATCGGAAGCCGTCCCTCCGAGGCTTCTTATTACAACAATCTGGGGCTGGTGTTGATGAGCCTGAGGCAGGTCCAGGCGGCTGTTGACGCATATCAGAACGCCATCCGACTCAAACCCGATTATGCCCAGGCGTATAACAATCTCGGCAATGCCTTTCACAATCTGCAGGATTATCCTCAAGCCATGGCCGCGTTTGGCGCCGCGATACGATTGAATCCACAATTTGCCGAGCCGCATTACAATCTGGGATGCACATTCAAGGCGCAAGGTTTGCTCGACGAAGCGATAAGCGCCTTTCGCGCCGCGCTACAAAACAGGCCCGATCTTGCCGAAGCTTATAACAATCTGGGGGCGGCGCTTAAAGACCAGGGCAAAATCGCTCAGGCCGTAGCGGCGTATCAGGCGGCGCTGCGGATCAGGCCCTGTATGGTTGAGCTTTATGTCAATCTGGGCAACGCGTTTAAGGATCTGTATCAATACCCTCAAGCCATTAACGCCTATCACCGCGCGCTCGAGCTTAAACCCGATTTGATCGAAGCCCACAATAATCTCGGCAACATTTTCAAAGATCAGGGGTGTATTGATGAATGCATCGCGGCATACCGCACCGCTTTAAAATTCGATCCCCGCGCCAATCAGGTTCACAGCAACCTGATATACGCCCTGCATCATCATCCCGATTATGACGCTCCGATGATTCATCAGGAGCTGCGCAACTGGAATAAGCTGCATGCCGAGCCATTGAAACAATTAATCCAGCCATGCACCAACAGGCCCGATCCGAAACGGCGCTTGAAAATCGGCTATATTTCGCCGGATTTTTGCGCCCACGTCGTAGGCTGGAATCTTTTGCCTCTGCTCCAGCAGCATGATCGCCAGGCAGTGGAAATTTTCGCTTATTCCGGCGTGGTTTCTTCCGATGAATGGACCCGGCGAATACGTTCCTGCTGCGATGTGTGGCGCAGCATCGTGGGAATCGGCGATCAACGGACCGCGCAGATGATTCGCGAGGATCAAATCGATATTCTGATCGACTTATCCGTACATACGGCCCACAATCGACTGTTGGTGTTCGCCTATAAGCCCGCACCGGTTCAGGCGACTTATCTGGGTTATCCCGGCTCTACCGGCATGGACACGGTTGATTATCGTTTTTCCGATGCATTTCTTGATCCGCCGGAAACAGACCTGGTCGTTTACAGCGAACAGACCATCCGATTGCCGCAAACATACTGGTGCTATCAGCCCGGCGGGACGGCGCCGGAAATTGCCCCCCTGCCTGCTTCGTCCAAAGGATTCATCACCTTCGGTTGCATAAATAATTTCGCCAAGGTTTCACCGGCGGCGTGGGATCTTTGGACACGGATCCTACGGAAGCTGCCAAATGCCAGAATGATGATTCATGCGAATCCGGGGGTGCATCTGGAGGATGTACGACAACATATCGAACAACAAGGCATTTCACCTGATCGCGTCGACTTCGTCGGAACCCAGTCCTGGGAACAATATATGCGGATTTATAACCAGATTGATATTGCCCTGGACCCGATTCCTTATAACGGAGGAATCACAACCTGCGACAGCCTGCTCATGGGCGTTCCGGTCGTGACCCTCCGCGGCCAAACGGCGGTGGGACGAGCGGGATACAGCATGTTAACCAATATTGGACTGCCGGAGTTGATTGCCCAAACACCGGACGAATACGTGCAAATCGCTTTGAAACTTGCAAGTGATTTGCCGCGACTGGCGGAACTTCGCCGAACGTTGCGGCCAATGATGAAAAAATCGCCATTGATGGACGCCAAACGTTTCGCACAAAATGTTGAAGCGGCGTATCGGGGTATGTGGCATAAATGGTGCAGCAGCAAAGAAAAAAGGTGAAAATTTGTAACAGAGAGGGAACAGCGAGCTGTAGCAGCGTCCCCTTACGGACATATCTACTCTGAGCATTTGAGCTATGTTTTTTTCTGTTTCTCATCCGCAGGTGGTGGCTGGTCCGGCTGCACGCGCTGGCCGGCGATTTTCCAGGCGTCCACATAGCGCGTTTTTTTAGGTTTATATTTGAGATACGTCATCATCAGACGCCGCGCCGCAATAATCATACTCATGACAACAACCATCAGGACGAAAAGAAGAGCCGCGAGAATTACGACGGTCAGCAGATCGGGCAGATGCCGAAGTTCCGCCGGCATAGTTGTGGAGGCGCCGAGGCAATAACGCAGAGGATAGGGAACAGGGAAAAGGGAATCGATGAAGGAAGATGAGAGTTTTAAATATTCCACGAAACATCCTTACGGGGATTAAATTTATGGGCGGCGTCGATATTCGTGAATGATTGAATTTCCTGTTCGGACAGGCCTTCCGGAAACACGATCAAAATACGGCATAGTTGATCGCCTTTGATATGTTCGCGGTTTTCGATGCCCCGACCTTTGATGCGCAACTTTTTTCCACTGTTTACGCCCGGCGGAATGCGTAATTCAACCGGACCATCGAGCGTTGGCACACGAATCAACGCGCTGCGCAGTGCTTCGGTGATCGAAACAGGAAGATCCAGCAGCACATCCTGACCAACGCGGCTAAAAAACGGATGCGGAGCTATGTGAGTAACAATGATCAGATCGCCGCGAACGCGTCCCATTGCGGACGGTTGGCCCCGGCCGCGGACGCGCACCTTGGAACCTTCATCGACGCCGGGAGGGATTTTGACGCTGATGGTTTCGGAATGGGCACGATCCATTGTATCGAAGCGCAGTTCGAGCGTTGTGCCGCGCGCCGCCTGTTCGAAGGTCAGCGTAACATTGTGGACAATGTCGGAACCCGCGGGAGAAGAAACATCTTCCTGAGTAAATCCGCGCCCACGTCCGCGGCGACCGAAACCGGACATGGACGCGAAGAGGTCTTCAAGGTCCACTTCGCCGAAATCGACAGTGGCCCCGCCAGGCGTGCGCGTAGAATAGCGAAAACCGGAATTACCGCGCCCGGCCGAAGCCGCGGCTGCCGCGGCTTCGGCAGCGGCGGCGCTGCTGACGCCGGCGTGACCAAACTGATCATAAGCCTGACGTTTTTTTGCATCGCTTAGAATGTCGTAAGCTTCCTGCACTTCCTTAAATCGAGATTCGGCGGATTTGTCACTGCGGTTCAGATCGGGATGATACTTTCGCGCGAGTTTGCGATAAGCGGATTTGATTTGATCGGCGGATGCGCTTTTGGATACGCCCAGAACTTCGTAAAAGTCCCGTTTAGATTCTGCCATATTAAAAGCCTCTAATTCGTTTCAAAAAGTTATCGGAACCTTATTACCTGGCAATCATTATATCTGTAATTTATTCAACGAGTGGCAATGTAGAGGACGGGGATTGGGACTTACATAAGTAAAAAGCAAAGGGGGAAAATGACCCGCAAAGTTGCAGGTAAAGGATCGTAAATGAAATATTATCGGTCTGTAAAATTCTCGTGAGGATTTTCGCCAATGACCTAAAAACGCAATCGTAAATAAAAAACCAGGCTGGCGGCCCGAAGGAACGCCAGCCTGGGGAGGGAGAGAGAGAGCAAGTTTGTTATGAATTACAGCCCCCTCTAGGCTGCTCATTACATGTGACTACACATATATCGTATCCATATTAAAAAAAACTTCAACCTATTTACAAAAAATTTGTGCTTTATAGGTCCTCTCGTAACTCCATTATTTATCCACACTTATGAATACTTTTTCAATTTCCTATAAATTTTTCCATAAATTCTCGGACCTTATCCACATGCAACCTCTCTTGCTGGAGAGTATCGCGGTACCGCACGGTCAGTGTTTGGTCAGACAGGGTCTGTGTATCCACGGTAAAGCAAAATGGCGTTCCGGCTTCATCCATACGGGCATACCGCTTGCCAATATTCTGTTTCACATCAAGTTGTACGTTCCAAGTGCGGCGGAGGTCTTCATAAAGCTTTTCGGTGATTTCGGGCATGCCATCTTTGTCCACAAGGGGGAAAATGCCCGCCTTGATCGGGGCCATACGCGGATGGAACTTCATTACCACACCGGAAGGACGCGACGGATCATCGGTATACGCTTCACAAAGAAGAGCAAGGGTTCCGCGGTCCGCGCCCGCGGACGGTTCTATGACGTGCGGGAAATAGCGCTGATTTTTTTCCTGATCGAAGTACTTGAGTTTGTCGCCAAGACCGGAATGCTGGGCATGCTGGCGTAAATCAAAATCGGTGCGATGTGCAACGCCTTCAAGCTCGCCAAAGCCGGGATCAGTAAACGGGAATTTGTATTCGATATCGCTGGTACCAGCGCCTTCTTTGGCGTAATGGGCCAATTCGTCCTTGTTATGTTCGCGCAACTGCAGATGTGAACTCGTGAGGCCCACAGACTGCCACCAGGCAAAGCGGCTGTCGCGCCAGAATTTATACCACTCTGCTGCGGTATCGGGATGAATAAAGAATTCAATTTCCATCTGCTCGAACTCGCGCGAACGGAAAGTGAAATTGCGCGGCGTAACCTCGTTACGGAATGCTTTGCCAATTTGGGCGATGCCAAATGGAACTTTGACGCGGCTGGTATCAACGACGTTACGGAAATTGGCGAAAATGCCCTGAGCGGTTTCGGGACGAAGGTAAGCAAGCGATTCATCATCGCGCAGGGCGCCGACGTGCGTTTCAAACATCAGGTTGAAGGCGCGCGGTTCGGTCATGGAACCTTTGGCTTCGCAATTTGGACAAAGAAAACGGGCTTTGAATTCAGGATCCAGGGAGACCAAAGGGATCGCCGGAGAAATGCGAACGTCCGAGCCGAAGTTCTTTTTCAATTTTTCTATTTTTTTCTCATTCGCTTCCAAAATTTCCTGTTCAGAACCAATACCGGAAATATGGATAGGTCCTTTTTCGCCGGCGTTGGGAAAGATTAATTCAATCACCTGCAGGTGGTCGGCGCGAAACCGTGATTTGCATGACCGGCAATCGACCATTTGATCAGCAAATCCCCCCACGTGCCCGCTGGCGACCCACACTTTGGGATTCATAATGATCGTGCAATCCAGGCCGACCATTTCAATGGGCTTGCCACCCGGACCATTCGGTGGGCAGCGGACAATATCGCGCCACCATGCGTCTTTTAAATTGCGCTTTAGTTCGACGCCCAAAGGGCCGTAATCCCAAAAGCCGTTGATCCCGCCGTAAATCTCGGATGACTGGAAAATAAATCCGCGCCGCCGGCAGAGCGCGACGAGTTTCTCCATTTTTCCTGTTGATTGCGTGGGTTGAGACATCAGGGTTTCCTTTCACTGCGCCGAAATTAAAGACGGAATTTCCAATCGATCGGAACAAATAAAATCAGCAGCGTATCTGTTTGTTCGATTTTAGCTCTAGGCATAGATATTGGCCGCATCCGCGTTTTGCTCGGCTTTCTCAGCAATGGGTGTGGGATTGTAGCGGCTGAAAAGCACGGGCAAGCGACGATTTGTCGGATCAGCCGGCAGTAAATACCCTGCGCCAATGCCGGCGGCCAAAAGCACCAGATTGCCCAGAAGCAGCCACCAGCGATTTTCGACAATTCCCGACTGCTTCATATACTCAAACACTGCCGCAAGAACAAACGTGCCTAGTGAAAGCGGGATCAGCGAACGCCACGCCAGATTCATGAGTTGATCGAAGCGGAATCGAGGCAAAGTCCACCGCACCCACATGTAAAAGAAGATGAAGGCGAGAATCTTACCCGCAAAAACAACAAACTTGAGTAACGCACCCAACCAACCAGTCGCTACCGGCTGTGGACCGGCGTAAAGTATTTGGTCGATCCAGGGAAGATGCCATCCACCCAAAAACAAAGCAACGGCGGCCGCAGAGCCGGTGATCATTGCGGAATATTCAGCAAGGAAAAACATAGCGAATTTCATGGAGGAATATTCGGTGTGATATCCCCCCACCAATTCGCTTTCGCACTCGGCAAGATCGAATGGCGTACGGTTAGCTTCGGCAAAAATGCAAATGGTAAAAATAATAAACGCCAGCGGCTGAACGAAAACGTTCCAGGCGGGGATGAATCGGAATGTATCGAAATAGGACGCCTGATCCGTAACCATCGGACCAAGTCGCAACGTGCCGGCAACAACGGCGACGGACAGGAGGGAAAGCACAAGTGGAATTTCGTAGCTGATCATTTGTGCCGCAGCCCTCATACCACCGAGAAAACTGTATTTACTGCCCGAAGCCCAGCCGCCCAGAACTACGCCATAAACAGAAAGGGACGCAACCGCGAGAATAAATAAGGCGCCAATCTGAGGATTGGCGACCATAACGTCAAAATTCCGGGGGAAGGCCCAACCGCCGATAAACGGAATCCAGTGTGGAATCGCGGTGCCGGCGAGAAGTTGTCCACCCCATGGAATCACTGCAAAACCGCAAAGTGCGGGGGTAATAATGACAATCGGGGCGAGAATAAAGAGGAATGGATCGGCATTGGTAGGCATGAACTCTTCTTTGAGGATGAATTTAACGCCGTCAGCCAACGGCTGCATAAGGCCGTGGGGGCCGACACGATTTGGACCCAGCCGATCCTGCATCCAGGCCGCTGTTTTACGTTCAAGCAAAATCAGATAAGCAATCAGCCCGAGTAAAACGTTGAAGATGACCAGAGCAAAAATAAGATGAGCAATAAAAACGCCGGCCATAGCCTGACTACTCCGTGCGAACAAAAATCAGAGTGTTAATAATAGCCGGTTGAGCGCAGCGTGGCAAAGCTACGCCGGGGTTTTCTCAGCCGGTTTACATAAATCAGCATCACAACCAATAAATGAATAAATAGCGAACTTTCTGAGTCTACTTGCCGAGACAATCAAGTTCTGCTAATTTTTTCGACAAACGCGTAGGGGGACGGGATGTCCATTATAGGAGCCGCTGAGAGAGGGCAGCCCGGTTTTCTTGGTTTAACATGAGGTTTAAGCGCTTTGACACGCGTCACCGGATTAACCAAACAGGAACGCAAAATGCAGAATCCCGCTCCGGCGGCCGATTCAAAGATGCTTGAAACGGCCCACCCCGATGTGTCAACTATCACGGATTCCGAATCTGTAAGCGAAAACATAGAACGGGCGATGGAACGCCTGTTGGCCCAGCATCATCCTGAAGGATATTGGGTTGGCGAGCTCCAAGGCGACAGCATCCTGGAATCCGAATATATCATGCTCAAATTCTTTCTGAATCAGGAAGCCGATCCGGCACTTCCGCTGATTGCCAATTATTTAAGAAGTGTTCAGCAGGCGGACGGCGGTTGGAATCTGTTCCCCAGCGGACCCAGCGACTTAAGTGGAACGGTTAAAGGATATTTTGCCCTCAAACTTATGGGAGACGATCCGGATGCGCCGCACATGAGGGCGGCGCGTAACGTGGTGCGGGAACTCGGCGGCGCCGAACAGTGCAATAGTTTCAGCAAGTTTTATCTAGCCGCGCTGGGTCAGATCAGCTACGACACCTGCCCAAGCATTCCGCCGGAAATCGTCCTTTTACCACGCTGGATGTTTTTCAATCTCTATGCCGTTTCGGCGTGGAGCCGGACGATGATTCTTCCGTTATCAATCGTCAGCGCCTATCGTCCGGTGAGAAAACTTGAACCATCGCAGGGAATTCAGGAATTATTCAACGACCTGCAGGCGGCAAACAGTCCGACGGGGCGAACCCGGTTTCTTCCCCGCAGTTGGCGCGGCATGTTTCTGCTACTGGATCTGACGCTCAAGCGCTATGAGCGAACAGCGGTTACGCCGTTGCGGCCGCGCGCCATCAGGGAAGCGGAAAAATGGCTGCTCGAGCACATGGAAGGCAGCGACGGATTGGGCGCCATTTTCCCTCCGATGGTCTACATTCTGATTGTACTTAGAGTCCTGGGTTACTCAGATGATCATCCTGTGGTCGTCAAAGCGCAAAAAGATCTGCGCGATCTATTCATTCAGGAAGGTGATAGCATTCGCATTCAGCCATGTTGGTCGCCGGTGTGGGATACGGGACTGGCCTTGCACGCTTTGGCTGATGCCGGCATGAACTGGGAACATCCCACCGCACAAAAGACGACACAATGGCTTTTAAGCAAAGAATGCCGTCAGGGCAGCGACTGGATGAAAAATTGCCCGGACGTTGAACCCAGCGGGTGGTTTTTTGAATTTGATAATCCCCACTATCCGGATGTGGACGATACGGCAATGGTCGTTATGGCAATGCATCGTTGCGGCGGCGAAGCGGCGCGGCCCGCAGTGCAGCGCGGCATCAACTGGCTCCTGGCGATGCAGAATGACGATGGCGGCTGGGCGGCATTCGACCGCACGCGCAATCGCCCGATCCTGGAACACGTTCCATTTGCCGATCACAACGCAATTCAGGATCCATCCTGTCCTGATATCGCCGGCCGGGTGCTCGAATGCCTGGGCCGTATTGGCATCACCAATGCGCACCCCGCAATTCGCAAGGCCATTAACTTTTTAAAGGATACCCAGGAAAGGGAAGGTTGCTGGTTCGGCAGGTGGGGAATTAATTACATTTATGGAACGTGGCAGGTTCTCACAGGCCTGAAATCAGTGGGCGAAGCCATGGATCAGCGATTCATCCGCCGTGCCGCCGACTGGCTGCGATCCTGCCAGAAACCGGATGGAAGTTGGGGCGAATCGGCGCAAACCTATGATAATCCCGCACTCAAGGGCCGCGGGCCAAGCACGCCTTCGCAAACCGCGTGGGGCATGATGGGGGTCATGGCGGCGGCGGGTGTAAATGACCCTGCTGTGCGCCGCGCTATTCAATGGCTGCTCGAAAATCAGAATCCCGAGGGGGATTGGGAAGAACCTTGGTTCACCGGCACGGGATTCCCACGGGTTTTTTATCTTAAATATCATCTTTACCGGCTTTATTTTCCCCTCATGGCGCTGGGACGATATCGGCGGTTGTGCTCCGGTCAATGGTAAGTTCTGGTGAAAATCAGCTGAAAAAGTTAAATATCGGCAAACCAGGCAGGACAACAGCCGTATGGATGTGGAACGGAAACTGGTCTTGTACACTGGGCGGGTACAGGGGGTAGGATTTCGCCAGACCACGGTGGAATTGGCCCGGGAATACGCACTTGGCGGGACGGTGCGAAACTTGGCTGACGGACGGGTTGAGTTAATAGCAGAAGGCTCTAAAGCCGATATTCAATCACTACTGGCCGCCATCAGGCAGTATTTTTCAGGGTATATCGTTGATGAAAAACAACAAACCCAAACACCGGAAGGATTAAAACCCCCGCTGAGAATCGGCTGGTAGCAGCCCAGGAGGCTAAATTAATCGTGAGTAAATCGACCCTCTCATACCTTATCACTCTGGGTGTTCTTATCGTTCTGACGGTCATTATGATCCAATGGCGTATAAACCTGGACAACTATGCAACACAGATTGCCAGTGGCGCCGCCCAGGCGAGTTCCGGCAACAAGGGTAATAGCGCCATTTATGCCAACAATATTGCCGACGAAGCCAACTCAGTCCGGGACTGGGCGGCGGTTTTTCTTGCCGCCACCTGCTGCACAGCGGTTTTCGGTCTCATGGAATTTGTGATTCTGCCTCTGCTGAGTCTAAGCCGTATCGGCGCGTTGATGCGCGTAACCTATCATGAAGGACTCCTGCAGCCATTTACGTTGATCGTGTTTTTTCTCTGTGTAACGGCGATCATAGTCACTGCTTTTGTTCCATTTAATACCTTCGAGGGCAGTGATGAAAACAAGATGTTCCGGGACATCGCTTTGTCCTACATCCTTATGTTCATTCTGATCATTATGGTCTTCGCAACGGGCAAAGTGATCGATGAAGAAATAGAAAATCGCACCATGCTAACGCTGATGAGCAAGCCGCTTGCCCGCTGGCAGGTGATTATCGGCAAATATCTGGGCATTCTCTGCCTGATCTTTTTTACCATGGCCATCGCCACCATTATCGCCATGGCCTGCTCCTGGCTGCGTAATTTCTACGACATGCGCATCGATTTGGAAGTGTCGGATACTCTCGGACGTCAGGCGATTTATCTCGCCAGCGACCATTTTGTCATCGCTATGATTCCCGCGTTTATTCTGCAGTTCATGGAACTGGCGACACTGGCGGCAATCAGTACCGCCATCGCCACAAGATACGGCCTGGCATTGAACATGACCGTGATTGTGCTGCTCTACATCTGCGCGAATCTGACACGTTTCGTATCGCTTCTTGATTTGGGATCCCCCTGGCAAACCGTAGCCCAGAACGCCGCTTATTTACTGCCCTACCTGAGCAATTTCGATCTGAATCAGTGCCTGGTTTACCGCGATTTAAGTTTTCCCGGCGCCGAAATTGATGGTGCACCGACGATCGGCCAAGTTGTGCAATATGTCGCCACGACATGCTTGTACGGTCTTTTCTATATTGGCGCGGCATTGAGCCTGGCCATTGCGATGTTCCGGAATCGAGAACTGACATAGTCCCCAAATCCCGGGGTGTGTACCTCAATTCTATGAATATGAATTAGAGAGCGCTTTTTAGCGCCGTTTTTCCTGCTATAATGGTGACGTTTTGACCCGGCTTATGAACTTCGAGGAACCGTGAAAACAGAACAAAAATCGCATCATGAACCACACCGAATCTGGAAGATTTTTTCATGTCTTCTGGCCGTGCTCAGTTTTCAGGCCCTTGGTCAAAGTTCGCCCAAGATCATTCAGGCTCACGCCGAGCGCATCTGCAATCTGCTTACTGATATTGCAACGCCGGTGGAAAAAGCCGTCCCTTGCCAACCCGCTTCTTTGGAAACTCAAGCACCCGCCACATGCGCGGTTCAAACCGATCAAAGCACGAGTACGGCGTGGCGACTTGCAGCGCTCTGTTGGCAGTTCGCGGGAACGCCGGTGTGTCTGGACCATACTGAATTAATTATTCAATTTTCCCACCAGCCGATTGGAAACAATCAAATAAAACTGATCTCGAGCGAAACACTTTCCGGAGGCCAGTTACGCCTGCTGGCCCTGTTGCGTCAATTCTCCCAAATTCCCCCGCCTCAAGCCTCAACAATCTGACGCGGTTTAAAACTTATGCGCCGTGCATTTCCGGGTTCTAAACCGGCGTGCAGGCTGGCCAAATTAACAATACGGAATTTTTATGGTTGCGACTATTTTCAATAAAACACTCGCGGCGATCTTCGGCTCCCGAAATGAACGCCTGATCAAAACCTACAACCGTCAGGTCGAGCTGATCAACAAACTCGAGCCGCAAATCCGGTCCATGACTGATGTACAAATGCGACAGAAAGCGGATGAACTCCGCAAACGGCTTGCGGATGGCGAAAACGACTCGGCGGTTTTGCCTGAAGCGTTTGCACTGATGCGAGAAGCGATGGATCGGCAGATCGGACTCAGAAACGCCCTGAATCCCGCTTTACCCTTTGACGTGGAAAAATTGAGTCCGGCGGGGCAGGAATTATTTAAACAGGCGAAGGCTAAATGCGTCAAGGAACACGATTGGCGATTCGTGGAAGTGCCGCCGGAACTTTATGAAGCCATCCGCCTTGTCGTTCCGGACTCTCGGCCGCCCTACCGGGCGCGCCCCTTCGACGTGCAGCTTATCGGTGGCATGGTGCTTTATGACGGCAAAATCGCCGAAATGGCCACCGGCGAAGGCAAAACATTTGTCGCCGCGCTGGCCTGCTGCCTGATGGCGTTAAGGGGCAGGCATTGTCACGTGGTAACGGTCAATGACTATCTCGTCCGACGCGACGCCGCCTGGGTTGCGCCGGCGTTATATAGCCTGGGAATTTCCGTCGGGTTTATCCAGGCGCAGATGGACAACGCACCGCGAAAAGTCGCCTATCAGTGTAATGTCACCTATGGTACCGCAAGCGAATTTGGGTTTGATTATCTCCGCGACAACATGAAGCAAAGCATACAGGAACAAGTGCAAAGCCCTTTGCACTATGCGATCGTCGATGAAGTGGACAGCATTCTCATCGACGAAGCCCGCACACCCCTGATCATCAGCGGCCCGGCCCACGACGACTCTCCGCGCTATCGCGCCGCCGACGAAGTTGCCCGCAAACTTATTGCAGCCCAGAAGCCCTGGGATCAGGCCAACGAACGTGTAGAGCAGTTGCAGCGGATCATCAAAGGTTCCGAAGGCGATATTAAAAACTCGCGCGGCGATCAGGAAAAAATCACCAGGCTTCAGAAGCTGATTGCCGACACCCAGCCGGAATTGCAAAAGGCCGAGCAACACCTCGCGACTCAGGTCCAGTTGTACGAAGTTGAACTCGATCGAAAATCCGTCCAATTAACCCACGAAGGAATAAAAATGGCGCAGGAATTTGCCGGCGTGGGTTCGTTTTATATCGGCAGTAACATGGACTGGCCGCACCTCCTGGAACAAAGCCTGCGCGCCCACGTGGTCTACGAAAAAGACCGCGATTACGTGGTGCAAAACGGCGAAGTAATTATCGTGGATGAATTCACCGGCCGTTTAATGGTGGGCCGCCAATGGAGCGAAGGTTTGCATCAGGCGACCGAAGCCAAAGAACGCGTACGCGTCAAACCCGAAACGCAGACGATCGCCACCATCACCATTCAGAATTTCTTCAAACTTTACGCCAAGCTGGCGGGCATGACCGGCACGGCCATGACCGAGGCGGAGGAATTCCAGAAGATTTACAACCTTGAAGTTGTAACTATTCCAACCAATCGTCCGGTGGTTCGCCAGGATTTCGACGACCTGATTTACATGACCGAACGCGCCAAGTGGGAAAGCATTCTGGAAACCATCCATGAAGTTTCTGAAAAAGGCCAGCCCGTTCTGGTGGGCACCACCAGTGTGGAAAAATCCGAACGGCTTTCCAACATGCTTACGCGTCGTTATGGAATTGAGCATGAGGTGCTCAACGCCAAAAACCACGAACGCGAGGCGGAAATCATTGCCAAAGCGGGCCGCCAATACGTCGATAAACTCAGCAAAACCGTCGGTGCAGTCACCATTGCGACCAACATGGCCGGGCGCGGAACGGATATCACTCTGGGACCGGGTGTCATCGAAGCCGGCGGGTTATTCGTGCTGGGCACCGAGCGTCATGAAGCGCGGCGCATCGACAATCAGTTGCGCGGACGATCCGGGCGGCAAGGCGACCCGGGCAAGTCGCGGTTTTTCCTGAGCCTTGAAGATGACTTGATGAAGCTTTTCGCCAGCGACTTTATGCTGCGGGCGATGCAGCGCCTCGGCGTAAAGGAAAACGAACCCATTGAACACGGTCTGGTGTCGCGCACCGTCAAGCGGGCGCAGAAAAAAGTCGAAGAACGAAACTTCGGCATTCGCAAAAGCCTGTTGGAATACGACGAAATCCGCGAACACCAACGGCGTTATTTTTACACGGTCCGTCAGACCATTCTGGAAGGACGCAATCTGCAGCAGGTAATTTTTGAAATCATTGAAGACGCCGTACGCGACGCTGTGTCCATTTACCTCAATCGCGACTACGTTCCAACCTGCATCAGCGAATGGATTCGAACCAATATGAACACGCCGATCGATCCGTCCGAACTGCGCGATGCGGAACTGGCGGTGTTGGAAATGACGATCAAAAACAAGGCTCGCGAGGAAGCTCGCGGCAATATCCACATTTCGATATCGGAGTTTATGGATCCCGACGCCGACCCTGAGGATTGGGACTACGCGGGATTGTCCGCCTGGGTTATGAGCCAGTTTCGTGTGCAGATCAGTCAGGCCCAGCTCAAGAAGCTCGATCGCGAACATATCGCGGATACTCTGGTGGAAAAAGCGCTGGATCAGATCGATCAAAAAGATTTTTCACCGCTTAGTAAATATCTTGTCAAAAACTATGCCGAACAGGAACTTGCCCGGTGGGCCGTGGAAAAATTCACCATTCCCATCACCGCACAGGACCTTGCCGGCAAAACGCAGGACCAGGCCGTGGATCTGATTCTGGCCCTGGCCCGAAAGACTTATCAGAAACGCGAGATCGAATATCCGGTCGACTACGCCATCCAAGCCACCATGGGAGCCGGCGGCATTGAAAATGTTTACGCCTCCGAGCAGTTCGCGGCATGGATTCGCGCAAAATTTGCGGTTTCGCTGACCGGCGAACAGGTTCGCGCCACACCGCCGGACAAATTGCGCGCCATGCTTGTGGACGCCTCTCGCAATATAACGGAAACCATCGATAAGCAGATCGATGAAGCTGTCGAAAAATTCCCGGAATCCAAAACGCTCGCAGCCTGGGTGAGCCAAAGGTTCGTGACCATCGCCCCGCCGGATGAATTTGAAGGCGAAGACGGCGCCGAACGGCGCGAACGCATTTCGGAACTGGCGCATTCGTTTTTGCGCAAGGAATTAACCGAACTGGAAAGATCGGTGCTGCTGCAGATATTCGACGTCACATGGAAAGATCACCTGTATGCCATGGATCAGCTCCGCGGCACAATCGGCTTAAGGGGCATTGCCCAGCGCGATCCGATCATTGAATACAAGCGCGAAGGGTCGCGGCTTTTTAATGAATTTCTCAAGGCACTGCGCGAACGGGTGACGGAAGTGATTTTCCGCATCAAGGTCGCCTCGGTTGAACAGATGCGTAATGTTTATGCCAATCAGCGGGCGCGGTTTGACGTACGCCAGTCGTATGGCGTCGATGCCGCCACGGCATCAGGACAGGACGGCCAAACACAACGCGGCGGCGGCAATACCCAGAACGTCCCGGATAAAGCCGCCCCGATTCAGAACACCGATCCCAAAGTCGGCCGCAACGATCCCTGCCCATGCGGCAGCGGCAAAAAATACAAACAATGCTGCGGAAAAAACGCCTGAGGGCCTCTAAGAGACTCCACCATGAACCATCCGCCCAATGTTGCTATCGTCGGCCGCCCCAATGTGGGCAAGTCGAGCTTGCTCAATTTCCTCGCGGGCCGGCGCATATCCATCGTTGATCCCACCGCGGGTGTAACGCGTGACCGCATATCCACCCCGATCGAGCACGACGGCGTCTGGTTTGAACTCACCGATACAGGCGGCTATGGAATTAAAGACCCGGATAATCTGACCGGAGAAATCGAAGACCAGATACGCCAGGCCATCGAATCAGCGAACTTGCTTTTATTCGTAGTCGATGCGCGCAGCGGCCTTGTGGCATTGGATACCGAAGTCGCCCGTCTCCTACGCCAGAGCTCTAAACCAGTGCTGTTGATCATCAATAAAATTGATTCTGCATCGATGAAAACACTGGAGGCGGATTTCTTTCCCCTGGGTTTTGGCGAAGGAATCAACGTTTCGTGCACCCAGAATCGTGGTAAACAGGAATTGCTCGATGCGATTGCGGCCAATCTGGGCGCACTGGCTCAGATTGAGGCGGCAACCGAACCGGAACTTAAACTCGCCGTTGTGGGACGGCGCAACGCCGGCAAAAGCACGTTGATTAATGCCCTTGCGGGCAGCCGGCGCGTGATTGTTTCTGAAACTCCCGGTACAACGCGCGACAGCGTCGACGTGCACGTGGAATTTGACGGAAAAACAATTGTGGTCATCGACACCGCAGGCGTAAGAAAAAAATCGCGCATGCGGGCCGCCGATATCGAATTTTACAGTTTTCATCGCGCGCAGCGTTCCATCCGGCGGGCGAACGTGGTGTTGCTGATGATCGACGCCGTTACTGAATCCGGCGACGTGGATAAAAAACTCGCGGCCTATATCACGGCGGAGTTTAAACCCGTATTGATCGTCATCAATAAATGGGACCTAGTCGGCTCATCCGCCGAACCGAGCCAATACAGCCGGTACATAGAAAAGATATTTCCCAACCTGGATTACGTTCCCATGACGTTTATGAGCGCCAAAAACGACCAAAATGTGGCCGAAACCGTACGGCTGGCGTTCGGCCTGCATCAGCAGGCTTCGACGCGGCTGAGCACCGGCCAGCTCAATCAAGCGGTGGAAGAGATTCTCCGGCAGCGTGGTCCCAGCAACGCGGAAGGAAAAATGGTCAAGGTTTACTATGCCACGCAGATCGACATTAACCCGCCGACCATCGTGCTGTTTGTAAACCATCCGCGGCTTATTACTGAGGAATACCGCCGGTTTTTCATCCGGCAGCTTCGCCAGCGAACTATACTAAAGGAAATCCCGATACGCCTGTTGGTGCGCGGCCATCGGGGAAAAACGGCTGCGTCGAAGGTTGATTCAAATGAGTTGCCATGAGACAAAAATTGGTCTGCTTGACCCTTGTTTAGTGGAATACGTAAGATGATGGTCTTGGCGTGTGCCATCTGTGCTTTACCTGGTTCTTTCCGGATTGGTGTTTTTGATGATTTCTCGTTCGTTTCTCCTGCGTAGTTCAGCCGGTATTGTTTTTTTTGTGGCCTGCCTCCTGGCTCCCTCCGCGGCATGGCCCGTATCCAGCCCGCAGTCCGTCGCACCGGATTCAACGCTTAATGCGACCGGTTACCTGGAAAAAGTGGGTTCAATGGTCCGCATGCAGGACATCGTTGGCCTGGCAGCGCTTACCCCCCCGCCGGGCGATGATCCGATGACAACACAGATCGATCAATGGCGAAAAGAATATGTCCAGGTGATGCAACAGCAGGCTGCTGATGCGCAAAAACTATTCACCAAAGCCTCTCAGGCGGCCCAGGGTAGCATCAAAAAGAATGATTACATCGGTGCTGCCGGGGAATTATACGCCGCGTATGAAGCGGCGCCGGATCAGTCAGCCTTTTTGCAGCTTTTCTGGGTAAAAGATATCACGGACAAAATAGCCGCCCAGGCCGCCTCCGATGATGCCAATCAACATTGGCTCGAAGAGTTTGAACTTTATGACACTCTGAACTCGATTTACTCGATTTCCATGCGTTTCCACGATCAGCTTCAGCAGATCACCAGCCGCATTACCATGCTGAGTACATATACGCCGTCCCAGCTTTATGCGATGCAGGAAAGCTTCGATCAGTCCGTTTCCCAAACCACTCAGCCGTCCACTCAACCCAGCGCCGTTCATCCGGGTAACAAGCCCCCGACTTCCCAGCCTTCCGCTACCATCGGTGCGTCGCATGTACCACTGAACTATCAGGATGCTTTTCATCCGCAAATGCCGAATTTCCCCACATGGCAGACCACGCTCGAGGGTATACGCGAAGATATGATGTTCGAGGCGCTCGAACAAACGTTTGATTATTACGTCAAGGCGATTAGTTACAACAAGCTGGCCACCGGCGGCCTGACCGCTTTGCGGCTGCTGGTGAACACCCCCACTTTGGCGGACAGCTTCAGCGGTCTTAACGATCCCGTGCAGCGCGCGCAATTTCTCGCCGAAATTGATAACCAGACCGCCGTGGCGGAATCTTCCACACCGATGAACTCTAATGATCTTATCGACATGTGGACGAGTCTTGTGCGCAGCGACATGCAAACGGTGAATATTCCCGTCATCGTTCTGGTCAAGGAATTCACCGACGGCGCCATGAGCGAACTGGATCCGTTTTCCGAAGTTTTCTGGCCCAGCGAATTGGCCGAGTTCATGAAGCAGATTCAGGGAAGTTTCAGCGGAGTAGGTATTCAGATCGAAATACGCAACGGCTGGTTATCCGTCGTAACCCCGTTGAGCGGCTCGCCGGCTTACGAAGCCGGCATTCAGCCCGGCGACATCATCGCCACCGTGGATGGCAAAAGCACTCTGGGCATCACGGTCGACCAGGCGGTCGATGAAATCACCGGTAAATCCGGCACGATGGTTACGCTGGGTATCCGGCGGGGTACAAATCCCAATCTGATTATCATGCCTTTAAAACGCGCCGAAATTCACGAAGTTTCCATAACCGGTATTTCCCGCGATCCATCAACCAACGACTGGAATTATATGATCGATCCCCAATATGGCATCGCCTACATTCACATCATACAGTTCCAGGGCGACACCGCGGACGAATTGCTCTCGGTTTTGGACGTGCTCATGCAACAGCACGTTCGGGGTATCATCATTGACCTGCGGGATAATCCCGGCGGCTTACTGGAAACCTGTATCCGCATCTGTGACATGTTCCTCACCGAAGGGACCATCGTGTCCACTCGCGGACGCAGCGACCCATTGGATGTTCAATCCGCGGACGGCGCGCCGGTTTTGCCGCCCGATATACCGATGATTCTTCTGATCAATCAGAACAGTGCCAGCGCCTCGGAAATTTTCAGCGGCGCCATGCACGATTTACATCGCGCGCTGATCGTCGGTCACCAGAGCTTCGGCAAGGGACTCGTACAGAACCAGATTTTCCTCGACGATGACCAAACCGCCATGATGAAATTGACCATGGCCAACTACTACCTGCCCAACGGCGAGAGTATTCAACGCCAGCCTTATGCCGTTAAATGGGGCGTGCAACCGGATGTCAGGGTTCCGTTTTCTCCGGGACAATTGGATCGTCTTGAGATAACCTGGCTGGCCAACGACATTATTCCTGGTAAAAATACTGCTCCCACCACCCGGCCGGCAACTCAGCCAACCGGTCCGGGGGGAGAGGAAACGTTCGATACCCAGTTGGATACTGCTTTAATGCTGATGCGCCTGCAACTGGTGCAAACGGATTCGAACTAAGAGCCTCTGAATTTCGGGCTTGAGGGGGACGTCGCGCAAGATGAATAAACGCAGGATAATCTGCAATGTGGTTTCCACCACTGCGGCGCTTTTAGCGGGAATCGCCACGCTGTTTTTAAGCGTCCATTATCTGGCGCCGCCGCGCAGCACCATGGACTGGGCTGTGCAGCTTTCCGGAGCAACCACCTGCGGTATTATCATTTTTTTTCTTATTTGGGGCCATTTTCAGGATATTCCGCAGATTCCACCACAAACTCCGCCGCCAGAAGAATCCCCCACAAAAACCTCGTGATTTTAACTTTAAAATCGGCTATATTTCCCCAACGGCGAAGGGCATTCAAACGGTTTACGAGGGTCAGAGTTGTTAGAGGCTCTTAATTCATGTCGCACGTCGGTACTCAAAAAAGCCCCACCGCCGCCAATGGTCGCGCCGCCATCGACCGCTTTATCCGTCTGAAGTTTCAGGCGCTCGGTTTTACATCCGATGAGCAAAACACTCAGGGCGACGGACTGGAACATCTTGCCTCCGGTCTTTTGGCTAATTTCCGCCAGAAGAGCCTACTGCTCCGCCATTACCGTTGTCCGGCCGACCGCCGCATCGAAACCTTTCTCGCCGAATTATTTGCGCCACTGAATCTTCGAGAACCATTGCGCCTGCCGTCGTCCACGCTGAGCCTCGATGAACCGGGACTGTCACGGGAGCTTTCATTTCCTGAAGGTCGTGATCATTTTGAAAGCAATCTGCTTACAAGTTATCGCGTGCGCAACGGCGTATTGCACAATCCGCGCAGCGACCGGCGCACCACGCAGGGAACGTTCCACATCGCGGACTGCGGCCTGCCGGTTCCGGCGGACAAAATCGCGGTCTCCGCGCACGTTTTTGCAGCCTTGTTCCGCCACGCGGTTAATCCACCGCGCCAGTTTTTATTGCTGCCCTATACGGCCGACGCCGCGCACCCGGTGGAAATTTTCTGTTCATTATTGCTCCGGCCCATTGTCGTTCCGGAAATTCCCGCCACCAGCCCGCAAAAAACCATGGAGTGCCGCTTCTTTGCACCTGGCAGCCTCGTAAGCAATCTGGACTTTGTCGAATCGATTTTCGGCAACGCCGGTGATCCTGTATTGCCGGAAAACGACGCCGGCCTGGACGTTTATCACTGGACCGGGCACACGGGCTGTGTCATCCTGGCACCGCACCTGGTCAGCCTGACCAAAAAACAACTCGGCCTGCCAGAGTTTAAAGACGCCACGGAGCGGCAGCGCCGCGACGGCATGTGCTGGAAAACTCCGGATGAACTATATAACGGCGGCTCCGCGTTCAAAGTCTGCTGCCGCAGTTCCGCGGGCGTTATAGTTACCCTGATCGCTGACAATTATTACGGTTATTGCAAAAAGGAAGTTAAAACTCAGATCAGTTTTGCCGCCAACCTGATGGGCAACGCTGAAGAAGAACACGCCGGCGGCGCAGTAGCCTATCCCAGCTACAGCCTGGGCAATGAATTTGTGCAGCATGAAAAATATTGGAATCGGCGGACCTTTGCCGATGTGGTTCGCGACTACGCCCCGATCATGGACGTTTCGCCCACCGGTTATGCCGTGGACAAACTGCATCCCAATGTTATTTATCTGCCCGAAGACGCCCACATGGATCTACACTCACTGCAAATCCAATGGAAAACCGACGACAAAGAGCAGAGCCTGCCCCTGCTGGCAGACAATATTTACCTGACACCGTCCGGCCAGAAAGTCTATCTGAGCCGGCATCCGGGAACCGGTCGTTTTCGCCTCGTTGTAACTTCCGCGGAAGGCGTTTTCTGCCACAAACCATGTACGGTCAGCGGCGGCGGCAAAAGCGAAATCAGCAAAAGTCTTTCTGATTACATGATCTACGGCCCGATTTATGTGGGGAATCTGCAGCACGATCTGGACCAGGTTGAAGCAATACTGCTCAAAGATCACAGCGTTCGTTGGAAACCGGGCAAAGCGCCGCACGATTACGATCAAATACCCAGCCGTCCGATTTTGAGTCTGGAGCGGTCGCTGGGCAGCGTGATCAAACTGCTCACCCCCACTGCTGATTACACCGATGAGTACAACCACTGGCTCAGTTCAATTCACAGCGACATTCTGGCGCTGGTGTTTCTGATCAAGCGCCTTTACAAACGGGAATGGGGCGACGACTGGCGCAAACATTTTTCCGTCGACATCATCAACGGCGAACAGGGCCATGAACTCAAGATGGACAACCGTAAAGTCGGCGGCACCTATTTGCGCGTCGGCCTGCTGCCCGATGGAGCGTGGCGCACGTTTAAAGTCCGCCAGGATTTTTTCCCGGCCGCCAAAATCCAGATGGAAGACGACATCTCCGCTTCGGTTACCCTGCCGGTTTCCTGGATCCATTCCAAACCGTTCGGCCTGTCCGGACCGAGCCTGAAGCTGGTGACCAACGTTGAACAACGGCTCTTCCAGCGCCCTGATGACGCCATTCACCCCGGCCTGGATAAGCAGACCGAGTCGGACCTGGCGCAAAAAGACAACTTTCTCTCTAATTTCGAACCGCTCGACACACATGCAATACGAGAAATTGTCGGACGTATCACCGAATTCGACGGCTACACGCCTCCAATGAAAGAATTGCTCACCCAGGCCGCCAACGCCGGCGATGGTTATGTGGTTTCGTCCGCCCATCCCCGGCTTATTGGCGGTAAGCCATCAAAAAATCCGCGCTATTTGCAATTCCGCACCGACCTGGCCAAACCGCTCGACACTTATGTCGCCCAGATAGGCGTCCGCCTGGCGCGAGCGCTGCCGTTGACAACCACCATCGCCTTTCCTGTTCACGCAGTTTTGCTAGGGCGGCGCAATAATCCGCCCGATCCCGAATCCGGCATACGTGCTCTGGCTGTATTTAACCCTATTCATTACCAGGAATTGCCTGAACTGTTCATGGATTTTATTTCCAGCCTCACCGGAAAAAGTCCTTCTACCACCGGCGCTGGCAGCGAAGGCGCCATGACCAAAGGGCCCTTTAATGCCCTGCAAACCACCGCCGATCTCAACGCCGCGCTGGTCAGCTACATACTCACTGGTCTGGGTGGATTTTCCACCGCCGCTGGTTATGTCGGCCCGAATTGCCGTGTCGATCACGACATCAGCCTGCTGATCCCGGAACTATGGTGCCGTTTGCATCCTCACGAACGCGAGCCGGAATTTCTGATTACCAATGGCCATTTGGAAAAGCTTCATGATTTTCTTTACAAGGACGGTCCGGTGCCCGCCAGCCGTCTCGGCTATCGCATCACTGCCAAGTTCATGCGTACGTTCCTCGGCCGAATTTTTGACAATCCAGCCCGCATTTTTGATTTGGCCATGCTCAAGCCTGAAAGTCAAAGTATGGATGTTTATGTCGACGGCATTATGAACATTGTGCAAACCCAGCAGCGCGTGGCCTTGGGATATTTTGAGGATGGTTCAGTCGAAACGGCCTGCCCTCCGCTCAAGGCGCTCTTGCACATCATGGCCCACGGCAATTATGAGGGTAAAGACGTTCATCACCCCGATATTCGCGCCATGTTTACCCGTGATTATTTGCTCAGCAGCCAGTGGTATCACGACCGGCTGAAGACCAAACAAGAGCGCGACATTGCCCTATGGAAACGGCACATTCAAAGCGTGCAGGCCTTTATCGACGAATCGGGCAGTGAAAGTGGAAGCGGCCATTTGGAAATGCAAGCCAGGCTTGCCGAAGCCGAATCTCAATTTGCCCGGGTGAGCGATCCGGAATATGTCAAACATTTGGTGGGAACCATCGGGGCCGAGCCGTCGATATAATCTCCCGACTGGTGAACCACCATGACTCAAAAGACACGCCAGGCTTACGATCGCTGGGCGCATCAATATGACGCCGATCCACATCCCCATACCAAACTGGAATTCGACGACATACTGGCATTGCTCGCTCCCCAGGCGGGTGAAAAAATTCTCGACGCCGGCTGCGGCACCGGACGTTATATTCCGGCGCTGATCCGGGCCGGCGCACGCGTCGTGGGAATCGATTTTTCCCCCAACATGCTTGCTTCGGCGCGAAGTAAAAACCCCGGCGTGGAGTTCCGCGCCGTAGATCTATCCTCCTCGCTGCCGTTCGTCGACCGGGAATTCGATGCTATTTTATGCGCTCAGGTCGCCGAACATCTGCCGGTGCTGGGACCGCCCATAAAGGAATTTTTCCGGATTCTCAAGCCCGGCGGACGGGCGGTTATTTCGGTTACACATGCGTCGATGACGTGGGAAGGTTATGAACTGCGTTCGCCGCCGGAATCTATTCTCTCCCTGCAGACGGATATTTTTCATCATACTCCGGGCGATTATTTTATCGCTTTGGACGACGCGGGATTTAAAATAGACAAAATTCTGCAGATTCCGGTATCCGAAAAAATCCGGGATTTGCTGACTCCCCAAACGTATGAGAAATTCCAGGGCCGTTTTCAGATTATGGCGGTCCGAATGGTCAAGCCGGCGGTCGAAAGGCCGGCGAATTGACTTTTATCCCCATTTTCGTAAACTTATGGATTCCCACGGCGGTCGAGGAAACGAGTTTTTAACTAATTAGACCGTGTGAATTGCCATAAAACTTAAAGGAAAACATGAGCGCAACTGCAACCATTAAACCTCCCCGTCGTATCGCCCGTTCTGCCGGGCGCACTACGCTGGCCCGCGTGGGTCATACCGATAATCGCTGGTACATCGTGGACGCTGCCGATAAGACTCTGGGCCGTCTGGCCAGCGCTGTGGCCGTCCGCCTGATGGGTAAGCACAAGCCGATTTACACGCCCACCGTTGATACCGGCGATTTCATCGTGGTGATCAACACCAGCAAATTAAAAGTATCCGGACGCAAACTCGCCCAGCGCGAATACGATTACTACACCTATTATCCCGGCGGACGCAAAGTCAAATCGATGCGGGATTTTCTGGCCGATCATCCCAATACACTTTTTCGCATGGCAGTCCGTCGTATGATGCCTAAAACCAAGATGGGCCTGCAGATGCTCTCCAAACTCAAATGTTATCGCGATGCCGATCATCCCCATTCCGCCCAGCAACCGGAGGCATTGCAGCTCTGATCATATCGGCCTGTAAATTGCGGCCGATGAATATGCGAGGTTTTTTAATGATTGAATCAACAACCACTTCCGCACCCGCCGCCGAAACGCCGGCAACCAACGTCGTCCGGCGCAGCGTGGTGAGTGTCGGCGGAAAAACCTTTTACTGGGGCACGGGCCGGCGCAAAAAATCGGTCGCACGGGTTCGCATCACGCCTGGTGAAGGCAAATTTCTGATCAATGACCGCAACGTCGATAAATTTTTCACCGAAGCCAAAGATCGCCAATACGTCAATGCACCTCTTGCCGCGGCCAATATGGCCGGCAAATTCGACATTTTCGTCACCGTTCAGGGCGGCGGCCACACCGGCCAAGCGGGCGCCATCGTTCAGGGCATGGGCCGGGCGATTTCGCTTTACGACGCCGCGTTGCGCAAGCCGTTGCAGGAAGCCGGCTGCCTGACGCGCGACAGCCGCATGAAGGAACGCAAGAAGTACGGCCTCCGCGGCGCACGCCGTGCCTTCCAGTTCAGCAAACGTTAAAAGATCCAAATTCGATTTGGATTATCTGAAAATACAAACCGCCGGGTTGTACCCGGCGGTTTTTCATTTGTTATTGAGCCGACGTGCTCGTCACGACGCTTTCCATTCCCTTTTCTCTGTCCACTATAATCTGTGCCCAACTCCTATTCCCTATTCCCTCCTTCCTGCCCCGGCCGCTTCGTGAACCTGATCAATGCCGCCATCCAGACGAACAAAACAACAGCAAATAAATTGATGGGCCACAGCGGCAACTCCCCCTGTATCTGACTGATGGAAACGCCGTCATGCCCTGCGACCCACATACGCAACCGCCAGTTCAGCATCACCAGCATCACAACAACCAGCAATGAAAAATATCCCGCCATGGACTGTACCGGATCGGGCCATTTCTTGTGGTCACGCTTCTGAAAGGCGCTCAACAGGCAAATGACTCCGATGACCGCTGCTACAATGCCGGCCGAAAGATGGTCTCCGGCTCGCAACGCCATCTCAATCATCCATGATAAACCCGCCGCAGTTGGACCTGCGAAAACCAGCAACCGCATCCAGAATCCCAGTTTCGGCCTTGGAAGCAGTTCGGGATTATTGGGCAATCCTTCTCTTATCCATGTGGTTCGGGCGGCCAGTTTAAGCCACGCCGCCAGGCCGGTAACAGCCACGCCGTAAAGACAGACCATTGCCGACTCCATGATTACAAAAGCCTGGTAACTCCAATGCTGATATTCTCCCAGTGCAACCAGCAGGTTGAATGCGACTATCCAACCTATGACCAGTACCCACATCATGACCCACCAGAAGCCGAAAAGCCGCCGCAATCCGGACGTCTTGGCGTTGCGGAGGGTTTGCCACGTTCCGGCGACCATGGTCAAAAGCGCCAGGATCGGAACCATCCACGCCGTCAGTAAAAAAAGCCAGCTAGTCCCCTTGGCCATCGCCGATCCTTTGGCCGCCGCGCCAAAGCCTGCTACCGTGGGAGCCATCGCCGCCGGCAATGCACTCACGACCGCAACCGTAAATGCCGGTCCCGGCGCCGAACGCAAAATCTGCCGTTCAACCATGGCGTTGACCTGTTCGCGCAGCATTTGCCGCCCGCGCCCCAAGCGCTGGCGAACGGTGATCTCCGTTGTCTGCGTCGCCGCCGCCACTTCGGCGGTGGATTGTCCCTGGCGGTAATAGAGCACCAGTGTTTCGCGATATGGCTGCGGAATCGCCGAAAGCGTCCGCCAGAGCAATTCTTTTTCTTCATCCGACAGTACGCCCTGTTCCGGATAAGCCTCCGTAGTGGTTCGCTGATGCTCCGCGACTTGATCGATCAGAGCCTCATGGCGGGCGTTATTTCGTGTCAGGTCCACCAGACGGTTTCGTGCGATCCGACAAAGCCAGCCGGCCAGTTTCGCCGGTTCGCGGAGTTCGCCCAGATTTCTCCACGCAGAGATAAACGTTTCCTGAGCCACATCTTCACTGCGTTCCAGGTCCCCACAGTCGGCATAGATCAACCCACTGACCATCCCTTGGTAGCGCCGCACAATATGGCCAAAGGCCTCACGGTTGCCGCTACGGCAGCCGATCACCAGTTCGGCGTCGCTTATTTGCGTGTTGGGCAGTTGCATGGTTGTCATATCCGGCTCCTTAGCAAAGACTCCGCAAACTAGTCGTTTCCGGGCCGGTACGTGTGACAAAATCTTCGTAAATAGTTTTTATGATATCGCGAATATTTGTTCATCAATGATGCATTAGATAAATGACCTCCGCCGCCTCGTAGATGGCGGAGATCGCCAGCACCAGCGCGATTAATGGATACATGCGCATGGATTCAACGAATCCGCGCCGGTATCCCTGCCAAAAGCCCGTCGCGTCGACGCTCGCCGGCCGCAGTATCCCTTTTCCATGGATATAAACGGCGAGCATCCCCAGCACGTACCCCTGCCCTTCCAGCACCATCACCGGCCAATGGGTGGCCAGCAGGCCAAACATGCCGTTTGGCGCCGGTCCAAATACCAGCCCCCAAAAGAGCCCTCGTAACATCCCGATAGCTATTCCAATAAATGGAATAAACAGCGACGGCAGCGAGAGCGCCATGGCTGTCGCGAGAATCAGATTTACTCCAAACGTAATTGCAGCGGCGGCAACCACATTGCCGCTGATGTAAATTTTTTGCACGGGAGCCAAAACCGGTCCATTTAAAGCCTCCTTCACGGATTGCTGTGTCGAGCCCCGAAGACTCGGTAGAACCATAATCAAGACCATTCCCAGCGCGATGCAGCCATAAAAAAGCAAATTGATCACGATGTAAGATGGCAAATATCGCTCTCGGATAAGGTGCAGCGAATATTTAATCCACGAAAATGGGTTCATAAAATTTCTCAGGCATATTGTCACCACAATGATTCAAGGACACAATGTTATTGACTACGAAATGACACAAAACACTGAGAAGTTCTATCCGTGTCATCAGTGGTTAAAAATCGCGGGGTTCTCTGCGTTAAAACTTCAAAATGCGTAGAATGATCTCGTCTTAAAGGAGCTTTTATGCCAGCAGACAATTCAAATAGCCGCACATGGTTTATCACCGGGACTTCCCAGGGATTTGGCCGTGAGCTTGTCCGCGCTGCGCTGGATCGCGGTGATTGCGTCGTGGCCACTTCGCGGTCGCCGGAAAAAGTACGGGCTGCTTTCGCGGATGCCGGGGACCGCCTGCATACTGCGGCCATGGACCTCGACAACCCCACCCAAATTGCGGCAACCGTCGATTCGGCAATCCAGCGGTTCGGCCGGATCGATGTATTAATTAATAACGCCGGTTATGGTTTGCTTGGTGCACTCGAAGGCGCCAGCGACGCCGAAATTACCAGAATCTTTGAGACCAACGTCTTTGGCCTGTTACGCGTAACCCGTGCCGTGCTGCCCCACATGCGCCGCGAGCGCCGGGGGCACATCGTGAATCTCTCATCCATAGGCGGTTTAGTGGGACTGCCCGGCTGGGGAATTTACAACGCCACGAAGTTCGCGATTGAAGGCCTCTCCGAAGCTTTGGCTCTGGAGGTTGCCCCGCTGGGCATTGGCGTCACGATCGTTGAACCGGGCCCATTTCGCACCGACTTTCTCGGCGAGTCGCTGGCGATGGTTGAAAAGCGTTTTCCGGATTATCAGCAGATCACCGAAAAAACGCTGAATTATCAAAAAGAAAACGCAGGCGTGCAGGCCGGTGATCCGGCGCGCGGCGCCAAAGCCATTATTGACGCGGTCACCAGCAAAAATCCGCCATTGCATCTGTTGCTGGGCGCTCTGGCCTACCAGCGTGCGACGACAAAAATAAATTCCCTAAGCAAAGAAATCGAAACCTGGCGCGATGTGACGCTAGCCACTGATTTTCAGAAATGATCTGGGATTTACGAGCAAACAATATTGCCTTTACTGGTCACACTAAAGGGTCTTCGTTAAAATCCAAACATGCCGATTTTGAAAAAAACTCAGCGGGGACCGGCTGATTCCCACAGCGTTGCAAAACGTAAAAAAGCCGAAGAAGTTCACCACCAAAGTGTGCAATTGCTCCAGGCGATATTGGATACAGCGACCGATGCGATCATCACCATCGACGAACGCGGCATGATCCAATCCGCCAACGCCGCCACCGAAAAGCTCTTTGGATATTCCTCAGCCGAACTCGTAGGCAAAAACGTCAGCTGGCTGATGCCCGAGCCGTTCCACGGCGAACATGACGGTTATATCCGCAATTATTGTCGAACCGGACGGGCCAAGATCATTGGCATTGGCCGCGAAGTGATCGGACTCCATAAAAACGGCACGACATTCCCCATGCATCTGTCGGTCAGTGAGGTCAGGCTCAAGGACCAGAGGTTATTCACCGGCATCATACACGATCTGACAGGGCGACGACGGTTGGAACGACAGATTCTGGAAGCCGCCGCCAATGAACAGCGCCGCATCGGCCAGGATTTGCACGATGGACTATGCCAAGACCTGATCGGCATCGCCTTCGGTATAGAAGCCGTCGCGCGAAACCTGCCTGCCGATTCGGATAAAGAGTCGATGGCGAAACTGGCTGCAATGGTCCGCGAAGCGGCCGGTCAGGCTCGTCGATTGGCCCATGGACTTAATCCCGTCGATCTCAAAGCCGGCGGGCTGTCCGCGGCGTTGGAAAATCTGGCGGTCAAAGTCACCGAATCGTTCAGCATAAGCTGCACCTTTCAATGGGACCGCAAGGTCCGGGTGCGCGGCGACGCAGCAGCGACGCATCTTTATCGTATCGCTCAGGAGGCCGTAAGCAATGCCATACGGCACGGCAAAGCCAGTGATGTCCAGATCAATCTGACCGAAAATAGCGGATTCATTGTCCTTTCCGTAGCTGATAACGGAAAGGGAATGTCCGAAGCAGCGGCCGATAGTGTCAGGCAGGGACCTGCAGACAGCGGGCGAAACAAACCGCCCGCGGCGGGTATGGGACTTCAGACCATGCATTATCGAGCCAGGGTCATCGGCGGAACCTTTGCGGTCATGCCCCGCAAAGGCGGAGGCTCCATGGTGACCTGCACGATTGGCCGCGAGCATTCGTTCCGTCTGGGCCGAAAAGGCTAGGCCGCATCGGGAAATAACCTACGCCCCAAGCGTGGCCCCCTCTGATAAACCTGCCGTTATCTTCATGCGATAATTCAATAGTGTTCGAGAGAAATGGCGTGCGCCTTATGGCAAAAAAGGTCCATTTTATTCGGCGCCGACCATCCCATGCACTGCATGGCTCCGGCGTCATTAAAACCCTCCCCCACAGGGCGCTTCACTCCCGCGGGCGCTCGCATCGCAAACATTCAACACAACCAAATGCCGGACACTCAGCCCAACGTAAAGCAAAATCGGTAAATATCTTTGGCGTCGGCACCATCATTGATCCTCGTTGGGGAAAGCTTTTGTAATCTCCCTATCCCTTGTCCTCTTTCTCAATCTGTGGCCTATAGCCTGTACCCCGTCTCCTCGTCATAGGTAATTCTCCGATGTCGCGCTGGAACAATTCTTACATCTAAATCATGGTCCCACCCATCGCGGCATCGCCCCAAATATGCGATTAGATATTACATGAAACAGTTACCGAGCCATCAGAACACTCAGGTTAAGTTGAATTTCATGGCTAGCAGCCATTGTCCGGGATTCAACGGTACTTGTGGATTACTAAATGAATGGCAGGTGCTAATTAATGAAATCGTATGTGAAAAGTTTCACAATCTTGGCTCGATGTGATGTGGCGATGCGTGTGCATCCCCCGGGCGGTTGACCTTTAAAGAAGTGAAAGGAACCAGATTATGACATTCAAACAAAAAATGGCTATGTGTATCGCACTTGCAGCCGTAACTTTGCCGGTGCCGGCATTATGGGCCGATACCGCCGCTGCAAATTCAAGCTCAACTTCAGCCGCAACCACCACAACAACCAGCAACACAGCAGTACAAGCCGAGATGCAGGCAATGGCGCAGCAGTTGGCCGCTCTCAAAAAAGACCAGGCCGCCAGCCAGGCTACGGAGGCAAGCCTGGAACAGCAGATCGCCGTTCTAAAAACGCAAAATGCCACGACAGCGGAATCCCAGGCCACAGCTCAGGCCACGGCCGAGGCCCAGGCCAAAGCCATTGATTCGATTTACAAAGAGGTCATGTCCAACTCCGAAACGATTTCGGCGGACCTTGCCGAACATCCTACCGATAATAACATTTCCGAGACGTTTCAGAACATGTTTACTCCTCCAACTGGCATCAACTATTTTTCGCCTTTCGAAAACCAGAATCCCTCACACATTCGGCCTGATATGAACATGCAGATAGGCCAGCTCGGGGACATGCGATTTTACATAGGCGTGCAAACCGTCGGCCGTTATCAGGCACTCACCCAGCAAGCCGCTTATCACACTCCTCCAATGCCCGCAGTAGAGTATCCTGGTTTAGATCCGGGCTTCCAAACGGCCTATGGCAATCTCGATTTTCTGGCAACCATTCCCGGGAAATTGGATGTCTTCTTCGATTTGTACCTATCCAGCGTTGGGCACCCCAGCACGACGTATGGCGACCAGGGTTATTTGATCATTAAACAATTGCCCCCTCCTTTCGCCGGCGGTCCAATTGGAGATATCTTTAACTATATCAATCTCAAAGCCGGTGCATTTGACATCGACTTCGGTGATCAAAACTTCCACCGGTCGAACAACGCTTTCGTTGAGCTTAACCCATTGATTGGAAACGCCGTGGTGGATCCCAGCGCAGAACAAATCGGTTTCGAACTCTACTCCGTCAAAGGTCCCATATACTGGCTGGCTGGATTTAGCAACGGCACTACTACCGGCTACTTTGATTATGGCAGCAATCCTGCTGTTCACGGCAAAGTTTGGGGCTATATCGGCAATGATTTACGGCTATCGGCTTCCGTATACTATTGCGACCTCGGAGGCACTGCTAACGCCGAAGATCTCGCTACCGATAATCAGATCACGGATCTGTATGCCTCCACACGCAGTGGCGAACCTTATAACGGCATTTTCAATGCCGGTGATGATGGCGGCCAGATCACACCTGAAGCCGGACTCGATGTTCAGGCTTATCAGGGTGATATAACCTGGAACCACTGGCCGTGGGAAATGTATGGAAATGTCGGATGGACCCAGGACTCCGCCTACGACGAACGGTGGCTTTATGGGCAGGCCATGGCGACTTACCATATCACCGCTCCATTGTATGTGGCGGCACAATATAGTTTTGCTTATGCCGGTGCTGTTCATGGCGTCGACACCAATGGCTGGGTCGGACGCGTTCAGGTTGGCGGCGGCTACTGGCTGACCAAGAGTATTCTCACCAAAGTAGAGTACGTCTATCAGCAGTATTATAACTTTGCCCCCGACACCGGTATGGTGAGCGGTGTTGTCGCCTCCGACAATCCACGCTTCAGCGGTGTGACTGCTGAGATCGCCTTCGGCTTTTAAATGGAGTCAGAACATGTGTTTCTTGTTTAAGGCTCTTCACAACCACCTCCTTACTTCGCCAGGCCGTCAGGTGGCGGCCTGGCGCGGAGTTGGAGTATCCGCACTCGCTATCCTGGTTATTACATTTGCGGGCGCTGCCTCGATTGCGGCGTCCGCACCGCAGGGCACAACATTCACTGCTTCATCCGGCAATGTCACCATCAAAGGAACCTCAACACTGCACGATTGGTCCGCCCAGGGCAATACAGTCAGCGGCAATGTGACTACGTCGGGAGAATGGACTACCACAGGCCCAAATCCCATAAGCCTGCAGTCGATTCAACTGACCATCCCCGTCTACACACTCAAAAGCTCGGAAGGCGGGGGCATGGATTCCACGATGTACGGCACCCTGAATGCTAGTCAGCATCCAACGATTACATATCAACTGACTAAAGCGACCTTGAAACCTGCCCCGAATGGCCAAAATAATGTCTTTGTTTTTGATACCACTGGCAATCTGACGGTTAATGGCGTAGCGCAGAAAACATCTCTGGAACTTGCTATAACACATCAGGATAATACTAGTTTGACCATTAGCACCAGCGCCAACCTGAAAATGACTGACTTTGGCGTGCAGCCTCCAACGGCGATGTTAGGCATAATTAAATCCGGAGACGCGATCACCGTGACCGCGACCTGGCAACTGACAACTTCAGCATCTGATGCAGGAAAATGAGTCAAGGAACTTTCCAGCCCGAAATCGGTCATTCGCGGTTTTGCGTTGATTGCACGTCAGATAATCACCGCTGTCCACAACGTCCACGTAAACCACGTTTTGCCTCCTTCGGACTGAGTCTGCCCTGCCTGTTGATCGCTCTGTTACTGCCGGCGTGCAGCGATCCACCCGCCCAACCCCAGGGTGCACAGGTGGAAGTTTCCAAACCGTTGGTGGTCGACTTCAACGCCCAGAAAACGCCTTTGCATTTTGTGATAAGTCCTGACAGCTATGTGGAACTTAATGGCACGGCGACCATAGGTTCATGGTATAGCCGCAGCACCCAGGTTCAGGGCCAGGTGATCCTCGCTGTTTCCGGTTCTAAGCTCGAGAGTTGGTTCAATCATCTTCCTCAGGCTCCGAACCAGGATGACGCCGCGGGAAACAACGCCGCTAAATCGGTTGCAATTGCTGCTGCCGATTTCCCAGCGACCTCAACGTTGCACGATCCGCCGAGCGGTGCGTTGTCATTGCCGGTCGTGTCTTTGCGCAGTGATAACGCCGCTCGTGACCACGATTTACATGATGCCTTGAATGCTCAGCGGAATCCCGCCATCGATTATATCTTCGAACAGCTAAAGCGGGCTCAAATCCAGTGGGATGCCAACGGCCGGCCGGAATTGGATTTGCTCGTCTTAGGAAAACTGACCCTCGCCGGCGTGCAACGATCACTTTTGACAAATATGTTTGTGCAACGGGATGTTTATGGGCATTTTTATGTCTGGTCGAAATTCGACGTACTCATGAGTGACTATGGAATTATTCCGCCTTCCGCGTTTTTTGGTCTTATTAAGGCTGACAATCGGGTATCCGTCATTTTCGATCTGGACTTTACTTGTCCGGATACCAGCGTCAAGACACAATGAGACGATCATGAGCAAAGCAAAAACGCCTGCAGTTTCGTCATCCTCGCCATCTCTGGCCGGCAAGCGGAAAATTTTTCTTGTCGATGACCACCCCATTGTGCGCCAGGGATTGGCGCAATTGATTAACAATGAAGCGGATTTGATTGTCGTTGGCCAGGGTGAAGATGCCTTTCAGTCGCTTCGTGCCATACGCGGCGCAAAACCCGATTTGGTCATGGTGGACGTTTCGTTGAAAGACAGCGATGGCATCGAGTTAATAAAGGAACTCAAATCACAGTTTCCCAACCTGCCGGCGCTTGTCGTGAGCATGCACGATGAGTCAATATATGCTGAACGGGCGCTGCGCGCTGGCGCTGGTGGTTATGTGATGAAGCAGGAGGCGCCGCCAATACTGTTAACCGCGGTCCGCACCGTTCTGTCAGGTCAGGTATATGTCAGCAGCAAAATGAACGCTGTGCTTCTGCAGCGGATGGTTGCCGGCAAAAAACGCGACCGCGGACTGCCAATGGACCGGTTGACCGATCGTGAACTGGAAATTTTTCGCATGATTGGAGCCGGTAACAACGTCAAACAGATCGCCGACAAGTTATGCCTGAGCATCAAAACCATCGAAGCTCATCGTGAACACATTAAAGAAAAATTGAACTTTAAAAACAGCGCTGAACTTCTTAGATTCGCCATTCGCAATTCACCCGATACATAATCTGTATTTAAATCTGTACGCGGTCACCAGCAAAAATCCGCCATTGCATTTGCTGCTAGGTGCCCTCGCCTACCAGCGTGCGACGACAAAAATAAATTCCCTAAGCAAAGAAATCGAAACCTGGCGCGATGTGACGCTGGCCACTGATTTTAAATAAGAATCAGTTCAGCTTTTGTAGCGGCATGGAAAGCGACAGCGGCGCGTCTTGCGGATCAGAACCCCAGGTTTTATTGGGAGTGGGCCCCATTTGGAGTACCAGTGTGCCGCCATTGGAAATTTCCTGATAGGTGATCCAGGCGCGCTTGAGCGGCGTTCCATCAAGCTGGGCCGACTGGATATAGATATTGACCGGGGAATTATTCTTAGCGACGATGCTGAATGTTTTTCCTCCACCGGCATATGCTGAGTCAAGATGGAAAGTCACCCGGGAGAAGACCGGACTACCCAGGATATAAACGTTGCTGCAGGGACACACGGGATAAAAACCAGAAGCGGCCAGTACATACCAAGCGGATAATTCTCCTTCATCGTCATTGCCAGGCAGACCGTATGGGCCAGTCTTGTATGCGGTAGAGCAAGTATAACGGGACCATTTCTGCGTAAGCCAAGGCGCGCCTGCATAAGTGAACATGAACGCACATTGCTCGACGTTTTCGTTGGAGATATTGTAATAATTATTCCACTGCACCATCATCGCCGGAGTCGTTTTCTCAAACATTTCATTGAGCCGGGCGACGAATTTGTCCCGGCCGCCCAATAAATTGATTAAACCCTGCACATCCTGCGGCACGTACCAACCCTCCTGTCCCGGAGTGCTTTCGATACAGCCCTGACCAAATGTCGTGAAACCCTGCCAGGGAATTAAATTACCGTCGACAGTGCGGCCGTGAAACCATTGGATATTGGAATCAAAGATGTTGCGGTAATTTTGCGCGGATTTATACAATTGAGCGGCATCGTCGGTCTTTCCAAGTGCTTGAGCAAACTGCGCCAGGCAGTAGTCATCATAGGAATTGTCGAGCGTTGCGGAGATAGACAGTTTTCCCATGCAATAGCCGTGCTTGATCCAATCGTTAAAATCAACGCGATTCGATTGATCGGCCGGCCCCAGCGCTACGGCGCGACAGAGTTGATAGGCTTTCTGCACATCGTAACCACGAATTCCCTGCAGATAGGCATTGGCAATAATGGAAATGGCCGGATCGCCCACCATCTCGCCTGTGTCTATACCCAGCAATTCCCAGCGGGCAAGACCCTTTACGTCACCCTGTTGGGTTAATTGCATCAGCGTATTAATTTCATCATTAACCATGCTACGATTGATCAGGTTCTGGAGCGGGAATTCGGCGCGGTATACGTCCCAGCCACTAAAAATGCTGCGAACGATAAATCCGTTAGCCTTGTGTGGCTTGCCATCCGAGCTGGCGTAGTAACCATTCACATCTACAATATTGCGCGGATCGATCATTGATTGATAAAGCGACGAGTAAAAAATCCGTCTGTCTGCGTCAGAACCGCCTTCGACATCTATTCTGGAGATGGCGCTGGCCCAAAGCGCTCGTGCCTGTTGGTGAACGGCGTCAAAGTCCCAACCCGGAATGTCATGCAAAAGATTGGCGCGAGCGCCATCCATACTCACAAAAGAAATGCCTGCTTTAACCAGGACCTGCTGCCCCTGCGTAGTAGGAAACTCAATGAAAAAACCGGAATTCTTGCCGTTCAGTTCCGTAAGACTGCGCGAAACATCCTGGCCATCCCATATACCGAATGATTTAATCGGATCATGGAATTTCATGTAGAAATAAACGGTATAGTGCGAAACGCGTTGAAAACAACCGTATCCACCGCTGCTGGGGTCGCAGTATATCCAACCTTCCACGGTATAAGCATCCAACTGATGTATGAATTGAGCCGTGGAATGAGAGTCGGCGAGCTTGCCGATGCGACGAGCGAGATCGAATTTAATATAACTGGAAACCGAAGCTGGAAAAGTAAAACGAATGAAGCCGGCATGGGGCGCAGCGGTCAATTCCGTCTTCACCTGGTAACGGTCCAGAACCACGCTGTAATAGCCGGCGGTAGCGACTTGATTTTTCTGTTGATATGCGCTTTTTGCCGTAGTGCGGTCGATGATAAGCGGTCCGGTTTCAGGCATGACCTGCAGGTTACCAAGGTCGCCGTAACATCCTACACCCAACATGTGCAGAAAACTGAAACCTTCAATGGTTTTGTCGTCGGCCGAATAGCCTGAACCCCTATCCCCACCGGTGATGGTATCAGGACTTAGTTGCACCAGGCCGAACGGCGTGTCGGCGCCGGGAAATGTCTTACCGGCCGCGTCACCCCAGTCGCGAGGAACATCGGTAATCGCACCGAACATGGGGTCGATGTAGTCCACGTTGGATTGGGCTCGAGCGAAGCCTGCAACAAAGACCAGCAGAAGCACCGGGATACCGATGTTAAATCGACAAGGCATAAATATTTTCGTTGCTAAAACAAAATTTGAATCATTTATACCGCTGGTCATTCTGCATAGTCTATCTTCTTAAATCCGGAATGAGAATTAGTCTTGCTTTTCCGGCGGCATGGTGAATTGCAGACCCGTACTAAACCACCCTGTAAGTCCTGGTTTGGTTGCGCCGATGCTCCAGAGCCTGTAGCCGTTGGCGGTTGGCGCATAGCGCAACGGTTGGCCATCAAACGGATCGATGGGAACGCTGGACAGATATTGCGGGACTAATGCGGTCAAAACTTTGGGATAATCACCATGATCGGTATGCCAGGCGGCCAGGGCATATTCGGTGCGCACCATCGGAAGAATGGTTTGATATGCGAACTGTTCCTGAATAAGGCGATTTGAAATATACGGCCGCCATGCGATTGTTTTGACTATATCGTCGGCAAATGAGCTGTCCATGATACGCGATTCTGGATTCAGCGTTTTTTGTTCAGACAGTGCCTGATCATAAGTTTTAGCCTGAGAAATTCGCATCCAGTCGTCATAAAAATGATTGTCTTGGATCATTAAAAATACATAATGAACCGGAACAACTCTAAACACACACCAGTCAAATAAATATGAAATTTGATCCCAGGAGGAAAGCTGCGGGGGCAATAGTTGCCCAACGAATTGAGAAAATGCCGCCTGCGGCTGGGCTGGACCAAAACCTTGCAAAAAGCCTACTTGATAATGACGTCCCCGCGCGAGATTCTCAAGAGCATCAAGTGCAAAATAACGTTCTTCACCATCAATTGATTCTGAAAAGGCCGGCAGCGGCCTTAAATCACCCAGAGCATCCGCCATTCGTTTGGCGTCATTTGTGCTCAATAGTCCACTGGCAATGATTTGCTGGTCGATATCGGCCGCGAATTCCTCTTCTCTTCCAGCGATCATTAATTGAACGACCATAGCCGACACTCGAGCTTGTAAATGAGTCAGACGATGAATAGCCAGGGCGTCATCCAAAGCAACATCAACGTCGTTTTCTCCAAGATCATACATGGCATCTATCCCGACACTCTCCGTCATAAATTTAAATGCCGAAAGCAGGCGGGGAAAACCGGCCAACATCTGGAATTGTTCTGTATTACTAGTAATAGGGTCATACCAATGCGACATCTGCGAAGCCGCCAGATAGGCGTTGATAAAGTCCTGTTGTGAATCGAGCCAGTGCCCCACTTGCGGATATTGGCTATCGGTAAAAGGCTTTCTCGTTACCTCTCCATAAATGTGGTCCACGTCCTGCCATTGAAAACCGTGCTTGGATAAATAATCGTACAAATAAACGAACGGATGTTTTGGCGACGGCAGTGACATCACACCCAGCATATTCATATATTCTTTTTTATAGTCCGGTGGGCCATTAATATAATCTGATCCCGCAGCGCGCAGAAGAACCACCACCGCATTATTTTCAGGCGTCACGCCCTGGGAACATTTTATATTCAGTGCCGCCAGGTAATCTATGGATCCATCCTGTTTTACCGGCGAGGTTAGACGCGTGGTGTCATAGGAAATGGGAATATATTTCCAATAGGCTCGCAATTGCATGCAGAGCGTAAAATAAATGATGATTTTGACCCACGCCGCCATGGCACAAGATTATATGGCAAAAATTTTTAATTGACCTGCCGCCTTATTATCCCCCCTGCTCGATAGCTATATATCACGATGAGGAACAGGCCACAGAGATCACAGAGGGCTCAGAGGACGGTGGAGAAAATAGTAGATGCAGAGTCTTTTTTATTCTCCCGGCATCTGCATCGAATCTTTGAATACCTGCGATTCATCAGGCAAAGCATATTTTTTTTGGAACTCACTTTTAGAAAGAGGAGCTGATACAGAACCATTCAGCGTATTTACAGCATAATATAGGTTGTTTGATAAGTTATACGTAGTAATATTGTCGATTACTAACCTTAGAGGAGCTCGTCTTACCAAAACCAATTGTTTTGAACCGATAACTTCGTAAGATATAACGTTTTGATCCACAATCACTCGCCCATTATTATCTACTAAAGAATAATAGGTCCCGTCCGTTTTCAAAATGACATTTGGTGCGATTGTCTTATGAGACATCGTTGTCGAAATCAGAACTATTATTGTAAAAAAGCCAGCAATATACAGAAATGGAATTAAGCCAGAAAGCGAGGTTAACACATGAAATCTGTCTCTATGCCATTGTCGTATTAAAAAGATTAAAGCCAGAATATACGGAATAGGATAAGCTAAAAGAGCACAAACGATGGCATAACGAGCAGGATAATCCCAAGGACCGCGGCTTGGCGCGTCAAACTCAAAAATTGAAAGATAGACGAATACGGGCCAAGCAAGGACTAATGCGCCACCTATAGTAAAAGATAGCACTCCAAGTATTACTAATATTATATTTTTCATAATTTATTAAAAATTAGCGTTTTTGTCGATTATAACGTCGCAACATAGCTGAATCTAACGCCGATACCATCGACAAAAATCTTCGAGTGTGGAGACGTTTTAACGCAGTGGACGTGGAGGGGGTATTCATCAAACAGAGCCTAACTTTGCGGTATGCAATATTTTATATTCCGATCCCTCCGGGGTCAGAGTGCTTTGAAATAAATGCACGTCCACGACTTCCCAGCCGCTAATGGGTTCCATGGCGTCCGGCGAAAAATGTTCCAGCCGTCTGAGTAACCGATTCAATCCATGATTGCTTTGCACTCTTCCCAGCGTGATGTGCGGCAAAAGTTCTCGCATATCCAGATCGAATCCCATGCCTGCAAGTTTTTGATCCACCTGCCGATGCAAACGCGTTAGCCGCTGGTCGGGTGAATTAACCTCGGCGGTAATCACCCGCACCTTGCCGCGCGATTCGATGCGATCCAGACCGATGATATCCAGTTTAAATGGCTCGGTCGCCGCGGCGGCGGAGTCCATGCGAGCGGCAATTTGAACCAACTGATCGTCAGCAGCCTCGCCGATAAATTTGACCGTGATGTGATACTGTTCCGGCTTTACCCAGCGCACCTCGGCCTTAGCCTGCTCCAAACGTTTTTGCAGAGCGAAAAGCTCGGCGCGTAAGGCTTCAGAAACTGTTATCGCGACAAATAATCTCATCAGACAAGGCCGTGTGCGACCATCTTGCGAAATTCCCTCATACGCGACCCGATTGTCCTTCGATTGGCTCGGCGCAAGGCTTCGAGGGAAAAATCTTCAATGGTAAAACTGGCCATGATGGTCCCCGCCGCGACCGCCTGCTTAAAGATTACCGGCGACCAGCGTTTTTGTGCGGTCATATAACCAAGCAATCCGCCGGCGAAACTATCGCCGGCGCCGGTGGGGTCGACGACTTTTTCCGTTGGATACGCCGGCATGGCGAAGAGTGAATCGTCATAGGCGGCGAGGCAGCCGTGCTCGCCTTTTTTGATCACCACCAGCCGCGGCCCGCCGGGCTTGAGGAGCTTGCGGATCTGCTGGAGCGCGGAAACGAGATTAACCTTTTCGGTCAGCAGGCGCGCCTCAAAATCATTAAGCACCAGACCATCAATTTTTTTTAGGCTCTTCATAAGTTCCGCGCGGTGATTTTTAATCCACAGGTCGCGTGTATCGGAAATAACCAGTTTGGGTTTATGAACCTGCGAAAGCAATTGCATCTGCAAATCCGGATGGGTCGCGGCCAGAAAAACCACCCGGCTTTGGGCGTATTCCGCCGGAATCACAGGTGATTTTTCAATCAGGACGTTCAGGTCAACAGCCGTGGTTGTAGCCTCGTTCATGGTCTGATCGTAACGACCCGCCCAGCGGAAGGTTTTGCTTCCTTTCCGGCGTTCCAGGCCGCGTGCGTCGATGTTGGGATGGACAAAAACAAAATCGAATTCCGAAGGAAAATCCTCCCCTACCACACCAACGAGATAGACTTTGCAGAAATGAACGGCAGCCCAGGAAAAATAGAGCGCCGAGCCGCCGAGAATATTTTCCTTTGCCCCAAACGGCGTAACAACTTTATCTATGCCGATAGAACCTGTAACCAGTAAGGACATGCAAAACCTTTCACGATGGATTTTAAAAGCCTCTTACACTTCATTCGAAGCGCTGTGAATTTCCCCCTCTACCTTCACATGGAACATGTGATCGAGGGCGAGTTTAATTTCGCTTCCCAGCCGGGCGGCGGAATCCTGATCCATAGCGGATTTGGCCTGGATTACTTCAGCCAATACCAGCAGAGCAGTCGCAGTTGGGTCACTGGTAAGAGCCCGCAACTGGGTATAACGCTGTTCAATTGATGGTTGGTCCATTTAAATGCCTCCCAATTAAGCTCCATTAGATAAAAGCAAGTTTAATCGAAATTCTCTGATTATGAGCCTCTAGACCGGTATTCCTTCTCCAGACGCCTGAAGTGAGCCAGAACGTCATCCAAACGCGAACGCTTATTACGCGCCAGCCAGAGCGTGCGAAATTCGACGGAGAGCCGGCGAATGTCCGCCGCCTGCGTCGCCATAATTTTGGCCCACAATTTTTTACTTCTTTCACCCGTCCCGCTATGGGAAAGCCGGCAATCGGTGCGCAAAAGTACGTGAAGAAGCAATCGAGCGGTAAAAGAAAGTTCATCAAAAATCCACTTCTGATCGGGTGGCGCTTTTCCGGCGGCAGTAGAAAATATTTGGATCATTTTTTTTGCCCCATTTATTTCCGGCTTCAATCTGTTTATTTTGAGCAATTTGAGTTTCTCGTGTTTTTCCCATGGCTCGCGGAAAAGAAAAAATTCCAACGAGGCATTGCGGATTCGCTTACCGCTGATACGACTGGAAACGTTGCCTAAATCAAAAACCGCCTGTGCGACCTGGGCAGTGGAATGTAGTACATGAACCGCCGCAGCCTGGATGATTGAGCGGTCGGTTTGGTTCACGTTCCAGGCAAGTGCGGCGCCGGCAGCGCTGGGCAGCAGGCTCACCGCCGACATCTGCTGATGCCCATAATCGCCCCAGTCGGTATTAAGAAGGCCTACTGCACCGGAGGATAGACCCGCCCGTGCGGCGGAGCGGATATTGGTGAAGCTATTGGAGTTTCGCCCGCCAAGCGATTGCCAGCTTGAAGTTCCCGGGCAAATGTAAAATGCCCGGCGGGAAGCAGCGAGCAATCGGCCGTGTCTTGGAAACGGATGGTCGAACTCATAGCCCCATTCAAGCAGAATGGCGTCTTTAGGCAATTCACTTACCAGATCGGGATGCTTGATGATAATGTCCGCCCACAACTGAACGCGTTTGCCATGTCGTGCCGCTAATCCGGCGCAAAAACCAATCCAGTCAACATAAATCCGGCCGGTTCCAAGCTTTGTTGCTTTAGCGCGGCTTTTACCTTTACCCAAATCCCAGGGCTCATCGCAGCAGATGTTCATTAGGGAACTGGAAAAATTAGGCAAAAATTCGTCATACATGCCGGCAAGGAGTCGCCGTGATTTTGGATCGCTTACGTTGAGGGTCCAGGGATCATCGCTCCACGGTTTAATGCCCTGTTTAGCTAAATCCCCGGGCTCAATTTCTGCAAGACGCCGGTAGCGTCCAAGACGGAGGATTTTGTCAAAGTGGCCCAGCGAAGTCAGCGATGGAACAAAATCAATGTGCCGGTGGCGGCAGGCCGTATCAATCTGGCGGATTTCGGCAGCGGTCAATGGCGTAGTATCGCGATAAAAATCCGGATGCGCACGGAATTTAAAAACATTTTCCACATAAAGTTGGAATTCATTGATTTTCAGCGCCGCCAGTCGGTCGACTAAATCAAGAATAGTTGCGAGTTTGGGAACCTTGCCGCGGGATATGTCCAGATAAAAACCACGGCGCTCGTAGTCGGGCCAATCCACAATTTCCAGATGCGGTAAACGCCGTGGATGAATATTGATCAGTTGCAACAACGTTTGAGCCGCGTAAAACAAACCCTCGGGGGTGGAAGCACGGGCTTGTACGCCTTGCTTATCGACGACAAGTTCATATCCCTGTACGTGTTGTACACAGGGAGAAAGCACAAACTGAATCGTGCCGCCTGCGGAAGCATGTGAAGCAATCCAGGACCATGATGAATGAGTTCGCGCAGAAAGAATGCCGCACAACTTATGCGCGGAATTCTGAAGCCCTTCATCGGAAAGAGCTAATGAAATTGTTCCATTAACCGGAAGTTTCCAGGCTCCCGGAAAATTACTGACCACTTTCGGTGCAGGTATAAGATTCTGAATGTTCACCAATTACTCCGCATGATGCCGAGGAGATTATCAGAGAATTCCAGGGCCATAACAATGCGGCCACTGTATAATGACCGGAAGCATAAGGCGATTTTTCATGGCCGAACCAGTTCATCCCTACGGCGAATACGGTATAGCCCTGCGTGCACTGGGCACAGGACGCAATACGCTGGGGATACTGCTGTTTATCTGCGTGATTACACAGGTGATTGGATTTCTTCTCGTGCGGTTCTCCACCGAACCTTATACCGGCAGTAATCCCGTGGTAGCAACCACTCCGTCCGCAGCGCATCGTCCGGCAAGTCAGCCGGCGGTAACAACCGTTTCGGGTGTTTTCGTAGTGGATGAAAATCCGGCACAAAACCAATGGACCGGCGGTCAGACCGTGGAAAATTACGGCGCTGCGCGATGGCTGACCGATGCTCAGGGGCGCAAACTGAATTTACGCTCCGAATGGGCAACGACGTATTATCTGGCGGCGCCTGTGACACAACAGATTGGCGTAATCACGGCGGCATTACAGGTCATTTTGATTTTTTTGACGTGGATTTTGATTCTTGCGGCACGCGCACCTGGATCAGCACACATGACGCGTGGACTTATTGCGTCCGTCATTCTGCTGTTTATTGTTTTGCCGTGGCAGAGCCTTTTGCCGGGATTTCCTATACCCGGCGTTTTGTATTCCGCCAATGAACTGATTAATACGCTCATTGTGGTATTTCTTCCGCCGCCCGGCCAGGGGATTAACTTTGATCAGCGCCTGCTGATCGTGATTCGTTATGTGCTCTGGCCGGTGATCGCCATGGTGGTCATGCTGATGATCGCGGAACGGTTTCGAGCTGGGATAAGGCAGGCGATCGGTCATCCGTTGCAAAGCATTATTGACGGTGAAAGGCGGCAAACCGCCGCACAATCGCAAACACGAAAGCAAGGCATTGGAATATAAAGAAAGAATGAAGGTTGCATTGCCGGTTGGCTAGTGTTGATTGAGTTTTGAGGTTTATGGTTGATCCTGGCTCATTATAAGGTTAGAGTTTCTCATACATGATACGGCTCTAACATGGGGGAGGACTCTCAATGGCCAATATGCACCGTTTGCCATCGATCCGCCGGTTTTCAACACTGACTAAAATTTTCGTCTCTAACAAACATATTGCTCTGGGCACCGGCGTTCTGGGCGCCATGGCGGCTTTTATGCATCCTTCGGCACTTATGGCCGCCACCACGGTAACGGCATCGTCGAACTGGAGCGGTTATGCCGACGTTGCCAGCTCGGGCCAAACTTTTTCGAACGTTTCAGGCGACTGGACGGTACCTACAATCGCTTCAAACTCAAGCAGCGGCTATTCAGCATTTTGGCTGGGACTTGATGGATTCAGTTCTTCGACAGTCGAACAAATCGGTGTTTCCGCTGACAAGGTCGGCGGCAGCGTGGATTATTATGCCTGGTACGAAATGTATCCCAGCTATTCGTATGAAATTCCTCTGGCGATTAACCCGGGAAATGCCATTTCCGCAGATGTAAGTTATCTGGGAAACAACAAATACGACTTATCTCTTGATGACCTGTCGACAGGCAAAGACTACAGCACAACTCAAACCATGAGCGGTGGAAAGCGATCCAGCGCAGAATGGGTTGCCGAGGCGCCGTCAGACGGCTACGGCATATTGCCGCTGGACAATTTTGGATCGGTTACGTTCACAGACGCTTCCGCCACACTCAATGGAGTTACCGGCTCGATTAGTTCGTTTTCCAACTACGACATTGACCTGGAACAGCCTACTATCGACGCAACACCCTCTGCGCTCACCGACGACGGAACAAGCTTTACCATTACAACATCCGCAGTCAGCCCGCCTCCACGTCCACGCTTTGATCCCAACCCCTGGGGAAGATGGTCCGGCGACGACCCTTCAGATGTTCCCGAACCTTCAAGCCTGGCTTTGGCTGGTTCAGCCATGGGCATGCTGTTATTGGGCCGCCGACGCCGCCGCTCCGCCTGAAGCAAGCAATTCCTTACGATGAAATTCTGTGTTACCCAGTTGGCCGCATGCGCCAAAGACGTCTCGGCCAATGGTGACGCGCCGTTTGGCAAGAATTCCTTTCTGGCGCAAGTGCAGAATAAAAGCGACAATCGTCTGGTCATCCGGCGTCTGGTAAGCAGCGGGCTGTTGCGGATTGTAGGCAATAACATTCACACGAACCGGCAGAGATTCGCACCAGGCCGCCAGAGCATCGGCGTGATGCTCTGAATCGTTGACGTCTTTTAGCAGCACATATTCAATAAAAAATCGCGTGCGTCTTGTGCGGGGATAATCTAGAAGCGCCTCTTTAAGTTCAGCCAATGGCATGGCGCGATTGACGGGCATAAGCTCATTGCGCAGGGCATCATCCGCGGCAGTCAGGGAAATCGCCAGTCGAAGCGAAGTCCAGCGAAGTTCGGCGAGTTTTCGGATGCCGTCCACCCGCCCCACCGTGGAAATCGTGATGCGGGAAAGCGGTACATTCAGACCCGCAGGATCATTGAGTATACGAATAGCTGCAACAACGGCGTTAAAATTATCCAAAGGTTCACCCATGCCCATGAATACGACGTTGCGCAGACCGGGCTCGGCAGCTTCGCTTCGATCAGCTTGCCGGCGGAGAATCTCCTGTGCCGTTGTAAATTGTATGACGATTTGATCGGCGCTTAGATTGGCCAGCAATCCCATCCGGCCTGTCTGGCAGAAGGTGCAACCCATGCGACAACCCACCTGAGAAGAAATACAAAGCGTGTACCAGCGCTGACCGTGGTAATTGCGCATGGGAATGATGATGGACTCAGTTTCCAGCTCGCGTGAGGCAAAATGTCCGGCGGACAGACAAAATTTAATTGCACCATCCTGCTGTATCAAACGCGTAGGTCGGAGATGGGATTCAGAAATCATCGAACTGATCCATATTATTTAGCCGGATGCGTGGTCGGAACAGTCCCCGAGGCAATGGAACTAATCACTTCCTGGGCTTTAGCGTGTAATTGCGCCAGCAGCGACGGCGGCACGTCGGAAGCATGGACGAAATAATCAAATTGCAAAGATCCTACGCCGGTGGGAATCGGAATCATTCCGACAACCGGATCCTGTTGATTGACTTCGTGATTGGGAGTACTGGAGCTGTTATTGTTCACCACGTCCAGCAGCACGTAATCGTCCATAATCTGATACGTGATACCGGTGGCGCCGCTGAGCGCATCGAGCGTCTGGAGGATGGTACCGTCGTTGGAATCGACGTTAACCGTAGGAACGGCCAGATACAATCCCGGCTGGGGTCTAAAATCCACGCCGGAAAGCATGGAAAGTTCGCTTACGACCTGTTGCAGCGGCACATTGGATTGTTTGAGAATAATCGGTCGGCTCAACTGCTGGCGAATCCATTCTGATCCAGGTTGAATAAATATGCGGTTGTCACTTAGATACCAGATCATGTGCAACGATTGGGTATAAGCGTCGAGCGACTGCGCGATCGGACAAGGCAACTGGGCCTGCACATTGCTGATCGCCATGGCACGTTCCGAAGCGTCGGTGGGAGAGAGCACAACGTCAATATCCGGCTGGTCAAGAAGTTTTTGCAGATCCCGGGACCAATCGCCGGTGCATTGAGATTGAACAACCTGATTGAGCTTGTGCAAGAGGTCAAGTTCATTCCAGGTGGCGCGGCGGCCGATGCGAACCAATGCCTCCGACGGCTCAATAACCACGTGCTGATTGGAAACTGCCATTGAAAGACAAAGTTCATCCATGATTTTCTGCAGTGCGGTTTGCAGAGGAACGTCGCGAAATGCGACGTCAATGATGGTGTCGTCGCCATAAGGAAGGCAGTTATAAACCGATTGTTCAACTTCAATGGAAATGTGCGCACTGCGGGCTATCGCGGAGAAGGCATCCGTCAAACTGACATTTTTAAGCGAAAGGGTGAGGTTGTTGGCAAGCATTCTCTGAAGCTGTACTTCTTCCGCGGCCGGCTGGGAAGCGGATGTGGCACCTGGAACCATCGAACCCATCATCAACACAAGGGCCCCGGTTGCAACATTTATAAATATTTTATTAATAGACATCCGGAGACTCGTAATGACTCATAAAAACATGTGACGTGGAATTATACTTTGGGTGCAAAGGCATGGTTTAAACGCCCCTGGTACCGTGCGCGAATCGGTTCGATGGTTTGAGCAATAAATTCATCGACTTGTTCGACTGATCTTCCAATATACTGTTTCGGATCCATAACATCGTTGAGATCGACGCCGGCGAATGCGGAATCAGCTTTGAGCCGGTCGATCAGATCATTGGGCAGGCCATGCTCTTTGACCTGCCGGGCGGCGGCCAGGGAGTGCCGACGGATGCGTTCATGCAACTCCTGGCGGTCGCCCCCTGCTTTTACCGCGGCCATGAGAAGATTTTCGGTAGACATAAAGGGCAGTTCGTCACGGAGCCTCTGTTCGATGACCTTTTCATTGACGCTTAACGCACCTGAAACATAAATCAGGATATCGAGGATGGCGTCGGTGGTGAGAAAGGCTTCCGGGATCGAGAGCCGTTTATTGGAGGAATCGTCCAGCGTGCGTTCAAACATTTGCTGGGCGGCGGTAAACAGCGGCTGCTGGGTCATGCCCATGAGCCAGCGCGCCAGGCCGGTGACTCGTTCACAAAGAACCGGGTTGCGTTTATAAGCCATGGCCGAAGAACCGACCTGCTCGTCTTCAAAAGGCTCATCGATTTCCTTAAATGCGGCAAGCAGGCGTATATCGAGGGCCATTTTGTGCGCCGCGGCGCCTATCGCCGCAAGGCTGCAGATAATCTGTACGTCGATGATGCGGGAATAAGTCTGGCCCGAGACCGGATGTACCCTTTGAAAACCCAGCTTTTGGGCCACCAAATGTTCCAGACGGCGGACTTTTTCATGATCGCCGGCAAAAAGTTCCAGGAACGAAGCCTGGGTGCCCGTGGTTCCCTTAATGCCACGGAGCATCAGGGTTTGACGGCGCAGTTCGATGTCGGCCAGGGCAAGAACAAAATCGTAACACCAGAGAACCGCCCTTTTGCCGAGCGTGGACGGCTGGGCGGGTTGGAGATGGGTATAGGAAAGTACAGCCAGATCACGGTAGCGCTGGGCAAATTTGCCCAGACGGTCAATCAATACGCCCAATTTACGGGCAATGATATCCAGCCCGTCGCGCAAAAGCAGAACATCCGTGTTGTCGACAATATCCATTGAAGTAGCGCCCAGATGGATGATGGGTTTGGCCGCGGGGGCCGCCTTGGCAAAAGTGTGCAGATGGGCCATCACGTCGTGACGGAGGCGTTCTTCCTGACGTGCGGCTTCTTCAAAATCAATGTCTTCGATGTGCTCGCTCATCTGCGCGATTTGTTCATCGGTAATGGGGAGCCCCAGTTCTTTTTGTGCCTGCGCCAAAGCCAGCCATATACGCCGCCATGTGGAAAACTTGCGCTGTGGCGAGAAAACAGCCAGCATTTCCGGTGAAGCGTTGCGCGTTACCAGAGGACTTTGGTAAACCGACTGAGAAATAATGGGATCCATCCAAAACTCCGCTATAGTTAGAAATTCCCGGTTCTTACCAGCAATAAGGCGGGAAACCGTGATTTACCTGGTTTGGGCCGCCATGAGACTACACAGAGCCCAGATGTTAACATAACCGACCTCAAGAGGAAATTTTCAGGAGACGTCGATGGACAGCGAATTTAAAGCGCAGGCGGAAAAAGAAAAAGAGGAGTTAGCCCGAAAGCTGGGGGAAATTCCGAAGGAAACAAAAAAAACGGAGCCCATGCAGCCACCCGCATCCAGCGCCCAGAAACACCAATTACCGCAGGCCTCGTTTGAATTTTTAGTTCAACAATACGTCACACAGATCATGATTGCACTTGGCGCGATTACACCGCCGGGAGGCAAAAGAATGTTCGATCTGGATCTGGCGAAGTTATATATCGACTTGCTGGGCGTGTTGGAGGAAAAAACCAAAAACAACCTCAGCGAAGCGGAACAAAATTTAATCGCCGGGGCACTGTACGACACTCGTATGGCGTATGTAACCGCGGCCAAGAGAATCTGAAGTTTTTTTATTTACGTTTGCGGTTGCTCGTTGAGCGCTTTTTTTCAGGATTGGCGTTAGCCGACAACATTGCCGCCAGATCAACAGGCAATGCAGGCTGGGAAATTTGTTCATGGCTTATGCGCGGCGTAACACCGAAACGGGTTCCCTCAGGTGAGAGCTGACGCGCGGTATTAAAGCCGGAATAAGCCTGAGCCGGCGGAATCCAGCAGCGTCCCTCTTCGGCCTTGACGAGGATATCACAAACCTCTTCCGGATCATCGGTGATACGAAAGATATTTAAATCCGACTGATCCACGGTTTTATATTCTTTTTCCAGCGTTTTGCGCATCCAGTCGATAAGACCTTGCCAGAAATCCTTGCCCACCAGAATCACCGGCCGTGGATCGATTTTCATGGTTTGCACAAGTGTGAGCGCTTCAAAGCATTCATCCATGGTGCCATAACCGCCTGGGAAGCAGACAACGGCGTGCGAATATTTGATAAACATGGTCTTGCGAACGAAAAAATAATGATAGTTCATCGCAATGGTCTGATACGGATTGGCTTTCTGTTCATGAGGAAGACTGATGTTCAGGCCTACGGAAACACCTCCGGCGTCGTGAGCGCCGGAATTGGCTGCTTCCATAATGCCCGGCCCCCCACCGGTGATGACGGCAAAATTTTTCCTCGCCAACAGCGCGCCGAGCAACCTCGCTTTGATATAGTAGGGATCGTGGCGCGGGGTGCGGGCCGAACCAAAGATAGTTACCGCGGGACCGAGATTGGCGAGATTATCAAAACCTTCGACAAATTCGGCCATGATGCGGAAAACACGCCACATGTCGCGTGCACTGGGATCGCCCGGGAGCGAAGTTTCATGTTCGTAAAGCATGAGAATACGCCTCTCTTGATTATCGGCTTGTTACCGTACACAAGCGAAGCAAAAAGTCAAAAGGAAAAACGGCGTTTGAGCGGTGGAAAACCCTTCAGGCCTTGACTATGGATACAGGTTTAAACTGACCGTCGAGGATTTCAGTGGTTTGTTTGGTCCCCAGCCAGTCCTGGAGAATTCCCGTGTAGACGCAGCGGAAATCGGTTGTGAATTTTAGATCGCCCATCGACAGATCAGACGGAGCAACGGAAGGCTGAGCGCCCAGCAAGCCAGGCGTGATTGAACCGCCAAACACAAACATCGGTGCGGCGGTGCCGTGATCGGTTCCGGCGCTGGCGTTTTCCGCGACGCGGCGGCCAAATTCGGAGAATGTGACCACGAGTGTGCGATCGATATTGCCACTGGCCTTCAGATCATTGATAAATGCAGTCAGACCGTCGGATAGTTCGGTCATCAGATTATCGTGGGTGCGCTGTTGAGCGGCATGAGTGTCAAAACCGCTTATAGAAACGTAATAAACCCGTGTGGGCATGTTGGCAATAATCATCCTGGCCACCATGGAAAGCGAATTGGCAAACTGTGAGTTTGGGTAGCTCACGGCGTTCTGATGATCTTCGGTAGCAGCACGAATATCACGGCCGGAAAGTTCTGCATCCAGCGCGGTGCGCTGGAGGAAATTCAACCCCGTATTGGTGCAGATCGCGCACTTGGGGTTGATGCCATTGAGCAACTGGTAAGCCTTACGCAGCGAGGTGGCTTGTCGGCTATTACCCTGACCCAGAAGCCACTGGAAATTTTGCGGGTTTTGCAGAGAAGTAGGCTGGAAAATATCACCCTTGAGCGTCATCGGAGAAAGTGAACCAATGCTGATCGCGGTTTCGGATTTAATCGGGTCCTGACCGGAACACTGAGCGTCAAAATAGCGGCCCATCCAGCCGGTGGAATCAATATTCACGGGGTCGGCGGTCTGCCAGATTTCCGTTGAACGGAAATGCGAGCGGTTGGGATTTGGATAGCCAGCGCCAAGAACAATGCTCATTTGACCGGCATCGTAGAGAGATTTGAATCCCTGCAAATTCGGATGCAGAGCCAGGTTGCTGTTGCCGCCGAGACTGAGCAGATTTTGTGTGACCGCCAGCGTGGGCCGGGCATTTCGATAGTCGTCGTTGTCAACAGGAATTACCGTCGAAAGGCCGTCGTTACCGCCGGCAAGCTGCACAATAACCAGGATGCGATCGTCGCCACGACCCGCAGCGGTCTGGGTGAGCGGTGAATCGGCCGGGTTATTGAGTGCTTCAGCGGTTTTCTGGATAAACGCGGGCAGCGTTGAGGCGGCCGAAAGGATCGTTAAGCCACGGGCCAGAAATATTCGGCGTGTATGCATCGAGTCCATCAGAGCACCTCAGAGAAAAAAAAGTTCATCAGCATAACTGGTACTCCGGCATGGCCATGATCAACTGAACCAGCCCGAGAAGCCGGGCATGAAGCGATTGGTCTGTCAGATTGAGCGGCATATCCTCGGTAGAATCGGAATTATTCAAATAGCTGATCAACGCCGAACGTTTGGCAGGATCGACGGAATCCTGTATGAGCTGCCGGATATACCAATCGACGGCGCTATTTGTGGTGGAGGCTCCGGCCTGGGCGAGCTGGAGTTCCGGGCTGTATTGGGTATTGAATTCCTGTAACGCGGGAGAGTTATCGTTCCATGCCGAACCGGGAATAATCGGTCGTCGGCCGGTAACCAAAAATGCGGGCATATCATAACGGGCAAAGAGCGTGCTGGTATTGATCCAGTTTTTACCTACGGGCCAGCCGCCGACGTTTGGCGCTTCGAAAAGTTCCTGTCCCATCATTTGCATGCTAAAGAGCAAAGCCTGCGGATTGGGCGATGAGCCATTGAGTTTCCGCAGCGATCCGACGACGAGTTCGGCAGGCGTTTTGACTTTGCTGCGCATGACCGGTTCAGAATAAAACCAGGTGCTGGAAAAAAGCTTTTGCAAAACCGGCGCCATTTCCCAGTTCTCGTCCTGGAAGGTTTGCCCCAGCGCCAAAACAAGCTCGGGCGGTGCAGGCTCATCGGAACCGAAGAATTGCAAAAGTTTGAGGGCAAAATGCCTGGGCGTTGCAGGCTGCTGGAAGATGATCTCCACGATGTCCTGACCGTTGAAATTACCCGTCTGGCCCAAAAACGTTTTTTCACCATAATCGTGCTGAAAATCGTTGAAGACAAAGTTGTCGCCGACAAAGGTCCAGCCGGTCCATGCCCGGGCAGATTCTCGCACGTCGTCTTCGGTGTAATTTCCGATGCCCATGGTAAATAATTCCATCAATTCACGGGCGTAGTTTTCATTGGGGTGGCCGCGCACATTCTGATTATTGTTCAGATAACGGAGCATGGCCGGGTCTTTGCTGACCTGAAGAGTTAAATCCTGAACGTTTCCAACGGCAAACCGGCGGAACAATTCATTTTGTAAATACATGTGATAGGCGTTTTGCACGTCCATGAAAGCACTGACAAACAGGCCGTGCCAGAGGAGCGTCATTTTTTCTTCCAACGGACGTTTGGTCTGCACCATGCGATTGAGCCACCAGCAACGCATGTCGTCCATTTTGCCGGCTCCGGCGGCCAGTTTTAAAAGCAGGAATTCCCGGCGTTCATCGGGCGTAAGATCTCTGAAGAAACGAATCTGGCGAAAGTCACCTATATCGATGTCGGAGATAGCGCCAAACTGCATGTAGGGGGACGAGTCGGGAATGCTCTGGTAATAAATCAGATGCTGTATTGCATCCAGCGGCCCAAGAGCCACAAGCTGGTCGATTTCCTGGGCCGTGCCGCTGAAACCTGCACGATTCATCAGATGGCTGGCGGTGCGCCAATCCCACTTAAAGGACGGATCGTACCAGGCGGTTTGAAGATATTGATTTGGCTGCATGTCCTCACCCATCAACACGTGAATTTAAGGCATCCATTTCTCGAACTCGGTGTGTCAGATCCTCCATTGGTTAATGGTAATAACGCAATGTTTTAACCGTGGTTGCATATTATTAAGAAAACAGGTAACAGGGTGCAAAGTACAAGGTAATAGCCCGGAATTCATAACTACACTATCGGTCAAAAACGCATGGAAATTGGAGAGCGATAAAATATGCGTTGACCTGATGGTAACATGGGCGTACAAAACAGGGATGAAGATGACTAAAGATGGAAAAGCTCAAACAGCGGGAAAAACCAAAAAATTAGGGGTATTAGCCGGGAAATTCATTGTTTTTGATGGTCTGGACGGTTGTGGTAAGACCACCCAACTGGACTTCCTGGAAGAAATATTGACGAAAAACGGAATTACCGTTCGAAGGGTACGGGATCCAGGCGGTACCTCCATCGGAGAGCAAATACGCGAAATTTTGCTTACGTCCAAAGGCGACGGTATGAGCATTCGAACCGAGATGCTCCTATACATGGCCAGTCGAGCCCAACTGGTCTCTGAAGAAATAAAACCAGCTCTTCAAAATAAACAAACGGTTCTTTCAGATCGATTTACCAGCAGCACCCTGGCCTATCAGGGGGCAGCCGGCGGGTTGGAACCCAAAGAGATCACCCAGGTGGCCGAGGCGGCAACCGAAGGCCTTTGGCCCGATTTAACCATTATTATGGATATACCCGTGGAACTGGCTATGACCCGCATGCAGTCCACGGCCAAACGCGGACATGGAGCCCAGCCGGGACTCTTTCATGATCGCATTGAAACGCGGGTTGCGGACTTTCATCGCCGGGTCCGCGAAGGATTTTTGGAGCAGGTAAAAAAATACCCGGAAAAATATCGCCTGGTCAGTGCCGCCGGCACGCGAGAAGATACTCAAAACGCCATTAACACGGTAATGACTGAATTTTTTAAACTCTAGATTCCCGCTTTATTTTGTAATGTTGAATTTATTGCCCCATCGCGGCCAGCGCGGACTCGGCAGCAGCATGCATAATTTCCATTGGCGCTTTGGTTTTGGCAAAACCGGAAAATTGAACTTCAGCCTGATGCAGCAGCATTTCCAGACCTGGGACAGCGATTGCACCGCGGCTCTGTGCCAATTTGAGCAAACGCGTCTGGCGCGGATTATAAACCGTGTCAAAAACAATCTGACCCGGGGCAAAATTTAACGTTTCCGGAATCGGCAAACCGCTGGAATCGGGATACATACCCACAGAAGTACAATTAATCAACAGGTCGAATTTTTCTCTACCGATCTGCTCAAATGGCGCCGCCTGGACTCGGCCCGTTTTGCCGTTGAATTGTTGAGCCAGTGTTTTAGCACGGTCCAGTGTACGGTTAAATACGGTGACATTAGCGTCCAGGGATGCCAGCCCGGCGACAATAGAACGGGCGGCGCCGCCGGCGCCGATAACTGCAGCGGCGCGCTGTTTAAACTCTTTTTTCCCAATTCCCCCGACAATTTCCATGGCCTTGATCGCCCCCGTCCAGTCGGAATTAATTCCCTGAATAGGATTGGTATTCAGAAAGATTGTATTGACAACGCCTATGGCTTTGCTGGTCGGATCAATTTCTCCTCCATTACGACGAACATATTCGAGCGCATTTTCCTTATGAGGAATCGTGATGCTTAATCCCTGTAAATTCAACTGCGGACATTTCCGTGCGGCGTCAATGAAAGCCGCGAAATTGTCATATCCCGGCGCGACCAGCATTGGTACGTAAACAGCGTCGAAACCGATGTGGGTGAAAGCGGCATTGTGAATAATGGGACTAATCGAATGCGCCACGGGCCAGCCAATCACACCATATACCCCCCAGTGCAGCGCTTGCTGACGGAAACGATAAACATTGACAAGGTCGCCGATTCTTGGTTGCCCGGGTGCTGTACCGGCGGAATGATTGGGAGTGGCAAAGGTGAACGCCGCACCAAATTTAGCGGACAGGAAACGCGATATCTGTCCATCTTCACCCATCGCAATAACCACCAGAGGCCGTCGATATTTTTCGGTTAATTTAGGATAAAGCGCCAATGCTTCAAGAGCATCGAGCGAATTGTTGGCTTTATAAGACAATTTAAGAACCGCCGCCTCTTGAACAGAAGCAAGCGCGGCGAATCGACCATCCAGGTCCGGAGGCCGACCAGAAAAATCATGGCTGGAAATGACCAACTGCGGACCAGGCAGACGTTTTGCACCAGCAGACGCGTCCTCAAGTGAAGGACGAGCCAACAAAGGCAATAGCCTCTGTGGAAATTTTGGATTGTTTTTCCATGCCTCAAGCTCAATATCAACAAAATCCGGCTTCAAACGGCAGGCTGCGACCATTAATTCCAGACGATCAGATTCCGATCCGGCAAAGCGCCCTCCTTCCCACGGTGGACGAATTGTCACCAGCAAGCGCAACTGGCGCACCGCCGGATCGCGCAGCACAGTCTCCATTGCCTGCTTGGAGCAGGTATCACAGCGCAGTTCGATCATGTCCGCACCCTGGACGGCACATTCCTGAATCAAATTGAGCATGGCGGGAACGTCATCGTTGATGAAGACGGCGGCGGCAATCCATGTCATAACAAGCCTCCTGAAGATTACGACTGATGTAAGAGGCCTTAGAATCTGACTTTCTTTTTCATCGGATGAATTCGATGTTTTTCTGCAACTTTCATCTTCGATTTAATTGGTTTAATGCATACATTTTTTCCGGCCGCCAGCGCTTGAAGCAATTTTAAATTAATGTTATCCCAAGCGCGGCCATCGGGTGCGAATTCTTTAGGTGTTTCAAGTATCTTGGGTACGTTCACCAGCCGAGGCTCGCGACAAATATAAGAGAAGATAGGTAGTCCTGCGTAACCAAAGCCTATGTGGGCATGACGGTCCACCCTGCTGCCCAAAGGTTTGCGGCTGTCATTCATGTGTATCACCTTAATCCGATTAAAACCAACGAGACGATCGAATTCTTCAAAAACGGACGCGACTCCATCAGCGGTAGTAATGTTGTAACCAGCGGCAAGAATATGACAGGTATCAACGCATACGGCTATTCGATCAGTACGCTTTATTCCAGCGATAATGTCGCGCAAATGCTCAAATCGCCAACCGATGGACGTACCCTGCCCCGCAGTGGTCTCCAGACAAATAACGGCGGCGCCGGAACTATTTTGTTCAATGACTATGTTGAGTGCGTCCACAATACGGCGTATGCCGACGCTTTCACCAGCGCCACCATGAGCACCGGAATGGGTTACCAGAAAACTCACGCCGAGTTGATCGCATCGGAGGAGTTCATTGGAAAAAGCGTTGATACTTTTGAGCCGCAATTGTTCGTCAGACGCGGCGAGATTCGTCAGATAAGAATCGTGAGCGACGGCAAACTTGAAACCGGCGGCAGCCATAGCGGCTCGGAAGCGGTCGATAGCGTCCGCTGTCAGCGGCGGCGCACGCCATTGCTGCTGATTTCGCGTAAAAATCTGAACAGTTTGGAAGCCCAGTAAGTCAGCTTCAACTATGGCGCGATAAAGTCCGCCGGCGATGGAAAGATGTGATCCAAACATCATCAAACCTTTGAGTCCGCGGGACGCGCCGCCGTTGCAGGCGTCAAAGGACGAACAATGAGTTGACCACCGGAAACGCTCATTGCGCGAACAGGAGTGCCGGCGGCAATCACCAGGCTTTCGCTGACACAGGCAATACGCTGCGATCCGAAAACACAAGTGCCAACGGGACGAAGAACGGTTGCCGCGACGCCTTCCTGGCCAACCATCGCCGCAAGTTGTGATTGCTGAGAAGCAAAACCTTTTGTCGATTCAGGATCAGGTCGGCCGAGAACCACGCGACGCCCCACCGGGGTCAAGGGATAAAATTTTATGGCCAGATAAAACACAACGGGCAGACAGATCACCGTTGCGATCGCACAGAATATCCCCACTATTTGGGAAATAAAAAAACAGACCGCTACACCGGCAATGGTCAAAGCAGCGCAAATCAACGCCAGCAGGCCATGGGCTGGAACAAACAACTCCGCAAAAAGACTCGCCGCGGCGGCCAAAAAAAGCAAAATAACGGTAAAGACCAGATCCCAGTGCATAAAACTTATTGTACTACGGTTCCGGAAACTTTTCCGGTATTTTGCTCATCGGGAAGCGGCCGTACAATAATCTGGCCCTCAGTGATTTGAAAAACCTGCACTGTCGAACCAGCGGACACAAAACCGGAATCAGAAACCGCATCCGCCAGGTAATCATCAAATTGAACTTTGCCGGCGGGCCGCAGATCAGTCAGAGCACGTCCGACAGCGCCAATAAATACTTCCTGAATTGAAGGCGATTGGGCCGGCAGGGGCTCCGTAGCCGGTGGGAGCATCAAGCGGTTGAATCCGGGGGTAATACGCAGATAGCGCATCAGCAAGGCAATGATCACGGAACCGGTTAAAATACCCAGGATGACCACCGTAAGACCGGTTTGAAACGCCGAAAAAAACGCGGTGGCATCGGAAGGTAATTCCCCAAACGGAAGGAAACTCGCCAAAAGACCCAGGAGAATTAACAGCACGCCGGGAACGGCCAGCAGCCCCAGTCCACCGAAATGCACCATATCGAAAATGATCAACAGGATGCCCAGGGCAATCGGCAGGATTTCCCACCATTGAGCCACACCGGCAAGCAGCGGCCCGCACAGGAGTAAAAAAAGGGCCAGGAGCGCCAACCCTCCAAAAAACATTGTCCCCGGATGGCTTAATTCCATATAGACAAATACAATCATCAAAACCAGAAGAAGGAAACGAATATCCGGGCCGGAAAGCCATCGCGCTGTTATTTCCAGAGCATTTTCATCCAATACGTCCACTTGAGGGCCGACGATATTCAACAGCGCAGGTAATTGTTCCACTGAGTCCGCGCGGGCCTGGCATAAATGCACGTTGAGCGCCTGCGATGTTCCAATGGTAAGCAATGTATCAGCACTTTTCATTCGGCTGACAAAAACCCACGGGTGCACCGGCGGTTGACCGGGAACGACCTGCTGAAATTTCAATAAATTTTGGGCATCCACCTGCCCAACGTACAGCGTGCGACCGGTGAGATTATTCTGAAACTGATCGATGACCACCTGACGGTCAACCATTCCCAGCAGGATCAGGAGCGGATAACCATTGGCCGCCGCGGACGCCTGTAGATCGCTCAGAACCGGCGACTGGCTCCTGGCATTCGGATTCTGGACGGCCTGATTAGCAGGATCTCCTGTCAGTTGAAATTGCTCGCCGTCGCCTATCGCAGCGGAGGAGGTCATCACGATCTGCCGACACGAAGCCGCGATGATCAGTGCCGGACCGATGGCGGAATTATCTATGTAAGCGACAGTAGGTACGCTGAGACTTCGAATTAATTGACTGATTTGCAGCGCTGAGCCAAGCAGACCGCCGCGGCTGTCGATCTGAAAAATGATAATATCGTCGCCGAGTTTGCGCGCATCATTGATGCGACGCTGGACGCTATTGAATGTGATTTGATCAATCGCCCCGAGTATGGAAATAATCGCGGCCCGTTGGTGGGCGACTTTTTGAATCGGCGCGACAGCCACGGCGGGCGGCAACAAACCCTGGGCCTGCAAATTCTGCGAAATAAATAAAAGGATAATAAAACAAATGCCGCAATAAAGCGGCTGTCGCCGGAACCGCGGCTCAGATGGACGAAATTTATGCATGAAATTCATTCAACTATCGTTTAAAGCATAATCGGCTGCTGACATTGGGTCCATAAGAAGCCTGATTGTTTTTAACTTTGCTGGAGTTATCTCAAGATTATTGGGGCTCATTATGCCGCGTTTTATTCGATATCCCATAAATATTTTTCAAAAAATGGTTCTCGCTGCCGCTCTGCTGATTGGAGTAACTTTCAGCATGGCGCAAAGCAAACCTGCCGTCATTAAAGTGGCCTGTGTAGGAGATAGTATTACCTTTGGGATTATTCCCGATCGGCTACACAAATCCTGGCCGGCGGTTCTACAATCGCTTTTGGGGCCGGGCTATGATGTGGAAAATTTCGGCCACAGTGGTGCAACGATGTTAAAAAAGGGCAATCTACCCTATTGGACGACGAAGGAATTTACAAAAGCGACCGCCTTCAATCCAGATATTGTGATTATCATGCTGGGGACCAACGACAGCAAAACATACAACTGGTCTAAGCATTCAGATGAATTCTCTGATGATGCCAAGGCCATGATCGACCATTTTACGAACCTGCCGTCACATCCAACAATTTTCATCTGTACGCCCCCACCAGCACTGACTGATCGATTTTCCATCAGCGAAGACAATATCATTAAAGGAATCATCCCTGACATTCAGCAGATCGCCGCTGAATGTCATATTTCCGTGATCGATATTCAAGGCCAGTTGCCTAAAGACGCGAAGTATTACAATGCCGATGGCATTCATCCCAATACGAGTGGCGAAGCATATATGGCACGGGCGATCGCCAAATCTATTATGCCAACGACAAATTAACTTTGGGCCAATTAATTGGGCATACTGCCGCCCGACGCATTTGGCTGGGCCTGCAACACAATTTCCTGCCGGCTTGCCACGCGTTCGGTCACCAGGTGAACGCCGTCAAGCGACTGACCGGTTTCATCCAGAACAACCAGGGAATTAGCGCCCTCATTGATCCAGCATGACGGCAGATAAATACCCATCTGCATAACAGAATCAGGATAGCGGCCCAGGTTATGACCGTTAAGCCAGACATATCCGCCGGACAAGTTTCCCCACGCCAAACGAAAAACCGGATCAACGCCGTCGGCGTTCTTTTGCCAGGTAAAAGTTGTCGCGTAATAACACGGAACATCGACTTCCTGGGTATAGTCCGTCCAGCCTGTCGTGGCATCGGGTGAAACGTCCAGTCCGCCATGCATGCGCCAGTGGGTAATGCTTCCATTACCGGGCAGTGCCGGCGCCAAAGTCGTGGAGGCAATCGAAATTGGTCCGAAGTTTTTGTCGATTGCAACGGGATTCGGCACGACAATGTCAAGGTAATTGTCCGCGTTTGATGCCGCAGAAAACTCAATACGCGCAACGAGATTTTGCCCAACGCTGTGTAAGAGTATCTGGCGAGAGTTGAAAAAGGCGATAGTCCCAGGCGGCGGATTGGCAATGGAAATTTGCATCCGACCCGGCGGAAAGTGCGGCAGGGTGGCATGCAACCATTCATATCCATTTTGTGCGGTGGTGGGCGATGTTTGCTGATCCAGCGGAGTCCAGCCGTCGCCGGGCTGATCGGCAAGGATTTGTGCAATGAGTTGGTCCTGCGAACCATTAAATTGGCGCAATTTCAACCCGTTTACCTGCACGGTAGCGCCCTGGGTGGTCAACAACGATACCGGCGGCAAAAGCCCTTTGGCATCCACGTTATTGAACAGACCAGTAAACCTGTAAAGTTTGTTGCGTCCATCACTGATCGTAAGAATTGCAATGGTATTCTTTCCCTGCTGCAGGGTAACAGTAGGACGCGAAAGATCATCGGTATCAACTTTAACGCCGTTAACGAACAAAATGCCGGAATCCTGTACATTCGGCGCCTGAAAAACATAATCACCGGCCCGACTGACATTAACCGTTGTGCGATACCATTCATAAGCGCCGTCGTAATCGTCCGCACCCATCGCCAGAGGCTGTGCTGTGGACAGCCACTTTGAATCGTCATAATCAGGGCTTGCCGGACCATCGGCGCGCAAAACTCGCCACGGTCCAAGTTGCGGCGGAGTTAAATCCGCCGACGATGGATCCTGTGCGCCCGCAACCGGCGAGAAATGCATGGGAATATCGCTATTCTGTTGTGGGTTATACGCGCCATAGGCCAGTGTGGGTTGGGAATTTTCGGCGTCAATGGGCCGTTCGGTTTGCAACGTAATCATGCCGTTGTCCGAGGCGCTCTGCGAAACATAATCCGGACCGCAAACAATCGATGGCTGGCCTTGAATCGGCATGAACCATGTACGTTTGGCTTCAGAGGTGCTTTCAACCAGAACGCGTAAGACCTGATTGGAACCGGTGGTTTGCCCCGTTTTTTGAGTTTGCAGGAGGTAAGATTCCGGACCGGATTGTGGAAACGTTATATTTAAAGTGAACTCTTTGCCGGTGGAATCGGCTATAAAATCGTCGGATTTGGCTGCAAGCTCCGCATCGGGAGCAATTCCAATTTGAACCTGGCCTTGCTGCCCCGGATCGCCATAAATAACCAGAGTCGTGGTGTTCCCCTGATTGAGGATGCCGAAAATGCGCACATAAGACTCATTTAACGTGAAAGAATCGTTTATGGGAAAGTTCTGCACAACCGGGAAAATTTCTCCTTCATCAAGCGTGATCCGGCAATCCGGCGTTGCTTGCCATGGAATATCCTGAAAGCTCCGATTTTCCAAAAATGTGATCGTTCCGTTGGGACTGCTGCGTGCCGTGGCAAAAATATTGCTGGGAAGACCGCTAAGATTCGAACCTGTTATTCGACTCGTCGCTAAAAGTTGTTGGAAACTGTCGGCAAAATAGTTCGCCAGTTTGTAGTTGTAATACATGGATCGCAAATCGCCGGCCTGTCCGATGGGTGCGCCGAAATCGTAGCTGGATTGCACAGTGTCGCAATTCCAGTGAGCGAAATTGGTTCCGCCAACCGCCAGGAAAAGATTGTATCCACCGCCGCCGTAGGCGATTACCCGCCATACAGACTGCTGGGCATGGCGTTCTGCAGGTGGATCATTGGGGCCGTATTGGTTAAACCAGCCCGTCCACATTTCCGAAGTAAACCACGGGGCCGGTCCGCCGTCGGGCTCCGGGGAAAATCCTGCAGGGCTGTATCCCTGGTGAATACCATTGAAAAAACTGGGTAAATTAATTCCCATTTGTACCGGTTTGTCATGAAGGTACTGGAAGTAGGGATTAGGTATATCCGTGCCCCCTTCCTTGTGAAGATAGCCGTTCATTCCCAGAAAATATTCGTTTTCCAATTGCAGCAGAATGACCGGCCCGCCTTTGCTGATCTGGTTGGCGGCCACGATGGGCAAAAGCTGATTAAAGTACTTATCCAGCGCGTCCATGAATGGCTTGTCCGAATCACGGACAGAAAGGCCGGGGATAAAACGCAGCCAGACCGGAAGACCACCGCTGTCCCATTCGCCGTTGTCATAAGGCCCGACGCGCAGGAATACATACAAACCCATTTGTTTTGCCAGAGCCAGATACGCGGCAAGATCGTGCTGGCCGGTAAAATCGAATTGACCTTGGTGCGGTTCCTGAAAACTCCAGTATATGTAAGTCGCAATGGTGTTAAAACCGGCCTGTTTCATGCGCATCAGACGATCGGCCCAAAGCTGAGGCGGCACGCGTTCATAATCCATGGAACCGCAGGTAATAAATACCGGCTTGCCGTTGATGGTAAAGCCCTGGCCGTTAATATCGATCACACTGGTAGCGGGGTTCGGCGGGGGAAAAATCTGATCGTCGGCGCCGGCTGAACGAATCATAAAGCCCAACATCGCAATCAGAACGACAGGAATTATGTAATAATGGAAAAATTTATGATATGTCCAATTTAAGAGGCCCATCAAGACAGCTCCACCCTTGCAATGCCCAAGCCCGGTTCCCATATTATATATAGCGGCTAAGCAGGAAAACCGACAGGTCAGTTTCCGCAGTCAACGTTGGCTTCAGTGAGAAACTTTGACCATTTTAACGCGTTTCTACACTTATGAAGCAAATAATACCGAAATTTAATACGTCTGTGTACCCAATTTTGTTGCTTGTAGGAATATTTTTTTTCCTGACATCAAGTCGGCTATGGGCGGATTTCCCATCCGGTCCAAGTCCCAAAGCCATTGCTCCCACGGTCATTGTAACGCCCACGTGGAAAATCGGGGCCATTGCCCCGCGACTCAATATCGTTGATCTTCAATTCCACGGTATCGACCCCGATCAATTCCGCGGCAAACCGCTTTTGGTTGAATTCGGGAGTTTAACTGAACCGGCATTTCGTCTAAGCAGTTCCAACGTTGAATTCATGGCCCATAGATGGGCGAATCAGGTAAATTTTCTCGTCGTTTACCAGCGAGAGTCTCATCCTGCCGGATCGTCACAGGAATTAGATATAAATAAAACTGATGGTTTTGATCTATCCGCCCCGGCAGACGAAAGTCAGCGTATTGCTTACGCTTCCGAAGCGCAAAGCAAACTGAATCTTAACAATGTCACCTTGGCGGTGGATGCATGGGATAACTATTCTTCTCATTCCTACGGCGGTTTACCCAATATGACGTTTCTCATCGATGCCAATGGCCGGATGGTCGCCGCATGGCCATGGATGATCCCCTGGCAAGTCAATGAGGCAATTGGTGATTTGGTAGCCAATCGTCCAATTGCTGTTGCTGATCTTGGCCCACCTTTCGCTCCTGACACTTCGCCGCCATTGGAATTTGATGCGGGTATTTTTGATCCCCAGGGCGCTTTCAGGGCTTTGGCGTCGGCTCTGGACAATGCCGGCGTAAGTCCCGATCAGCTTAAAGCCATTTTGCCTTCGTTAACCGACCTTCACATGGCAATATTGGATTTTCAGGGCAAAGCCGCCAAACTGCGGCAAAATCAGCAGCAATTCAGCAATTCTTATCCGCAGGACAGGATGGATCAGATCGCCGACCTTCGTGGAAAAGCCAATGCCTTCAGGGATGCGCTGCAAGAAAATTTAAATTCCGATCAATATCAACAGGTAATGACGGCCATTAATCATACGCGCATTGGACGGTTATTTGATCCCAATGCGGATTAATTTCCAGAAACTTCTGATTTAATTTGTTTCCGCCGCCGCTGATACAAAACGCGTATCAAACACATTGCGATCCTGGTCGGTCCAGATCGATCCAATACCCCAGCGCCATTCTGTAAGCAAGCTCTCCGGCGCACCAGATGCCTCCGCCGCGCGATAGGCTAGAATGCGATAGGCATATTGCACCGGCCAGGAACTCTGGTTCGTCCACGCATCATCGAGCTGATTCCATAATTTCCAGGCGGCTGCCGGAGCAGGGTTGGATTGAATCGTTTGTAAGTCTGAATCAGACAAAGACGGCGGCATAAATCGCGATTGCCCCGTCGTCGGAACAACATAGCTGTCCGATATATTCGTCGCACCGGCCAGCCGGTCAATAAAAACACCTGAGACCATGGTATTTAGACTGTAATTGCGTTCGAAGACAAACGTAAATTCACCGGGTCCTGCGACCACGAATGACTTGTAGACCGGCTGCCAGAAATGTTCGACTCTCGATTTGGCCAGAATCGGTCCGGCATCTTTGAATTGATCCGTCACGTGGCCCTTAAAAACCAACAGTTCATAATCCCGATTGGCATTAGGACCGCGATGACCGTCGTCATTATTGAAATAAAAACTGATTCGTGAAACGCCGGCGGGAATTTTAATGAATATATACATATCCGGTCCCGCCCAGGTAATGGAATATCCCTGGGCAGCAGTATCATTCCATTCGCCCTGGAAATATACATGCTTTACCGGATCCAAAAGAGATCGAGACGAAGTGTAATTGGCGCCGGAAAGCCAATAATAACAATACTCACCCCGGCCAGGCATCCGATGCGGTCCCGTCCTGGCGCTGACTGAATAATCGTTTGGCATCCACGTAATATTCTGCCAACCGGCGGGAAGATTGGCGAAACGATTTCCATATCTGCCTACCCAGTTGCCTTGCGTGGTCCAATCGTCATCAAGATACCCGGCAATCGTTTGTCCGGACGCCGGCGCCGGCATCCCGGCAAGTTTCGCGACAAGCGTGTTTATTGTTTGATCACTAGGCGGCTGAGCGCCGGATGGCAGTAGCGCAGTGGAAGCGGCCGGAGTAATACCATTGTTTGGCATCTGAGAGTCGCCGACCAATGCAACGCCGACCCCATAGCCCGAAACCAGAGTCTCATCGCCGCCCAGAGGTAAAAATGCCGTAACGAATTTGCCAGTGCCCAGTTTGGATTTTGTAAAGCCGCCGGTATACAACGTATTTATAAGCGGCGCGTCAAAAACTTCAAAACCCTGTCTCCAGGTACCAATCCAGATTCGTCCGCGGTCATCCTGGGCGAGGCTGGTTATATGATCTTCCGGTAAAAGCGATTCATCAGTGATATCTGCATCACTCTGCCAGGCGACTGGAGGATATCCATCCCTCACCTTGTCCTCGTAATCCTGTCCACGAATAAATTCCCAGGTTTTCCCCTTGTCGCTGCTGTAAGCCAATCCGCCATTGGTACCGGCTAATACGGTTCCATCAGCCTCCACCAACAGGCAATTCACCAGACAACTGGGCAGGCCCGAACCCTGCGCGATCAACGGCAACTGTTCCGGCCCGGTAACGATGCTCCAACTTTTGTAATCATCATCTGGCCTGGCCATACCGATGCCGTCGCATTGCGTACCCACATAGAGTGTGCCGTCAGCGGCGAAGGCCAGCGAACTGGTTTGATTCGATGGCAGACCGTCGGCCTGAGTGAAGTAACTCCAGGAATCTTTTTGAACCGAATAACGCGTTAAACCAGCATCCGTGGCCATCCAGACGTCACCATCGACGGGACTTATGGCAATGGCGAAGACGTGTTCACCCAGCGGACCGGCCAGAATTTGATGATCCGGATCGGCCACGGCCGAATAAGTCTGCCATTTAACGCCGTTATATACGCTCACGCCATGATTGAGCGTTCCAACCCAGATGCGGCCGAGTTTGTCGCAGGCGATTGCATAAGCGCTATCGTCGCTCAGACCATTATCCATTGTGTAATTTGTCCACTGTTGATCGGGGGCCGAGGGATCAAAACAAAATACGCCTTCATCCTCGGTTCCGATCCATATTCGTCCCTGAAGATCACGGGCCATGCTGACGACAAAAGAGGCCGGACATTGCAAGCCGGTTTGGGTCCAATCCAGGGATTGATCGGCGCCATTGGCAATTCGCAACGAACTGCAAACTATTCCGCAAAATAGGACCAATAGCGAAAGAATTTGTTTTCTGATCGTCGTCGCCATTGAAACAGATTATATAGCAAACTCGCGGTTCATTGGCGAGGTTGTATCGGTGGACCGCCTCCCTGTTGTTGCATTGTTCTCTGATCCTCCATCTTCATCATAATAAACATGGGAATTAACTGATGGGCATCGGCCGAAATCCTTTCCAGTTCACTGATTGGTAAATAGATGCGTCCCAATGAACCGGCTTCGCTCAGGCAAATCAAACCGCCGACCGGCTCCGCCGGACCGCCAGGCGCACTGGGCGCCTGTGCGCCCATGCTTGTCTGGAAACTGTTAATAAATGTTTCAATAAGGGCGCTCGGCTGGGCATAGACAATAACGGATGCATCAGGCAATACATGTTGCTGGGCGGCGATGATCGTGGGTTCTGAATCCACGGCATCAATCGGATTTTTCGCGGTTTCCACGGCGCTTTGTAGTTGATCGTTGGACACGTTTATCCCGCTGATAATGTTGTTGCCAACTACGCCACTATATGCAGTCAGCCCATCAGGCCCCAGTATGTCCTGGATGAATTGAGCAATGAAAGCCGGTGGCTGATTCGCCCCGAAAGTCCGGGCATTCAAGTTCATGTTGAATATGATTTTATCAAAGCTTACACCATCGACATTCAAAGCGTCCTGCACCAATTCTGCGGTCATGTTAAATCCACTGTTCCTATTTTGCGATTGCAGACTGCTAATGCGCTTTAGTATTATTTTTCGTTGCAAATCATGAGCCTGACTCGGTTGATCAGTCGTGATGATGGAATATCCTTGTATCGCAGGTGTAAACTGCACTGCCTCGTCCTGTTTAGAAAGCAACGTAAAAAGTTGGGCAATTTGATTCCATTGTTGTACGGTTTGTTGTGCCCGGACATTACCCTGCAGATCCGGATTGTTGGCCAGGCTTTCGCTCCATTTATTGAACAGTTCCCCTGCCCAGCCGCCGGAAAAATTAACGGCAAATGCTATTGAAGGGCTGATTTGGGGTAAACCGGCAAATGCTTGTCCGCCTAATGGCCTGGATTCAGTGACAAAGTCCGCCGGCGGTGTATTTGGTTCATACTGCTTATCCGTATTAAGCGTAATACCGTCATCGGAAATACTCAGACCCGCCACGCCGGTCTTTATATCATCAAGAATCTCATGAACGAACAGTTTCTGCACAGCATAACCAAATACAATCTGGTTAATCATACTTTGCTGCAGGCGCATGGATTGCACTCTTTGTATGGTATTTTCCTGACTCTCATCCATGCTATTTTCGATAGGATCTCGGATAGCGGCCATGTTAATGTAAAAACCTAGATCGCTTCCATCGATCATGTTGATATCGGTGAGGGACAAGGCGTCATAGAGTGATTGGCTGGAAGCCTTGACGAAATCAACCAGCGGTTGGCGGTCCGAATCGACTGCGACATAATGGCCTGTAACGACGGCATATTCATACGGTCGGATTTCGGCTATACCGTCTTGCTCTGAAACCGGATTTAGAGAAGAAAGCATCTCGTTGGCATCTGTCGCGGGAACAAGAAGAATCGACTCCCTGGCTTTAAGGTCCGCCAGGAATACCAGCGCCGCTGAGCCATGTATGTCCAAATCTTGTTTAATGCCCATCCCTGCGACAACGGACTTCAGGCTGGGAAAGCGATTGGGAATCTGAAGTGTTTGCAGCAATGATGCAATTTTCTTGTGCAGGTCGTTGAGATTATTCATCACAAATACCATGCGGGCGTTTGCCGGCACATAATCGAGCACGTCATCGGCAGGAGCCGCAACCATCACACCGGAATCGGCCGGTGTATTGATGGATGAATCCGCTTGCACGATTGCCAACGGCAAAGCCGCTGCAAGTGCAAGAAACGCCGCTATTTTTTGTTTGCAGGTCATGGTTGGTTCCTTTCTAAAAAGTTCGCCTGATCGTTGCGATGGCTCAGCTTCGGTTCCACTCATTATGACATCTCATATTGAGCGACACCGCGATGGGTGGAACTATGATTTACCAGTAAGAGATATTCGGGTTCACAATAAGGGCTTTTCCTACGCCGTCAAACAGGGGCGTACCCAAATTTCTTCTCCACCTATAAATAAACTGCGGCTTAAAAGAAAATCCGACAGAAAATGTATAGAGTTGCCGACAAAACAAGCCGGTAGACAAGTTATTTTGTTAGCGGCTCTTATCTTTGTATTTTAACATAAGGTGGGTTGCAAGCTCTTACTCGGCAAATAGATCGGATTGGCCGGGATCTTCATGGCGATTCTTTTCAATTATTTCGTTGGCTTCCTGCACCAGTTCACCCAGGTCTTTGAATTCGTGATAAACCGATGCGAAACGTACGTAGGCGATCGCATCGGTGCGGCGAAGGATTTCCATTACTTCCTGGCCGATGAATGGACTGGGGACTTCCCGGTCAAACTGCCGGGCGGCCCTTTCTTCGACCGCATCCACAATTTTGGCGATCAGCTCCGCCGATACCGGCCGCTTGTAACAGGCTTTTTGAATACCCTCAAGAATTCGATTGCGGTCAAATGGCACACGCGAGCCGTCTTTTTTAACCACCATCAACCGCACCACTTCCTGCACACGTTCATATGTTGTGTAGCGGCGGTTACAGTGATCGCATACGCGCCGGCGGCGAATGGCGTCGCCGCCTTCCACGGGGCGTGAATCGATCACCCGGTCCTTATCTTCGGTATGGCAAAATGGGCAACGCACGCGAATTTCCGTTCCAAAAAGTCTGTGTCCCCAAACGCATCGAACCGTTGATTACGGCAATGCACCGGCGTTTGGGGGGTTTGCTACTTCATATCTCTGGCTGTATGTCGCCAGGAAAAAATCTCTGCGCGCCTGCTGAATCAAGGCCAGTGTCTGATCGGGCGAATAGATCACGTTCTGGTCGCCGGTGATTCGTGAAGGCCCCAGCGCATCGACAAAATAACCGCTGGAATTGGTCAGGCGCATTTCACCGTCCACGATGGATATCGTCAGTTGTTTGTCTCCGGGTTTGCCGTGAATGCGGACAAACCCCGAGCCTTCGTACATTCCCGATCCATTCGGCGTCATCACAATAAAACGTATGGTGGTATTGATGCCGCTGGGATCGAGCGTCGTCACGCCGGGCTTGGGATCCCAGAATACCCGTAAAATCAATGTCTGGCTTATACCCGTAAAGGAACCTTCGACCGGCGTCCGGGACGAAAAAAAGAACCAATAATTTCCATCCTGATCCACACGATAAAAGGTCAGCACAAAATTTGGAAGAAGTTCTGAGGTCCTGTTGTTGACGACCGGTTCAACGCGCAAAGGTCCGAAGGATTGGCAGCCCGTCAGGCAACCGAAAACCAGCACCGACAAACTCATGAGTATGGTCAAACAGCGTCGCCTCATTCCGTTAGCATAAGCGCTTTATGCCCGCCTGAGAAGATAACGCACGTTTTGAATAGTTACACAGATTCCAGCGATCGCAGGTATTCAAAAGTATAAATGCCGGTGGTGTGATTGTCCGACCAGATGATCCTCAAGGCGTAATTGCCGACCAATTCCGCTCCCACCGCGGTAATCGGCCCGTCATAAGAAGTTTTGACCACCGGCAGAAGCTGCCGGCCGAGAAGGTCTCTTTCGCCGCGGCATCCGGCGCAGGGACACATGCGGCGTAACATACGCAGTTCATAACGCGTGGTTTGACCATCAGACCAGGTGATCTGAAGCGATTCAGACTTTTTAAGTTTAATGTCCGTCGGCTGAGGTATATTTTCCTGCGCCATGATTAGGGTCCATCGAAAATAAAAAAGCCCCGGCAAGAAATGCCGGGGCTAAATCAGCGGTTTGTGCAACCGACAGAATTACTTAACCTCATACTCAGCGTCGATGACGTCATCCGGACCTTTCTTGGCGCCCGGTTGCTCGCCGGCGGCGCGCTGTTCGGCCGCCCCCGGTTCACCACCGCCGCCGCCACCTCCGCCAGGTCCACCTGATCCGGCGGTGGCTTTATAAATCTCTTCGCCGAGTTTCATGCGCGCCCGATTGAGGTTCTCCAGCGCCTTTTCGATGGCATCCTTATCGTCGGTCTTCAGCGCTTCCTTGGCACGGCTCAGAGCGCCTTCCAGATCGCCGCGTTCCTGCTGGCCGATCTTGCCGCCGTGTTCCTGAAGCTCGCGTTCCACCTGGAACACCACGGCTTCGCCGCGGTTGCGCAGGTCCACGAGTTCACGTCGGGCCTTATCCTCGGTGGCATGGGCCTCGGCGTCCTTTTTCATCCGTTCAATTTCGTCCTTGGATAAACCGCTGTGACCCTTGATTTCCACCTTATTTTCCTTGTTGGTGGCCTTATCGCGGGCCTTCACGTTCAGAATGCCGTTCACGTCGATGTCGAAGGTGACTTCAATCTGCGGAATGCCGCGCGGAGCCGGCGGAATTCCCGTTAACTGGAATCGGCCCAGTGTACGGTTGTCCTTGGCGAATTCGCGTTCGCCCTGCAACACGTGGATTTCCACGCTCGTCTGGCTATCCGCGGCGGTGCTGAACGTTTCGGTTTTGCTCGTCGGAATAGTCGTATTCCGCGGAATCAGAACCGTCATCACGTTTCCATAGGTTTCAACGCCCAATGACAACGGCGTCACATCGAGCACCAGGATGTCTTTGACTTCGCCCGTGGTGATGCCGCCCTGTACCGCGGCGCCCAGAGCCACGGCTTCGTCGGGGTTGACGCTCTTATTGCCTTCTTTGCCAAAGAGCTCCTTGACAAGTTGCTGCACGCGCGGCGTGCGGGTTGCCCCGCCCACCAGTAACACTTCGTCGATGTCCTTGGCTTTAACCTTGGCGTCTTCGAGCGCTTTGAGCACCGGCTGGCGGCAGCGTTCCGTCAGATGATTGGTCAGCGCCTCAAATTTGCTGCGCGTCACCGCCATTTGCAGATGCTTGGGGCCGCTGGCGTCAGCGGTGATAAACGGCAGGTTGACCGAAGTTTCCATATTGCTGGAAAGCTCGATCTTGGCTTTTTCCGCCGCCTCTTTCAGACGCTGCAGCGCCATGGGGTCTTTGCGCAAATCAATGCCGTTCTGTTTACGGAATTCTTCGGCGATGTAATCAACCAGAACCTGATCGTAATCGTCGCCGCCAAGGTGCGTGTCGCCGTTGATGGAGAGCACCTCGAATACGCCGTCGCCGACGTCGAGCACCGACACATCGAAGGTGCCGCCGCCCAGGTCAAACACGGCGATTTTGCCGCCCTTCTTTTTATCCATGCCATAAGCCAGCGCCGCCGCGGTAGGTTCGGGCAAAACGCGTTTAACGTTAAGTCCGGCGATTTCGCCCGCTTCCTTGGTGGCCAGACGCTGGGAATCATTGAAGTACGCCGGCACGGTAATAATCGCGTCGGTCACTTTCTGTCCCAGGTAATCTTCCGCGGTCTTTTTGAGGTCCTGAAGAATCATGGCGGAAATTTCCGGCGGCGTATAAGTTTTGCCGCGTACTTCCACCTTCACCAGTTCCTCCGGCCCGCCGACAATCTTATAGGGCACAAGCTTTTCCTCGCTGGCCACTTCCGAATGCCGCCGTCCCATGAATCGCTTGATGGAATAAATCGTATTTTGCGGATTTGTCACCTGCTGGTGCTTGGCCGGCAGGCCAACCAGACGCTCTCCCTTATCGGTAAAACCGACCACGGAAGGCGTGAGCCGCGAACCCTGGGCATTAACCAGAACTTTCGGCTGATCACCTTCCATAACGGCTACAACCGAGTTGGTTGTACCCAAATCAATACCAATTACTTTTGCCATATTTCACTTCCTTTTCTTGATCGTGGGTAGTCTGCCGATTTACTTGATATGTTCATCCGGCATGAGTACTCCGCCGACCAGTTATTACGCCAATAGCAAGAGGCATGCCGCCGGACCGCCAACCGCATAGAAACACGTAACTCATTGACTTTAATGCACTTACAACCATCTCTGTTTTGGCTTGTTTTACTCAAATCTCTACTAAAAAGTCAGTCTATTCCGCAATTCTGCCAGCTTGGCAGGGCTATCTGGATGACTTGCCTGTCGTGAGCTGTGTCGAAGGGCCTGCTCTATTTGTTGCCGTCAACGGATTGATATTGGTAATCAGCGTCAGTTGGATCGGTCGCCCCTGAGCCTCATTTAATCCATCGAATGAATTGCGGAAAAAATATTCCACATGCCGGCGTTCTAAATCATTGAGCACATCCTGATTCACCAGCACGCAATAGTAGACCGACTTGGTGACAACCTTGCGTGGCGGAAAAGGAACCACTTTAAGCAGATCGTCTGCGCTGCCGAACAATTGAACGTTGCCGCCGGCGTAAAACACCACGCTCGGTTCGGTATATCCCGCTGCGGCAAGTTGATATCCCTGCGACGCCATCTGTTGCATCTGCTGGCCTGCCTGACGATTGATCTGTAATTGCGGAATGCTCGGCAAACTAATCCCATTGATGATTAAAAGCGCAATGCCGAAGGTAAGTACCGTTACAAACGGCCATGTCGGGCGTTTCCACGAAATCGCTCCGGCGATGCCCGCCGCCAAAATAGCCGCCGCCGCCAGTGCGATGTATTTAAAGACCGCGACGTCGCTGGGGATAAAAATTCTCCACGCCATAACCGCCAAAGCACCGGCGAGCGCGATCCATATTGCCAGCCAGATCCATCGTGCAACACCAAACCATTTAGCCGCCAGCACGTCCGTCAAACGATGCCAGCTTTGCACCAATGTATCGGCGCAAAGAATAATCATGGGAATAAATAGCGGCAAAATGTATTCCGGCATTTTGGTCACGATTAATTCAAAAATAATCCACGATGGGATGATCCACGCCAGCAGGAATTGATATGGCGTCGGATCAATCGCCACCGGCGTTTTGCCACGGATGCGCCGGACCGTGTGAAATGCCGCCGGAATCAGCAGCACGCTCCACGGCCAGAAAATTCCCCAGATCATCACCAGATAAAACCCCGGCAGCCGGCCATGATGCTCCAAACCCGTCGTGGTGCGCGATACCACGTTCTGGTGCAGCATGGCCCGGATCAAATCTCCATTGGTTTGCACCCAGGCCAGCACAGGCCAGGGGACGATTAAAATGCACAGAATAAAAATTCCCAATATTGGCTTGAGTTTCCCCCACCAGCGCCAACTTGCCTCCATGACGACCGCGGCAATCAAACCCGGAAAATGCAAAAACTTTTCTCCGGCCTGCATCTTCTGCCATTGCTCGAAACTTTGCCTCCAGCCTCCGGAACACAGGGAAAGCGTAATCATGGTTGAAAAAACAAAGATGGGCGCTACACCCTTGGCCAGAATTCCCAATGCCAAAGCCGTCCAGAACCCCACCACCGACCAGATTGAAACGCGGTTTAAAGTCCCCGCTGAGGGTGAGAGTGATTCCGGCTGGTTGAGAATGCCCCCGCCGTCCACGTCATAAAGAAGCTGCGCTTTGGGCCGCAGACGATTTTCTCCCAGTTCCGCCGCCCGCGCATCCCACGCGGTCCACAGGCAGGCCATGCACAGCGTGGTGAAAAAAACCAGTGTAGAGTCCGCGGTCGCCAGCCGCGATTCGATAAGGAAAAGCACGGCGACGGAAAGCATCAGCGCCGCCAGTACACCTGTCGCACGTCCGAAGCGCTTGCCGGTCATCCAGTAAACCACCAACAGTGTTAAAACGCCGAATACAACGCTGGGCAACCGGGCCGAAAATCCACTGATGTCAAAAAGCTTGTAACTGGCCGACATAAACCAATAAACCAGCGGCGGTTTATCCGGCCGTAGCATGCCGTCGAAGCGCGGAACAATAAAATTGCCGCTGAGGACCATTTCGCGTGCCGCCTCGGCGAAGCGCGGTTCGTCGCGGTCAAAAAGCGGAATTTGCCCCAGCCCGGGCAGATACAACGCCGCGGCCAGAAAAACGATCAGCAGAACGTCTTCCCAGCTCCACCATCGATTGGCATTTTTTATTGCCGGACTGTTCAAATTCCTGCCACCTCGAAAACTAGAAATTACAATCACTTGAGGTCGAGACTGCCCCGAAGGGGCTGAATATTTTAGCCCGGCGTTGTCGCGCAGCGGCTACGCCGGGACAGGAATTATCGTATATCATCAGCCACATGGCTAATTCCTCAACCACAGAATCTCCATGGCCAACTCCCCCACCGGTGCATTTTGATTCCGCCTGGCCGCGATGGGCGAAATTTCTGGTTGTCCTGGCTTTCATGTTTTCCGCTTTTCTTTATGACAAGCCTTTTGAACAATGGTGTGCCCATCATCAGATCGCCATCAAGTCGGATGTTCAGCTTGAAATGATCATGCTCATGCAATGGGGCGGATGGTCTTCATCCATTCTGATCATTCTCACCGTCGCCTTGCTCGACCGCTACGGACGCCGCAAAGCGCTGGCGATAGCTCTAGGCTGCCTGGCGACGGTTGCGGTTTGTTATTTACTCAAGGATTTGTTCGGCCGGGCCCGGCCATGGGAACTGGGCCGGGATATATACGGCTTTTTCGGCCCGGCTGAAGGTTTTCATTCTTCGGCGTATCAATCTTTTCCCAGTTCGCACACCACCGGAGCGTTTGCTCTTTCCGCGGGACTGGCCTGGTTTTATCCCCGGGCGCGATCCCTATTTTATTTGCTTGCGCTACAGGTTGCTTTGCAAAGATTATGGCGGCTGGATCATTATCCTTCCGACGCCATCGCCGGCGCACTAGTGGCGGTAACCGTTGTGCGCTCAGTTCTGATGTGGAATTGGCCGGGAAAGCTGATCGCCGCACTGCCGCTGCCATGGCGACGATGGCTGCTCGCCGAGAACCGTGAACCGACGATATCGTAAGTTGCTCGGTTCAAAATCAGTGGCGACTTTTCGTCCCTTTCGCCAGCGTCGCGGCGCGTTTTGCCGCGTGTTTGGCCATGCCGCGGCAAACGAGGTTGCAAAGATCGAACACCAGCGGCATGTCAATAAAATAGATGATGCGGTTTCCATCGCGTTTTCGGGCGATAATTCCAGCCGTCAGAAGAATGCCCAGCTGTTTGGAAACGTTCGCCTGCTTCATTTCCAGCTTCCGCACCAGTTCTCCCACCCCCGCCGGGCCGTCGCCGAGCTGCTGAAGTATCTGCAGACGGCTGGCCTCGGAAAGCACGCCAAAAAGGCCGGTCACCGCCGCAAGCTGCTCCGGTCCGAGAACTGAATGGGCCTGGCGTCCGCGATAATGACTGTCTGGAAAATCGGACCGGGGCATATACACTCCTATTGACTATATTGCCAAATAGTAATATAGTAGTAATAGACGCGGCCTGCAAGCGGCGTCCAAAGAATCCTTTAGGAGACAGCCAATGACCACCAATGCTCAAGTTTATTACCAGAATAACCCCGCGGCAATGCAGCCGGTTCGCTCGTCGATGGCCGAGCTGCTCAAGGGTTTCGGCGGCCTGCATCAGGCGGCCATGAGGGCCGGCGCCCTGAGCGTAAGCCAAAAGGAACTCATCGCTCTGGCCATAGGGCTGGCTGTTCGCTGCGAAAACTGCATCTATGCGCATGTCAAGGCGGCGCTTAACGCCGGAGCCACACGCGAACAAATTCTTGAGGCGGCTGGAGTTGCGGTTTTGATGCAAGGCGGCCCCACCTACACCTATTTGCCGCGCGTTCTTGAAGCGTTCGAAGCCCTGGAGGCGCAAAAAGCGGCTTAAGAATTCGTTCAGGGCGAAGAAGGAAGTTGTCATGTCTGTAAAGACTATCATCCCGACGGAAGTTTATATGCTTATGCAAAGCGGACACTCCCCCGCAATTATCGACGTGCGAACGCCGGCGGAATATGCCACGGTTCATATCGCTGGTTCGCGCCTGATGCCGCTGGATTCGCTTGATCCGGCGGCCCTTGCGGCTGAGCGTGAAAATGGCGAGCCGCTATACGTGATATGCCAGGCCGGGGCGCGGGCCGTTAAAGCCTGCGAACATCTGATGAAGGCAGGCGTTCCGGTCTATTGCATTGAAGGAGGCATCGCCGCCTGGCGGCGGTCAGGACTTCCGGTGCAGCGCGGCGGCGGAAAGGTGATTTCACTCGAACGCCAGGTGCGCATTGTCGCCGGCTCGTTTGTTCTGATTGGCACGCTGCTGGCCTGGGGGATTCAGCCACTATTTTTTATTCTACCGGCGTTTGTGGGTGCAGGTTTGATTTTTGCAGGTGTAAGCGATTACTGCGGTATGGCGATGCTGTTAAGCAAGATGCCCTGGAACAAAAACGGTTAATCGCGGATTTCATTGAAAATGTTAACAAGCCTTTCCAGGCCGCTTTAAGAAATTTCAACGACTCAGACCGGAAAGACTCAGCTACTTCTGCCCCGCATCGTCAATCCTCTACGCTGTTCTCTGTGGCTAAATCTCGTCGTGTCGTCGTATCGTTGTGGTAAATACTCCCGTCTCCGAACTCTCGACTCGGCGCAGCCGCTCTGTGTCTAAAAAGATGATTATGCAGAAATCTTTTTAAGCTTGATCACGATCTGCATCGGCTGGTTCTTCCTAATAATGTTTACATCAATTGTCCCCGGCGTCGGCGAATGTAGCTGCTTGCGAATCTGCCACAGTTCCCGCCCCGCCGTCAGAGTACCATCGACCGAGATGATCTGATCCCCTGATTTAATTCCCGCTTCACCGGCCGCTCCATTGGGGTTCACCCATAACACCATAACTTTGTCATCTTCAAGCCCAATGGCCATGTTGCTCTGATAAGCGTCAAATGACGGAGCGGCCGGGGCAATCGGAACCAGGTACAACTCGTGCCCCGGAAAATCAAAAGTCGCGACATAACTTGCGAAAAACCGCAGCCCCAGCGTGTTCACTGACCCCGACGCAAAAATCAACCCCGGATGGTCCACGCCCGCCAGTTCAATCGATCTGACAAATCGAACCTGATGCGTCAGTGAAGTTCCCTTCTGTGTAAAGGCCGGAATAACTTCTCCGGGAACCGCATCGCCGCCCTGCATAACCTGCGTATACAGTTGTGGTGAAATAATGCCTGCCCCGACGTTGCCGGTATCAATGATAAACGAGGCATTCTTACTGTTTAGAAAATCAAAATTAATAGAGGGCAGGCCATAAGGCGTGCTGGATTGGATCTCCAGCGCCGTAGCGCCTGTAGTGGATACTTGTTCGTCCGGTCCAAGAAAACTGATTTGATTGTTCTCAAAGTCCAGACGCAGCCGGCATTTGCTTAATACGTCCATGCCCAGAATGCCCATGATCGGCTCTCCGCTAATTCGGCGCAGTGCGGATAAATCCAGAGACACGACAAAATGGTTAAACGCCAACGGCTGACCGTCAAGCATAAGCTCAGGCGGCTCAAAAGCTTGCGCCACAATTCCCGAATGTGCTCCATTTACCGCCTCCTTGTATGGCATCGTCGTAAGACCCGATTGAAGCGCTCGATCGAGCGTTGTAACCGAGGTACCAGTGTCCACGGCAAATAAATAGCTCTTGGAATTTAAAGTAACATGCACCAATAAAAGATTTCCCTGGCCTGCACCCGGATTCATGGATATCTGGCCCACGAGCGCTGTCGATTCCGGCGGCGGACTTTGGCTGCAGCCACAGCACGCTAAAATCCCTGCGAACAAAAGAAATGCACGTAATAATCGATTCATCATTATCCCTTATAGAAGTATAGGGAACAAAAGCAAAAAAACTAAACTACGGATTACATCAATTTTACTGATATCCTATCACCTTCGTCGCATTGTCGTGTCGTCGTGTCGTTGTGGTAAATAATTTTTGCCTATAATGCAGCGTCATTCACGAAAGGACTACGTTATGCTTAAGACCAAAGGTTACGCCGCACAAAAGGCCAAGGCCCCGCTGGGCCCCTACGCCTTTGAACGCCGTGAGCCGCGTGAAAACGATGTCGCCATCGACATCAAGTTCTGCGGCATCTGCCATTCCGATATTCACCAGGTCCGCGATGAATGGGGTGGTTCGATATTTCCCATGGTTCCCGGCCATGAAATCGCCGGCGTCGTTACCGCCGTGGGCAAAAAAGTATCCAAATTTAAAGTCGGTGATAAGGTCGGCGTCGGCTGTTTTGTCGATTCCTGTCGCAAGTGTATGTACTGCCTTAAGGGTCTTGAGCAATATTGCAGCGTCGGCGCCATCTGGACTTACAACAGCCGCGAGAAGGATGGCACGCCGACCCAGGGCGGTTATTCCGACAAAATCATAGTGGATGAAAATTATGTTCTGCGGATGCCGGAGCGTTTGCCGCTGGACGCCTGCGCCCCGCTGTTGTGTGCGGGCATCACGCTTTATTCGCCGCTGATGCATTGGCGCGCCGGGCCGGGCAAAAAGGTCGCGATCGTGGGCCTTGGCGGCCTGGGCCACATGGGCGTCAAGCTCGGCCATGCGCTGGGTGCGGAGATTACGGTTCTGAGTCAATCGCTGAAAAAACAGGACGACGCCAAACGGCTGGGCGCCGATAATTATTACGCCACATCCGATGCTCAAACATTCTCCAGGCTGCGCAATACCTTTGATCTGATGATCAATACCGTTTCCGCGCCGATCGACTGGAACCAGTACATCAACCTTCTGAAAGTGGACGGTTCGATGGTTGTGGTCGGCGTGCCGGAAAAACAGATTCCGATCGCCGCTTTTTCATTAATCACCGGACGGAGAAGCCTTTCCGGCTCGGCGATCGGCGGCATTCCGGAGACGCAGGAAATGCTGGACTTCTGCGGCAAACATAACGTGCCCTGTGACATCGAAGTTATTCCAATTCAGAAAGTGAATGAAGCCTACGACCGTGTTGTCAAAAGTGATGTGAAATATCGATTTGTTATCGACATGGCGTCATTAAAGAACGGGTAAGATTTTTATTTTCGTCACATTCCTGTTGAGTGAGGCGATCAATCCAACCGCGGCAGAACTTTTTTGCGTTACGAAATCCTGGAAGACGCGGCGTAAGGCGAACGCCGCCGTGCATCGCGTGTAGCTCAGCCTCTCCAGGCTGAGAAGATATGAAATTAATGCAGCAGTAACTATGATTATTAATTATCAGGTTTCCATCCATTGTATCCAAGATATTCTATTTTCAAATGATCGCAGACTTTATCTATCTCAATAAAATTCGATTCTTCAATAAGTGGACGCTCCAAATACGTCAGTTGTTCCGGCAAAGATGCTGGTAAAAATGCGTATGACGTGTATTCGCCTAAAATATAAATGGAAATAAAGCTTACAGCCTCGCAAATATGTCGGTGAGAATTTCTTATGTCGTTCAAAGTAACATCATTTACTTTAACTACTTTACGACTCTGGGGCGTGGATGCGTGTGCAATATACTTATTTACGATATTTATTATATCCTTACACGCCGATAATACTTTATATTTTATACTTGGGAGAAAATTCTTATCAATCAGATCATCAGGCTTCCGGTCATTGGGGTAAACTTTTGCCAGATAATCAATTTGCTTATGTCGGCGCACTGTCTCTTCCAAAGATAATTCATCAGGCAAGAAAGAAACAGTTTCACCTGATTTTTTCTTTTCAGCACGATATTTTTCTTGTTTTGTTCTGATTACTTCAGGATCATATTCAAGGCCTTCTGCTTCAAATATAGCTTCGCGAGTAAACAAAGGATGATGATGATCCATATCGTTGATTAAACTTATTAATGAATACACACCTTTTTCACCCTTCAGTGGAGCTTTGTCACTAAGGCGACGAATTGCGCTCAATTGACAGCAATAAAATCCACGATCTATTAAATCATGTATTAAACCATTTAATTGAACACCCCCATCAGGAGCAGGAGGTGCAAGTCTCCTGGCTTCATTAATGATAAGAAAAGAGGCGGCATCCTCTGTCATGCCTGCGATTTGTTGAAAGATTGAGTGCGGATCTTCGCCCGACAACACTTCGAGCCATTGTTTACGTTTTTCTTTTAAAGTTGTCTGCGAAGATGATTTATTGCGCATATACCACCTTTTCGATGTTCAACCATACGCAATTTATCTTAACTTGAACGCTACTTTATAATAAACGCATACGGAAACAGGACAGCGACTTTGCGTCGCCGTACCGCGAGCCTGTGACTATGTTATCCAGAGCCGCCTGGCGCTCACGTTTGGCCGGGATTATTGAAGTAGATGGGAATAGCAATATGAAAATTGTTGATCTCTTTCGTAGCAAGGTAATGGAACTTCCACGTGCTCGGCCATCAGGTGACTTTGAAGTCTTTCTTGACGATATGTTCAATAAATATGTGGAAGAAATTAAGAAACTAGAGGGTAATGATCCTACTTCAACTTCTATTCGAAATTCGTTGCCGGACATAATCAACTTGTGCAATTGCTTGCGAAACGTTGTCAGGACCTATTTTAAAGGTATCACACATGACGCATTTGAGCATTTTCGAGTAGGCGTCGAAAACATTGCCGTAAGACGTTGTTTGGAGAACCTCGAATCAGTGGGCGATATTTCACCTCACCTTCAGTCTTTGTATCGAATTCGTTGTGGGACGTTGGAATGGTTTAAACGCAAAGACATCTTTCACATTCCATTTGAATTGCGCCATAAAGTCGCGACGCAACGATATAGTATTCCGGGATTGCCTGCACTGTATCTTGGTGGCTCACTTTGGATTTGTTGGGAAGAATTAGGGCGTCCAGATTTCCACACAATGCAACTATCGCAATTTCGTCCCACTAAAGGAAGTAAAATTAAACTGTTAAATTTTGGTTATCCTCCCGCAATGATACCTGATACAGGAGTAATTCATGCAGCACAATCAATGGGGCTTTCGAAGTCCGGGCTTTATGTCATCAGTTACATCGTATGTTGGCCTATAATCGCCGCATGTTCTATTAAGGTCCATAATCCCCGTTCACCATTCATTCCAGAGTATATTGTGCCACAACTTTTAATACAGTGGTTGCAGGCGATGCATAAATTAGATGGTTTGCGATACTTCTCAACGATAATTGAGCAATCTCCCTCAGACCCCGAAGCAATGATGAACTATGTTTTCCCGGTGAAAACAATAGCTCCTAAAAGATATTGTAAAATACTCCGTAATAAGTTCGAACTCACAAGTCCCGTCGCGTGGTCGATCCTGACACAAGCAGAAATACCAAGGGGTATTATGATTGGTGCTGGTAGTTGGAAAATGCCACTAACACAGGACGAGAGTGTCATTTACAGCATCACTGAATTTTTCCAATGCGAGTCTAAGCTCAAAGTGCTCAAGTTTGCTAAGGTTCGGATTTAGCTTCACTTAATCCGCTCATTCAGCAGCGCCAGAACCTAACAACCTTCGTAATAATTTAATTGAGAACCTGCAGATTTGGTAACGCTTGTTTTAGTTGCGCCACGCCCGCATCCGTTACCCCGGTGTCGGTGAGGTCTAAATCCTGTAACTGCTTAAGACCCACTAGTCCTTTCAGGCCGGCGTCCGTCACTTGGGTATGACCGAGTTCCAGAATCTGAAGCTGCTTTAGCCCCGCTAATTCCTGAATTCCCGCATCTGTCACGGGAGTAAAACCGAGATCCAGACATTGTAACTGAGTGAGATCATCCAATCCCTTCAGACTAGCATCCGTCACTTGGGTTCTGTTGAGAGTAAGAATACGCAAGTGTCTGAGACCAGCCAATTCCTTCAGCCCCACACCCGTGATTGACGTAAACATGAGGTTCAACGACTGCAAATCCGTGAAGCCAGATAATATCGTGAAGCCTGCGTCCGTTACTTGGGTACCGCCGAGGCCTAACGACTGCAAATGTTTGAGACCAGCCAATTGCCTTAGCCCAACATTCGTAACATGGGTCAAATCAAGGTCCAGATATTGCAACTGTGTAAATCCCGCCAATTGCTTCATTCCTGCGTCCGTTACTTGGGTATCAGCGAAATCCAAACACCGCAATTGTTTTAAACTATCTAACTCCTGAAGGCCCGCGTCTGTCACCCTGGTATACTCGAGATCCAAACCCTGCAACTGCTTAAGTTTGGCCAATTGATTAAGGCCCGCATTCGTAATGTGGGTATTGTTGAGATTCAATACCAGTAAGTGTGTAAGACCAGCTAATTCCTTTAGACCGAGATCAGGTATGGCTGTATACCCTAAGTCCAAGCCGAAATTCTGATCTGGTGGTGAGAGTTGGGAGATTACACCAGGTGTCCATTGCGTAAAGCGAAACGCCGGAATCTCTTCCGGATGGTATCTTGAAAAACTATCCCAAACTCCTTGTAGGCCTATCCAGCCGGATTCGGCGCCGGCGTTTTCCCATATCTCGCGAATGATGGGCGGGAGCGGTTGGGGATTAGAATCCGCGGCGGCTGCGCCGAGAGAGTGGTGCGTTGAAAGTGGAGAGTAGAGTATTAAAGCGGCTATACACGTCAACGAACTCAAAATTTTTCGCATGGCTTTGTTTCCTTGCCAGAAAACTGAAGGTGAAGAAATATTATAATCGAGGTGGAAAATTGGCGAATCGCAGCGACAGGATTTCGCTGCGCGGCGACGCCGCTGATGGTGGTAGTTCCAGTATCGGTTAGCGTGCCATTGCCGGTCAGTATGAGCCGTCGCCTGAGATTGTGCCCGAGAGCGTCAGCGTGCCGCTGATGGTGGTAGTTCCCGAATAGGTACTGCTGCCGGTGAGCGTCAGTGGGGCGCTGCCTAAGATTGTGAGGCTGCCAGTACCTGAGATTGTGCCTGTCACGATGGCGCCGCCGCCTACGATGGTACCGCCGCCGCCTACGATGGTTGTTCCTGAATAGGTATTGTTGTTGGTGACTACCGAAGTGGTATTGCCGGCGCCGACTGGTAAAGCTGAAAAATCGCTAAAGTTAACGGTATCAGTCTTCTTTGCGGTACCGGAGGTAACGGCAAGTCCTGCTAAGTTCGTGGAATTTTGAAAGTTGATGGTAACCGGAGTAGTGTTAATTGCCGTCCAATCTTTGTCGTCTGTGCTGTAATATGCGGTAAACTGTTCGCTGCCCTGGTTCTGGGTTTCTACGAGCTGTATCCAGGGGGAACCTTTTGACTTACCCATGGTGACAGTAGTGACCGTTCCGCCCGTACTGCTGCGATATTCAAAACTCACTTGGTTTTTTGAATTAACCAGTACCGCGGCGAATTCCGCTCCTGCGGCGTTAGAATCGCGGATCATCAGCCCGGCCTGGGCTCCGGAACTTGTCTTACCCACCTCACCGACTTTAGCCGTCAGTGTCCCGCCGCCCGCCCAGTTTTCGCAGGCATAGTTAAATTGATCAGATGTCCCGGCGATCCCTGTACCCACACCGGTTACTGACCATTTATTATTGGTATAACTTGCCATACCAGTTACCGGCCATTCATTATTTGACTTGGTATAACTTTCCAAACCGGAAAGTGATGGACTGCCAATATTAAGATCCAAAAATCCGGTCGGTAGAGCGCTCAACAACAGCCGAGGCTCCAGTGGTTCGAGCACCGCACGAACCGCCGCCGGACAAATAGTTTGGCGTGATTGAGACGGCAAGTGATGAAATATAAAACTACCAAGCCAATGGAGGTAAGAGCGAAAAGAACCAGGCGGTGCGGTGTGCATACAACTATCCTTGTATACCCGTTTGCGGTTAGAACCTGTTTCTAACTGCTGACAAACATCAGTAAATTCCCTAAAGATGCGGCTTTTTCAGATCGGCTCAAAGAATGTGGACAGCAACAATCCACAACGTAAAAAGCCTGGCGAGTGAGAATGATAATCAGGATTTATTTAAAAAACAATTAAAATTTTGTTAATTTTTGGTGTTGTTGTTCAACCCCACTATGTTAACTGTTTATAGAGAACCAATGCAAAATAGGCGTTTTTATATATTCGGAAAGTTTTGGTGAGCGTCAGGGAAAATTCTAAATGCGGACCCGTTTAGCTCTCTTTGATTACAACAAATCCGGTTTCAAATTGGGCCATATCACAATTCAAACCTCATGCTGCCGCGCGATCCTGGAGCATCTCATGCGGTCAGTTTTCATGTGGTTTATGAATTTTCAGCTATCGCTTTGAGCGGGATTTAGCATTAAGCAGCAAGTATACGACCACACAGATGATACATGCCGCCAAGAAAATGCCGAATTTCCAATCATTAACGGTAACGGTGGTGACATCGACTTGCATTCCCCAATATTGGTATTGGTGAGATGATACATGTTTTTCTGTAGGAGGAAGCCAAGGACTGATTAACCATACAATTAGACCGATGGCCATGAACATGCATCCCAACTTAATGAGGTGGTGATATTGGCTCCAAAAATTAGATTTCATACTAAAGCAGCATTTTAGTTTTCAGATGAACCGCATCAACCCGTCAATTCCCACTGCCGAATTTCTTGGCTTCATCAGCCCAATATTGTGCTGTTTGTTGATCTGCTGTCACGCCCTGCCCATGACTATACATATATGAAAGATTCTGGCAGGCATTTGCATTTCCCTGTTCCGCAGCCAACTGAAACCAGTTAAATGCCTGGGTGTAATCCTGCTGTGTTCCTTGACCTTGTGCAAAGAGTGTGCCCAGAAAGTTTTCCGCATCTGCATCTCCCTGATATGCGGCCTTTTGAAACCAATAGAATGCTTGAGTGAAATCTTGCTTCGTTCCACGGCCATTCGCATAGAGACGACCCAAATCGAATTCCGCAACTACATCACCTTGGTCTGCAGCCTTCTGAAACCAATTAAAGGCCTGGGTGAAATCTTGTTGCGTTCCCTGGCCTTGTGCATAGAAAACTGCCAGAATGTATTCCGCACTTAGATAACCCTGCTCTGCGGCTTTTTGAAACCATTTGAATGCCTGTGAGTAATTCTGTGGTGTCCCTTGGCCTTTCACATACGCAATGCCAAAATTGTATTCCCCATCTGCATTTCCTTGCTCCGCAGCTTTTTGAAGCCAATTAAAGGCCAGTGAATAATCCCGTTTTGTTCCTAAACCATTCGCATAAAGTATGCCCACGAAGTTTTCCGCATCTGCAATGCCGTGTTCCGCCGCTTTTTGGACCCAATTGAATGCCTGGGTATAATCCTGTTGTGTTCCCAGACCCAGTGCATAGAGATCGCCAAGGCTATCTTCTCCACCTGCATTACCCTGCTCAGCAGACTTCTGTAACCAATTAAAGGCCGTGGCGTATTGTTTGCTCGATTGATAATACTTACCGAGATAGAACTGGGCATTAGCATCGCCGGAATTGGCGGCGCTTTGAAGCTGGGTCAGTGCTTGATCGTCGCCTTTAAGTGCTGCCTGTGTCAGTGCTATATAATCTGGTGCTTTTGTAGTCGCCGTAGGTGCGGTTGTGGTAGCCGCATTCGCTGGCGATGGCCATAGGCTCAGCGCCGCCACGATGCACGCCAACGAACTCAAAATTTTTCGCATGGTCTTGTTTCCTCGCCGGAAAAAACGAAGCTGATGAAATAGTATAATAGCCCCAAAACTGGAACCAGTCAGGCGAACATCAAGGATATATCAATTTGTGCGAAATTAATAATAAGTAATAGACAAATTCTGGATTGCCTTTTGCAATTCCGCCACGCCGGCGTCCGTTATGGAATTATGGAGCCGGTGCCGGCTCAATCTCCGATAAGGCCTCAATCTGCGACAAAGTCATGGGAGCATAACCGGCGGGCAGCGTTAGCAATTGCAGACTTTTAACGCGTTCGGGTAGATCTTTAGGCAGAAAAATGACTGGCGAGATCACATCATCGCCCTCACTGCCAGACGCGTCTTTTCCCATAACGGAGATCATAGTCGCCGAGTTTTCCATTGATTTGGCCGGGCGCAGCAACGACCAGCGCCAGTGGTAGCCTTGCGGCGTGACGTCGGCGTGCAGCAAATGCTCGCTGTAAACTACGCCGGTCATTGAAGTGATCGTCAAAGTGTTTTTGGCGTCAGGGAGCTTTAGATCATCGGCGGGATTCCGATCATCATAAAGATACCAGCACATTAACACATCGCCATTACCCAAGGCGATGCTGTATCGAATACACGCATGCATATTGCCGTAAGTGAACGCCGAGCTGCCATTGAGGCCACCGCCGCTGACCGCATCAATCGGTTTCGATTGGATGATCGTATAGTCCGGCGGAATTTTCGGGGCAAAAACGGCGGCGGGGATGGAGGGATTGAATTCGATGGTGTCGAACTCACCGATAGGCTGGTCGGGTTGTTTGGAATCAGGTTGGTAAAAGGCCGTCTTGACTGGCAAACCCGTGACCGGATTAACCCAAACATCGATTTCTCCCTGCTCAGGGATCTGGCCCTGGTAGACATCGGTTTGAATGCCTGAGAGTGTTTCGCTTCGCAACTGCTTAAAGTTTTGGGCGCCGCCAAACAACATCTGCACCCCGTTCTGAAGAATATCGGCGACTTGGTATTCCGCGTCCGAGCGATTTTCAGGCTCGATGGTCGCCGTCTTACTCACCGGATCGATGGTGAGAACATGTTCGGCGGTGATGATCACGTCGGTACTTTGGGAGCCATTGAAGCCTTTGATACGGCAGAGATCGGGCTGTTGAGCGTACAATTCGATCGGATGAACACCATCGGGGGCATATATCACACCCTTGAGATCTAATGAGTTGAGGGAAAGAATCCGCTGGAAGATGTCCGACCCCCATGCCTTGGGAATATTTGCCGGCGCCATAGTGGATGCCTGATTAACCGGCGTGGTGACGAGAACAGGTGCTGCCGGCGACGGACGGCTGGAAAAAGCATGGTAAACCAGCGCAACTGTGGGTACGGCAACGATTGCGGTGACTAAAGTACTTAACGCAAAAGCTTTGACCTTTTTCATCAATAGACTCCTGAAAATATCATGAGCAACGGCTAAACCGTTTGACGACGACGGCGATGGATGCAAAACGGCGTTGACTGCCGTGGCTAACAACGCGGGCGATACGACAACGGAATTTAAATCATGCAAACTCGCTTCAAGTGCATCAGATGGACAGGTTACCCCCTGACGTATGAGGATGTTCCGCAGGCGCAGCAACGCCCGGCTGATACGCTTGTGAGCCGCGGCTTCGGAAATAGCCAACACTGCACCCAGATCACGTAGGCTCTGATTTTCAAGATAATAAACCGCGATGGCTGTACGATCGGGCCCAGAAAGTCGGTTCATGGCTGCATCGATTATGGAGCTGAGTTTCTCAGAATCAACGGTTGGCGGAGGTTGATGTTCCATAACCGCACCCTTTTTTTCAAAGCGTATTTGCGCCGCACGACGCCTGAGCGCACTAAGTGCCGCAAAACGCGTAGCGGTAAGAAGCCACGCCGGCAGCACCATGGCTCTGTTAGCAAGCACTGGAGCTTTATCCGCCAAGGCCAGAAACACGCCTTGCACAATGTCTTCGGCCATTCCGGGATCATGTACCTGCCGCAATGCAGCCGCATAGACCAGTTTCAAATGGCGATCGAACAAGGTCCTCAGCGCCTCTTCTGAGCGGTCACGAGCGAATTGAGCCAGCAATTCTGAATCGGTCAACATATATTTCCTATATATAAGCAACGTCTCAAGCTGAAATTGGACATGGTTTTTTGAGATTATAAGAGATAAGCAGCTTAAGAACGATGGCGCGGATGGTTTTTAATGTTTTTTCAGCGGATAATCTGCAAATTCGGCAGCGCCTTTTGCAATTCCGCCACACCGGTATTCGTTACTTTGGTGTCGGTGAGGGAAAGCTCCTGCAATTGCGTAAGACCAGTTAATTCCTTTAACCCTGAGTCCGTCACGGAAGTCATGTCGAGATCCAGCACCTGTAACTTACTAAGGCCTGCCAATTCCTTCAGACCCGCGTCCGTCACCTGGGTGCGCTGGAGGCTTAACTCAATTAGCTGTGTGAGTCCTGCCAATTCCCTTAGCCCAGAGTCCGTCACATGGGTATTGTCAAGAAACAACATTTGTAACTGTGTAAGGCCCGCCAATTCCTTTAGTCCGGAGTCTGTTATCTGAGTGCCGCCGAGAACCAGCATCTGCAACTTTGTGAACCCCGCCAATTGTTGCAGTCCGACATCCGTAACCTGCGTTTTACCGAGGTCCAGTGTCTGCAACTGCTTAAGACCCGCCAATTCCTTCAGATTCGCATCGGTCACGGGGGTGGCAAAGAAACTTAGCAACTGCAACTGCTTCATATTCGCCAATTCCTTCAGGCCCACATCGGTCATGTGGAGGCCATCGAGATTCAGCGTCTGCAACTGGGTTAGGCCTGTCAATGCGATCAGGCCAGCATCCGTCACGCTGGTATTCCGGAGGCTCAGAGTTTGCAACTGAGTAAGGCTCGCCAATTCATTTAGTCCTGCATCCGTTACATTGGCGTCGTAATCGAGGTCCAGTGTCTGTAACTGTGTGAGGCCAGACAATTCCTTCAAACCCGTATCCGTCACATAGGTGTTGTTGAGATCCAGCGTCTGCAACTGGGTCAGGTCGGCCAATCCATTTAACCCTGAGTCCGTCGCGTGGGTAAAACTGAGGTCCAGGTAATTTAACTGCGCCAGACCGGCTAATTCCTTCATGCCCGCGCCCGTTACCTGGTTGCCACCGAGGACCAGTACCTGCAACTGTGTGAGACTGTCCAATTCCTTCAAACCCGCATCTGTTACTTGGTCATAACCGAGATTGAGCGCTAGCAACTGCGTGAATCCGGCCAATTCTTTCAGACCTGAGTTAGTTATATTTGTACTTTCGAGGTCCAAGCCGAAGTTTTGATTTGGTTCAGGGAGTTGAAAAAGTATCCAAGGCGTCCATTGCTTAAAGCGAAAGGCTGGAACTTCTCCAGGCTGGCCATCTGTAGAAAGATACCAATTTCCTTGCGAGTCCATCCAGCCGGATTGTGCGCCGGCTTTTTCCCACGCAGCGACGATATCAGCCGGTAATGCATTGGGCGCTGCATTGCTTACATTCACTATATCGTTGTTCTGCAAAAGTATGTCGTCGTCTTTTGCTAAGTCCTGAAGAGTAAAAATTTCTTGTGATTCAGGTACATTGTCAGGACGATGTATCAAAGTGACAATTAAATTATTTGACGTCTTTTTAATCCCGGCATTCGTGAGTGCCTGCGATAATGTGAATATATTGGTTTTCCGTCCGATCGGCCACACTCCCGGTCGTTCCACTAAGCCCATAATATAAACATCTGAATCGTCAGGTTGTATTGAGACTCGTGCCGCTTCACTCGCCGGCACCCATTCAATGGCGTGCCAGTTTCCTGAGCCATCCACGGCCTCGCCGACAATCTCTCCCTGAGCATTGATAGAAATAGCCATAGCCTGAATGAACCCTGCCGGCAGGAATTGATTTAAATCGACGAAATTATTAGCCGAAGAATTCCAAAGCAATGCATGTTGGCTATTGTTGCTGGTGGTATTGCCAAATCCAACCTGCTGTCGGCCATTGGTGGCGCAAGCTTGTGAAGAAATAAATCCGTTGGGATTCAAATCAACAACACTGGCGGCAGATCCATGGGTCCAGAGCAGGGCATGCTCCATTTCCGGACCAGTGCGATTAGTTCCATATCCGACTTGTTGCAAGCCACTTATGCCGCGGGCCTCGGAAGAGATAAATCCCTTAGGATTCAGGTCGACAACACTGACGGCGGAACCTGACCAAAGCAAAGCATGTTCGGCGTATAGAGTTAACTTGGCCATAACCGTTCCGCCGTTCACTTTGATTTGCCCCATTCGTACGTTGCCGGCTTGTTGCGGCAATGAGGTCAGTCCAATCCCAATTGGTGTGCTGCCGACTGGAGTACCATAGCCAACCTGCTGAAAACCATCCGTAGCCTGGGCTTCTGATTCGCTAAAACCTTTGGGGTTTAGATCTATAATATATTTGTCTACATGCAAGCCATGGACATTTATTTCCAATTCTTCTACAGCCCCGTCCGCTTTCATCATTGCCTGAAAGTCCTGATTCGTTTTGTCGATCCAAAGCATCGCATGGGTAGAAACACCTCCGGATCCATCAGGGATAACCCCGTCTCCGACTTCCTGACCACCGGAAATATCGTAAATTTGAGAAGCCGCGAAGCCATCGGGGTTCAGGTCTGCATATTTGGCCGCGCTGCCGTTCCACTGTAGCGCATGGAACTGACCGGCTTGATCACGACCATAACCGACTTGCTGGCGACCATTGGTGGCATAGGCGGCAGATATAAGAAATCCATTGGGATTTAGATCAACCACACTGGCGGCTGTTCCCAGCCAAAGCATGGCATGTTGGGTCGAGGCATCGTTGTATGCTATACCGACCTGCTGATTGCCCCAAATACCCATGGCTGATGCCTGAGATAATCCGGCGGGAGTCAGGTCGATCACGGTGTAGGCGGTTGGGATTGGTGCCGGACTTGGAAGCGGCGTAGTTATTGTCGCGGAATGGCCTGAAAGTGCGTGATAAACCAATGGTACCGTTGGCGCCGCCGCAACGCCGGCGACGGCCGCCGAGAGCACAACGATTTTTACCTTGGCCAACAACATTTTTTTGAGAACCTGCCGGGCGATCAGTGATCCAGCGCCCGATACGGCGGAATGGCCCAGTGCGCCACTTAAAACGGCGGCCAAAAGCATCGGGGGAACGGCCACGGCGCCATACTGGTGCAAACTCGCTTCGAGCGCATCGGCTGTACAAACAATCCCACGCCGCGCCAAAATCACTTTCAGACGATCCAGCGCTCTACTCACGCGCTTTTGGGCCGCGTCTTCCGAAACCGCCAGCACATCGCCGACTTCGCGCAAGTTGCGATTTTCCAGATAATAGGCCGCGATGGCCGTGCGATCTGATCCGGAAAGACGGTTCATCGCTTCATCGATGATGGAACTTAATGCTTCTGAATCGACTGCGGATGCGGATTGTGTTTTCATGGCGGCAGCCTCCCTTTCATGGCGGGCTTGTGCTCTTTGGCGATTAAGTTCGTTAATGACGGCATATCTTGTAACCGTCAGAAGCCAGGCGATGAGAGGTATTCTTTTTTTATTTACGGATAATGCTTTGCGCGCCAGAATAAAAAAAACCGCTTGGGCAATGTCCTGGGCCATGTCAGGATTGTTAACCTGGCGCAGCGCAGCCCCATACACCAGCTTCAGATGGCGATCCAGCAGTGTTTTAAAGGCGTCCTCTGAACGATTGCGGACGAAAGCATCCAGCAGTTCAAAGTCGGTGCCCATTTATACCTCCTGAATATATAAACAAAGTGGAGGTCAAAATCCGACAGGGAATTTTAAATTGTAAGCTGTTTTTAACCATTGTGGGGGGGGAGACTGGTTTTATTACAACCCCGCCGCGACAGGACGCCAATTGAACTTTTTACGGCTGGTTGTGAAGAAATGGCGATTGCGGCCCGAACGATGCGGATTACCATTTTTCTTGCAGAAAGTCGTATACCCATCAACTCAAAAGATCCAGATGCCAGATGAGCATAATCTCACCGGCAATGCCAGGGCACTGCTTGTATGCCAAGCGGTCGATCCGGCCGAGAGAACATCCCATTTTGGCATAAAATCGGCATGCAACTACGTTTACATTTTGAGTCTCAATTTTTAGCAGCCGGCAACCTTTGGACTTTGTCCACCGCACCGCCTCTTGAAAAAGGGCGGTACCCACTCCTTGATGACGACTTGATGCCCGTACTCGGATATCCCAAAGAACGGCCAAGTCATGCTTACCCTCAAGCATTTGAATGCCTGGGGTATTCCACGCGACCGCCACGCCACCTACGACATCTGCGTCTTCGTGTCCAATCCACAGTCCCCAAGTCGAAATGTCGAACCGCCTCGGCCAATTAAGTGGCCCCCCATCCGCATAAGCATCATAGTCTTTGCTGTATGGAACCTGTAGCGGCTGCTCCCTAAAGTTCAGTCCGCCCATACCGCCATCTATCTCTTCAATGGCGAGTATCGACTGAACATCGCATACGATCGGTATTTGGGCATAATCAGCCAGTCGATCAACACCGATTGCGTCGATTACAACAGTCATGCTGCTTACTCCCCGGATTCAGCACAATCTCATCGGTAGGGCAAGTTCTATTCTGGCTCATTTTACTGCTGCCGCGACAGGATTTGAACTGTCCCCTGTAACCTGTCACCTATAACCTTCGTTGTGTCGTCGTTTCGTTGTGGTGAAATAAGTTTTCTGTGGTGAATGTCACGGCGCCGCTGCCCGATTCGGCGCAGCCGCGTGGGATAGGCATCTTGCCTGTCAATTTCTACTTTCTACTCTCTACTTACAACTTTCTCGGCGGCATCGCCGCCGCTCTCCTGTTCACCTCCTCAACTTTCACCTGTTCTCGGCGCGGAACGCGCCGTGCCGCGCCGGTTGGTTTCCCTATTCAGTATTAGAGCCTCTTAAGGCCGGTTCTTTGACAAGTAAATATCAAGCGGTGGCCTCGCGGCACTATTCCTTATCCCCCTCCGCTGTATCGTGGTGTCGTTGTGGTAAAACTAATCTGCGCCCATTGGTGTAATCCCCATGGCCATCGGGATCGTTTCGTTACGCGTTCGAGAGGTATTGCCGGAGCACGGGGAAAACGCAACCGCTACAGCGTTACAAACCCTGAAAATATAGATGTTTCCTCCACTCTTAAAGGCGCAACAAGCACTAATCATGTTACGGATCAGAAAGGGTGAAATACTCTATAAAATAAGCCTTTGTAACGTTGTAGCGCTTAGAAGGCCCAAAAATAGGAGCAATAAACCTGACTATGTAGTTATACTGAGGAACGAAATGTAGCAGTCGTTGCGGTGACATAATCTGTGTTAATCAGCGCAATCTGCGGACCCGTTGTCTACTCTCTACTTTCTAATTTCCCCTGATCTATATCGTCTGAAAGGCGAATCGGGACGCCAGTTGAACTATTAATCAATTTGATTTCGTTGACCGGTTTACGTCACGCGCTTAATTTATTCCATCGATGCATTATATAGCGCCCATCTTCATCATCTGTGGTGGGATCGGTGCAATCGCCGGGCTTCTGTGGCTCGTCGCTGCTGGTTCTGATAATGACGGCGGACCGGATACCGGTTTGTTTTTTCTTTTCGGTGTGTGGTACATCGGCGTGAGGGTGCTGAAGGCACTGATCAGCGAGCCGATGAGCGTCTTGCCGGCATTCGGCATCTTACTTGTCAGCGCCGCGATGATCTGGTTGGGTGTTGTAATGCTTTGATCCCCGCCGCGTTGCAGTTCGGCACCAAAACTCACAGAACACTCAGAGATGCGGCTTTATCGAAGTCATGGTTTCTGGTAGCATTTTCAGATTCCCCGGGGCGTAGCTCAGCTTGGCTAGAGCGCTTGGTTCGGGACCAAGAGGTCGCAGGTTCAAATCCTGTCGCCCCGAATGCGAAAGGGTCGTCTTTATGGTGACCCTTTTGCATTTGGAGGTGATAAGACTTGAACCTGCGACCGCGAGCGAGCACAGCGAGAACGTCTGGTCACAGCTTCACGCCGCAGGCGCCGCGCAGCGAAATCCTGTCGCCCCGAATGCGAAAGGGTCGTCTTTATGGTGACCCTTTTGCATTTGGAGGTGATAAGACTTGAACCTGCGACCGCGAGCGAACACAGCGAGAACGTCTGGTCGCAGCTTCACGCCGCAGGCGCCGCGCAGCGAAATCCTGTCGCCCCGATCACTTAACATGCTCAGATTCGCCGCTATCGCGCCTCACATCGCTGGTAATTTGGATTCTGATTGTTTACAATGATAATTAGACCAGGGACGGCTGAACGGAAATGAATGACCACCACCATTAACACTAGTACTCCTGATTCCTGGCTTATAGCAACACGAGATTCGATTCTTGAAGATGCTCCTCATGCCCAGCACGACGAGGAGGAGTTGCATCCCATTTCCCCCGCCATTCAGATCGTAACCCTGCTGGCCGTGGTTGTCCCTTTTCTCGGCCTGATTTTGGCCATTGCCCTGATGTGGGATCATGGATTTAGCTGGGTAGAGTTAACGCTTCTGGCCGGCATGTATGTGATTACCATCGGCGGCGTAGGCATCGGATTTCATCGCCTGTTTACACACCGCTCCTTTGAAACCCACCGCATCATCAAAATTATTTTGGGGATATTCGGTTCCATGGCGGTTGAAGGACCGCTGCTTAAATGGGTGGCCACACACCGCCGCCACCACCAGCTTTCCGATCGTGATGGCGATCCGCATTCGCCGCATCTTCATGGCGAGGGGTTTATCGGGTTTGTCAAAGGTTTGTGGCACGCGCACGTCGGCTGGCTTTTCCAGCCTGATATACCCGATTTATCGCGTTACGTGGGCGATCTGAACCGCGATCGCGATCTACGATGGTTGAGCAGACTTTTTGTTCTCTGGGTGACTTTGGGGCTCGTCCTGCCATTCCTGCTGGGAGGGGTGTTGACCGGGTCCTGGATCGGCGCCATACTTGGGTTGATATGGGGCGGCCTGGTGCGGATTTTTGTCGTACACCATGTCACCTGGAGCATTAATTCGGTATGTCACATCTGGGGGAGCCGTCCGTATCGCACCACGGATCATAGTAAAAACAACGTCGTGTTCGGCTGGATTGGGTTGGGAGAAGGCTGGCATAATAACCATCATGCGTTTCCCACTTCGGCGCGTCACGGCTTACGCTGGTGGCAGGTCGATGTAAGCTACATGATCATCCGCAGCATGGCGCTGTTAGGTATGACCTGGAACCTGAAATTGCCGGCCAAGCAGACTATTGTGCGAAAGATGCAAAACCAGCCGTAAATAGTTCAATCGATATCCTAGAGCATTTCCACTATAGATATGGCGTCTGCGTTGGTGTAGACGGGATTGGCCGCAAGGAAGAGCGACAAGGCGGGTTTGCAAAACCCCGTCGCGGAGCGATGACGCAGCGGACGACCCCGTCTGTGCCAACCCGTAAGGGTCGCTTCAAGCGACATGGACGCTATAGCTGGAGTGGAACTGCTCGAATAGTCACGATTAATCATAAGTACTGTTGTGCAAAAACCTGGTGTAGCCCTATGCCATGCAGAGGGAACTGTGAACTATGCTTTCTTCCCTTTGCGGCGCAGCAGGAATAGCGAGCCAAAAATCATGAGGCCCATTGATGCCGGCTCCGGGACCGGAGCGGGACTACCAGATGCATACCCATTGGCGTCACCCAGTTCATAGGGGTCCTGGTCAGGCGTAGTAGGCCCGCCATAAAAGAATTGAACATCCGAAAATGAAAATGAGCTGGCCGAAGGAGTTCCGACGAGATTAAACGCCGTTTCCAGCGTGCCATATGTATAGTAAGTGTGCGAGGAAAAACTGTCTGCATTCGCGACATTCGAGATCGCCGGAATGATTCCATAAGCGTTATCGTCCAAAGTTGTGTCATTAAGCGACTGAGTGATATCGAAACTTGCCGCCGCAGTCACAAAATAATCATCACCAAATTCTACCGAAGGGGTTGTTGATGCAGCGCCCCACCCGGTGTCCAGATTTTCGCTGGCAGATATGTCGGTCACCGCGGTACCGCTGGGAACGCCGGCGGTTTTGCCGGTGGCTGTTGCGACAAGGTTGCTGTCAGGATTCGGGTTGCTGTTTGTTTCCAGACTCACGCCTGTAAGATCGAATCCCAATGAATCGAGGAGGTCGTGAGTTGTGTACATCTGACTTGCCGCGGTGGTGTTCGTCAGATAAACGAGCAATTGATTCGTCGTGCTGTCGAGTTCGAATTCCGCCTGTCCCGAGACTGTCGATTCGTCAGAACCCTGGCTCCCGTTTACGCCGCCCGGGCCGCCATCGTCGATGCCCGACCCGGCAAAGTTTGCCAGAACGGTAATGTTATCTGCATTCGCCGCAATACCAGAGATTCCCATGGCCATAACAGCGGGTAAACAAAGTGCCACAATCCTGAGGCGCGTAAAGGATTTCATAGTCCGTCTCCCTATTTGCTTGATATAAGTTGCCACAGTTGCCACCACTAAATTGCTTTGTGAAACAGTAATTATATCATCTTAAAGTAATCAATATCAAAAAAACTGCGATTTTTATTACTTTTTCGCGTCCTATATCTCTAACATGGCTATTAACGCAGTATTGATGAGAAAGTTTCCAAACGTTTCTTTAACCCTTTGCCAGATCAAAAGTTACATTCCGACGAAAGCGAGAAGACTTGGCCGTAGCGGCTTAAGTGTAGTTATCACATTCACGAAAATTACGGTAAGCGTCCTGTTTCCCCGATTGTGTTCGAGTCACGACAGGGTTGAGTGAATTATGCTCCCACTGGATCCAGCATTTTTTCCTGGGCCACGATCGCGTCGTATACTTCGGTCGCAGTTTTCGCCGCCTTAAGTCGTGCCCGGAATGCTTCCCCGGTCATGATCAGCTTGCTGATTCGCGCCAGGCATTGAATATGAGCACCGGTTTGTTCCGGCGGACTTACCAAAAGCACAATCAGAAACACCGGCAGACCATCCACGGACTGAAAATCGATCGGCTCTCGTGGTTTGCCAATCGCCATGACCAGCTTATTTAAACCCGCACATTTACTATGCGGAATCGCCAGGCCATGCCCTACGCCAGTGGTGCGTGTCGCTTCGCGTTCCAGCACGCTGGCTAATACAAGTCCGGCGTCCTGAATCTGATGTGACTGGGCGAGCAAATCAACCAGTTCGCTGATTGCCGCTTTTTTTTCTTTTGCCGCCAATGGAACTTTTATATATTCAGGTTTAAGAATATCTGTCAGTCGCATGAATGCTCTCTATTTTCCCGCCATAATGCGGGCTCATCATTATATCAGCGTTAAGAGCCTCTGCCAGAGAGATTTTGAGCCACGAAAAACACGAAATCTACTAAGACTCTATGTTACAATCCATCGGTCGCATGGAAGCGTATAAAGTGCACAAACATAGACTTTTTACCCTCACTGCTTTTTTACTTCTTGCCCTCAGCGTTAGCGTAACCATGGCTGAATCATCGGCGACGCAACCAGCTGCTATACAATCCGTTGTTTCTGACGACGCTGATCATAAGTTTTATGCTCCGACGATATCTTCCACTGCAGTGCCAAGTTATAAAGTGCTTCATAATTTCGCCGGCTACCCCATAGACGGCGATGATCCTGATGGCTCGTTGATTGCATCAGGTTCTATCCTCTACGGCATGACCTGTGAAGGCGGAGCCTATGATGAAGGCACAATATTTGCTTACAATATCAATACCGGCGTGGAAACCGTTCTGCATTCGTTCGGCGACAGACCATCTGATGGAGTCAAGCCTAGTGGCTCACTAATTGCATCAGGCTCAATCCTCTACGGTATGACCTGTCAGGGCGGCATCCACGATGCCGGAACAATATTTGCTTTCAACAGAACAAATAAAACCGAAGCTATTCTGCATTCGTTCGGCAGCTCGGGCGATGGAGATGGGCCATGGGGTTCGCTGATTCAATCAGGTTCAACACTTTACGGCACGACTCAAACTGGTGGCGCCGACGGCGATGGTGCACTTTTCGCCTATAACATCAATACCAGCGTTGAAATTATTCTACATTCATTCGATTACCAGATCATCGATGGAATCAGTCCCGGCGGATCACTGATAAAATCAGGGCCAATACTCTACGGCATGACTAGGGATAACACCGATGTTAATTGGAATGATGGAAATGGTGATAATGACGGAATTGACGATCACGGTGTGATCTTTGCCTATAACGCCAGCGGCGGTCCGGAAAACCTTCTGCGTATTGAATCTGTCCTGCATGTATTCGGCGCTTTTAAAAATGACGGTGCCGGGCCGCAGGGTTCGCTGATCCAATCGGGCTCCACGCTCTACGGCATGACGCGCCTTGGCGGCGAGAATAATGATGGAACGATATTCTCCTTTAATCTCGCCAATGATAGCGAAACTGTCCTACATTCGTTTTACGACTGCAATGATGATGGAGCCAGGCCCAATGGTTCTTTGATCCAATCAGGCTCAATGCTCTACGGTATGACCGAATACGGCGGAGCCTATTTTGATGAAGGCACGATCTTTGCCTACAACATTAACACCGGCGTTGAAACTATTTTGCATTCTTTCTATGGAGATGGAGGTGACAACCCGGAAGGTGATCTTTTACTTTTGAATTCAACCCTCTATGGCATGGCGCATATTGGCGGCGACAAAGACCATGGCACGATTTTCGCGTTAACATTGCCCAAAACGCAGGACGTCAAAAATACGCTTGCCATAGTTGTGACCTCAAATCCAAACAACAATCTAGGTAACTTTGTTTCCCCGGAAACCATTTTGGATCATTTTCGCTCGGCGACGACGGCCATCTATACCGACAAGAAACGTCCGATGGGAGAACGCATGGAGGCTTTCGACCTTTTGGAAGGCACATTTAATACCGGCACGCCCCAGACAGTGGTTAATCGATATGTCACCATTGACTCCATGGACCGTAACGATCCGGATAGTGATTATTGGATCGGCCATGTGACCGAACCTGATGGAAGTGTTTGCTTTTACCCTTTTTACGGAGACCCTCCCGATGATGCCGTTGTAGATCTCGGTGGTGAACGAGTTTCTCCGCAGGATACGCTTAATAACATCCGTGATACGGTGGCCGGCATTTATACATATCAAATCTGGCCGATTGATGAACGGGTTTTAGCTTTTGATCTTTTATTGGGCACTTTTACTTCCGGTACACCAAAAACGGTCATAGACAAGTACGTGAAAGGTACAGTTGTCATAAAAAAATCAGGTATTGTTCTTCCACAATCCGGAGGCATTGTTCTGCTGCGTATGACCGCTCCGGATGGAACCAGTCGATTTATCCGACTACACGGAGATTGCGTGCAATGAAAATGATTTCCATAAAGCATGAACTCAGTATGACTTTCATAAGAGATTTCTATAAGTTAAACAGTAAAACCATTTCTTGTTTTGGGAAGCAGTGACGGAAAATTTTTCCAAGAAACCACTGAAATCTTTATAATTTGAGTTTGCCGTGAATAAAGTTGGATTTTTTACTCTTGTCAGCCTGATGGCGGCATTTTTATTCGCGGGTTGTGCATCTAAACCTGCCGCGCCGCTCTATGAAAACGTCACTATTGTTAATGAATTGACTGCGCCAATTTATTTTTCTAACTACCATGATCTTTTCAGATATATCGCCATCAATGAATCCTATGGCGAGATCGATTCAGAGACAGTAAGCGAGAACCATATTTTTCAACTGGCCGCAGACAGTGAAATTGACGTTTTCTATGAAGAAAATTTGCCTCCAGTGTATGTGATCACGGTGCATGATTACGATATTTTTAATAATGGGAAAAATGTAGATGATGGTGTTCGTGGTGATACGGGTAATGGCCGTTTCTATCTTCTCATACCGTGGGAAAAGAGCCCACAAGACCCGGATAATCCCGATCCCGGCTTTGTACTTGTCGGAATCGCCGACGGCAGTGGCTACAGATGGTCGAGTTTAAATCATGTGCCGAGGTTTATAGCAGCCTGGAATGTTTCTGCGTCAGAAGCACCAGAGAGCGTTTATGAGTGGAATGGAAAAGTATTTAAATTAATTACGAAAGAATCCCCCGATCATTAACCGCAGATCAGGGATCCGCCATGGGTACCGCGAAACTCAGGACTAGACTACAACGGGCCAAGTCACAGGTTATAGTTCATTGTTTCCCCGTTGCCTTAAAAACGGTATAAATATCAAATAGCCTGCTATAGCCTGCTGCGGAGTCTTCAATTATGTCGCAAGCTACGGATAGCCCCGGCGAACAGCCGCCGGTCAATCCGCATCCCCCGGTTGCCAGCCAGATTCCCAGCCCGGGTTTTGCCCCATCGCCGATGCCCCAACCCCAGCAACCGCCCGGCGTGCCGCGCGTAACCAATTCCGATGTTCAGGCCGTCGCCGATCTGGCCAGGGCTTATCAGGTCATTAGCCAGCAACTTTCGCGCGTCATCGTTGGCCAGCAGGAAGTAATCGAACAGGTTCTCACGGCGATGTTCTGCCAGGGACACGTACTTCTGGTCGGCGTCCCCGGTTTGGCCAAGACACTGCTCGTCAAAACCATCAGCGATGTTCTGAATCTCCAATTCAAGCGCGTGCAGTTCACGCCTGACCTGATGCCTTCCGACATCACCGGCACGGACGTGCTCGAAGAAGACCGCACCACCGGCCGCAGGGCGTTTCGTTTTGTTCGTGGCCCGATTTTCGCCAACATCGTCCTTGCCGACGAAATCAACCGTACGCCGCCCAAGACCCAGGCCGCGCTTCTGGAAGCCATGCAGGAACATCGTGTCACCGCCGGCGAAAACACATACGACCTGCCATCGCCGTTTTTTGTTCTGGCCACGCAAAATCCCATCGAGCAGGAAGGGACATATCCGCTTCCCGAAGCGCAGCTCGACCGCTTCATGTTCATGACCATTGTGAACTACCCCAACCCGCAGGAAGAAATTCAGATCATGAAGCAGTCCACGTCCAATTACAGTCCCACGCTCACGCGCCTTCTGGATGGCGTAGCCATTCAGCGCCTCCAGCAGATCGTCCGCCGCGTTCCCGCCGCCGACCACGTTTATCAGTTTGCGCGCGACCTGGTCCGGGCCACGCGTCCGCATCAGAAGGATTCCCTGGAGTGGATCAGCGAAATGGTTCAATGGGGCGCCGGTCCTCGCGCCAGCATCTTTTTAATTCTCGCCGGCAAGGCCCGCGCCATTTTGCACGGCCGCATGCATGTGACCACCAACGATATTATGGCCGTGGCCCATCCGGTTATGCGGCATCGGGTACTGACTACCTTTAGCGCTGAAGCCGCCGGAATTACCAGCGATAAAATCATCGACCGTCTACTCAAGGAAGTGCCTCGCGCCGCCGGAGCATCCGCTAGCGCAGCTCCCGCACAGGCCCCCGGCACCGAGCCGGCGAAAGCTCCTGCTGATAAATAAGATGGCAAAAACAAAGTCTGGAATTTCTCTTCTCTGTTTCGCCGCCGCAAACGCCGCTCTTGGCGCTTCAGGCTATGGACAAAGTGGACTTACCGGAAGTTCCTCTGCCGTTGCTGTTGGCGGTTCTGACTCGCTTTCAGGCTATCAGATTGTTGATCTTTCGCCGCCCGGATACAGGCAATCTTGCGCCACAGGAATTGTCGGCGACCGGATTGCCGGCTGGGCCATCCCTGAATCCGGACTTACCACTTCACGTCATGCCATGCTCTGGTCGGGTCCCAATCATAAACCCATCGACCTAAGCACCGCCGAACTCGAAGATTCCGCCGGCTATGCCGTCGCCTATACCCAGGCGGTCGGTTGCGGCGTCTCTGGGGCCAGTCAGCCCAATACACACGCCTTTCTCTGGAATTCAAATTCCCCAAATCTCATCGATCTGAATCCGTCGGGATTCATTATGTCTGTCGCCGAAGGCGTTTCCGGCGGCCGGCAAATCGGTTACGGACTTATCTCCACCGGCGTTCCTCATGCTCTGCTTTGGAACTCCTCACCGCAAAGCGTCCTGGATCTGAATCCCTGGGGTTTTCGCTGGTCTTTTGCCTACGGCATCTGGAGCAACTCCGAAGCCGGCTATGGCCGAACCCTCAGCGGCGATACTCATGCTCTGTTTTGGCAATCCACTCGAGAAAGCGCGGTGGATCTCAATTCTAAAAAAATCGTTGAATCCTGGGCCATCGGCATCGCCCGTAACCAGATAGTTGGCTACGGGGAAATTATTCCCAATCGTGATGTCCATGCCCTGCTTTGGATCATTTCTCCCAATGCCCCAACTAAGAGCATTGATTTAAATCCCCAGGGCTTTTCCTCATCCGCCGCCCTTGCGACCAATGGTGCCGAACAGGTAGGCCGCGGTATGCCCGTCGGTTCCGACGAATGGCACGCTTTGTTATGGGGTGGCAATGCCATGGCTACGGACCTGTCGCGCTATTTGCCCAAAGGCTTTATCGAGTCTCAGGCGGTTTGCATCGACGGCGCAGGAAACATCGTCGGCGACGCCGTCGACTCTCAACATAGAATGCACGCTATTGAATGGATTCTCTGGGTCAGCCCTCTTCCACGTTAAAATTCTCTTTGAGGCCCTTATGAACCAGACGACGGATAATCCCTTGCCTGCCGGTCCCTGGCACGTCGTAGTTCATCCGGCGATTCCTTTATGGCTGATTATTTTCGGAATGATCATCGCCGTTGGGCTGATTGTTTTTCTTTACTTTGCCCAGCGGGGCAGCGCACCCGCATGGGCGATCGTGCCCTTGACGCTGCTGCGCGTCGCTTTGATATTGCTGTTGGGCTTTATTCTTTTGCAGCCTTCCTTTCAGTGGATTAACACCCAGCACATGCCCGGCACGCTCTGGCTTTTGCTCGATCGCAGCAAATCAATGTCGTTCACCGACCCGCAGGCCCTGCCTGAAGAACGCCTGCGCTGGGCCTGCAGCCTGGGATATATTCCCGATTCACTTTGGTCTGATGAATTTGATCGCGACCTGGCGCAATTAAATATCCTGAGGCAACTTTTGCAGCAACAGCAGGATGCAGTGCAAAATATTCCTTTAGCCGCCGACAATGCATCGCGACAAAAACAGATTGATTCCGCGGTCAACGCGCTGACTCAATGGCGGCAAAAGCTGGGCGATCTGACGGATGAACTTTCCGGCCGCCAGGGTGCGCGGATGGTCAACAATGATCTGGCCTCACTGGATCAGGACACCGGGGCTTTGATTGACGCCATCCGTCAGTCCGGCGGCGCCGGGCTGCTGTCCTTTTCCGCCCTGCTTGCCGGCGTCGACGGGGCTATGCGCGACCTTAATGACGCAGCCGAAGCCGCGGATCAGCAATTCCTTTCCGTTCATCAGTCCGATCCTGTCGTGGTTGACGCGCTTAACCGCGTGAGCGCCATGAGCCGCAGCCAGCTTGCCCTGGAGATGTTGCAAAATTCCCAGAAGCAAAGCCTCGCCTCAGTGATTGCCCAAAATCGCGTTCAGGTGGTTAGTTTTGCCGGCGGAGCCACAAGCTTTCCGATCCCGAACAATGCCAATGCCAACGAAATTCTTTCCAGCGCCCTGTCGGCCAACGGAGATTCAACAAATATTGCCTCCGCTTTTTCCACCGTGGCCCAGGCTCAAACAACGCCGGAACCGGCGCGCGTGATCCTGATTTCCGACGGCCGCCAGAATGTCGGCGACGACCCCGAACCGATAGCGCGACTGCTTGCCGCCGACGGCATAGACACGTTCACTATTTGCATCGGATCGGATCGTTCACCTCCAAGCGTTCAGATTGACGCCGTTGACGCCCCCCAATGGGTGTACAAGGATCAAACGGTAAACGCGACAGTCGCCATTCATATGCAGGAACTGATGGGCAGACCCATTACCGTTCAGTTATTGCGTGACGACAAACCAATCGACAGGCAGGTGACTTTTTCCGATTCTGATGATGACGTCAAGTCGGTTCAATTTTCGGATAACCCCGGCGATGTTGGCGTATATCACTACGAAGTACGCGTTGAACCGCCGCAGGGAGTCGCCGACCAGGAACCGATAGAACGCGAATTTATGGTGGCTGTCCGGAGGGATAAATTGCAGGTTCTTCTGGTTGAGAACCAGCCGCGCTGGGAATATCAGTATTTGATCAATTATCTTTCCCGCAACAGCCGGATACATTTGCAGGCCGTGCTGGAAAATCCCGCGCCGGTTCAGGGTGTGCAACTTCCGGCGCCCGTACAGGCCTCGCCGGACAATCCCAGTTATATGGCTCAGGTCCTCCCACAGGGTAACGCCGGCTGGGGGGCCTATGACCTGATTATTCTCGGCGACGTGGGACCGGACAGCATTAACGACGCGGATCAGCAGGCCATCGTTTATGCCGTCGCCCAGAAGGGCGCAGCGCTGGTGCTTCTGTCGGGTCAGAATGCCATGCCGCAGGCGTACAATGCTCAGCCGCTTTCCGACCTGATACCCGTTCGGCTCGATCAGGCCTGGCCGCCGGACATACTCGAACAGCAGGATGACCAGGGCTTTGTTCCCGCAATTACCGTTGAAGGTGCGGCGTCGGACCTGGCGCAGTTTGGTGCAAATTCAACTCAGAATGAGGCGCTTTGGGCCGGTATGTCGCGCTGGTATTCCCACAGCGCTTATACGACGGCGCGCGACAACGCCAATGTGATCTGGTCGCTGGGCGGCGGCAATTCGCCCGATCAGCAGGCCGCCGGCGATGAGGAAAATATTCAGGAGGATAAAAGCCAGGCGCTGCTGACCGAGATGAACGTCGGCGCCGGCCGCGTACTTTACCTGGCCAGCGACGAACTCTGGCGGCTTCGTTATGTCGCGGGAGAAAATGTCTTCGATGATTTCTGGGCGCAAGTTGTCCGCTGGTGCTCGGGCAACGATCTGCCCGCGGGGGGTAAATTCGTCCGATTTGGAACTGATAAGGACACATATACATACGGTGATCCTGTTCATGTTGCGGCGCGCGTTCTGGGCGATAATCTGCTGCCACTTTCCGGACTTACATTCCAGGTCACCGCAACGCCGAGCGGCGCGGCGACGATCGAAACCCAGGCAACCAGCGCCCCCATGCTCGCTTCCAATTCCGGACCGGGATTTTATTCCGGTACTTTATCCGGCCTGCCCCCGGGGCATTACTCCATAAGACTCCAGGGCGGCGGCGTGGATCAGCGCCTGCGCGCCGATCCAACCGCGGCAGCACAGCAACTGACCATTCAAATCAATCCACAACCCGATTTGGAATCGCTTGATCCATCCAGTGATCCGGCGGATATGCTTCGGCTGGCATCCGCCGGCGGCGGATTGATGATGCCTGGAGCTTTTGCCAATCAATTAGCGTCATTGATGCCGCCTTTGGAACGCACTTTGGACATTCCGCAGGAAACGGGGTTTTTCGTTAATATGAACAGCGAATTTACGCATTTACTTCATATTTTGTTTTTGGCGATCTTTGTGTTTTTGATTACTGCGGAATGGGCTATCCGCAAGATCGCGGGAATGGTTTAGTCCGCAAATTGATACAATATATGAACTGATACAATATAGACGGTGGATGGAATTTTTCAGGGGCGGCATAGATGGAAAATCAAAATCTCCAAACAATGCCTGAAACGCCCGATGTATTGGCCGAGCAGTTGCAGCGTGTTGCAGACCGGAGATTATGGCTGGAGCTTATTTCCGGGGCGTTGGGAATTCTGTTGCTTGCCGGTTCAATTGGTTTATTCGCCGCTTTAATCCTGGGCTCGATGAATTCGCCTCCAGTGATTTTACTCTGGACAATAGCAGTGATTCTCTGGATCGGGTTTATTTATCTGACATACCGGCAGCTCTTCCCCGCGTTTCGAATGATCGATCTGTATAAAGCGGCAAGTCTGGTGGAACAGCGCGAACCGGAACATGAGGAGCGCATTATTTCCGCCGTCGATTTTTCTGAAAATCCGCCGGACGATCGGTACGTTTCCCGGCAAATGGTGGATAAGGTAATCCGAATAGCCTGCATCGAAGCGGAAAATATCAACGCGGCAAGAATTCTGTCCATCAAATCCGTGTTGATTCGCGGCGCCTTTTGCGTGCCGGTGCTTGTGCTGTGGATTATTTTTGGCAGCACCGCTCCACAAACCATCGCCCTGGGACTCCAGCGGATTTTCACACCCGGGCAAGGCTATGTCGCCGAGCAACCGATTGCTTTTATAGTTCAACCAGGCGATGCAGTGGTCGGCCAGGGAAATTTATTCGAAATCACTGCTTCCGACACCGCAACCGGCCCCAAAGCCGGGACGGCTTCGTCGGACAATAATTTCAGCGTGGAACTCCAATATGTTTCCGGCGGCGGCCGAGAGCTTGCCATGTCGCCGACTTCGCCAACCAGCCGTCGACTGGACGTTCCCGACGTTGAGTCCGGCTTTCGTTACCGGGTTTCTTCCACGGAGGAGTCTTCACCCTGGTACACGGTACAGATGATTCCGCGTCCGCAGATCGCGACTGTGGAATTGCATTATAAGTATCCGGCCTATACCGGTTTGCCGGACCGTGTTACCACCGGGCCGGATTGGAAAATTCAGGCGCTTACCGGTACGGAAGTTCGCATTGTGATCCAGACGAACCAGCCGCTTTCTGATCTGAGTCGCCTGAGTGTCGCCGCCAGTGATTCAACGCCTGAGATAGATCAGCCGCTCCAGCTCGTTGACGATTTGAAATATCAGGCGGTCATTAACGTCCTGGCCTCCACCACATATCAAATCAGACTGGTGAATCCCCAGGGCGTTGCCAATGCTTCGGATCATCCCTGGCCGATCATCGCGGTTCCGGATCAGCCGCCGATGATCGCGATTACCAGCCCCCAGAAAAACATTAAAGTCCGCCCGGACGACGTGGTGCCGGTCTTGTATACCGCCGGTGATGATTTCGGATTAACCCACGTTCAGGCCGTGGTTTCCGTGGATCAATCCAGCGGTCACATCTATGAGATCAGGCTTCCCGAGGAAAATACCACGGGATTTTCCAGCCAGTGGAATCTGTCGGTTCCCGATCAGATGATGCTCGCGGACCAGCCCAGCGCCACACGCATCGATTATTACCTTCAGGCAACGGACAATCGCCAGCCAGCGCCTCAGACCAGCCATACGGATGTATATGAATTGATCATTGACAGCCACTTGCCCTATGGCTACCAGCAGCAACAGGATAAGGCCCGGGCGGAAGAATTCAGCCAGGCAATTCATCAGGCCATTAAAAACCTTCAGCAGGTTCAGCGTCACATCGATTCGTTGCGTTCGCTGCCGCCGAATCAGGCGCTGAGCGACGAGCAATTGCAGAACACTCAGTTGATGGCCGACCTGACGGCACAGACGGCTCGCGATTTAACCTCTGCAGCGCAAAACAACCAGAATTCATCGCTGTCTTCCGCCGCAGCGCAGGCACAAAAAATCGCCGAAGAATCAGTGGCTCCGGCGGCGGATAAAATCGCCGCCGCCGCGCTGGGCGACGCTCAATCTCCTCAGCAGCGCTCCAGCGATCTGAATTCATCCGCAAACGCATTGAGCAGCGCCACAACGCAGCTTCAGCAACTTGCGCAGAATCTCGCGGCTCAAAGCAATCGGGAGCAAATCGCCGACAATGTATCGAAACTATCCCAGGAGCAACAGCAGGTGGCGCAGGAAATCGCCGATAATCCGGATTCTTCCGACGCCTTGAACAAACAGGGGCAACTGGCCAGAAATGTACAAAATCTGATCAAACAGAACACCATCCTTCAAACGCCCGCGGCGGCGAAAGTTCAACCGCAGATTGACGCGTTAAAAAAGCAGACGTCTGAGATCATTTCCGAGCAATCAGCGGTGAATACTCAGTTGAATGGAAATTATCAGAGCAACAAACTGGCTCAGCAACAGGCGCTGTTAAATCAGGATATTCAGCAGTTCAACCAATCCAGCGCCGCCGTTGATCCTAATGCACCTCATACAGCACCCAGCAATGACGCGATGAATGCCACAGTGGCTGATCTGGTTGATGCGCAGTATTCCGCCGCCAATGACGGACAGAATAATATTGCCCAAAACCTCACCAACGTGCATCACCAGTTGGATCGCCTCGCCAGGGTTTCAGCCCAACAGCAGCAGGATCAACAGACGATTCAGCAACAGAACGCAGCGACGGCCCAGCAGATGCAGCAAATATCTGATGATGTCAGCGCCGCTTCCCAGAAATTGCAGAACCCCGCTGATAATCAGAGTCTTACCCAGGGTTTTGCGCAGACGCAAAAAGCGGCGACGGAACTCAAAACGGCGGCGGAACAATTATCCAACCACCGCTTAACTCCCCAGGAACAAAACGAACTTACTCAGGCCGTGGATCAGGCCGGCCAGGCCGCCGACGCGGCTGACTGGAAGAACGCCCAGCAGGCTCAGCAGGCGCTTCAGCAGTCTCAAAGTGATTTACAACAGGTCCAGTCACTGATGAATGCGGCGTCGCAGCCGCAGCTGGCGCCGGCCGATCAATTAAATCAGTTGAGCCAGCAAGCGAGCGATCTGGCCGCACGCCAGAACCAATTAGCCCAGCAGACGGCCCAATTAGCTCAACAGGCGCAGAACGCGGGGCAGGTGACGCCGAATACCCCTGGTGAATTGCCGGGACAAATTGCTTCCGCGGCAAATCAGGCCGGGCAAATCGCCCAACAGGTTCAGAATACATCGCCTGATCTTGCCCAAAATCTTTCCAATGCCCAGCAGCAGATGAATGAAGCTCAGGAAGCACAAGCACAAGCCGGCAGCAGCCGGCCCGGCAGTGCCGACGCGGAACAAAATCAGCTTGAGGCCATGGAACACATGCAGGCCGCCCAGAAAGCACTCAACAGCGCGGAGAATTCACCAGAGATGCAAAATATTCCACAGCTTAATAATGCGCAGGCCAACGCCGATAATCAGCAAAATCAATCCGGCTCTGAAAATCAGCAGGAACAAAATGAACAGCCGGAACAAGGCGCTCAGGGTTCAGATCAAAACGGCCAGGGACAACAGGGACAGACTGGCCAGCAATCGGCGCAGAACGGCCAGGCCGCAGAAAATTCCGGACAGAATTCCGGCAGTCCGCAATCCGGGCAAATGGCTCAAGGCGGACAACAGGGACAGAGTGGCCAGGGTCAACAAGGGCAGGCCGGGCAGGAATCACAAAATTCCGGACAGTCATCCGCTGAGAATGGACAAAGCCAATCCAGCGGATCAGGCGGGCAAATGGGCGGTTCGGCTAGCGCTCAGGGGAATGGCGGCCAGGCAGCGGCCCAACAATATGTAATGTCCGCGGCGCAGCAAATTCAAAATGCACTGCAACTTCAGCAACAGGCAGCCAACGGGAATGCCGCCGCGGCGCAGCAGGCAGCTGAGGCGCTCTCCGGGGCAGCTAATAATCTGGCTCAGGCACAAGCCGCCGGCGCGAATTTGCAAAGCACGGGCTCATCGGGCGGCGGGTCAGGAAATCCTGGTGCGTCAGGCGGCATGGCCATGGGCTCCACGGGTTCTTCAGGTACACAAGGTTCTCCATCCGCCAACCCAGGCGGTCACGGCGGAGGCGGCATCAGCGGCAATCAAAAAGCCCCCTCTTCCATGCCGCCGGCAACGGTTGCTCAAATGGGAATAAGCCCCGCACAATGGCGGAACCTTGGCCCGCTGGAACAACAGCAACTGGTGAATACTGCGGGGCAAAATCTGCCACCGGGCTATGAAGAAATGGTTCGTGACTATTACATTCGTCTTGCTGAGATGAATTCCAATGACTAATTATTTTATTCGTTGGCGGTCCGGCGCCTGGCGGATGTTTTATCCGGCTTTTGTGAGCCTTATTGTCCTGTGGGCAGCACCGAGCCTTTGGGCTGATGATGCGGTTCCGGCCAATGTGGCCAGTGCCATCGACAGCGGTTTAACATTTCTGGCCAACCAACAGCAAGCCGACGGCAGCTTTCCCTCCGCCGAGGGCACAGAACCTGCGGCGACATCCCTGGCGGTACTGGCGTTTCTGGCTCGTGGCTATACGCCGGCGCACGGTCCATATCATGATGTGATTGATAAAGCGATCGACTGGGTCATCAGCATCCAGCAACCCGATGGATATCTTATTGATCACAACGGCCAGATGTACGATCACGGCATCAGCACAGTGATGCTTTCGGAAGTCTACGGCATGGTCGATCCAACGCAGCAGCCGCGCGTGGCGGCGGCCCTGTCTAAAGCGGTGGGGCTTATTCTTCAGGCGCAGAACAATTCAGGAGGAAATTTTGACGGCGGCTGGCGCTATCAGCCCAACAGTACGGATGCGGATATTTCCTGCACCGGCTGGCAACTTATGGCGCTGCGCGGCGCAGCGGATTGCGGCGCTGACCTGCCACCCGATGCAATTCGCCGCGGCATTGAGTTTGTCGAGCGTGATGCGTGCCCACAGGGCGGATTCGCTTATATGATCGGCGGTGGACCGAACCAGGCTCGATCCGGAACAGGCATTCTGGCGCTGGAACTTCTCGGACGTCATGAAGACCCGGCGGCGACGAACGCCGGAGACTGGCTGTTAGCCAATCCGCTTCGCACCAATTCCGATTTCTATTTTTACGCCGTTTATTATTGCAGCCAGGCCGTCAATCAGCTTGGCGGCCAGTATTGGAACCAGATTTATCCACAAATCCGCCAGCAGTTGCTGGATTTGCAGTTTCCGGATGGTTCCTGGACCCCACCGGACGGCATAGAACAACAGGGCGGTAAGATATATGCAACTTCCATGGCCATTCTGGCTTTGTGCGTCCCTTATCATTATCTGCCGTTGTATCAGCGATAATAGCCTGGTCGATCTACAACGTTTCCCTGAGCGCCTCTAAGACCCAAAAGTCAGTAAAAGTCAGGCTTGGTATAAATAATTGCGGCTGTGCATGTGAACTATTAAAATTACTCATGGGGTAAATGGCAACCGGGATCCGCCGAACTTCGATAAAGGCGCGGCGTCTTAAAACATACGGCGAGGAATAACAGCGGGCAGTGGACACTGCATTGTCCAGGTTTTTAAGAATCGTGGTGCCCCATGCTGCGCGATCCACGCAACCGGAATATCGGATATCTACGGCTATCCATTACACAAGCCTGCCAGCTGCGCTGCATCTATTGCCGCCCGGCATTTCACCGGAACCACACGCCCGGGATGTTAACACCGGCGGAATTTGGACATATTGCGGATCATTTCATTCATTTGCACGGCGTACGGAAGGTTCGCATTACCGGAGGTGACCCAACGGCCCGGGCGGACTTGCCTCAAATCATCCAGCGGATTGCCGACGAACATCCTGATATTGACCTGGCCATGAGCACCAACGGGCTGGCCCTGGATCGCCTGGCATTTAGCTGCAAGGCTGCGGGATTAAAACGTGTAAATATCAGTCTCGATACACTTGATGAGCCCACATTTGAACGCTTAAGCGGACGACGCGGCGTATCGCATATTATCGCCGGTATTGATGCGGCCATTGCGGCGGGCCTGACGCCGATCAAACTGAACATGGTGGTAATGCGTGGCATCAATGACGGGCAGTTGGAGTCCATGGTGAATTTCGCTGCCGATCGAGACGTGGTACTCAGGTTTATTGAATTGATGCCCATGGGGCCATTGGCGGACAATTGGCATCACCATTATGTTCCGGCGGCCAGCATCCGCAAAAGCATTGAGCCGCTGATTCGCGACTGGCGGCAGCAGGAACAGGGACCCGCGAGCAGCCGGAATTTTCGCGTTACTTTGCGCGACGGACGAGAAGCGACTCTTGGTTTCATTACTCCGATGAGTTGCAATTTCTGCGCTAACTGCAATCGGTTGCGGATTTCCTCCACGGGCGACATTTTCCCATGCCTGATGGATCAACCGCGAGGATCGCTTCTGCCGGCGCTGCGGCCCGTCTATGATCCGGAACTCTTTGACGCACTGCTGACACAAGCCCTAGCGGAAAAAATGGCGGAACATCCGCACGACGGTTTTGCGGTGATGACCGGCATTGGAGGATAATGTTTTATGACCAGGCCGATTGATGGGTTAACAATGGGAATTGAAATATGATATTGACGGTCAAACTCTTTGGTCCAGCGGCGCGGATCATTGGCTCCCCGGAACTGCATATACCGGAATCGGGTGCAGCGCTGACTTGCGGTACGTTGCGTCTTGCTATTGCGCGGCACTATCCACAACTGGCGGAACTTATCCCATCAGGACGTATAGCGGTCAACCATTCTTATGCTTCAGATGAGATCGTATTGACCGGCGGTGAGGAAATTGCACTGATTCATGCGGTGAGCGGCGGATGAATATCACAGTTGAATTGCGGGACGGACCCCTCGTTGGTTGGTCTGGCCCGCCTGAAGCTCATGCCGGCGCGGTGGTGCGGTTTGAGGGTATTGTGCGGCCCCAGGAGGACGGGCGTTCCATTTCGGGGCTGGATTATACCGCCTATGAGCCCATGGCGAGCCGTGAACTCAAACGCCTTGCGGATTCAGCGATGTGTGATTTTGATCTGCAGTCTATAACAGTTCTGCACAGCCGCGGATTTGTTCCGGTGGGCAGGTGTTCATTTATACTTTTGATCGTGGCGATGCATCGCCGGCCGGCGCTGGCGGCAATGGACTGGTTTATTGACGCTCTTAAGCGCGACGTGCCGATCTGGAAACATCCTGTCTGGGTGAATACTGTTAAGGGTCTCTAACAAAACAAGACGGGACCGCGACGCTGGGAATTTTAGTCCCAGACAAGGAGCTTCGACGATGCAAGTATTACAATACAATACAGCGAGGAGAAGCGACGCGGTATGGGGCCAAAAGGCACCGCGTCCCGAAGGGTTGGGCCGCAAACAGCCCATCTGCGGCGTTGTCGGCCCTCGATGTATCATCCTTCGGATACGGCTTCGGGCCTCCGCCTTGCATCTGGGCCATTTGCGGCCCAACGCGGCTCCCGGCTTGTTTTGTTAGAGACCCAAAGAACCGAGAGCGCGTTGATGGCATTGCCGCATCCCCAGGACGCATTTGAACAACTGGCGCATCGCCTGAGTGCGGTTGGCGTTGAGACCGTAGTCCTCCGGGAAGCGATTGGACGGATTCTGGCGGAAAACGTGCTTGCGAACCGGGACAGTCCGCCGTTTGATTGCAGCAACATGGATGGATTTGCGGTGCGGCTGTCGGATGTGACTAATGCCGCACTGCCGGTGCAAAGCGAGGCGCGCATCGGACAGGCTTCTCCTGTATTGCAGGCTCATACAGCGGTGCGCGTTTCCACGGGTAGTCCGATTCCGATTGATGCCGATGCAGTGATTCCCATCGAAAACGTGACGGAACAGGACGGGCGCATCAAACTGACCCCCGGCGCAGAGACGCGAATCGGGGATAACATCCGGCGGCGCGGAGAAAACGCCGCGGCCGGCTCGGTTGTGGCGAAAAGCGGAGCGATGATCAGCGCGCCGATGATTGCCGCGATGGCGGCGTTCGGGAAAAGCGCCGTTGAGGTGCATCGTGTTCTGCGCGTGGCCGTGATTACCACCGGCGATGAATTACCATCCGCCGGCGAACTTTTGACGCCATGGCGTATTGCCGACAGCAATTCACCGGCATTATGCGCTGCCATAGCCCATGTTCCGTGGCTGGCGCTGGAATCGGTGTCACAGGTCGCTGATGAAAAACAATCCATAACCAAGACCCTGGCGGCGGCATTGGAAATGGCGGATGTGGTATTGACTACGGGCGGCGTATCGAAAGGTCATCGCGATTTCATGCCGGATGCCGTTCGTTCAGTAACCGCAGAAATCATTTTTCATCGCCTGCCTATCAAGCCCGGCGGTCCGGTGTTGGGGGCATTGGCCGGCGGGAAAGCGCTTTTCGGCCTGCCGGGGAATCCCGTATCCGTGCTGGTATTATGGCGGCGGTTTGTTCTGCCGTGCCTGGCGCACTATGCGGGTTGCAAACAGAACATCGCGGCAAAACACCAGGTTGAGCTGACCGAACCGCTGAACAAACCGCATGAGAAATGGAATTATCGCCTGGTGCGGATCGTCGGTTTTGGCCAGGCCGAGCTGATCCGCTATGCCGGCTCGGGTGATATTCCTGCGGCAGCCGCCTCGGACGGCTTTGTTGAAGTACCGCCCAATGTGCTGGGCCGCGGTCCGTTTCCTTTTGTTTCCTGGAGCATCGCATGACCAGGCGGGTAAAATTAACACATATTGATCGATATGGAATGCCGGCGATGGTGGGTGTAGGAAATAAGCCGATCACCGCGCGGAAGGCCGTGGCGATGGCTACAGTACATATCAACACCCCGCTGGCCACGGCAATCCGGCGCAATGCCGTCGGCAAGGGGCGCGTGTTGGAAGTAGCGCGGCTCGCGGGAATCCAGGCCGCCAAGAAAGCCGCGGAACTTATTCCTTTGTGTCATCCTGTTCCCCTGGAACATATTCAGGTTAATGTGGAATTGAAGGGCCGGCGGGTGCAAATTCAGGCAACAGTCGAGGCCCATTGGAAAACGGGTGTGGAGATCGAAGCACTGATCGCGGCAACCGTGGCGGCATTGACGGTATATGACATGGGCAAGGCTCTGGACCGGGCCATCCGAATCGATGGCGTGCAATTGCTTGAAAAAACCGGCGGCACGCGCGGCGATTATAAACGGAGTAAGTCATGACCTGGCGCGTGGCGATTCTGACTTGTTCCGACCGATGCAGCCGTGGTGAAGCCCAGGACACCAGTTCTCCGGCCCTCGCGGCAGTGGTGCTTAAGCACCTTGACGCCCAAATCACCCATACAGCATGCGTGACGGATGACATCCCGGCTATCCAGGCCAAACTTCGGGAATGGGCGACGGGAAATCAGGCGGTTAATCTGATTCTGACCACGGGGGGCACGGGCCTATCGCCGCGCGACAATACGCCCGAGGCGACGCTGCCGCTGCTGCACAAGCGCGCATCAGAATTGCTGGAACTCGCGAGACTGCGCTCTTTGGCCAAAACACCCAGAGCGTATTTAAGCCGCGGCGAGGCTGGTTTGATTCATCGCACGCTGGTTCTCAACCTGCCCGGTTCGCCGCGCGGGGCGGTGGAATTTTTTGAGGCGATGGTCGACGTTCTGCCGCATGCCCTGGCCATTGCCCGCGGCGATGCCGTCGATCACGGCCAATGTGCGGGACCGGAGCAGGGATAAAAGAGAAACGTATCAGGATCTGCGCGTTAATACACGAGAGGAACTTGAATCTCCGACTGTGAAATGGGGCTGCTCCAAATCAGTTCCCCATTGACAATGCTCAGCCAGGCATCGGACGCACGAGCGATATCGCGGTCGTGGGTCGCCAACAGTATGGTGATGTTTGCAGTGCGGGTCATTTCCCGCAGCATGTACATGAAAGCATCGGAGGTTCCAAAATCCAGCGCCGCCGTTGGTTCATCCAGAAGCAGCAGGTCCGGTTCGCACGCGAGCGCCCGGGCCACGCAAACCAACTGTGCCTGCCCGGCGGAAAGCGCTGCGGGCATTTTCTCATCCAGATGTTCCAGGCCTAATTTCTCCAGAATCAGCCGTGCGCGGCTCTGACGATCCGGACCGTTAAGGCCAAAAGCGACATTCCGCAAGACCGTCAAATGAGGAAAAAGCAGCGGTTGTTGCGGTGCATAGCCCATCCGTCGGCTTGCCAATGCGGTGTGCGTCGCCGTGGTCATCTTACAGGGGATTACCCCGGCGATGGCCCTGAGCAACGTCGTTTTACCCGAGCCGGTCGGTCCGGTTATCGCGGTGATGCCGCGAAGACAAAAGTCCGCCTTGAGCGCTACTGGCGATGAAATTAATATATTAATATGTATTGGATTATGATGCTCAGCCCTCTTCCCTGCCGCCGTCGCCGGACATGCACCGCTTCGTACGGGCGCCAATCGATCCAGCAAGCCGGAGAGTTTTCCCAGCACATTAAACCAGCCCCCCCATCCGCGCTCCACCTGCAGGCTCAGCAAAAGCGGAACGGGCATGGCCACAAGAATCAGCATCCACAGCAGCGGATAAACCGCCTGCGGCCCGATATCCTGCAGATTTACCCACATCTGGATGGGTATGCCGTGTGGAAAGTATGCGATGATGATGGCCACGCCGAACTCTCCC